>JBNLDC010000024.1:0-45980 GCA_050304135.1 Chitinispirillaceae bacterium | reverse complement strand
TTCTTTAAGCGCAGAGAATCCGGTACTTCGTACCGTTTCTATTGTACCGCTTTCGCTGCGGTGCTGAAAAAGGCCCGGGAGCCCTGAGGGTGGTGGCCGGACCACCCTCAGGCCGGGGTGCTGGGGCGGAGCGCCCGCTCCTGTGTGAATTGAGTTTGGAGAAATGGAGAATTATAGTTATTTTATTGGTAACCTGCAGTTCCGCGAGGCTGGTTCCATTGATGAGAAGATGTCTGTTTTTATATACGTATGCCACTTATTGGTTGTTCGGAAGTTTAAACGGATGAAGAATTTTTCGTTATGGCTGATCCTTTGTTTGGATATGGTGTAAAGGAGCAATTTTTGGCTGGTGCAGGTTGATTCTGGAAGAACGTTCTTGTCCACACAAAAGCACCGTATTCCTTAAAATAACAGAAAGGAATTTTATAAAATCTCTACTAATCCTGTTACTCACAACATCCACTATCTTTTCAATGAACATCGGAATAAAAGGTTCTTCATGTCCATTCAGTTATTACAATGACAGTCCTTGTTTTTATTGCAACGATAATGTTAATACAATTGGTTTGAGGCTGAATATCGGTAAAAAGTTCTCTTCTGATCTTGATTTAGGTGCAAGTGTACTGAAAGTTACCAACAGAGATAATAAAACAGAGCATCTTTCATCATTCGTTGCTGTTCTAAGTGTAAATTTTCCTGTCATCACTGATTGAAGTTCAAGGGTAAGGTGTAATGACTGAACGTTTGAAAAAATAAACTACTTTTAATCGAGATAAAAAAGAAAATTCAATTTCTACCATAGATTCTGTTGTTAATAATTGGAACAGCCAAGTGAAAAAATATTTTCTGTGTTACTTACTATTGCTGTATGTTCTGAGTATTTTAGCGAAAAATATAAACGAAACCGATTCGTCAATAATGGTGATCGATGTTTCCGCGACTCCCGAAGAGTCGCAGCTACCCGAGAATCCTGAAGCACCGCTCGAGAAGGAGCCGGTACTTCAAACCTTTATCAAAGCAGAGTATCCTCACGACCTTCAGAAAAAGGGTATTCAGGGAAAAGTAACCCTTGAACTGCTGATTTCGGAAAAAGGTACGGTGGACAGTGTTACCGTGGTTAAGGGGTGTCATCCGCAGCTTGACAGCAATGCCGTGCATGCGGCACGGCAGTTTGTTTTTTCACCCGCGCAGACTTCCAGTGAACCGGTAGCGGTCCTGCTTGAATATGAATACCGGTTTTCGCTGTCGGACGTGATGGTTAAAAATGATACAGCCATCAATTTTTCAGGCACACTGCTCGAAAAAGGAACCCGGTACCCGATTCCCGATGCGTTTGTCACGATCGAATTCGAGGATACCCTTTCCGATACGACCCTCCCAGTGCCCTTTGGGTACTATCTGCAAACGATCGGTACTTACCCCAGGCAAACGCTCGAAGCAAACAAACTCATCACTACGACTGATTCTCTCGGCAATTTCTCGTTCCGGGGTCTTCCCGCATGCAGTATTCTGGTTATATGCATTATTCCGGAGTACCAGAAGTTCTGGCAGCGTGAAGTGATTTCGCCTGCAGGAGAACTGTCGGTTGTTTACCGACCGGAGCGGGAATCCTACTCTGAATACGAAGTAGTGGTGTACGGAAAAAGCGAAGAGCAAACGGTGAGCCGCCGGCAGCTTTCCAAAAACGAAATAAAGCGGATTCCCGGTGTCGGCGGTGATGCGGTGAAGGTGGTGCAGGCACTGCCGGGGGTGGGGAGACCCACCATGGGAAGCGGTGATGTGATCATACGAGGTACGCGTACGTGGGACAGCGGTTTTTACCTGAATGGATTGCGCATACCGCTGCTCTACCATTTTGACGGGATCAAATCGACGTACATGGCTGAGGCGCTTGAAGGGGTTAATTTTTACCCGGGAGGTACCGATGTGCGGCATGGAGGGTATACCGGCGGGATTGTCGAGCTACTGCCGCGAAAAGCGCGTACCGATCGTTTGCACGGATTTGCAGAGGTTAACTTAGTGGACGGCAGTTTCTACCTTGAAGGGCCGGTCCATAAAAAGGTGTCGGTGATGGTGTCGGCACGGCGGAGTTTTATTGGTGAGGTACTCGCGACGGCATTTGACAAAATGGAGGAGTGGGGCGAAAACATACCGTTCTGGATGCTGCCCTTTTACTGGGATTATCTGGTGCGGTCGGATATACAGATTAACGATGCCCAATCGGTAACACTGAGCGGATTCGGTGCGCATGACAGTATATCGGTCATTAGTGCACTGCAGCGGGGTGGGAGCAGTGAGATCGAGGGTGCGGCGAACCGGGCCGACCAGTCGACAACGTTCAATATGCTGTCGGGAAACTGGAAATGGAAAATTACGAATGGTGCAGAAAACTCTCTGGAGTATGGATTGACCTTCAACAGGGAACATTTAGCCTTGTTCGGGCAATTCTCAACCCGTCGGCAAGGGGTACTTCATAATATCCATGATGAACTTACCTGGGAGCTCTCAAGCAAGGTAACCCTCTATCCCGGTATCGATATTGCGCTGAGTCCGGTTGATTTAATGATGGTACGGCCCGATGGCAATGGGGTGGTGCGTGCGGATACAACCGACAACTGGCTGTTCGGAACGGTGGGTGCCTACCTGTTTGCGCAAGTAAAACCGACCGATCGGTTGACGCTCTTTCCGGGAGTCCGTTTCGACTATTTTCCCGAACTTGATTATACCGGGTCGGTAGTGCCCCAGTTTTGGAAGTATGGTAAAAAGAGTCCGGTATGGCGCGGGGCTGGTGAGCCGTCGCTGCGGCTGGCAGCTCAATATAAAATCACTCCGAAGCAAACCCTCAAGGCAGCAGTCGGTAATTACAGCCAGACACCACAACCGATAGGATGGGTAATCCACCCGACATGGGGTAATCCGAAACTGCCGGCAACCAAAGCGTCACAGTATGTGATGGGGTACCTGTGGAATATAACCGATCTGCTCAGTATCGACTGGCAGGTGTACACCAATTTTCAGTGGGATATTCCCCGGTTCGATACCACGGGTGCGAATGAAGGTGGGCAGTGGGTTGCCGATGTTCGGGGGAGGATGTTTGGAACGGAGCTTATGGTGCGGTATCTTAACGGTAAGTACCTGTTCGGATGGCTGGCCTATACGTTTTCTCACAGTGAACGGTATATACCTTCGAATAAAAAGTGGCAGCTGTTCGAAGAGGACATTCCCAACTACTTACAGCTGGTAGCTGGATTTCACCTGCCGCTCGGGTGGGATGCGGGAGTACGCATCCAGTATGCTACCGGTAAACCGCAAACCCCGGTTGTCGGCAGAACGCTGAATGAAAACCGTCAGGTATTTGTCCCGGAGTATGGTAAGCCGCTTTCCGAGAGGGTCGACCCTTATTTTACGCTGGGGTTGCGGTTTGATCATGTAAAAGCGAAAAAGCGATTTACCTATACAGTGTTTCTTGATATACCCGATCTTTTGGGGGCTTTTTACAGCAGTGCCGAATTTTACATGTACAATTATGACTATACCGAGCGTGAGGCAATCACCATGGTACCGCTAATCATGGGAGGGATCAAGGTTGAGTACTGATATGCGAAAGCTGGTGCGGATGTCACCGATAGTCAAAACCATATGCCTGGTGCTGTTTTTCGGGTGTGCGGAGTTCTCAACTTCCTTTGAAGAGATCGAGGAAAACCGTGTAAGGACAATCGATTTTGTCTATAGAAATACAGCAGATACTTTATTATGCGAAGCTGCTCCCGGCGACAGCATGGAAATCACCGCACTGTTTGCAGGTGAAAAGGTTCGTGATATCGAAATGACCGTTTCATTTAACGTTGTCACCTCCCTCTATGGTCAATCGAAAAGTTCAAACGAGGGACCGCTAGATTACCGGGTGGTCTACTCCTCACTTGCCAACGATGAAACCACCGATGCCGATACCTTCGTCTTCAGGTTTGCCGTTCCGCAATCAATGTTGAAAAGCTCAGCCTTTCTTCCCGAAGAAAACTGGGTGGGAGAGCTGCCGAAGGAGTTCCAACCGGCAATCGACCCGGCGTTTGCAGCAAAAACAAAAACTGAGATGGTGTCCCTGATCGAGACCTTTGCAGAAAATCATACGCGGTGGGACACTGCGGGCGCAGCTGCCGGGTTACCGGTTGATTCGCTGTATTCACTTTACCATGATGCATTCCTGCCCCTTGCCGAGTCGTACCTTCAGATCTTCAGTGCCCTGTTCGAGTTCAAGGCGATCGTCAACGGCTCTTATTCTGTGGCAAGTCGGGGAACGGTCCGCTACCAGCGGGAATTTGGTGAAAAGGTTGTTGCGGTCAACAAAAATCCTCAGATTCAACAGATGGGGATCTACCGTGTCTACCGGAATAATCTGACGTATTTTGACCCGGAAATCCATTCCCAATCCTATGAAAAAATCGTGCTGTTCGACCGGTCGGCCGGGGTGGCTGAATCTGCATATACGCTCGCCGTGAAACCGGACGAGTCCTATTTTCTGTTTGCCGTGGCCGATGAACCGCAAAAAGTAGTATCGATGTACGGTACTCCGGTTGAGGAGACCTATATGTTTAAATGGTTTTATCAGCAGGATTCCAAAACCGACGGCAGCGGGGACAGTAAAGACCGCATGTTGGTGGTCAATAGCGCCGACGGCCCGATTGCACCGCTGCTAGTATCTGAATCCGGTGCAGTGAGTCGGTGCGGCGTGTGGGTGCAGGTTTGTGACGAGGCTATCGGACCCCGGTTGTATCCCACCGGTTCATCGGTTTACAGCACACAGCTGTTTTTTTCCTATTCACCTGAATTCACCTCAAAATAGAGGAGTAGGAGTATGAAAAAGTTACTATTGATGATGTTGACAACGGGTATAGTATCGGGATTTGGTACCAATGGTTTTTGCGGGGACGAAGCTCCGGTGGCAAAAGACAGTGCTGTAAGTGTTCCTTTGGTTACAGCACCTGAGCTGGTGGTGGATTCTTTGCCGGTGGTAGATCGGTTTACAATGTTTTCAGTGGATCAGAAGAAGTATCTCAAAACTCTGGCGATAACCAATGCGATCTATGCTTCGGGATTTGGGTTGTTATACGGTTTGCTCCCTCAACGTGCTAAAAAAGTGGAGGGGCGGGGGCAAACCGAGGGCCTCAAGCTTTTGCCGCTTACTGTTCTTTCCGAGGCGATGATGTTTGTCAGTTTGCCGATGTCGGTGGCGGCGTCGCGCAGGGCTGAAAGAAATTATGAGTTGTATTATAAAGAAGGTCCGAGGAATTTGACGTTTCCGTTTCTTTTTGTTGGAGGTGCTGCTTTTTTAGGTGCGACTGCTCTCAGTTATGTGCAGACCGGTAATGATTTTCGGGACAACAATGAAATGGATAATTCATATACAAAATATGCGACACCAGCAACTGTGTGTTTCGCAACATCAACGATAATCTGGGCGGGTACCAATCTGTACTCACTGATCTATGTTGCTGCACTTGGAAAAAAAGCCAAATCGAAAACATCACTGGTAGATGCGATTGAGCTGAATCCGTGGAATTGCAACGGAGCGAACGGGATGATGGTAAGCTGGATGTTTTAAAGTTTTTAATGTCGTCTTGATGTTGGTGATGTTGAATCATCCGTAAAAAGAGGACGAACTCTAAATTTAGCGCGTATTGCGGTGCACTGAACCGGTACGACTTCGTATACACACGTAATCAGCGCCGCCCATTTCATTCGGCACTTTTTTGTGTTCAATCGGAAGATTAATTGACGGACCATCCAGAGAACTGGAAATTTCAGGAACATCCCAGTCAATTCAACAACAGGCTGAAACTACCTTCAGATATAGTGACGGTCAGCGGACGAAAATCCGCGGTTCGTTTCGGGAACCGCGGATGGATCGGATTACAACCGCAGGTGTCTGCGGTTGCAGGTTTCGTAATCGTATGTTTCGGCCGAGCAGGTCGTGGTAAGAGGTGATGGTGCGCGGCTGCAGGAACCGCTTGCTTATTGACGGTCGGGTGGTTGCGACTACCTGAGAGAGTCGGACTTTTAATTCAGCAACATTAATAACGGAATCACAATAGCTGGAAATGGCAAAGCCACTGCTGGAGGTAGCGGCAGATCCTGCTATAATAATATAGTACCCTCCCAGAAATCCGATCGTATGGTGATAAACATTCATTCCCGAAATAAAATAAGCTGCGCCATCCAGATGCCGGGTGAACAGTGAATCGTTTCTCATAATAGCAGGCGGTAATATAGTTGGAAGAATAGCGTTGTAGGGAACATAGGTGAGTGCCAAGGTGTCGCCCGGCAGCAGAGCCATGGTGTCGCCCGATAGACGGTAGGCCGGATGCCACAGTGTATCAAAGGCAAAACATGCAGTATCATCACCTACGGGATTAGAAATCGGACAGGTACCACGCAATCCGGAGAATGATTCCGTGGTAAAGATAGTACCAATGTCATTTTCATACCTGACCGAATCAATAGCAACCCGGATGGAAACAGAAATCCCGTTTGTATATCCAGGTACCTGAGAGGCACTATAGTACCCGTACACCCAGCTTATTCCCTTCCGTATCGGCAGGGTGTCTTCGGCTGCGGACGAAATCTGAAATGCCGTCATTAGAAACAACTGCGCAAAAATAATCCAATGGTGATTTTTCATTGAGAACATCCTTTGCCGGTATAAGGGTTACCATTCTTCATGTGCTCTACTGCAACAATACATTATTCTCAGAGTATTTTCGTGGGTGTAATTACATTTCCGTTTTCCGGCGGAAAACGCTTTTTCCGAATCCACCCGCAACAGCTTCAGACTATATACTATAATTACAGTACACAGAAGAACCTTCATCCTCTTTTTACAGGAAAATCGTATGAAACACTGTTGCATACTGCTGCTCATGATTGCAGGAATTGTGTATTCCGCAAATCAATACGGATCATTTTACAGTCAGAGTACGAAATCGGTCAGGTGGCAGGGTACTTCGGAAATGATTGCGGAACACTATACGATCACCGTGTATCCGGCCTACCTCGATGTTGAGCTCGATGCCGAGTTCGATTGCAAAGGGGCGGAACCGGATTCGTTCAGGGATTCACTGGAAATACGGGGATCACTCAAACTGCCGTACTCGTCTGCCGTTACCGGGGTACTGTTATGGAACGGCGATGCGCTGCTCAAAGGAAAACTCAAACCGGTACCGGTTGCACGGGAACAATACAATAAGGTGGTCGGACGCCGGTATGATCCCGTTATCATTGAACGCGACTGGATGCCCGGTTTCTATAACTTCAGCATTTTCCCGGTAACTTGGGGGAATTCCCGCCGGCTGCGGCTGCGCTATATCATTCCTGCTGTCAACAGTAACGGACATGCGGCAATGCTCTTTCCCGATGCCATGGGCAAGACTACCGCGACCTACCGTATCGTTGGTGGACAGGGGATTACCTCGGTTGGACTGGAAAAAAACAACGGTACCGATACCGTTTCCCTGCCGATTGAATTTGAAACCGGCTCAGCAATGTATAAAAACACCTTGGCGATACGGCTTGTGCACGAAGAGCTGGAAAGTGCAACCGTGATGTATACCGCCCAACTGAACACGTCACGGCTCTCCGGGACACTCACCCAGGTTATCGGACACTCCGGCCCTGAAATTATCCGGTTAGCCGGACTTCGTGAGCAGTTCGTTTTTCTCTGGCGATGGCATCATCCTGATTATCTGTATATATTCAAAAATCAGATCGTACGACAGGCGGAGGTCCTCAAGCTGTTTTTTGAACGATTAACGGATGCAAAAAAGACCGCGGGACTGATACTCGACGTCGAAGGGGAGGAAAAACGGGTCTTTGCTCCCGGGGCGCATGGAAGTGCCTCCTTCAATAAGATACTGGCACTGCTCGATTCGCTTTCGAAAATCGACTATTATGAATCAACCGATTCTTTTCCCGTTCCCTATTCAACGGAACAGCTTGATTCCATTGCACAGGTTTCATCGTTGCAGTTCCAGGAGGCAATCGACCTCGCGGAGAGTCTGTTTACCGATACTGCCGAAACAACCATACGCCGGATTGTTCTGATGACATCGGGTCCGCGATGGGTAAAAAGTCAGGTACCATCGTTCAGAATAAAGGTGGACTCAACCGTTCTGCTTACTACCCTGCAACTCTTATCCGGTTTTTCACCGGAAATGTCGGATACACGCTTTCCGAACGAGGCTACGGGTTTTTACTGGCCCGGCATTTACGATGAAATATTCAGGATAAACGACAGTCGGATGAAAATCGAAGCGGTTCTTTCACTGCAAACCGGAACAGCAACCAAACAATTGGTTCCTCTCCATCAGTACCAGTACGGTATAGAGAACCTTGATCAGAAACTTCTTTACACTCAAAAGTTACTACCGGAAGTTCTATGGAATATCACCATGAACGGGCGAATAATCCGGACTTATTCCGAGAATGCCGTAACAGTTCCCATTACCGATGCGCTGCAGTTCGGCTGTGCTCTGGCCGGGACGGAAAATCTCACGACTATCGATATCGAACCACCGGTCTCGTATGCCCCGGTATTCGGTTTTGTGGACCGTTATTATTCACTGCTGGCACTGGAAGAGGATGCTCTGGCACCGGACGACATGGAGCAGTATCGTATTGGCGGTGTTCCACGACTGGGAACCGATGATATCACGGAAACATCCGACGATTCACTGGAGCGGTACCATATCGAAGATCCACCGATCGGCAACAAAGGCGAAGCCGTGAGGGAACCTGCGCGTGAGGGTAATCCGGTCATAACGTTTGCTCACCAGACGTTGACGGTTTCCTTTTCAGCCGCACACTCCCGATCGGAAACAGTCGAAATTTCGGTATTCACACTTTCCGGCAGGCTCCTGTATACAAAACGGGACCCTATTGTCAATCGATGCGTTCACCTGCATCTTCCTGAAGCATTGGTCCGGTCGCAACAGGTGCTGATTGTCAGGGTGAACATCGGGAGACAGTTTTTTACCCGGACGATACCGATCCGGAACTAGTGCGGCGGCAACAGACGCTGCCGCACTTCTGACGAGTTGTCCGTACGGTTATTATCCCCGTTCCCTGAGCGCCTTCGCTGTTTCACCCAGCAGCGTGAATACCTTTTCCGCTGCGTCAACGGACAGTGATCCCGTTCCGCACGACGGCGTGATCAGGGTTTGCGCGTGAATGAGCGCCTTGTCGATTCCCGCTGCCGCCAGCCGTTCCACATTGCGGTCGTACACCGCAACAAGAGATTCCGCACTGTTGTCGAAAATCTTCTCCGAGGTGGGGATAACTCCCCAGGCGAGTGCTCCGCCGCGTTCGAGATGCTGTTTAACCTGCTGCGGGTAGAGTGCGATCGTTTCACCGAATTCATAGGCGTCAAAGTTGATGATATCGACCCCCGCGTCAATAAGAAGCGGCCATTCGGTGTTGCCGCAGCAGTGCACGCCGCAGAGTGCGCCGGTCTCGTGAATCGCCTCGACCATTTCAGCGAGGATGGTGACTACATCTTCACGGGAGACCGATACGTAGGTTGAGGAACCGAATGCCGAGAGAATCGGTTCGTCGACAAAGCAGATTACTTTGCGGGCATATCTGGAGAACTTCTGCAGCTGCCAGCGGCATTTGGCGATCATGCCCTTGACGATCACGTCGCGGAACGCCTCGTTGTAGTAAATGGAACGTTTGTTTTCGTCAACAATACTCAGTCCGATCGAGAGCGGACCGGTGGTCTGCACCTTGAGCATATCAACCGGGTTTGCTTCAAGTCGTTTTTCAAACGCCGGGATGCCTGCTGAATACGATTCACTGATCGCAAAGGGCGACCAGTCGCCGCTCTCCTCGGCCATCATGTACGATTCGTAAAAGGTGCCCATCGCCATTGCACAGGCATCCTCATCGGCGGTATCAAAGAACATTCTCGTTTTCTCCTCGTCGAGCACCACACAGGGCAACCCTTCGCTGTACTGAATCTCCATCTGTTCACGCATGCCCCGTTTGGGGAGCTGCGGCCATATCGGACAGCCGGGAATATTCCTGAAAATAAGGTCGAGTGCTTCATCGGCGGTGTCAAACGGGAGACTGCCGATAGCGGTAGCGGTAAACGGGGGAAAATCTGTTGCCATATAAACTCCTTGTTGTACTGTGCGGTTGAGATTATTCCGACGGGAGCGTGCCGGTTTCTATAAGGGAAAACAGGTTGTTGCGTGCCATTGTAAAACGGTCGAGCAGTGACGCGGCATCGGTCCGGTCGGCGAGAATACTTCCCTCGCTATCGCAATCGATGAACCGTTCATCGTAGGGAATGGTGCCGATGACGGGAACGCCGGGCAGTCTGCCGGAGATCAGCTGCTCCTGTGCCGCACTGTTGCCGTGGACTTTGTTGAGGATGAGTGAGAGCTTGTTTTCAAGACCGATATCGGCAGCAAGCTTGCAAATGCGCATTGCGGTTTCAATACTTCGTGATCCTGCCTCGGTGACGATCACCAGTGCATCAACACCGGTGGCGGTCGCCCGTCCGATGTGTTCCACACCGGCTTCCATATCAACAATGAGATGTTCATTGCTGTTGAGTACCAGGTACCGTACAAGACTTTTCAGCAGAGTGCTCTCCGGACAGGCACACCCGCCACCACCTCTGCGCACCGCTCCGAGCACCATCGTGTGCACCCCGCGATAATTGCACCCGAAACGGGAAACGAGATCATCCACCTTCGGGTTGAGCGAGAAGAGCTGTCCGGTTTTTCCCGCGTCGGCACCGGTACGTTCCCGGATCAGTGCGTCGTTTTCTGCGAGGGGAATAAGGCTGCGGCGCTGCTCTTCCGGCATGCCGAGCGCGTGAGCGAGGTTCGCATCCGGATCCGCATCGATCGCCACAACGGCTGCCGAGGTCCGGGCGAGTTCAAGTGCCCAGAGGGCTGCGATCGTTGATTTCCCAACGCCGCCTTTTCCCGCAATTGCGATTTTTTTCCCACGCATCGGCAGTGACTGTTCCCGTGAAGGTGCTCTGAAATGCAGAATTGAAAATAAAATAAAGCAGAACCGACAGATCCGGTACCTGCCGTTGCTGCTATTCTGTTGTTTCGAAAATACATCAGTTGAAGGAATTTCGAAAATTATGGTGATAATTCCACGCCTGCCGGATACCGTAGGGACGTTCAATTGAACGTCCTTACAGTTAATGTGGGGGTGTCTCGGGCGGATCGAAGCGCTGAAAGCACGGCATATCCAGCAAAAATCCAAAAGCTATATTTACAGTACCGGTAATCCCTTGAATCGGGATACTCCACCTGAATTCACTGGTCAAATATGCCATACCTCTTTCCCAACGAACGCGAACCTCATACGATGATTCTCCATCCTTACCCGTTTACAGAAAACACTCCCGTATGAATGCACTGGTCGTCATTCCGGCGCTGATCCATAAATACACCTTCAGCGCACCGCTCGCCTGGCTCTTCGGGCATCATTCCGACCGGGTGAAAGGTGTGTACAGCTCCGATCTCAACCGACAACTTGTCCGCCGGTACGATTTTTTCATCGTTGAACTCAACTGGTTTATCGAACTCTATGAATTCGGGTTGATCATCAGGTTTATCAAACGCCACAACAGCAAGGCAAAAATCCTTTTCGGGGGGATGCACAGCCAGCTCAAATACCGGGAGATTTTTAAAGCCTTCAATGTTGACTATTTCATTAGGGGGGACAACGAGTTCCCGATCGCACGACTACTCGAGGGGGACGATCCTCGTACCATTCCGAACATGGTCGGCCGGGATTTTGAGAATGAACACTCCTGGTGTTTCAGGCAGGAGGATTTTGCCGGGCTCGAGTTCAATCTTGACTGGTTTCCCGACTATGCGCGGCGGTGGCGCGAGTACCCTGCACCCGAAAAGGACATCGATACGAAATTCGACCGGCTGCCGCTTCTGCCGCGATACCGTGAAAAGGCGGGGAACACTACGCCTGTGGAATACCGCTGGCGGGTGCCGCCGAAGGGTGGGCGGTATCATCTGCCCATGCTCATTACCGGTCGCGGAGCGTGTCCGGTGGTGCATGAGGGGTGCGAATACTGTATGGGATCAAAAACCAGTCTGATGAATGAACTCTACCGGCGGCCGTCACTGGTGATCGACAATAATACACTCATAGAGCTGCTCAGAAAAATCGAGCGGAAATTCGATCAGGTGACACTGTTTGTCAATAGTGCAGAGCAGTACGATCTGACCGGGTACCGTTTCGATCTCGAGGCAACTATTGAATACGATACGTTTCATTGTACCGAAGATGTCCGGAAGGTGCTTCCGGCATTCCGGTCTGCACGGCTCCATATGGGGCTCTATTCCGAGGGAATGGTGGGGGGAACCGTGCGCGACGATATCGCATCGTTACAGGAGCTTGAAGACGCGACGCATCGGGTCTACTTTTTCGCACCGCCTTCGGAGGCGACTCCCCGGAACATTCCCGAACAGCGGCGACTCCACGACGAATACATATTTCCACCATGGGCGTACTGGAGTTTCTACAATGATTCACGTAAGGCGATGCGGCGCAGCAGGCAGTGGTACATGGCGACCGATCAGGACAATTTCTACCTGCCCCCGCAACGGGTGGTGATGTGGATTGTCCGTTTTCTGTTCCGGAGAGTACTCTTTATTGCCGGAAAAGCGGGAATTATTGACCTGCGGAAACTGATGACCTGAGGATTTCGTTAATTGTCGGTTGCATGTTTCCGCGAGGGAGAGTGAAGAAGTATATTTAACCGATCAGAGTTCCTTAGAGACTCGATGGAATTGCTTCGGGGGGAGAGAATGCTTCTACTGCCTCCGGTAAGTACCCAAATGATGTAAGTAATGGTGATACGGATGGTCCGTTTTCACCGGTCTTCGGAATAAACGCGCAGCTATTGTTTGAACATTTTCTGATGTGTCTGGAGCAGACCGTATGCCGATACTCTGTTTCCGCTCAAATATTGTGCTTTCGCCGGGCGATTGCCATGCACTTCTGCATGATGCAGCCGAGTCGGTGGAGCGACTTATTGGTCGGGAATCCTGCAAAGTTATGGCATCATACGAAACAGTTACGATGCTGTTTGAAGGCTGTGCGGATCCGATGGTTTTTGTGGAATTCCAGACTATTGAACCCTTAGGGGAACGTATTGCCGGGGAGTTATGCAGAATGGTTCTCGATATATTCAACCGGTATGCGGAGGTTGATGCTTCGCGTGTCTATCTGAATCTTTCGGTGGTGCACAAATCGTCTGCCTGGAAGTTTATTGACGGCTGTCCGGTATGTCCCGGTTCCACTCTTTCTCCCGACGAAAACGGCGGTAACAATGGCAGGTGATCAGTGGACAATACGGAATTTGCTGACGCCTCTTACCACCCGGCTTCTTATTGGTGGAGTGAACCCTTTTGATCTGGAAGAGGCTCTTACCAGCATGGAGGCTGTGGTGATCCGCAACACCGGTCAGCTTGAGGAACTCTGGCTCTCTTTCTGGAATACCAAAGCCGAATTTTATGCTGCCATGGCTGCTGCAGCCAGAGGCGAGGGGGTTTCCATCACGGTAGAGGCATTGTTACAGCAGACTGCCGCCTGCCGTTTCGCGGCATTTCTGATTAATCCCGCCTCTATCGAGAAAAAAAAAGCTGCCTACAGCGGTTATCGTGATGCGTACGCGGCTTCAGTAACTTTTCCGCACGTTCCTGTTACTGCGGTTGATGTTCCGCTGGATAATCAGCATGCACTTGCCGCATATCTTCATCTACCTCCTCCGGGAACGCCCCTTCGCGGCAGCATCGTATTCTTTTCGGGGCTCGGCAGTTGCAAGGAGGAAATGCATATGCTTGCCCGTCCGCTCGCCGAGCGGGGAGTGGCGGTTCTGGTTCCCGATATGCCGGGGTGCGGGGCGTCGCTGTTTGAACGTGGAGTACAGTGCAGGGTTGAACTGCTGGAAGCATCGTTTGCCGCCTGTCTGCATGTTCTTAAAGAGCATTCGGCAACCGGAGAATTACCCGTAGGGTGCGGCGGACTCTGCATGGGTGGCGGCTATGCGTACCGGGCTGCTGCACGCAACAGCGAATACCGATATTGTGCGGTACTCTTTCCACTCTTTGTCAAAGATGTTACCGCTGCAAGGACCCCGCAGTGGATGATGGCGGGGGAGTGGGTCAGCTTTCAGACCGGGTACAATGACCCCGGGGAGTTCGAAGCGCTCATGGGTTGCAGTGACGATGAGTTTCCCTCCTGTCCGTTTTTTATCGCCCATGGAAGAAACGACAACTGGATGGGGATCGAGCGGGCACGTGAACTCTGTAACCGGGTGGCGCACACTGACCGGGAGATGATTGTCGTTGGAAATGAAGATGCTCCCGCTACGCAATCCTCCGTTCTTCACACCATGCCGGTGGGCGAACAGCTCCACTGGGTAAAGCACCTGTTTGCCGACTGGGTCAGCCGGCATGCCGGCGGTGCGGTCTGAGCGGAGGGTAATCCGATGACACGTACAGGCTCCATCCTTGCAACAATTAAAAATAACGCGGCAGAGTATCCCGATAAACCACTGCTCATGGTTGACGGTGCGGTGAAAACCTGCGGCTGCTTTACGGCCGATGTTGACCGGGCCGCCGCGGGATTAGCCGCATGCGGTGTTCTCCCGGGCGACACGGTGGCGATCATCATGCCGAATGCGCTTGACTGGTATACCGTTTTCTGGGCGGCGGTGCAGTGCGGAGCACGGCCGGTACCGCTCGATCCGCAGACCGGTTCATGGGAACTGCGGCAGCTTTTTTCCCTCATGCGCTTTCGTGTCTGCTGCATTGTCGGGTCGTACCGGGCCAATCCTCTTCGCAGGAACGTGGCCGAACTGATTGCAGAGCTGGAACCGGACGTGCGCCCGAAGGTTTTTCTCATGGATCAGGATGATACGGACGCACTGTTTTTATCTCGAAGGGTGCTGATGGAGGGTACTCCAGCGGCGACAGGCGAATCCGGCGGAGGCGATCCCCTTCCGGGAGAACTGCTCATGTACGCCTGTACCTCGGGAACAACCGGTAATCCCAAGATCCTTGCCGTGGAACATGCCGGGTTTTACAAGTCTCAGTTTGATATGGCGAACTACCTGCAACTCGGGCTCGAGGATACCATGCTCCTTGGTATGCCGCTCTATCATCAGGGCGGGTTCGGCATGGGGGTCCAGGCACTGCTTGCAGGAGGTACCGCCTGCTACCAGTCCCGTTTTGATCCGGAACAGTTTCTGCAGACGGTTGCGGAACACCGGGTGACGGCAGTACAGCTCACGGCAACCCTGGCGAAAATACTGCTTTCGCATCCGGGGTTTACACGGAAAGCGGTCGCATCGGTCAGGCTGGCATATTTTGCGGGGGAACTGCTGCCCGATGAGGTCGCTGCACGGTTGTACCGCGATTTCGGTATACGGGTGGTGAATATAATCGGTTCTTCGGAAACGGGAACCATGGCGGTATGGGATTCCCGGTACGATACCGGATGCGGGGTGAGCGATTTCCGTCCGCTTGATTTTACCGGGATTGACCTTATCGACCGGAATGGAAACGAACCGCCGGATGGTGAGCACGGAGAGCTGCTGGTGAGGACCGATGCGGTGCTGCTGGAGTACTTCGCGAATCCTGTTCTGACAAAAGAGACTATTGTTGTCCGCAACGGTAAACGGTGGTTTTATACCGGTGATTGCGGTGTGCGACTTCCCGACGGGCGGATACGGCTCATCGGGCGGAAAAAACGGATCATCAAGCGGGGAGCGAATCTGGTGTACCCCGAAGAGGTGGAGGCGTTTCTGCTGACCCACCCCCTGCTGCATGCCGTTGCCGTTACCGGAGAACCCGACGAAGTGTGCGGGGAGAAAATCGTTGCCCGTGTTCAGCCTGCAGGAGAGGACGCGGTATCCCGGGGGGAGCTGCATCGGTTCTGTGTGGGAAAACTCTCTTCGTATAAAATCCCGGATGAGTTCATTGTTGTGAAAGAGTTACCGAAGGATATAGGAAAAATTCAACATAAATATCTGTAGAGACCCACGCTGTTTCTCTGCATACTGTATACAAAGGAGAGCCTTACTGAAATGGAACCGATAGTCGATTTCAAACATCTGTATAACGAATGGATTACATCACGAACTACAGACGCTGTCGTGCTGTGCTGTAATGACCGGGAAATCAGCGCCGGAGAGATTGATGCACTGGTCAACCGCTATGCGGATGAGCTGCGTCAGCGCGGGATAGGGCCCGGCAAAGGGGTCGGATTTTCGCTGCAGAACTCTCCTGAGGTATTCGCACTCTTTTTTGCCGTATGGCGGATCGGGGGCTATGCGGTTCCTCTTTTCCCGATGACTCCAGATCCGATGAAGGTCGGAATTTTCGCTTCTGCGCGGGTGACACTGGTGATCACCGGAAGTGCCGCGCTGGAATCACTTACCGCCGAGGTACAGCGACAGCAGGCTGCATTTTCACTTGCCGCAATCGGGGGGCAGGGAGCGAATGCCTTCGGTGCCGCGATACCGGTAAGCGAACCTGTTCCACCCGTGGTTGTTCCTTCACATATGCCTGCAATGGTAGCTGCAAGTTCCGGTACTACCGGCGTGCCGAAAATCGTCATGATGGACCGGAGTAATATCGTTTCCGCTTTGCGCTGTTCAGCGGAAATGGCGCCGGATAATCGTCCGGAAAGTAACGGGGACTGGCGTTCCACCCTTGCTTTTCCGCTCTCAACCTCGGGAATGCTGGTGTGTGCAGGTCTGCTGTTCGGTGGGGTAACCCTGGTTTTTTCAGAAGACCTATCACCGGTTACCTATCTTTCTCTGACGGGGAAATGGGGAGCGCAACTGCTTTCCGCACCACCTTCGTATTTTGAAACACTCTGCACCTTACCGGAGGTTGACCCGTGCGTTGCGGAAAAAGTAACCGGAATCATGACCGGTATGGATTTTCTCTCACCGTCGCTGCTGGAACGGCTGGGTAAACGGTTTCCGCACCTGCAATTCTGTTCTGTCGGGTATGGTCTGGTTGAGACCTCAACGGTATTCATGGTGCAGAAACCCGAGATAAAGGAGGATGGCTCAGGGGCACGGGGGAGCTTTCTGATTGCAGGGGAGATGAACAATGAGATTGTCGTCCGCGATAAAAACGGTGTTCAGATTCCTGATGGTACTCCAGGAGAACTCTGGGTACGCGGACCATCGGTCGTGAGGGAGTATGCCGGAAATCCGGAGGCGACCCGGCTGTCATTTGTTGACGGATGGTTCAGAACCGGTGATGTGGGGGTAAAAACCGGCACCGGCTCTATGGAGCTGCATGGAAGAGATAAATACCTTATAAAACGTGGAGGCAAATCGGTTTCCCCGCTTATGATACAGGAGAAGATAACTGCGATTCCCGGTGTCCGGGACTGTGTTGTGGTCGGTGTGCCGCACCGGTTATACGGACAGATGATCTGGGTGTTTGTCGTGCCGGAAACAAGTACCGACGGTATTGAAAAAGCGGTAATGAAACGGTGCAGGGAAACACTTCCGAATTATATGGTACCTGATACCGTCCGTTTTCTGCAGCAACTGCCCCGTGGCAGGGGGGCAGGAAAACTTGATGTTGAGCAACTGCTCAGAACTGCCGGAGAGGAACTTGCAGCAATGGAGGAGGATAAGTGTGGCTGAAACATTGACCTGGGAACACTTTCTTGAAACGCTCGCCACCGTACTCGGCACGGAACCGTCTGAGCTGAGGCGAGAAACCCACCTGTATAATGATGTCGGCATCGATTCGCTGGGGATTTTCAGCGTCGGCATGCGGATGATCAACACCTATAAGGTGCATCTGCCGTTGGCACTGGTGTCGGGAATAAAAACAGTGGGGGATATGTTTGACGCAATGGAGAATGCGACGGCAGGGAAGGATGACGTGGAAACCGTGTGACGGATTGTTTTTTAGAAAAGCAGTTTCTTTAAAACCAATTGTTCATACCTGGGTACGACTGAGCGGTAACCGGTAGTACCGGTCTGGATAGTAATTGCATCATCTGGTTACAATAATTGCTTACTATTATTCCGGCAAATAAATATTACCCATAACAGTCGTTCATACTTCCCTTCGATAAACTCAGGGTAAACTCAAACTCAGCATGAACGGTATTTTTCCCGCTCATTCTGAGCATCGTCGAAGAATCTCTGAAACACGAGTGAGGTATATTTAATCGCCGGAGTAATAAAACCGGTGTATCAGGCAGAGGGCTGATCGGAAACGGTGGTCACGCGTGAAAACCATAGACAATAAAGTGAGTAAATCAGTCTGTTTCGGGTGGTATTTCTTATTCAGGCGAAGTATTTTGAAGGCGGAAAAGTTCAGCTTTAAATTCAGAAAGAAGAATTAACCGGTATGATCTTCAGACTGTTTTCGGGAATGATGCTTATCTGGGGCGTTGTATGCTGTTTCGGTGTAACGGTTATCGAACTACCGCCGCGTCCCTCGGGTCCGGTAGCAGATTTCGCCAATCTTGTGGATAACGATACCGAATTGAAAATTAATACAGTTGCCCGAAGGCTGTGGCTCGATGCAAATTTCGGCTTGCTCTTGGTGACAATCGATTCGCTTGACGCCTTTCCGGCTGCAACAGTTATTGAACAGATCTGCAAAAAGTGGCATGTATGGCGATCTGACAGTGCCGAGGGCGCTCTGGTCCTTGCAGTAAGAGATCCGCTGCAGCTTTTTATCGAACCTAGTCGGGGTTCGAGGTACCTATCTCCGGCAACATATCATGCATTGATACAGCGTTTCACCTCTTCCTCCTGTCTGCAGGAACAATGTTCAGAACCGTTGCTTGCAATAGTCGATCAACTGGATCGGGTTGTTTCCTCGGCTAAGGACGTGCCTTCCGGCAGTTTTCCCGCTTTCAGTAACAGGGTTCCTGAACATACTGTGCAGACTGCAGAGAAGATACAGCGGTATCAGGGAATTGCAGCCGGCGGCATTTTGCTTATCTTTGTATCGATAGTAATTTTCGTATCTGTTTCCGGAAAAAAACAGCCGCGTACGTATCGCACTCCGTTCGGGAATGTCCTTACCGGCGATGGGTTCGGGGGAAAACTGTCGGGAGAGAAATTCAGACGTCTTTAACGACCGGGGTATGATGCCGGAAAAAGCATGGTGACTCTTTGAGCCAGTGCTTCCCGGGATTACTGCGCGCTATGGTATACGCTTCGGTTGATTTGCTCCCGCAGAATTTCAGGCTGCTACAGCAACACGTGCTTCGACCCGGTCAGCAGGAACTCTCTCCCGCTCCGGCAGGTCAGCTTCAGTTTCAACTTCTGCTTCCACTTCCACGTCCTCAAGATATTCCGTCTGCAGGAGCGCATTGTGTCGTTTGGTTTGATTGAGTGCCGTCTCGGCTTCCTTGAAATGATCATCGGTAAATCCGGCAGTGCCACAGGGTTGCGCGACACCAATGCTTACCGAAAAACGTCGGTCATCGGCAATGCGGTTTTTAATATAGAGGCAGACGGTTTTAACCCAGCAATGTGGTACGATCAGCGCGAATTCATCTCCGGAAAGCCGGTATGCTTTTCCGACCTTTTCGGTTGCTTTATGGAGAATATGGGCACATTTACGCAATATTTTGTCCCCGTGGAGGTGTCCAGATGAATCGTTGAGCTGCTTCAGGTTATCTACGGCGATCAGAATGAAGGTCTGAAACACCGCAATCCGTCGACGGTCTTCTTCAAAGGCTTTTCTGTTGGGGATACCGGTCAACGGGTCGATATACCCGAGAATTTCATCCAGTGTTTCGCCTTCCCGTGCTGAACGGTTGAATGCGAATCTGCCTGCCTTAAGAGCGATTCTGAGATGATGAAAAATGTTGCCAGTCATACCTCTGACCTTTCACTGATGGTGAATGAACGGATGTACAGGTATAAATTACAATGGCCTTTTGATTCAACCCAGAATCTATTGATGAATCAAAGGATGGGGCTGATGAAATGCATAAAAAGGGGATGAGCGGGTACTACCGGATGAAATCACTGTAACTGATGGTTATCCAAAAGGATACATAGAACCAAAAGGTTTAAAACCTGATTACGAGTGTCCACTGGTTCGGGGATAGGTGAATACTGATTTGCTTCAGCCTTTTTTCGTATTCCGATACTTTTCGTGAACCTATTACCTTGAGGACCGAGCCGGCAACGGTCATGGGAATGCCGAAGCCAAGACTGTAACTGCCGATATACATCTGCCACAACCAACCGGGGCTATCCTCATAATAGGTATCGGCATACGGGTCGTCATACGCCTGATCGATTTCATTTACCATTCCGTTGATGCCGGCTATCAGTGTAATGGTTCCTATGCAGTCAAGCAGTATGCCTCCGACAAGAAGACCGCCACCTGCATTGTTCATACGACGGAACCCTGTCAGTTTTGTGCGTAACTCAGGTGGCGTGTATTGTTCATTCCGGGTAACGACGGTAGGCATATCAGAAAGAGGGGAGGGCAGAATGATTTCATCGCCGGAATCTCCGGATCCGACAGCCATTAGTGAACAGGATAAGAATAGCAGAGCCGTTACAGCTTTTGTGATCACGATACCTCCTCAAACCGGATTTGATATATACAGGGCGCCATCGACTCCAAATAATGAAAATTGTTTCGCATGGAGATAAAATACTATTATAGAACGAGGATGGTAGTGAAACAAAAATGTGACTTTAAAAAACCTCATACCTTTTTTGTGGCATAATCTATTTTCCTGAACAATTTAGAAGCGTATCTACCGAAATGTTGCTTATCATATAGACCCGAATCACCGGTAGTACGATACAAAATTTATGCATCGACAAATACTTTTCATTTTTATTACTATTCTCATTGCATGTCTCGGTAATGGCTACGCACGTGCCAGAACGGTGAGCCGTTCTTCGGGGAACCTGAGGGGTGTGGAAACAGGACTTTCTGCTCAGGCAGAAGAGAATATCTGTACTCCGGAACTTCCTTCAACAATCACTTCCCGATGTTTTTTTGAACATATCGTCGAAGCATACGAGCTGGATTTCAAGTTCGATACATCCCTCAAACGCTGTTCATTCATTAAAACAGCACATCCTCCTGTTACAAATACTTCCGGAATCAATCGGGCGTTCTCAACAATGGTCCCATTACCTTCCGGTACTCTTCAGGTAATCCGCATTTAGCTGCACACCATACCCTATAAGTCGTCGGGGCAAATCGTTACCGTTTGCCTTGAATCGTTACTGAAAAATTCCTCTGGTGTGCCATAAACGGAAAAAAAGTGTATTTAAACATTGGTAAGTACAGAAAAGCGGAATACGCGTCATTTTCAGCAAAAAGCCTGCTGATGATCGTGACGCTTGTTATGCTGGTACTTCCGGTGTCCGCGGAAAAAAGCAGCACTGATGATGTCGGGACGACGCTGCTCCATCATATCATGGACAGTCATGAGTGGCAGCCGCTGCCGTTTTTCGGGCCATTACATCTGCATGATCTTACGATCGGTCCGGTTACCATTCCGGTAACGCAGTATGTTATCATGCTGTTGATAAATGCGTTGGTACTCATTGCCGTGTTTGCCGGGGTATTTCACAAGGTACGGACAGTACCCTCCAAAGCCGGGATCCTTCTTGAACCACTACTATTCTTTGTTCGCGATTCACTGGTGTATCCGGCAATGGGAGAAGATACCGGCAAGAGGTGGCTACCATTCCTTTACACACTCTTTTTCTTTGTTCTGTGCGCTAATTTTCTGGGGATGATACCGCTCTTCCGGACAATTACCGGAAATATAAGCGTCAATATCGCACTTGCGATCATGGTATTTCTGATAATCGTCATCCATGGATTTATGAAACTTGGTTTTCCCGGATTTTTTACTGCAATGATCCCTGAAGGGGTACCGGGGCCGATTGCAGTGCTGCTTCTGATTATTGAAGTCGCAAATCTGTTTATCCGCAGCGGTGTTCTTGCCATACGACTCTTTGCAAACATGATTGCAGGCCATATGGTGATATCGTCGCTGCTGCTGCTGATATTCCTGATTCATCCGCTCGTCGTTGCGGTGTCGGTACCAATGGCACTGTTTATATATCTGCTTGAAGTGCTTGTGGCGATAATTCAGGCGGTGGTTTTTACGATGCTTTCGGCGGTATTCATAAAAATGGCAAGTGCACATCATTGACAGAAACTCAACAGGTGTTACAGTAAAGGAGGAAATGTTGTATGGACAGTCTATCGACACTTATCGGGCAGGGGTCAAGTTTCGGTGATTATTTCGGTGCCGCGATCGGTCTCGGCCTTATCGTCATAGGGGCGGGAATCGGAATCGGTATTATTGGTGGTAAAGCAATCGAAGCAATTGCTCGACAGCCGGAAATGAAAGGTGAGATCCGTACATTCATGTTTCTTGCTGCGGCACTTGTTGAGGGAGTTGCCTTTTTTGCGGCGGTAATCTGTCTGCTTATCGTTTTGACTAAATAAGGAAATGGCGGTTACGGTGAAGGATACAACTGCAGTTGTCAGTCATGAGGCGCATCAGGAAAGCGGCGGTCTCTTTTCGATTGATCCGGGGCTGGTGATCTGGACCTGGGTCGTTTTCGGACTGCTGCTCATTATTCTGAGGAAATTCGCCTGGAAGCCGATGATGGAATCGGTGCAGCAACGCGAAACCATGATGGCCCGGGCGGTTGAGCAGGCGCAGAAAACACGCGAGGAGCTTGAGCGGATTTCGCAGACACAGGAGGAAATGCTCAAAAAGGCACAGGATGAGGCACGTAAGATCATCGGCGACGGAAGGGCTGCAGCAGAGGCTGCCGCTAAAAGAGTACGTGAAGAGGCGGAACTTCAGGCGAAGCGAACTGTCGAAGAGGCGCGGGAGCAGCTGCTGCGGGAGAAGGACCTTGCACTACGGGAGATACGTTCGCAGGCGGTTGATCTCATTGTCGGTGCTTCAGAAAAGCTGATTGATGCTTCGCTGGATGACGAGGCGCACCGGCGGATGGTCGAACAACAGCTGGAGCAGTGGTGAAAACACTGCACGAACTTGCGGATTTGTACGCCGAAGCGCTTCTTGATGCGGCTGTTGCTCACGATTGTGAGAAACAGGTAGTGGAGGATACGGCACTGATCGACGCCACCTTCCGCATGGCTCCGGAAGTGTATCAGCGTCTCTGCATGCCGTCGATACGTCGTGAAAAGAAAAAACAGGTGCTGTCAGAAGTATTCGGTGAATATATTTGCCCACTTACCGCTCGATGCATCGAAATGATGGTCAAAAGGGGAAGAATCGCGCTTCTGGTTGAACTGTCCGATGCGATCGGACGTATCAGTCAGACCCGGGAAGGGACGGTTGCTGTGGAAGTGGAGAGCGCACAGGAGCTTGATGAACGCCTGCGCGGGATGATGGAACTTAAGGTGAAAAGAAAATTCGGGAAATCGGTCACGATTTCGTATAAAAAGAATCCGGCTCTGCTCGGCGGGTTTCTCGTGAGATCACCCGGGCGACTGGTGGATTACACGGTGCGAAACGGATTGAAACAACTCAGAACGCAACTGATGCAACAGTAACGAAATTTTGATACTGACAAGGTAACGGAACAAACCATATGGAACAGAAAACAACCGCAGGAGAGATTGTATCACTGCTCAGACGTGAGCTGGAGTCGTTCTCTTCGGTACCGCAACTGTCGGAAATCGGTGAGATCATTCAGGTGGGTGACGGGATTGCACAGGTGTTCGGTATTTCGGATGTGATGTCCGGAGAACTGGTCGCAATCGAGGTGCCCGGGAACGAGGAGGTCACCGGAATCGCACTTAATCTCGGTAGTGATGCAACGGGAGTAGTGCTCCTTGATGATGCGCAGCATGTCAAGGAAGGGCAGACCGTCCGCCGGACACGTCGGGTGGCGTCGGTACCGGTCGGCGAAGCGCTTCTCGGGAGGGTGGTCGATCCGCTCGGCAGGCCGATTGACGGGGAGGGACCGGTTACTACCGATACGACCATGCCGATCGAGAGGAAAGCACCGGGCATTGTCGACCGTAAAAATGTGGAGGAGCCACTTTTTACCGGCATTAAAGCAATTGATGCACTGGTTCCCATCGGCCGGGGGCAGCGTGAGCTGATCATTGGCGACCGAAGGACAGGAAAGACCGCTCTCGCGGTCGATGCGATCATCAATCAGGTGGTCAACTGCGGTGATCAGCCGATGTACTGTTTTTATGTGGCGATCGGTCAGAAACGCTCTTCGGTTGTACAACTGGTTGAAAAACTGCGCAAGCACGGTGCAATGGCAAACACGACGGTCGTATGTGCAACCGCAAGTGACCCGGCTCCACTCCAGTACATTGCACCCTACGCCGCCTGCACCATGGCCGAGTACTTCCGCGACAGTGGTCGTCATGCACTCATTATTTACGATGATCTGACGAAACAGGCTCAGTCCTACCGTCAGCTCTCGTTGCTGCTGCGCCGTCCTCCTGGGCGTGAGGCGTATCCGGGTGATATTTTTTATGTTCATTCGCGTCTGCTTGAACGTGCGGCAAAACTCAGTGACGCACTCGGCGGTGGCTCCCTGACTGCCCTGCCGATTATTGAAACGCAGGCGGGGGATATTTCGGCGTATATTCCCACCAATGTCGTTTCCATTACCGACGGACAGATATACCTTGAGTCAAACCTGTTCAATTCGGGGCTGCGGCCGGCGATCAATGCCGGGCTCTCGGTTTCCCGGGTTGGGGGGTCGGCGCAGAACAAGGCGATGAAACAGATTGCCGGAACCATGCGTCTCGATCTTGCCCAGTACCGTGAACTCGCCTCCTTCAGTCAGTTTTCATCGGATCTTGATGCGGCAACGAAGGCCCAGCTTTCACGGGGTGAACGCCTCACCGAAATTCTCAAACAGCGTCAGTACCAGCCGCAGGACATAATGCATCAGGTAATGATCATGTTCGCCGGTACCCACGGGTATCTTGACCGGTATCCGGTCGGTAAAGTGGCGGCGTATGAACGTCATCTCCATCTGTTTCTCGATTCTAAATACCGTGAATTTATGGAACAGCTCCGCTTAGCCGGTTCGTTCACTCCGGAGGTTACGGATGCGGCCAAAGAGGTTCTTGATGATTTCTCGGAGATGTTTGATCCGGAAATGTCGCTCGAACAGATCGACGAAGGGTTGACGCTTGGTATGGCGATGGCCATTTCACAGGCGCAGAATTTCAGCCGTCGCGAGATTCTGCAGATGATCGAACGGGCCACCGCGCAGGAACTCAAAACCCCGTCGCTTGATAAGGAACTCGATACCATTTACAAGGATCAGGAACAGAGTAAGGGTACGCCCGACAACCGTTTCAGCCAGGTTGTTGATTCCTGTACCGTTCTCGATATCAACGAATCGGTTTCGCTTGGACAGCTTTTTCAACGTGCGGCTGCAGAGCTGGGGGAGGAACTGCAGGTTGACCCGGAAATGGTCTATGAGCGACTGGTTGATCGTGAGAAAAGCAGTTCTACCGCACTGACCCCATTGTTTGCCGTTCCTCATATCATGATCGAGGGGGAACGGAAATTTGCACTCAAAATCGTCAGGAGTGTGCCGGGTGTTCATTTCAGTTCCTCCGCTCCGGAAGTGCACGCCGTGTTCTTTCTCGTTGGTACGATTGATGAGCGGACAACCCATCTGCAGACTCTGGCAGGTATCGCTCAGGTGGTGAATACGCCTGAATTCATGCAGCGCTGGGTACTGTGCGAAGGACCTGAAGAACTGCGGTCGCTTTTTTCCGGAAAGCGGGATAAGTGAAACAGGGTAATGGTAGTATACGCCGACAGGATGGAACGGTAGTATGGGATCAATAAAAGAATATCAACGCAAGATCGGCAGTCTTAAAAACACCCGGAAAATTACCGGGTCAATGAAGATGATCTCATCAATCAAACTGCAGCGGATAGCCAAACGCCGGGAGGCGATGCTGCCGTTCTGCGAAGCGAACAGGATGCTGCTGCCGGTTTTCGGATCACTCGGCAGTGAACAATCCCTTTATCGCAAAGGACATGAGCAACCTTCCGTGACAGAGTACCTGGTTGTTACCAGCGACCGGGGAATGTGCGGCAGATTCAATACCAATACCATCAGGGCGATGCACGCTCATATCGCCGAAAACAGGACTCCCGATCGGAAGATCGTGGCATCATGCATTGGCCAGAAAGGGTATGCGGTACTTAAACGGCACGGCGAGACCATCCTGCATAACTACAAGGATTGTACTGCGCATCCCTCGTTTGACAGTGTGGGGAAAGCGGCGGGCGACCTGATTGGTGCGTTTACTTCCGGTACGGTTCATGAAGTATGGTTGGTATATTCAAAACGTATTACCAGCTTTTCGGAAGAGCCGGTTGTTGAGCGTCTGCTGCCGTTTCCGGTCGCAGCTTCCGTCACTGCTGCGTCCGCTGATGCCGACGACATCTTACTGGAGGATTCTCCGGAGGTACTGGTGCAACAGTATGCGGCACTTATGGTGCAGGGAATGCTCTATGAGGCACTGGTGGAAACCGGTGTGGCGGAACATGCCGCACGGATGAGCGCCATGGATAACGCCAGCAGCAATTGTGACCGCATGACCTCCAATTATGTGCAGCTGCGCAACCGGGCACGCCAGGCTGCCATCACCACGGAACTCAATGAAATTGTTACCGGTAAAGAGGCGCTTCAGTCCTGATACCATGGAGAGTATATGAATGCAATGAATCAATCGGCGGCAGCACCGGAAAATGTCTGCGGAACCATTGTACAGATCACCGGCCCCGTTGTGGATGTACTGTTTGACGATGGCGAAATGCCGGAAATCAATACTGCCCTCAAAGTGACCAACCCGATGGTAAACGATGCCGCGTGGAATGTGGTTCTGGAAGTTGCCCAGCATATAGGCGAGAGAACCGTCAGGGCGATTGCCATGGAGAGTACCGACGGCCTGTCGCGGGGAATGCAGATCCTCAATACCGGAGAAATGATCTCCGTGCCGGTCGGACAGGATGTTCTGGGGAGGATCGTGAATGTCACCGGTGATCCGGTGGACGGCGGTGAACCGATCCCCGCGGGAAAACGGTATCCTATCCATCGTCAACCGCCCGCCTACAAGGACCAGATGACCAAAAGTGAAATGCTGGTCACCGGCATCAAGGTGATCGACCTTCTGGCACCCTATGTGAAAGGTGGAAAAATAGGCCTTTTCGGTGGTGCCGGTGTCGGTAAAACGGTACTTATCATGGAGCTCATTCATAATATCGCCAATGCCTATCAGGGATATTCGGTGTTTGCCGGTATAGGGGAGCGTACACGTGAGGGAACACAGCTTTTCGGTGAGATGAAAGAGTCGGGAGTGCTGGATCGAACCGCGCTTATTTTCGGACAGATGAATGAACCACCGGGAGCCAGAGCCAGGGTGGGACTTTCCGCATTGAGTGTTGCGGAATACTTTCGTGACGAGGAACAACGTGATGTGCTTCTGTTCATCGACAACATGTTCCGATTCGTGCAGGCAGGTTCCGAAGTATCGGCGCTTCTGGGGCGTATTCCGTCAGCCGTAGGGTACCAGCCGACACTCTCCACCGATATAGGCGAACTGCAGGAGCGGATTACCTCCACCCGCAATGGATCGGTAACCTCGGTACAGGCGATCTATGTTCCTGCAGATGATTATACCGACCCGGCTCCTGCTACCACGTTCAGCCATCTTGATGCCACCACGAATCTCAGCCGTGCAATGCAGGAGATCGGTATCTATCCGGCGGTGGATCCGCTGGAGTCAACGTCTACTATTCTTACTCCCGACATCGTTGGAGAAGATCATTACCGGACCGCCCGACGGGTGCAGGAGATGCTGCAGCTCTACCGCGGACTTCAGGACATTATTGCTATTCTCGGTATGGATGAACTTTCCGAAGACGACCGGAAGACCGTCGAACGTGCACGTAAAATACAGAAGTTCCTCAGCCAGCCGTTTACCGTGGCGGAACATTTTTCCGGAATAAAAGGGAAGTTCGTACCACTCGAAGAGACCATCCGCTCCTGCAGCGAAATTCTTGACGGTAAACATGACCATCTGCCGGAACAGGCATTTTACATGGTCGGATCGATAGACGATGCCGTTGAAAAAGCAGGAAAGGTTGCCGATTGAGTACGTCGCTGTTCTGCAATTTCGTAACCCCGGAAGCGAGTCTGGTTGCGGAGACGGTATGGCAGGTAACCATACCCGGTTCAGGGGGAACGTTCAGCATCAGGCGGGATCACGCGCCGGTGGTTGCTTCGCTATGTGCAGGCGAACTTGAAATTGCAGTGTCCGAAAAGGAACGCAGAATTTTTAAGGTGAACGAGGGAATTGTCTACTGCAGGAATAATCGCTGTACTATTATCTGTCCATCTGCTCAACCCGTTATAGCGCAAACTTCAGCGTAGGATAGTGCAGAAGTCCCGGCAGGTTGCAAACTATCCGGAGCAATGATATTCCTTCCGGTATTTCCATACCGGGGTACCGCGTGCAAAATGAGCCATCATCCGGGACCGGGCGCGAAGCAGTGAAACCGATGTATGCACTGAAAGTTTTCCGAACATGTCTTCCGGAGTGTCATTTTGATACACACCGTACACCGGGAACAGACACTTGTCACTCCGGGAGTGTCCGCGGTAAAGAGTTGCTGCTGTATAACCGACCTCACGGGCGATATCCCAGATCCGCTGGTTCCACCCGCCATACGGGTACGAAAGGCTGTTAACCGCTTTTCCGCAGATATCTTCCAGCAGGGCTTTTGACTGTTCAAGTTCCTGCCGCACTGATGAATCGTCAAGAAAGGGGAGATAGGCATGTGTCATTGAATGACTGCCGATCTCGTGGCCCATGTCACTCAGGCTGCGAATTTCCTCTTTCGTAAGATGTGTATTCCCTGAAAAAATATCCCATTGGGATTTTCTCCCGAAATGGTTTCCAAGACAGAAAACGGTTGCCGAAACATTGTACTTTTGGAGTACCGGTGCCGCAGTCGTGATAACCGACTGAAAACCGTCATCAAAAGTCAGAATGCAACGTTGTTCATCCACGCTTGCTTCTGTTGATTCCGACAGTGCCTCGGAAAGCGTGAGCGTCCGCAGGTTATGCCTGGAAAGGAGTGTGCAGAAGCGTTCAAAACGAGACTGTGAAACGTGAGACATTTCAAGCCCGGGTTTAGATGTAATTGAATGAAAAAGAAGTCCGGGAGGTCTGCTGTCGCGGGTGTATCGACGACCGAAAAGTGCCGTGGCTGCGGCACCGAGAAGAAATGGAGCACTGAGAAGAAATGGGATGGTCATCATGGCGTCGATTGTCACAGTCGTAAGAATTGTGGTTGGGGCTCTGCAATCAGAATAACTACACTAACGCGAGACCGTTTAGACGGTCCGGACTATTAAGAGGTATTCCTTCGGTGCAAATGGAAAAATCTGTGCATGGTTCCCATTCGACATTTCCTTATCCGGTAGTTGGGCAAGAGCGTTGCATTGAATTTTGGATAGGCACCACTTAGATGAAAAAATAATTAATCCCGACAACGTATTGTATATTCAAAAATATGAAACAACGACAATCATTTACCTGTCCCAATTGCGGGGGGACGGTTCCCGCGAGAGCCGCAGCATGCCCTCATTGCGGATCGGATGAGCAGACCGGCTGGTCGGAAGGTACCTACCTTGACGGTATAGATATAGACGATGATTTTGATTATGAAGAGGCACTGAGTGGAGAATTCAAACAGGATCGGTTAGAAAAGAAGCACCCGGGACGCCTTATTGTTGTTGCGCTCCTGCTGCTGCTGGTTATGGTTGCCCTGATTCGTTCACTGTTGTAATAATCGTCTGCTATTGCTCTTTTTTCCGCTGAACGGTTTCCCGTATCTTTTTCTTCAGATAGAGGTAGTTGGTATCGTGGGCCTGTTCACCGGTACCCTCGATCGCTATTCCACTATCTGTTTGCTGTGGAAAAAAGTATTCCTCTTCACCATGAACCGGGTCGTTGTGCGGCTGATTACCGGATTCCGGAAGGGTAGGATACATCATTCCATTTACCTGTTCCGGTTTGAGAAGGGGTGAGCCTGGCTGATTGCCGGGAGCAACAGGTGACTGTGACGCCGGTGTGGGGTTGGATTCAAATGGACCGTCAAGATCAAGATCAATCTGATCTTCAGTTTTGTCGTATACCTGTGTCAATGCTTTTTTAATCTGCCGGTCAAATTGACGGGCAAACACCTTGACTCTGTCGATATTGGTCCGTTCATCGAAAACGAGACATAAAAAGGTATTCTCGTCGACAACCGCGATAAATATATGGCGATCTTTACCCTGATGGTACATTGCTGAAAATTCTGTTTCTCCCATCAGATTGGCGATTGCCAGTGTGGATGCACTGTTACCTGCTACCAGTGCAGCCATTGATACCGTGTCAATTTTATCCAATGAGCCCTGATACGTCAGCAGACGACCATCTTTATTGATGAGTACTGCAAGAAGCAGATTTGCTTTAACGGTTAACTGTTCGAGTACGACGTTGAGACGATCGATATCCTCGGGAAAAAGAATCATATCTTTCATTAAGGCATATCCTTATTGAAAAATTTTGAGAGGAATCCTTTCTGTTGCTGCGTCCGTGGATTTACCGGTCGACGTACCGGTTTTTTCTGTCGGTCGGTATCCACAGAGGTAAAGTACATCTCTTCATCGTCATTGCCGCCGATCATTGGTTGCTGCTGCTGCTGAGGCTGCGGCGTTCCATATGATTGCATATCCATATTGTAAACGTCGTAATCCTGCTGTACGTTATCATCTCCGCCAACGGGCTGTTGTCGAGGAGGTGGAGGCGGCATCGGAGCGGCCTGCTGTTGCGGTGTTCCACCACCGGAACGCATTTTCCGCTGTTTTTCTTCTATTTCCCGTTGATACCGTTCTATTTCCATGTCAAGGTCGGTTTTACCGGATCCCGTTTCACCGGCGTTCTGTGACTGTTGTGGTGCATACGATGATTGATTAATGGAATCCTGTTGCTCGACAGTCCCTTGTTGCTGATCCATGGGCTCAAGATTGATAGAACCGTAACTGTAATAGTCATCCTGCGGCTGGGCTGCCTGTTGTTGAGGTGACGCTTCAAAAACCGCATGGTCATCGTATGTTTCCGTATGACCCTGATTAGGCTGAACAGGTCCGGGTTGTTGCATCTGCATCGGTTCAATTTCGAAATGACCATGATCTTCGGGCTGTTGCTGCTGATAGCCTTGCATAGGCTGTGGGACGGGCCTTTTCGGTGGCATAGCTACCGGCTGCGGCGGAGCCATACGCGGTGCAGGTGCGGATTGCTGTCTCATTTGAGGCGGATATTGCTGTTGTTGCTGCAACGGCTGTCCACCCTGAAACGGGGGGCGCTGCGGCGGCATTTTTGGTTGCTGTCCGAGCTGATTGTACTGAGCTGGGGAAGGTTGCTGCATTCTTGGTGGCGGCGGCGGGGCCGGTCGTGGCGGTGCTGCCTGCGGCCGGGGAGGCATTGGTCGGGGCGATGCTCCCGAAGAACCGCGTGAACCACGTGAATATTTTTTATTAAGATAATCTATTACGATTTTACCGATCAGTTTCAGGGAGTCGAATACCCCTATGCCCTTGTTTGCAACCGCTTCGCCACAGGGGAGATTGTATTTATTCACATACCGTTCAAGTTCTTGGACCGGAAGTGCGTTCGGAAGGTCCCTTTTGTTGTACTGGATGATAATAGGGATTGATTCACGTTTATAACCGTATTCCGCCAGGTTATCTTCAAGATTCTGAAAGCTTTCCAGATTCTCTTCGATTTTATCCTGTCCGCTGTCGGCCACGAACACAATACCGTCGACACCGCGGAGGACAAGTTTTCTGGTCGCATTGTAATACACCTGTCCCGGAACTGTATAAAGCTGAAATTTTGTAGAAAATCCTTTGATTTTCCCAAGATCGAGGGGTAAAAAATCAAAGAAGAGAGTACGGTCCGTTTCGGTGGCAAGGGAAACCATGTCGCTTTTGAATTCAGGTGGAACCTTGCGGTGGATAACCTGTAAATTGGTTGTTTTCCCACTGAGCCCGGGCCCGTAGTAGACAATTTTAACGTTTATTTCTCTGGCCGCGTAATTAATTGACGCCATGTAAACATCCTTCTGTTGGAGCTACGGCTCTTTAAATGGTTACATAGTACTATATTATAAGTGAAATATAGTTCTGAATTGCCGGACTATGCAACCACTCTCAGATTTATATTGTTTTGTTCAACTATTACCGATATCGAATTAAAAACCTTTCTGAGTCAAAACCCCATTTGTCCTCAGTGGTGAATATCTTCAAAAGTTCACTTGAAAGCATCTGAAACATATACGGGAGGTGTGCTTGATGCGCATGATACCCCCGAATCTTCAGAATAAAAATATGCCATTCTCCTTTGATTACCCTATAGCGGTTAAATTATTGTGCTCTGATTGTGGTGGGGGAGCGCATTTTTACCGGATTACTATAGTATAACTTTCAGTCTTCCGGTAATCCAATGTCCTTTTTAAGGATCAGCAGTTTCTCTTTCCGGGAGATTGAATAGAAATCAATTTCCCGGTTTCCGGGTATGAATGGGGAAAGTGATGTCGAGCGCCTGAAAAGAGCCGCATCGTTGAAATGTACTCCGGCATCCTGGAGGGTGATCTCATTTCTGATCTGGGATGACTCTTTCTGTAGCTGTGAAAAGAATACACCACGAAGAAGCAGCGCGACCAGTACGATCAGAACGATAATACCAATGGATACCGCGGCTGCAATGAGTGGTGGAAGAAACGAGTTTACCGATTGCTGCTGACCTTTTTTAAGCATTGCCGCCCTGATTGAGCGGGTAACCGAGTCGGAAAGCGGGTGAATAAGCTCGTCCTGCATCATCTGATACAGTGTATCGTAAATCTTGTAATCAGTCAGGAATGAATCTTTCAGTAACGTTTTAACATCGGTGGTTCCATCGATACGATGAAAAAAGTAGGGAGATGGATCATTGATCGTGTCGCGATCATCCAACAGGTCGATTTGTTTTCCGGTATGGGAGAAGATCGTCTCTTCGTTAATTGCTTCCCGCATACGGTGCCACTCATCTATTCGGCGCATCGCCTCCATGACGACATTTTCAACCGGTATTTCAATGCGGGCCGGTATCAGGTGATCGACACTGGGCATTGAATCAAACCGGTAGTTTCCCCGTTTCCATAAGAAAAGGCTGCAGGTGATGTCGATGGTGACATTCGTGGCATAGTTCTCAAGTTCGTCGTGAGAAAGGAGTCCCTTGTTTTCAACAAATGCGGTAAGGCCGGCGACATTGTTCTCGTAGGAGGAGAATACTTCCCGCACCTTCGTTTTTGATTGCTGGCGCATTTCAGTAAGGAAATAGAACAGTTTCATCGGGAAATGTTCCTTCTCTCTCACGGCCGAGACAATAATTCCGTTTCTGAAAACAATGTGCCCTTCACTGGTTCCATTGATGAGAATAAGTTTACCGGTGATTTTCTGCTGCGTCAGCAGCTGCATTACATCGGCAAGTATGAATTCACGGAGGGTACCGCTCAGGACCATTCAGGACCCCTTCCCGGATAACGGCGAAGTGAAAAGGGATGCAATACTGCGTGTGTTTGTCATAAGGTATCTGATAATAAAGAAAATATGGTAACTGCACGGAGGAAATAAAAGTAGTAACTTCTCGGTTGCCGTCATCCAGTGCAGAGGCCGTGATGCGACTACTGAAAACCAGTAGGTATATACCACCGAAGAGAGCAGTAGTACCAAAATCGCGTTACCGGGTTTGGCATGGTGATCAAGAAGAGAGCCGCTCCCCGGAAAGAAAATATTGAACACGGTGGAACGGAGAGTAAGTGTATTTTCAGATCGGTCAACCAGCTGTTCCCTGATTTTTTCTATTGAACGGGGTGACGGTTCTTTACGGGTTGCATCGGCACAGGCGGAACAGAGGATTCCGGTGGTACAGCGGCGACAGAGGATGCGTCCGCAGTATCTGCAGCTGAACAGCCGGCGCAGCTGCCGGTTGCCGGCGGAAATTCTTCCGGTGAGCAGGGTGGTGATCATTAAAAGCAGAAAAATAAAAAACGAGGTCACCGGTGGAAAACCGAGGAAGGAAAATCCCCAGAAAAGGTACACCCCGGAAGTATCACGCAGTGGAGCAAAAAAAATCTCCTTCCAGAAACGGGAAGGGGGATACTCCGGAAACATCAGCTGGCGAAGCGGTGGCCAGTTGTCGGAGAAGTATCGGTCATTCTCTTCGACAAAATCATTGACGAGTGAGGAGCGGGTATCGGCTGCTTCCTTCAGAAGTTCCATTCCGCGGGTGGCATCATTGGAGGCGATATGACAGCGGGCAAGATTGAATCGCGCGGAAGGATCTGATGGCCTGGTGTCAAGAACCTGTTCAAAAAGCGCGGTTGCGGTTTCCATGGAACCGGTGAAAAAATGACAGATACCTTTCAAGTTGTTCACCAGCGGATCATTCTCCCGGTTTTTCAAAGCCGCAAGTCCGGCGAGGGCGGTTGTCCACTCCTGCCGCTTCATGCTGTTGAGAATATCACTGAGGGCGTTCGGGAGTGGCGTGGCTTCGAAATGGTTTGACGGGTGATTTCCGGTTGCAGCTCCCCCGTCGAGCGATCGCTCGAGTCGGGAGGCGGTACCATGCGCATCGGCAGCATGTCGGAAACGGTTGGCAAGTGCCGCATCGAACGGCGCCAGCAGTATAACGGCCATCAGCAGTGAGCCGATAATCCGATCGGGACGGCTTAAATGTTTCCATAGCAGGAGCAATGCTACCCATAAAAATGGAATCAGTCCAAGGGAAAGCAGGGAATACACAATCAGGTTGGTAAAGAGTATCCGAAGGACTGACGGAACCGTCGAGGGGAAAAAATGGGTATAACGGTGCAGCGCGAGAGGAAAATACTTGACGCACAGGATTATACCGCCTGTAACCAGAACAATCGAAAAAAAGAGGTGGAGTGCGGCAAAAAACGAACGGGCAATGCTGACCTGGGCCGGCCAGGAACGGGTGGCAACCAGTGCCGCGCTAATGAGACTGCTGATTGCCGCGGCAGGGTTGCGCAGACCGTTCATTGATGCGCTCATTACAAAAGAGGCGTATTCGTTTCGGTTGAACCGGTGGGCCCAGGAAAAAAAGTACCCGGCGCCGGTTATATCTCCCGACAGCTTGCGGAGTGAACCGTATTGCAGTAGCTGCCGGGTGATTGTCGGGACCGACAGCGCTCCTTCGATGAACATCTGTTTTTCTAGTTGCTGCAGTGCCCGTTCTGTATACTCTTTGATCCGGTATCGGTTGAATTCCGTTACCAGCAGCCAGGTGGTACCCGGGTCGCCCGCAGCAAGGGAAAGTGCACTGGTCCAATAACGCTCAGCGTCGGTTCCCCCTTCAAGATACCGCAGAATGCCGAAAATGAGTTGCTGCCAGACTCCGGAAGATGCATCGATGGAAAGAAGTGATACCGCTTCCCGACGTATTTCGCTGCTCCAGTCGGAAATAGTGAGCGTTGCAGTTGAACCGAGCAGGCTGGTGAACACTGCATTGCGCTGATCAATGGCGATTGTGATCCGGTCTTCCCAGAATGCGTTTGAAGTGGCAGGTGCAGCGTGGGAAATGGTGATCGCAGAAAAAAGCAGTACACAGAAAAAAGTTGGAATGCTTTGGCGCACCCATGATTGTTTCATCGGCACTCCCGATGGTGTTCGGTTTGATGATATGAAGGGTCCGGCTTTCATTGTTGAATCGTGATAACCTTGCATTCAGCAAACAGTTAACCGGTACGAAATCAAATATATAGTATGCCACCATGGTACAACATATGCAAACCATATCTGCGGGTGATCCTGTTTTTCATAAAAAAAAGCTCAACAAAGACCTGTCGCATCTGCCGCTCGCTCAGGGGGTTGTCCATACTTGGGGAATGTACGGTAGCCGGGATATAATGACAATGGGCAACCGATCTGAATAAAAATAAATAAAAAGCTAAAGTTTTTCAGGAATCTACCGAAAATAAATTCAGGGAATGTGGCGCCGGTAAAGAAGTAAAAAAGTGGCTGCGCGGAAAGGGAAGCTCCGCCGCGGACACATGGATGTCAAACATACACAAGGGAGGATCGTATGATCGGCGGAATCAATTACGCCAGTTCACAGATCGCCAGTATTTACAATACTGGTAACCAGCAGCTTGCAACTACACTCACCAGGCTTGCATCCGGAAAGAAATTTCAGAGCGCATCAGACGACCTCGTAGGGTATCTTCGTGCGCAGAATATGCAGGGTGATATCTCTGCATACGATCAGGTTCGTGAGAATCTCACTAATTTCAAGGCCTCAACCTCCGCCGCCGTTGAGGCGGGAACCAGTATTTACGAAAACCTCAAGGAAATGGAGAACCTTGCCTCGCAATATGTGGCTGAGGTAGCAGGAGGAAATGATGCGGATCTTCTGGCCCAGTACGAAGCGGAATTCAACTCTCTGAAAACACAGGCGGCCACCACACTGGCCAATACCTATGTTGACGGTATTTTAGTCACCGACAAGGATGTTGCAACCTCTCCAAGTGTATCACTAGGTCCAGACGGCGGGACGCTTACCATGACGTTCACGGCAGAGGCTGCTGTCGCTGCACTCGATATTACCGCAGGAACCGCAGTAACGGATACTCAGACTCAGGTAACTGCCGCAATGACCTATATGTACGAGGCTAAATCGTATGATTCGATAACAGATCAGCAGCTCAAACTGACTGATACTATTGTTAACAGTAAAAAGGCGGTTATGTCGCTCATTACCGATATTGATGAAGCGGAAGAACTTAACAATGCCACTGACCAGTCGATTCGGCAGCAGGCGGCCATGTCGATGCTTGCGCAGGCGAATATGTCACGGGAGGGAATTCTGAAACTGTACATGTAAGATTCCAGGGATTGGGACGGGGTACTTCACAGGTGGGGAAGCCTTTGAAGTATCCCGATGAATATGCACACAAGGGAGGTTTCAATGATCGGATCAACCGGATCGATCAGTGCCGGTATGGCATCGCTGTACGGTACCAATATGCGGCAGTTGTACGATGCAATGGAAAAACTGGCATCGGGAAAGAAATTCAAAAACGCTTCAGAAGACCTCATCGGGTATCTGCGTGCACAGAATACGCAGAGTGATATATCACAATACGAGCAGACTCGGGAAAATCTCACCAATTTCAAGGCATTCACTTCAGCAGCCGTTGTCGCCGGATCCAGTATTTACGAAAACCTGACCGAAATGGAAGATCTGGCCACGCAGTGGGCAGGGACCGCAGATGCTGATCTGAAAGCACAGTACGCAGCGGAATTCAACGCACTTAAAACCGAAGTGTCAACGACACTTGCCAATACCTATGTTGACGGCGTTTTACTTACCAACCCGGCTGATGCATCAGATGCGACGGTTTCGCTCGGCCCTGATGGCGGGTCGCTTACACTTACATTTTCTGATGCTGCAGATGTCAGTTCACTGGATATTACTGCCGGAACTGCTGTTGCAGACACTCAGGCAGAGGTCAGTGCCGCGATGACGTATATGTACGAGGCGAAATCGTACGATGCAATCGCTGATCAGCAGATCAAACTCAACGATACAATTGTCAACAGTAAAAAAGCGGCATTGTCACTTATCACCGATATCGATGAAGCCGAGCAGATGGATAAAGTGCTCTCGCTTACCCTTCGGCAACAGGCAACAACCGCAATGATGGCGCAGGCGAATATCGTTCAGAACAGTCTTTCGAAACTCTATGAATAGGAGTTGCATGAACTGAAACGACAGGAATAGTGGACGATCGGTAACGGCAAAAGTGTGGGGAAGCACGGTTGTCGCAGCGGAACGTTCAGGGATGAAAAAAATACACAAGGGAGGTGCAGGATGATGACCGGAGTTCCGCTTACGGTTACGGGGGCGCGTATTGCCCTTTTTTCAAAAAGTAATGAGAATAATCTCGGGGCGGCACTTGTCCGGCTCGCTTCCGGAAACCGGGTGAACCGTCCATCGGATGGTATACCCGATTATTTCCTCAGTGAAAAACTCTCACGGGAGTCGCGCTCGTATGAGCCGGTATTGAGGGACATTGGGGAGGGGCTCGCACTCCTTGATGTGGCATCAACCGCCGGTGACGGGGTGTTCAATGCACTTACCGATATGCGGGAACTCGTCCGGATGTATTATAAGGACGAAGCGACCGATGGGGACAAGGAAGCATACCGTGCGGAATTTAACGCACTGAAAAGTACCGTGCAATCCATCATCTCCAACACCACCTACAACGGGATGCACCTGATAAGTGATAACGGTGGAACACCTTTCAAATCAGTAGTTCTGGATGGTGATGCCGCTCCGGAAACGTTGAATATTGAATTTGATTCCGGGGATATTGCCGATGTTACCCTGCTGGCGTTGGGAGCTACCGATGAAGCGACTGAGCTGGCGGCAGTCGAAACGGAATTGGGAAAAGCCGGTTTTTATCTTGCTAAAACTTCAGCGGCTACCTATGGACTTAACGCTCAGTACTCAATCACGACAATCAAGAGGGATGTCAGCAGCGAGGCCTCACGGCAGAGTGTCGAAGCCGACACCGGAGAAGAGATGGTAAACGCGATGAATTACAGTATCAGAAACCAGTCGGCCATGGCAATGATGGCACAGGCGAATATGTATGTTGGAAGTATTTCGAAACTTCTCGGATGGTAAAAGAAACGCGTGCGCTACGCGGTAGCCATCAGATGTTTTTTGCTTCCGGCCTGAAGGCCCTCCAGCCGTTTGACAATACGTGTGCTGATTGAGTCGGCGTCGAGATTCATTTTTCCGAGAAGGATATTCCTGTTGCCATGGGGCATGAACATATCGGGAAGACCTACGGAAAGAAGGTCCGGTCGCTGCTTCAACGTGCACGAATGAAGCAGTTCGCCGACTGCGGAACCGAATCCACCGGCCACTGAATTGTTCTCGAAGGTAACGATCAGTTGATGCGAATTGAAGAGGCGGGTATAGTATGCTTTGTCGAGGGGTTTGATAAAACGACCATCCACGATTGTCGGTTTGATTGAATGTTCCTGAAGCTGCTCTGCAACCTCCTGTGCAAGAGCGACAAAATCACCAACTCCAACAAGTGCAACTGTTTTTCCTTTCCGGAGCGTCTCCGGTTTTCCGCAGGGCAGGGCAGCGACATCTGCATCGAACTCTACGGTGTCCGGTGTCGTTCCGCGCGGGTACCGGATAAATACCGGTCCTGAATAATCATTGACAGCCGCATGGAGCATCTGTCTGAGTTCAGCACCACTGCTTGGTGCCATAATTATCGCACCCGGGACTGATCGCACAAAAGAAAGGTCGAACATGCCGTGATGGGTCGGCCCGTCATCACCTACGATTCCCGCACGATCAATACAGAAAACAACATGAAGACGGTCAAGGGCGACATCGTGCATCAGCTGATCGAGTGCGCGTTGCAGAAAGGTGGAATAGAGTGCCACGACCGGAACAAGACCCTGATGCGCAAGACCGGCGGCAAAGGTGACCGCGTGAGATTCGGCAATGCCGACATCAAAAAAACGTTTCGGAAATTTTTTACTGAATGAAGTAAGTTTTGTTCCATCGCGCATCGCGGCGGTGATGGCCACTACGTTGTCGTTTTCTTCTCCCAGGGCGACAAGTGTCGTGCCGAAGACATCGCTCCATGATGGTGTAGGTACCACTACCGGTTTGGCAATCACATCGCCGGTGTCCCGGGAAAACGAGCCGATACCGTGATATTTGGTGGCATCGTTTTCGGCGAAGCGGTATCCTTTCCCTTTTTTTGTAATCACATGGACCAGTTGCGGAATAGTCGGCTGTTCGCTGACCGATTTGAATACATCGATCATTGCGGCGATATTGTGTCCGTCAACCGGACCGAGATAGCGAATACCCATGTCTTCAAAGAGCTTTCCGGGAATGACCGCATGTTTTACCGCATCATCAATGCTCTTGACAATGCCGCGGATTCCTTTCCCGACCGAGGTGCCGCCGAGCCGGTCCCAGATCTCCGTTTTGATACGCGTATACCGTTTATCGGTAAGAACACGGGTAAGATAGCGGGAAAGAGCACCGACATTCTTTGAGATGGACATTTCGTTGTCGTTGAGAACGATCGTCATGCCGCTGTTGCTGGAACCGAGGTTATTGAGCCCCTCGAATGCCAGACCGCCGCTGAGTGACCCGTCACCGATAACGGCGATAACCGAGAAGTCTTCCTTTTTGATGTCCCGCGCGACCGCCATTCCCAGAGCCGTGCTTATCGAGGTGGAAGCATGTCCTGCCGAAGCTGCGTCGTATTCGCTCTCTTCAACACGGGGAAAACCGCTGATCCCGTTGAATTGCCGCAGCGTTGAGAAACTCTCCCGTCGGCCGGTAATGATTTTGTGGGTATAGGCCTGATGGCCGACATCCCAGACAATTTTATCGACCGGGGTATTATAGCAGTAATGGAGAGCGAGAGTAAGTTCCACCGCACCCAGGCTTGGAGCCAGATGACCACCGGTGCGGCTGACGACGTCAATCATCATCTCCCTGATTTCACCGGCCAGCTGTGTAAGTTCTTTTACTGAAAGTTTTCGGATATCAGCGGGTTCATTTATTGAAGCAAGAAGGGTTTCGGGCACAGGTTCCTCAGTATAGATAATGGAAAAACCGCGAAAAATGAGTAACGGACGGCTTCCTTTTTTATTTTGAAAAATACCTCATGAGCAGGAAAAGGGCAAGGTCGGCGGGGAAGGCCAATTCGTTCCAACTTGCAATCGGTGCCATAAAATAGTAGATTTTAAAACCTTCAGCCGAAGTGGCGAAATTGGTAGACGCACTGGACTCAAAATCCAGCGGTGGCAACACCATCCCGGTTCGAGCCCGGGCTTCGGCAGATTTCTTAATCCTCTTTAAAATCAAAATGTTACAAAATGGAAGCTGCCTTGGCTATTTTGGGTGGTTGCACCCCAAATACGCCAAAATACGCCCTGTTTTGATTGAAAAATGGACAGTGTACGGTGGATTTGTAAAGCGATCATTTTCGGGCAGCAGAGCACATTGATCGGTTGATTAAGCGAGTCTTGAGGCTGTTTTTTAATGAGTAGCTATTGGAGACGACCTCTATTTCTTGGGGATTGAAGGAATTTTATAAAAGACAAATAACAGGTGCATACAAGATGATATGCCATTATAAACAACAGGGAGTGAGAAAACAGTAGTTGCAACAAGAGCGCGGGGGCGAGCGGAGGATGTTGGATCGTATCTAATATATTTTGGTTTATCCGAAAAGAACAATTGACCGATTTTACAAACCCGGACTGTGATTTAAATTAATCATAAATTGCAAAAACGGGTATTGCATTTTTTACTTAAAGGTACCTATTTTAAAAAGTATTATCGGGATTAGCTTAGAATAATGCATTGAATTATCGTAAAACTAGTTGAAGGTATTGTATATTTATATACTTTCGTTAAAAAGAATCTCTTTATTATGCTTAATCCGGTAGGGTTAGAAATACCATCTATCAGAGATGGTCAGATCGATTTTAATAATTTATTCAAAATCTATCATCAGGTTGAACAAGCTTTTGCTTCAAAATCGGTAATTCAACCGAAATTTTTATACGATTTTTCTCGTTGTAGAACGATTTATCCCAACGCGATAGCTTTCTTGTATGGTTTGTTTCGACATGTTAAATCAAAGGATAGAGATATTTTTTATGTTGAAGGATCCATAAGAAAAGACATCCAATCAAAACTTGCTCAAACTGGTTTTTTAAAGAAAATAGAGGAAATCGAAGATTATCAAGAAAAAGAGACATTGGTTCCATTACGGGAAGATAAAAAAAACCTGCCAGGGACAGAAGATTCAATTATAAACTATTTAAAAAACGAATGGCTCCAAAAAGATTGGATTCATTTGAGTGATTTAGTTAGGAACGCTATTACAGGGCAAGTCTGGGAAATGTATGATAATGCATTTTCGCATTCTAATTCACCCATCGGCATATTCAGTTGTGGACAAAAAATTGAAAATAAGTTCAAATTGTCTTTAGTTGATTTCGGCCGTAACATTCCATTTAATGTGCGAGAATTTCTTAACGATAAAAAGATGTCATCAAGTAAAGCACTTAGATGGGCTTTCAAAGATGGAAACACTACAAAAAAAGATAATAGAGGCCTTGGTTTAGGTTTATTAAAATCTTTCGTTAAACTAAACAAAGGAGAGCTTGAAATATTCAGTGGGACAGGACATGTGAAAATCAATGAAAAAGAGGATATGTTTTCTTCAAAAAAAACATGTTTTAATGGTACATTGATATACATAACATTGATGTGCGATGACAAATATTACCATTTTTCAAATGAGATGCCGCCCGCAAATGCTCAACCGCTTTTTTAATTTTTGCAAAGGAAAATACTCGAAAAATGAATAAAATACATATCCTTACGTTAGTTGGGAAAAACTGTATTACTTTAGATCAAGGTGGTAAGGTTTACAAGGTGATTAATCCGTTGCTTTCTGCTGGGCAACAAGTTCAACTTGACTTTGAGGGTGTTGAGGTGTTCGCATCACCCTTTTTCAATCAAGCTATTGGTAAGCTCCTTGAAGGAATTTTGCCTGAAACATTAAATAGTCTTTTTAGTGTTGTTAACCTTCCTAACTCTGGGTTAGTAACACTTAGAAAAGTTATAGAAAATTCTAAAAAATATTATTCTAATCTGCAACATAGGAAAGCAATTGACCAGACCATCAAAGAAGCATCTGAAAACTCATTATGACGCCTGCACCTACCAATAAGCAAGCCTGCGTCGTGGATATTCGAAAAGATGTGGGCGTTATAGAAGAACCTATTTTTGTTGATACGAATGTCTGGTTTTGGTTTTTGTCAACAATTGGCTATTTTAGCGGCAAACCATACCAGGTAGATGTTTACCCGAATTTTATCTCTTCAATATTTCAAAGTAACCAATTGTATGCATGTGTTGTGAACCTCATCGAATTGTCATCCATTATTGAAGATGCTTGTCACAAGATATACTGCAGAGAACATGGAGTAGAATTGTCAAAAAAACAATACCGCTATACAGTAGTAGATGAAAGAAATAAAATTGTTGATGAAATAAAGGGAATATGGGAAAATATTAAAAATTTTGCAACAATTATAGATACTGAAGTATCGGCACATTGTGACATTGATATAATTCTTGAATCAATTACCAATACTCATGTTGATGCCTATGATTCGTTAATATTACACCATATGGCAAAGCACGGCATCCAGTGCATTATATCAGATGATTTCGACTTTATCACCGCTCCGAATGTCCATATTTATACCGCAAATGAGAAAATGGTTTCGAAGGCTAGGCATAGCGGGCAACTTTTACTGTAGCGTTTTTTTAACTTCGCCTTTATTTATAAAATCCGTTTTCTAAGAACACTGAATAAAAAAATGTGGCGATATCTTGATTATATTTAACATCCAGTTCGAACCCTATCTTCGGCATTACTCTTAATACCCTTTAAAATCAATAGGTCGTAAACAGGGACTAACTCCTGATTATTTAACGCGTTACCCGTTAAATACGCCAAAATACCCCTGTTTTAATGTACAACCGTACAGTGTACGGTGGATTTGTCAAGTAATCATTTCCGGGCAGGGCACAAAAAAAGGGGAGCCCCACAGGGGCGGACGGGAAAAGATGCGATGCGCCGCCGCGTAGGGCCATGTAAAGCCCGGAGCAGTGGTGGCGTTTCACCGGTCCGCCGGGAGCTGGTGCAAAACGTAACGGCAACAGGGATCTTTGGCTACTCTGGCGATCAGGTCAGGAATTATCAGGAAAGGTTATATATTACTATTCTGTACTACCATTTTTTCCTCGGGAAAAAGGTTTTATAGAAATTGAGGTGTATTATGTTGGCAGTCGTGAAAAAGCCCCATATTGAAATTTCGGTGAATGGAGAAGGTGCGCAGGAGCTTCTTTCGTACATTTCAAAAAAGTATGATGTTACCGTTGTTTCCTCCGATATCGACCCGGACCTGATTCCGGTCGAGGAGTCTTCATTTTACCGGGAGATGCAGAAAAACCGCGTCGGCAACCTGCTCGAAGCCGCACGGATTAAAGCCGGAATGAAACAGTCGGAACTTGCCGAAAAGGTGGGGATAAAGCAGAATATAATTTCGGATTATGAAAACGGCAGAAGAAAGTTCACCAGAGACATGATCAGCCGGATATCAAAGGCACTTGCTATTCTGCCGGGGCGTCTGGAAGGGTAAGGCGCAGAGAAAAAACTGGCACCCCTTGGTACACCAGACTCCCCCGATATACACTGTAAAAGTATCAAGCGCACACTAATGGTGAGCTGAGCCCCTCCGGAGCCAAAAAAAAGGACCAGGAGATCCTCCCGGTCCTTCACCACGCATCATCACCAGCCTTTTTACCGCAGCTCATTCATGCGGCGTCATTCAATCTCCCGGCGGGATCCGCCTCCTGTTACAATGTTATTGTTGTGCCAACCTCCAGGTCCCCCGATACCGGCGCCTTCTGATCAGGCCCCCTTTGCTGGATCTGTCTGTTTTGACACGGCGAAAGAACAAAAGTTCCCGTTTTTTTTCAAGGAAGTGTTTTTTATCGAAATGTGGCCGAATTTGCACGGAAACGGCAAAAAAACCGGAAGTGGCCCGGCAATAAATGGAGTATCGGGGTAAAAAAAATGAAATGATCGATCAGTTTTAATTGGTCAGCTTCAGAAAAATGAAATGGCTGATCAGTTTTGATTGGTCAGATTCAGAAAAATAAAACGGCTGATCAGTTTTAATCGGTCAGCTTCAGAAAAATGAAACGACCGATCAGTTTTAATTGGTCAGATTCAGAAAAATAAAATGGCTGATCAGTTTTAATTGGTCAGCTCCGGAAAAATGAAACGGCTGGTCTGTTTTAATCGGTCTCCTACGGAAACCGGTGCAGGGGGGGGCGGGGTGAGCTGTGGTTTCCCCCGAAATCAGAGTACGCTCCCTGATGTAGCTGTATGTCGGTTTGCTGTAAAAAAATTCTGCCACACTGGGAGACCATCCGGGATGTTTACGCAAAAGAAGTAGACGGCGATGTCGGCATGTCTGCGATGATCTGCGCAGTGCAGACCTTCGGGGACCTGATAAACTATCATCCGCTGTATCTATGAAGTCGACCCGCTCAAGTGCCTGAACTGCGGGGGAACGATGAAGGTCATCAGTTTTATCGAGCGGAACCAGCCGGAGGTGATTGAAAAAATCCTTCGGCACTGCGATCTATGGAAAGAGACACCTACGAGGGCGCCGCCGATGGAACTACCGCCCTCCCCTCAACAACCTGCCGGGCCAATACTCTATTTTGAGTTGTTGTCACGGCTGTTCCCCAATGTAAGGTATTTGTGCTTCGCACTTGCTGATTATATGCTTTGCATTGTCGAAAGTCTGGCAAGCTGAACGTCACCTCTATTCACAGTTTTCGAGTTTAGTACTTCTTGTGGTAGCTATGTCCTGATCTTGCTTTTTTTACACTTTGGTCACCATGTAACTTATTTTCAAATTATTGTCGGGTTATGAATTGGTGAAAAACAGATTGTTGCAGATAAAGCGGTTCAATAGAAACGGTGCTCTGCACCGGATACCCTACGCTTAAAGAATCGAAGATGACAAAAACAGTCTGCCTTTCGAATGATTTCAGGGCAAGTCCGGTTCAAACCCCAAAAAAGCAATATCTATCAGTCCCGCTGAGCGGGATCAGGATGAGCGGAATCGACAATCTGATACC
>JBNLDC010000023.1:0-71959 GCA_050304135.1 Chitinispirillaceae bacterium | reverse complement strand
TTACAGGAGCTTTTCAGTATCGCTGCGTAGGAAAATACGGCAATACTGGCGCAGATAAAAGTTGAAATCACGAATTTTTAAAAGGAATTGTTTACTCGTAAGAGTGAGCAACCGTGAAAATATGTGCTAAACTACAGTTATTATAAATTACCATTCGGGTAATAGCAACTGCTTAGGGGTCAAACAGTAACAGTTCTCACCCCAGTTTCTCTACAGTTGTAACAAACATTGCCCCTGGTCCACATGCTGTTATCATTTTGAATAATTACTCGTACTATTTCTCCTACAACACATTTATTTCCAGATATTTCCGATAATGATTTTCTATTTCTGTTGTGACATCATCCCCTAGCAACCCACTACGACATTTATCTTCATTGCCTACAGATTACTACCAGAATTACTTTCCTTAATAATGAATCAGCACTTCTCAAGGCACTCATCGGGAGAGTATCGGATCTGTCTGTCCCCTCGTCCAAAGGCATAAAAAAGGGCGAAACAACTCTCTATGGGAGTTAAGTATGTTGTAATCAAGGAATAAGACGTTAAATAAAATATCACGACATTAGCAATCATCAGATATCCTAGCCCCTTATTTTTTACAATTCCAAATACAAACAGATAACTACCCCATAGTATAAACACCACCAGGCCGAAATATCCAAAAGACCTTATCATGTGAACATATTGATTTTCGACCAGGTATCCAAGTACAGATCCTGCACCGAATATCAAATGAAATGGATTGTTATATACCTGCATAATGTCATGTATCTGTTTTTGACGTGCCATGATACTTTTAGACTCATCTGCTCCAACCAAACCAAATGCTTCCTGTAGTTTATAGCCAATTAGATATTGAAACTCTCTGAATAATTCGCCATATCGAGCCATTAGATATATGAATAATGCGATTATGCATCCTGCACCTAAAAGCAGATACAGGGATAACATTTTTCTATTACAGGAAATCCGTTTTCTGTAAAGTATTGTAAACACCGTTACAAAACTCAATGTAATAATTCCTGTTGCGGTTGACTGCATGACAATACCGATTATAATTACCATAAGAAAACTGAATGTTTTAAATGAATTCATTTTAACAATAAATAATACTGCTAAAATTGCATAACATAAAACTTGCGCATCCATTGTCGGATAGCCGATGCTGATTCTTCCCCACCATGGCCTGAAGGCGAATAGCGGCACATGAATGAGATACGTTATGACACCCCATACCACATATCCAACTGATAAAATGAGCAATTTTCTGAATAATTTTTCATATCCGTTACCAGTAAGCTTCTGGTAATTCGAATATAAATATATCAATATAAACAGGTTCGCGAATCTTCCTAAAAGTACAAAGTCAAAAAAAGGATAATAAGTGCGTACTAAATTTTTATGATAGGATACCACTTCCGGTGTTAAAATAATATTTATTGGCAATGCAATTACTGCGCAGACAAACAACACCATTCCAATTGAATCTACATGAAATATATTGAAATGCCATTTGAACTTTAGTACAACAATAAACGCCAACAGAAAAATGCTGCAATCTCTAATAACTGAGAGATATTTTGAATATTGAAAATGATCCCGCACTCCATCAAATACTGTGAAAAAAAGAATTGTTGAATATAACAATTCTACTATTTCTTTACTTATTCTAATTTTTTTTATTGAAAACACAAGCATTGCATTTCTGCCAATCAACTATCGTTTTTATCGATTTAATTACCTTGTAAATATATCTATCCATGTTCTTTTTTCTGTTAACAACCATATTAATATCGACTAAATATCAGTCGTCCGTATAGTATTCAACTAATTAATCGGTTAATAGTTTTCAGTCATTATAATAGTTACCTGTATAGATTTTTTCAAAAATCTTCAGATAAGTATTAAAAGCATCATCACTATATTTTTTTAACGTTGATTCTACCAGAAAACTTCGTCTTTTTTCAAAATCCTTTATAGTTGAGGCCATAATATGCATTTTTATTTTTAAATCTTCACAATCTCCCGGTGTAAAAAGATATCCATTTTCTCCATCCTTTACATTTTCCTCTAATCCCCCGATTCGCGAAGCTATTACTGGAATACCATAAGCATTTGCCTCAATTACACCGCGCCCGAACGGCTCCTGCCAGAGCGAAGGTATCACAAGCACTGAAATCGATTCAAATATTGTTTTATGGTCCGAGAACCCTTTGAAATCTATATTAACTTCACTATATTTTTTTTCTAAGTATGTTCTATAGTTCGATTCCCCTGTTCCATATACTAACAGCGAATACTCGCTATTCTTCATTGCTTCCAATAAAGTTTCTATACCCTTTTTATAATCAAGCCTGCCGATATAACCGAAAACAGGAACTTCATATTTAGGTATAACTGTCGTCGTCCTATTTTCAATCAGATTTGGAGCAATCTTGTATTGTACATTACCACCAAAACATCTATTTTGAATATGCACATCAAGCAAAGTTTGACTTACACTGACTACCATAGTTAATTTTTTTGACACGCTCCGACGAACTTTTGTAACGCCTCTACATGCAATACATTGCTTTGTACAGATTTTTCTATTTTTATAAAGTTCAGATTTATAACAAATCAGATAAAAATCATTAACAACATGAACAATAGGTAAATGTTTCATGTAACAGGCAGACCATACCGAACATGAAAACCCCGCAACATTGAAAGTACAAATAATATCAGGTTTAATTTTTTTAAGGTAGTAAAAAATATCTATCATAGAAATCGGATTATATATATCAATAAGATGCCAAATCATTTTAAAAATTGGTTTTTGTTTTTTTGCATCCTTGTTCCAATAAATATTCCGCTCTGGATTGATTAGTATTTTTACACCATTTATTTCGTCAGTTTTTCTTTTTTTTCCACTCGGTTTTCCCGTGGTAAGTACATAAACATCATGTGCATTTTCTACCAGACGTTCTGCGATCATCTGACAATGAATTTCTGCTCCACCAATTATTTCAGGATGGTATAAATTTGAAATGAATAAAATACGCATTTTTATTTAGAATACTTTCAATACTGTCTTAACATATTCATAAAACCGGTTACCAGTTCCTTTTCGAAATATCAGTTTAATTTTTAAAGTTGCAATTCCAATTAAAAATCTCCCTAACGACACATTTCCACCATTCACACGAAGTACATTCCAATGTTCCACATACGAATCAACAGCATATAATGGATTTGATGTTCGTCCGCCTATTGAATATTCTGCAACAACAATCGGGAGGCATCCAAATGGTATCCTCTTTTTTTTCATTCGTAACCACAGGTCAAAATCCATAGTGTAGTGCAATCTTGAATCAAATTCAAATAATTCATGAACTTTTCTTCTTACAAATACTGCTTGATGGCATATCGGATTTATCGGTCGCCTGAATTGCAATAATGCATCTGGGTTGCTTGATTTTACATATTTATTTCCTTTTTGATCGACAAGGCAATATTTTCCCGCCATTACATCATTGGAACATTTTTCAAGTTTTTCTCGACAACTTTCCAGAGTTGTTTTTCCAGCCAAGGAATCACCTGCATTTAAAAAAATAATCCATTCACCTGTGGATTTTTTTAGACCTTTATTAAAGGCATCTGCTATTCCTTCATCTTTTTCTGAAAAAATCAGATCATTTTTACCTTTTAAGGAATTCACTACATCAATTGTTCCATCCACTGACAAACCATCAATAATCAGCAGCTCATAATCTTGACAGGTCTGCTCATGGACACTTTCTACAGTATTTTTTATCAGATCTCTACAATTATACGTAATTGTTATTATTGAATAGAACATTTACATCATTTTCCGACAATTAATTACTAGGTTTTCTAAAATGTTTTTTCTTATACAAAAACTGTTTCTTTTTATCTATAGCACATTCATATACACAGATAAAGTTTCTTTAACACATTGTTCCCAGGTAAATTTAGCAATCTGTGAGAATCCTTTAGCGACCATTTCTTTTTTCAAATCCTCATTAAAAAGAACTTTTTCCATTTTTAATGCCATTTCATTTGGTTGCTCAGGATTAAAATATTCACAAGCATACCCTGCGACCTCAGGTAAACTGCTGGAATAGCTGCATATAACTGGACAACCATTTCTCATGGCTTCAAGTACCGGAAGTCCAAAACCTTCATACTTAGATGGATAAATAAAACCAGAAGCCCTTGAATACAGTGAGCTCAAGACAGTATCATCACCCCTTATGTGCGTTATTTCCATTTTTTGCAGTCCATTTCCTGAAAAAGCAGCCTTTTCTTCCTTTGAAAAATCAGGTCCGCCAAAAGCAATCAGGTGAAATTTATTTTGTATTTTTTCCGAAAGAGAAATTGCTGTTATCAGTCCTGAAAAGTTTTTATATCCATCACGATCTCCAACAAAAAGCAGATATGGTTTCTCATTCTGTGTTTGTTTTTCCGGGTCCATTCTATTGCCATTTGCAGTATCTACGCCATGATAGATTACTGAAATGTCCTTCGATTTTACATTAAGTAATCTTATTAAATCATTTCTTGTATTATTTGAAGGACAAATTATATGCGCAGCCCGTTTAACTGCATTTTTTTTAAATTCACGTACACGATCATTTACTGAAAACATTTCCGGATAAATTTCATGAATCATATCATGAACCGTAACCACAGATTGCATTCTTTTTGTAGCCAGGGGAAACCGAGGATAATACGATTCATGAATTATGTCGGGTTTCCAATTTATGACATCTTGTTTGCATACAATCCAATTTGCCATTTTTATCAACAACCCTAATTTGTATGGATACTTGTAAAAATATTTCCCTTTCACGATAGTATTTGTACATGTTTTTAAAAATTCATTTCTGTGGAACGGGGCAAAAATACGAATATTATATCCCTTTTCATTACAAATTTCCGCCAGCTTGCAGAAATATCGAGATATTCCTCCAAATTTTTGTATAAAAAATATCTGGTAATCGATAGCTATTTTCATTAATATCAGTTATCAATACCTTTCGGTTGGTTAATCAACAATATTTGCAGAATATTTTGCTGGGTTTACGTGCTTAAATATGTATTTTTTTAGATAATTTTTTATATAATTTATGCCCGAAAGACCATAATGAGTTTTCATGGTATACTTATCCGCCATCCTGTCATAACAGACATATTCTGGATGTATCAATGGAAATTCGATGTTTTGGACAATTGCAGTTAATTTTTTCTCCTCAAATGCATTTGTATGTGTTCCGTCTGAATCAAACCCTATATTTTTTACCATATTAACATTTGGAGTAATACCCATACCTTTATTTTTCCATATGGTATACACCCATTGATAATCCCATGTATCAATTTTTCCCTCAAAGGCTTTTTTCATTTCCTGAATCCAGTATCTTCTCCAATATCGATTGTCAAATACTGTATTTATTGCACTATCCGAATCATAGTCAGTGTAAGCATATTTATTCCAGGCTCTTCTCCAAGTCGCCCAACCCCATACATGAATAATATTCGAGAAATAGTAGCTGCCGATACCTCTTCTGTATCCTTTTTGAAAATTACTCCCTCCAATATGCATAATTTTCTCTTCATTCTGATAATAATTCAGCAACTCCTCACAATAACGAAAAAAAGATATCTCGGGAAGACAATCATCTTCTAGTATGATTCCCTGCTTCTCATTTTCAAAAAACCAGTTGATTGCTGAAATTATCGCCTTCTTACATCCAAGGTTTTTTTCATGAAAAAGCCTGAAAACGGAACATTTCCAGTCAATATTTTCTATAATATTTCTGCACTTATTGCATTTTTCCCAATCGTCTTCTTTTGTACTGTTGGGACCGTCTGCTGCTATATATAAGCGATCCGGACGAATTTGTCGAATTGCGTGGAAAACCTTCTTCGTTTTTTCCGGCCTATTATATAGACACAGCAGTACCGGTTCAGAAAAATTATTTTTCAACATTCCCTCTGAACCCAGCCTTTTCTGACTATTTCTTGTCTGATGTTATTAGAGATCATATACATAGTTATAGCCTGATTCTGAGACCAGGTTAATTTTATTCCATACCTTTTATCAAAGATTGCTCTTATTAATTTCCTTGGAACCTTGTAAAATAAAAATACAACCGCCTGCATTCTGTTTATTATCATGATCATAACAGAGAACAACATAATTGTGGTAAATTGTAAACCGTTTATTTTAATGGCGTCTTTCAATAGTTTCAAGCGATTTTCATTTACAGCTGTTACAGATGTTTTTATTTCAAAAAGAGCTATTGCAAACAGTATTCTTCTAAACATTTTAGTTCGTATGATCCAGTTTACATGATTTTTATGTAATATTTCTGTTTGCAACATTACTTGCCACAGATATATCGATAGATTTCCTATCGAAAAGTCACCCGCCAGTTTATGATACGGAAAACGGCTCTCAGCTATTCTACTTTCATATTCTTTCTTTAGTTTCCCCAAATCCGTTTTCTGCTCATTTCTTTCTTCAGGAGAAACTATTGCCATACCTGCACTTTTCGGAGATGATCCGACCCATCCGAATGGTATCCCTGAATAGATATACTTTTTTTCAAGACTGCACAGTATTACCGCAAGATTTGCATCTTGAGGATGTGTGATAATAACTTTTCCTTCTTGTTTTTTTCTCGCCTTCTCAATAACATCCTTATGAACGAGGGATGTTGTATACATTTCCGGCAAATTAAAATATTCCTGTATACCTAATAATGATTTCCACAATTCCAATGAACTTCTTCGGGTATAAATTTTATTTTTAGCTTGATATTCGACAGCTTTATCACCATATATATTTTGGCAACCCGGCCAGAAAAAATAAGCTCGTTCAGACATTATCGCTTTAATATTTCGTTTTGAAGCCTCGGCTGTCAATTTTTCTGCCAGACAAAAAAAATAAGACTGTACTCCATCGTCCTGCCCTACAAACATTATCCACTCACCAACAGCTTGCTTTAATGCCCACTCCCAATGCTCACTCATACTCATGGAACAGGGTGGTTCAATTATTTTAATTTTTTCACATTCTAACGATGATAAATATTCCTTTGTTCCATCCGTCGAATGATCATCGCTAATAATTAGTTCGTAATTTTCATATCGCTGATCAATAATCGTTTTCACACACATCGGTAAATAGCTATAACCGTTATATGTTGGTATAATCAGAGAATATTTAGGTCTCATTTTATACCCCGGTATTCATGTTTTCATTGTTTAAAAGCATTATATTCCCAAAATTCCTGAAACCCTGCTCTGTTTCCTTGCGTTTTATTTCTTTCTGTACATTGAAAATACATTTCCAACCATCATCTTAATTTCATTGGAAATGAAATATTGAATAACCAACGCTATCGCTATAACTGATCCTGTTGTGCCAACCACCACGGCAAGATTTACTTTTGATTTTTCACCCGGTAAATATTTTTCAAGCAGCATCAATGAAACCACCATAAAAATCATGGGTAATAGAACAGGATAAAATACTTTTTTTATAAATCCTGTCAATGACACCCCGATGAAGTTTATTAATATATACAGGCAGAACAATTCTGAAATATATCGAGCAATAAATTTGAATAATGCGAAAGACATTAACCCTAATGTATGATACGTGATCAGTATTCCTGCCCAGTAGATGAATGGTTGAATTGTTGAAATAAAATTGGATTCTTTGATTCGTACCTTTGCGGTTAAAATCATACTGGCAGGATAAGATATGAAACCGAACATAAATATTGTTGCATAAAACCTGGCCAGAGGAATGCTCTCAGCGAATGTATCGCCAACCCAGGAAAGGATAAATGGTTTTGCAATTACTACAAATGCCACTGTTGGTATAAGAACTAACGGGGCGGTTAAAACAGACAACTGCATGCAAAAGGACTTTAATCCTTCATCATCTTTATTGCCAATAAAATAATTTACACGGTTGGTAAAGGGGGAATACAATATACTGAATGTGAATCTGAATATTGTTGAAAACGAGAAGGCAATCGCATAGGCTGCGACCTTTTCAGCTCCCAGATATTTTCCGATTGCAATCTGATCAAGCTCATAAAATAAAATCCAGAATATCGTACAGTATAAACCGCTAAAAGCCAATGCATTTGCTTTTTTGAATATCATTGGATCAAATCGTATGCTTCGAAGTAAACCCTTGATATCATAGTGATATCTCTTTCTTGCCAAGAAAAGGTTAACGATTACCGAAAGTGATATCATGATCTGACCGAACAGATAATAGCCAACTATGTCATATTTGTTTTTTGTAAAAAAGATAAATACCGACCCTATCGTTACAATACTTGAAATGAGTGATATACGCTGAGTAACATAATTATTCAACCGTATTTCGAAGACCATCGATATCATGCGTTGGAACACTGTCACCGGTGTAAATATAGCAAGTATAAATAGCAATTTCCGGGCAATCCGTATTTGCGCTTCATTCTCCAGACCTTTAATTAACATATGCGGATTAAAACTCAAAAATATAAAAACGATACTGAAAAGAATTGAAAAAACCAAAAGCACAAATGTACCAAAACCGATATATTTTCGCTCAAGATCATCTTCTTTTCTGGCAAAACATTCAGAAGCATATTTCTGACAGGCATTCAGAAATCCCAGATCTGCGTAATTCAGGAACATTGTCACCGAAAGACAAACAGAATACACTCCGAACGTCGATGGATCTTTTGTCAGGAAAGGTGTGACGATGAACATGGAAACGAATCTTAGTAAAAACGCAATTCCCTGCCACAGATATATCTTCAGGTAGCTTATTAAATAACCATTTTTCATTGTTTTACAATACCTTCGATACCTTTTTTACTATCCCGATAATTCTATTACGAAAACCAGCAATCATGAATAATAGATTTTTTCTCTTGCAAAACCATTTCAAAAAACTAAACCACAGTATAAAAAACAGTTTTATTCTTCCGATTGAGTCATGTACCCCGACCTCATGTTCGACTTTATTCTTTACTTCTTTATTAATGAAATCAGCTCCTGCCGACAACTGACAGGAAGTATATAGGTATTCGAAAAGGGTTCCGGCTTCAAAAGGCTTGCACGCTCCGATAGGATAATTGGGGTCGGACTTATTAATCATAACAGCTGGTTCCCCATAAATAAAAAATGGTATTCCCATCTCTATTGACAATACAGAGTACGTGCCAATCGCATTTGAAGTTGCGTAAGAATAATTTTTTAAAATCCTATATAATCGTTCAGTAAACCGGATGTCAGAGGTATTACCTGCAGTCACTACCGGCAGATGATGTTTCATAAAAATCTGATGCTCACCGTTATTAATATCATGCATATGCAGGCAAACAGTTACCGGCTGATATTTTTCAGGTAATTTTTTTAAGGCTCTCGCATAAGCATCAAGATCCCCACCATTTACAAGATCCGGTGTACCATGATTGGCAAAAGCGATTGTTCCATTTTGCCTTTCATTTCTTTGAATATTGTTTTTTCGACGGTAGTAAATATCCGGCCAAAGTAGGATATAGCTTTTTTTTCCGGTCAGCTTTTTAAAATTTTCAGCCTTTTTTTTTGAATAAGTCAAAAAAATCGGTGCATCGGTCTCCAATTCATGCTTGTATGGAACATCTGAACCAGTTAACCCGTGATCAGAATATGCGATGAGAGGTAAAAAGCGTGGGTAAAAAGCATATTCACGGATAATTCTTCCGTGGCCATAAAGTTCTGACGTCCAATAGATCCACGGACAATTTCCTGTAATTGCTCGTTCAGGATTACACAATTCCAACAATTCTTTTTCAGTCATTCCTTCTAATACCATTTTTCCGTTAATTCCCATCGCATTACAAACCGTTGTATAATGACTACATTCATTTTAATACCTGCTGCTTCCAGGCATCCCCCTTCACATTAAAAGTTGTGCCTCATTCAGTATTTCGATTTATCTATACGCGTAAATGAATGTACTCCCCAATAATAGTACCGGATCAACGTTATCAGTATAAGAAAAGGAAGCACATATATCCGTTTTAATCCCCTTATTTTTAAAAATGGCTCCACCAGTTCTTTTCTTAATGGATAAAGCAACGATTGTAGTTTACAAAACCAATTCCATTGTGGAGCGTACTTGGAAAATGTTTCAAAATCACTTTTACCATAACGCGACCATCTCTCGATAATGGAGCCAAATGTTTCAAACCCGATTTCAAAAACTTCAACATCTGCAATCCCGAACCGGAAGCCCATTCCTCCGAGACGATTGCATAGTTCACCATCATCGCTGTGGGTCATTGCTGGATCATACGGATGTTTCTGTAGTACATTCGATTCAAACAGTGTTGGTGTGCCAATAACCGTTCTCTCACCTGGAACATACCGAGCCATTTTATATAAATTCATTGAGGACACAAAGTACTTTCCCCTGGTATCTTTTAGAAGTGTGACCGCCGAGACGCCTATCCAGCCATGTTTGCTCATTGCCTTGAGCATTTTTGCGATACTTTCGGGCGGCATGATGTTATCAGCACCGACATTTACTACATACTTTGTTTGACATTCGGCAATTCCTGTATTTCTTGCCAGTGCCAGTCCTTTTCCCGGATCATCGAGCATTCTGTCGGCCAATTGTTTCGCAACCTCCCTCGTTCCATCATTAGATCCCGCATCCACTACAATTATCTCCCGGACACCGTTTTTCCTTAGAGATAACAGACATTCCTCTATAGAAACAACTGCATTCCAGGTACATACAACTGCAGTTACATCAGATACATTTGCCATAGTGTTTGCCCGAAAACGAACTAAGATAGTCTTTTAAAACCGGTCTGACACACCGGCCCCTTCAGAAGTGAATGCAGGTTACCTGCCCGGATAGCTTTTGAGATAATGGCAAAAACTTCAAACGTTGCATCCAAATACTCCTCGATCTGCGGATCGGAATGTGCAAAACTGGCATAAAATGAGTTGGTCGCAAGAAATCCTCTCTCGAGCATTTCTTGAGTATAAAGTGTTTTACACACAAGAGGGTCCTTATTGCTAAATTCAAAATGACTTAGAGGATAGATGCTTCCTACCTCAATGGCAAGATCTGCCTTTTCTGCCATCTCCTTCCACCCTGTCTGTACGCTTTTACCAATTTCCACAAGTTTTTTTTGAACTTCACAACGTCTCATTTTATCAATAGTCGCTATCGCAGCGGTCGGACCAATCCGGTCAGTCCAGTACGTGCTACTGATAAAAGTATCCTGAGAAGCATCCATATATCGACGCGTTCCAATGATTGCAGCCATCGGAAAACCGTTACTTATGCCTTTTGCAAAAACAGCAATATCCGGTTTTATACCCAGTATTAGATGCGCCCCACCTAAATTGAGCCTGAAACCGCTCGAAACTTCATCTACAATAAGAGGAATGTCATTACTGTTTGCCGCCTCCTGGATACATTGCAAAAATTCTGTATCGGGTTCAATATTTCGTATCGATTCAATTACAATTCCAGCAACCTTATCCTTATATCTTCCAAGTAATTCAAGAAATGTTGCACTATCGTTATATTTGAATGGAAAAGTGGTGCCTTTCAATCCTCTGCAGACCCCATTTGGACTTAATCCGGGTAACAATTGTCCATCCAATGCATTGTCATCAGACAAATTAGCAGATAAATACCAATCATGCCAACCATGGTATCCGCAGAATAGAATTATTTCCTTCCGGGTTGCAGCACGTGCGATACGTACGGCTATTGCCATTGCCTCACCCCCGGAACGAGCGTACCTGACCATTTCCGCCCACGGATGCAATTTTAGCAGCAATCGTGCCAACTCCAGCTCTTCAGGTGCATTCAATGTTGTCATGTTTCCGCTTTTAACAACATTCTCCACTGCAGCATTCACCTCCGGATCGGCATACCCGAGTATACATGCTCCGATCCCCATAAAACTGAAATCAAGATACTCTCTATAGTCAAGATCCCATACTTTTATTCCGGAAGCTTTGCTGTAATAGGCAGGCCAATTCTCCGGAAGAAACATTTCCGGCCTCTTGGAGAGCAGTTGTGTCCCGCCGGGAATTATCTTTTTTGCTTCAGAGTACAATTTTTGACCTGTTCTCATCGATTATCCTTTTGCAATGATTTCAAATACCCTTCATTCCGTACAATCGCTCCGTTCATTGCCACTAATTCAGGCTTTTCAGAAAGTAGCGCAATAATATCCTTCATTTGAAAATCATCTCTTCCGATAAAGGCACCATAAACAGCCTGTAAAAACTGATAATCCTCAGTCTGATCGATTGTCCATCTCATATGACTTAGATCAACTTCAGATCTAATGCTTTTTAATGAAAACAACTGTGGATTTTTCTTTATATAGGGCGTTACATGTTCACGTTCTGAACTGAGCGTTGCTTCTTTCCAGGCTCTTTGAAGAACACTTTTCCTGAAAATTTCCACATCCAGTCCATCAGGATATGTTTCTTCGATAGTATTACTGGTATAATCTGCCCCCTCTGAGCAATGTACCGCAGCAATCATCTTAAGAACACCGGGATCAAGCAAAGGGCAATCCGCAGTTACCCGGATAATATTGTCAACATCTAGCAGTTTTGCCGTTTGCCAGTAACGGTCCAGTACATCCTGTTCTGAACCACAAAATACCTTGACCCCTATTGACGAACAATATTCAACGATCGGAATGTCCTCTCGGTTATGTGTTGTTACGACAATCACCTCCCCCACATTCGCCAGCCGAGCCCGCCTGATGACCTGGCCGAGGACTTCGCTGTCTCCAAGCCTCATCAATACCTTTCCCGGTAGACGGGTTGAACCCATTCGAGCTTGTATTAGAATAGCGTTGATCATCTCAGTTTCCAATATTGAGGTGAAACAAGATATGGTGCGACATTTCCTCGGAATGCCTGAATAATTTCTGAGCGACAGTCGGAAAAATTTTCAAAGTCAATTTTCATTGTTCCGTATTCGAGCAACTGTTCCTTGGTTTCCACACCTATAAGTACACGATCAATATTCATATTGCCCAAGGAAAAAAGAAGGGCAAGGTTTTGCACCGACAATCCATATTTTTTGGCTATTGCTTCCAGTTTTTTTCGATGCGGAATAATTTGCAGCAAGCTTTCGGGAATCCGCTCTTCGCTCAGAAACAGTAAACCCTGGAGGAAAACACTCCGCGCCCATATTTCCTTCCCCCTGAATGCAGCGTTTTCAAAAAAACCACATTCATCTAACCTTTGGTCAAACACATTGTACGGAATCTGGATGATGTCTATCATCTCTGACTCAACTGCAGCCATTGCTTCCTCGGGTGTATACACGGAAATCCCCACTGATGCAACTAAACCACTCTCTTTCAAGTGTGCCAATCCCTCAACCCACTCTTGTTTCCCGACCAGACTGGCATCGTGCAATAAATATCCATAGAGATGATCTCGCTGTAGCCGGTTTAATGAAGCATCAAGACCATTTTGTAATCGCTCAGAAATTGTTGCATCACTTTTACTATCGGTATACTTGGTAACTATACGCACTGTCGGATCGTTGCAATTCCATTTGCCAATAACGGTTTCTGAATCACCATATGCAGCGGCGGTATCAAATGAACGTATGCCTAATTTCCATGCAATATCAAGAATCTCCAGAGCATCATTCTGAAAAGGCTTTCCATGTACATTGGCGATTCCATATCGCAGACCAAGCTGAACCGTTCCAAGTGCTATTCTCTCTCCGATTTTCATTGCCGGGGATTACCTCAGTGAGTAGTGGTGATGACGCGAAAAATAGCTTTGAATATTTTTATATTGGCCTTAAACATTCTCCCAAAGCGTGGGGTATCTTTTCGGGCATGGATGGGGATTTGAATCTGAGCGAACTTCTTTCCATGTCGACAAGCCCATATTGCCAGTTCAGATCCGATGGATTGACAGGAATCAAAAAACCCGCGTTCCTTATATATTTTCATATCATATCCCTTCATCCCGCAGAGTGGATCTTGAATCCCGCATAAAAACTTTGTAATTAAGGCAAAAACGTACTCTGCCAATCGAGCAGGAGCCGGCCTGATACCCAGTACAACATCATTTCCCTCTAAAAGCAGATTATAGAAACTATCAATTAACCGACGATCATGCTGACCATCAGCATCAAACGTAATGGCAAATGAACATCCAAGTTTACAGGCTTTTTCAAATCCGATATTCAATGCATCATCGTATCCACGGTTAGTTTCGTGGCTAATCACTACCGCACCGGCATCCAAAGCCACAGTGGCCGTTCCATCAGTAGAACAATCATTTATTACAATTACAGATCCGTATTCTTTAACCGAACGGATTACCTCTCCGATCGTTGCTTCCTCATTCCATGCAGGAATTATTATTGCTAAGCGAGGTTTTTCCACTCCAGATGTTCCCCTTGCATGATGTCCTTGACAAGTGTTTTTCCTATCACCTTACTTATATCATACGGAGGAATAGCTTCTGGCGGGCAAGGTCGAAGCATTACAAGATCATCCATCGAAATAGCGTTTCCTTTCGAAAGCATTCTGGCTGATCTGATTGCCCTTCGTTGCAGAATAACCGTCTGTGTTTCATTTTCTTCAACTCGTTTGATACCAGTCCCCAGAGCATTTTCAAGTTCACGGGTACGCTCGACCATTTCCCGCCAAGAATCCGGATCCATTGAAAAAGCATGGTCCGGACCAGACCGTCGAACATCGTCGGTAAAATGTTTTTCTATTACCCGCGCACCCAGAGCTACCGCACCCAGAACCGTCACATGGCCTGGTGTATGATCCGATAATCCCAGGATTACATCCGGATACATTTGAGCATAACAACGAAGAACACCAAGGTTAATGAACTTAAAATTCTCGAGTGAAGCGGTATAATTGGTATTACATTGCATCAATACCACCTTGTCAGTGCATGCAAATGCAACGTCCATCGCAGTAACCACATCCACTAACGAGGAAGCACCTGAAGCAATTATTAAAGGCTTCTGTTTTTCTCCCATATATCGTATAATTTCATGCCAGGTTATGTCCCCAGAGCCAATTTTGTAGGCTTCAACAAAAGGATCAACGGCATCAATCAGTGCCTTTGAATACGGTGAAGTCAGAAACGAAATTCCGCAGGTATCACATTCTTTTTTTAAAATTTGAGTCCATTCAATATTCAGGGATGCATCTTTGTATACTTCAAAAACGCTTTTTTTCCATGCGGACTGATGCGATTGCTGTCCACCAAGGTTCCTGAATCCTGTATCACTTACAATCGTTTCAGCAGTAAAATGCTGAAATTTAGCGGCATCTGCCCCCGCAGCAGCAGCCAACCGGATTAACTTCAACGCCCTTTCCAGATCACCATCATGGTTTGCGGCTATATCTGCTATGAAATAAACCGGTGAATTTTTCCCGATCCTCCGTGATCCAATTTCGATCTCCATGTTATTCCTCCCAGAAATGATAGTCCTCGCCAACCGCCCGTTGCTTTATCGTGGATAACCATCCAGAATCATAGTGCTCCTTCATCAAATGAATTCCGGTACCGACACCAGGAATCCTCCACCTGATTGCATTACAAAGAGACCTGTTGTCCAGAGCCATATTTTTAGGTCGGCAAGCAGTGAGATGCGATTCATCAACGCTCACGGATACAATCGAATTTCCTGACAGACCGAAAATTTCCGCAACTCTTTTTGCAAATTCATATTTAGAAAGGATATCACTTCCTGTCGCATGGTATAATCCTGATACTTTTTCAATAAGAACGCGCTCTATGCACTCTGCAAGATGACAGACATGGATCGGTGTATAGAGGACATCGGAAAACATGGTTCTTTTTTCGCCTAAGACCAGCCCTTTTAGCACCCACTCAGCAAAACTTACAGCATCCGAACGGCTCCAACCGAAAATATTCGTCCGTAACACAACTCCATTCGGAATTGCCAGTATGTGTTTTTCTGCTTCATATTTTGTTTGTGCATAAACGTTGAGAGGATTTACCGGATCAGCCTCTACATAAGCGCCCGGTTTCCTGCCATCAAATACTGAATCTGTGGATATATACACCACGATTCCATTCCATCCACTAACCACCTGTGCCAAATACTCTGCGACACCGACATGAAGTGCATATGCCAGTTCAGGTTTTTTTTCACACAAATCCACGTTCACCAGGGCCGCGCAATGCACCACGACCTCTGGTTTGACATAAGTCAACCATTCAGATATCGCTTTATTATCGAGTAAATCAATACATTTCCAGACCACATTCCCGGGATCCACTCCTTTCACAACATCGGTAGCAAACACTTCATGATTCCGGGAAAAATGATTCACCACTGCCGTTCCCAGCATTCCTGCAGCTCCGGTTACAACTATTTTCATTGTGCAGTCCCATTGTTCTCGCGTATCCACACCGCCAATTCTTCGGGTTGCATCCATTCCTGGTTTGTGTCACTCGCGTATGAAAAGCCATCCTCACAAAGCCGGCCATTTCCAATACGGACCGGATCCGCTGACCACTGATGAATCTGCGGTAAAATCTTGAAATGATGGTCATATTCATACGTGTTTCGAGCATCCTCAACACTCACCATTACTTCATGCAACTTTTCTCCGGGTCGGATACCGATGAATTTAAGTTGAGCATCCGGATTGATCACCCGTGCGATATCCACCACTTTCATTGATGGAATTTTTTTAACATAGATTTCTCCTCCAACCATATCCTCAAAAGCATGCCATACAAGCTCTACTCCTTGTTCAAGCGTAATCATAAATCGTGTCATACGTTTATCGGTAATAGGAAATTCTTTGCCGCCACCTTGAGCAATCGACTGAAAAAACGGAATTATTGATCCCCTGCTGCCCATTACATTACCATATCGGACAACAGCCATCCTCGTGGTATGTTTTCCGACGTATGAATTTCCTGCAACGAAAATCTTATCTGAACACAACTTTGTTGCCCCGTATAAATTTACCGGATTGCACGCCTTATCGGTAGAAAGCGCTACAACCCTTTTTATACCCTTGTCAATTGCTGCATCAACAACATTCATTGCACCATGAACGATTGTTTTAACGCATTCAAAGGGATTATACTCTGCAAGAGGTACAATTTTCAAAGCCGCAGCATGTACCACGTAATCCACATCATCAAATGCACGCATCAACCGTTCCTTGTCACGGACATCTCCAATGAAAAAACGAAGTCGTTCATCATGATTGAAATCCTGAGCCATGTGCCATTGTTTCATTTCATCACGAGAATAAATTATTATTTTTTTGGGATTATATTTTTCCAGAGTCATGCGAGTAAATTTCTTACCAAAAGATCCCGTACCCCCGGTTATGAGAATGGTTGAACCTTGTAGCATATGAATTCCTTTATGGTTGTGCATGAAAAAGTTTCCTGCTGAATAGCACCGCTACACCAGAAACTATTTAAACGTGAATATCCTTCTTTTTATTTTCTGAATGAGAACCCTGTCCTTTTCCGTTTTTTCTGCTGAAACAAAGGCATGCAACAAAACAATAAACAATAACGATCCGGAAAACAGGAAAACTCCGAATACTGCAGGATATAGCTTTCTTTCCTTGAAACGACGCTGCATATATTTTGGATCAATGATTCTGAATGCCTCTTCACTCACTAACATCGTTTTTTCTATTTCATCAGCAATAAGTAACTGCAACTTTTCACGTAATAACGGATCGTTAATCGACACCAACTGTTTTTCGAGATAGGCAACATTTTCCCGTGCATTCTTCTGGACAGATGATTTGATATCATTATTCAGGAAGGTAATATAACAATCCGAAAGCAGCGACGAAAATGCTGAGTCACGTGAAGTTACCTCAATCTTCATGAGATTTTCCTGTACTGTTTTTTTTAGAAACACAGAACTTATAAAGCTTCCCATCCCCAGTAGATTCGGTTTCTGAAAATCCTTACTCCAGGTATTTGCAGAAGAATCCCATACCTGCCGGTAGAGTTTTGGCCATTTATACCTGTAAATGAGAGGCAGGAGATCAAATGTTTCGATCATACGTGCATTGAAATCTCTGCTTTCAAGCAGCATGGAAATTTTATCCAGGCTTGCATTTCCTCCAATATTCAACTGACTTGACACCAATCCCCCCAACGCCCCAAAGGAAGATAGATTCGGAGTTCTCCGTTCCTCTTTTTCCTGAGGAGCAATAACCACCTCAGCAACCCAAACCGGACCTTTTAAATGTGCTATCAGAGACCCCGCAATTATTCCAAACAGCGTCAGCCCAACTATCCACCATTTTTTATCGACTATACCGTAAACATATTCCAGCAAATTGATCTCATCCGAATTACTGAATGCTGGATTGTTTTGACCACCTGACTGCCCGGATGTTTTCTCATGTGACATTTTACACTCCCGTCCTGTATTTCATTCTGACAATTGATGGGTTCCACGATTCCATAATCCGGAAACAGCCGTCGTTGGTCTGTGAAAAAAGTGTATTTCGGTAATACCCTTGCATTCACCTTGATTCCGTATCCTGTACTTCACGCTCCAGTTCAGCGATTTCTTTTTGCATCGCAATAAACTCCTGCTGTCTCCGTGCCAGGTAACTTCGTGTGAGTTTCATTTTCTCCTGAATTCCGACAGGTGTCAGTATATACCGCCACCTGATACTACCAGGCTGGTTTTTAAGCTGTTTTGCCTTTACAATACCCTTTTCAATCAAACCACCAAGGATATAATTCATTTTTCCGAGACTAATGCCCAGGATTCCTGCCAAAGACCGCTGAGTATGTTCAGGATTAGATTCTATTTCCTTTAGAACTTTATATTCAATCATATGCTACCGGAAAACCTTGTCCCATTACTTGCAACCAAAGACGAAAACGATGGTACAACATTCCCTCTGCAACAGGGGATCCCTTTTTCTATAGTTGTTCATCAATTGAACAAATATAGCTTCCGGTTTATAAAATAAGGAATGAAATACTATCAATTCCGCATGGTATGATGCGTTTTGCAACACAAGTTCAATTGTTCAGCGACAACCTGACCCCCGCCACCACATCCCCCACATCCTCATCCGACAGCCTCGGCCCGATCGGCAGACTCACCGTCTCTCGTCCAATTTTCATGGCATACGGATAATCTTCCGGCCGCCAACCGAACCGTTCACGGTAGTACGGATGTTCCGGCAGACTCAGATAATGCACGCCTACTCCGATGCCGTGCCAGGTCATCCGTTTAAGGAATTCGTCCCGGGAAATTCCACCCTTCTCTTCGTCAATCAAAATCGGATAGAGATGACAGGAGTCTATCGTATCGGGATCGGGAGATGACGGCAGAGTAATCGGCAGATCAGCTAGCTGAGCAGAATAGGTCTCCCTGATTTTCTGACGTCTCCCATGATAAGGTGCAATACGTGCCAGCTGATGCAGCCCGATTGCCGCCTGAAGATCCATCATGTTGTATTTGAAGCCGCATTCTACAATATAATAATGTTTATAACCATCGTCCCCGAACCGATTCCACGCATCGGCGCTCATCCCGTGAAGTGCAAGCCGTTTAATGCGGGCGGCGTGTTCCTCGCTTTTTGCGAGCACCATGCCACCTTCTCCGGTTACAATATTTTTGGTCACGTAAAAACTGAAGCAGCCGAAATCGCCGAACATTCCGGTGGGTACCCCGTGATACCAGCTTTCAACGGCATGAGCACAATCTTCAATCACACATAAGTGATGTTTTTCCGCGATCGTCATAATCGCCTGCATATCGCATGGTCTTCCGGCAAAGTGCACCGGCACAATTGCCGACGTTCGTGTGGTAATTGCCGCCTCAATTGCCCGGGGATCAATATTCATTGTTATTGGATCGACATCCGCCAGTACTGGTTTGAGCCCTGCATGAATGATGGCATTGACCGTGGCGCAAAAAGTAAGTGGTGTGGTGATAACCTCAGAACGCGCAGGAAGATCAGCCGCAAGAAGACTCAAGTGGAGCGCCGCGGTACAGGAATTGACCGCTACGGCAAAGTGAGCGCCTTTGTATACAGCAAATTCCTTTTCGAACCGGGAAACCTTCGGTCCGGTACCAAGCCAGCCACTGCGCATTGTTGCGGTAACTTCTTCTATTTCAGCATCTTCAATGAGCGGTGATCCAAATACCAGAAAATGCTCTTTGTCCCGTACCGGTGTACCGTTCATAGTGGCAGTGTCTCCTGTCGTGTCGATGCGGTTTCCTGCAGCAGAGCATTGAAACTCCCCTCGTCGAGCACCGTAACTCCCAGTTTTTCAGCCTTTTTCAGCTTTGATCCCGGTTCTGCTCCGGCAACAACCCAGGTGGTTTTGGCGCTCACACTTGCAACAACCTTACCACCGCGCTGCTCGATTTCCCGCTTTACCGCTTCCCTGGTATAGCCTGATAACGTACCGGTAAGCACGAATGTTTTACCGGAAAATTCCCCTTCCGCTGCAGGAGCCAAAATTCCGGAGCAGTTTACCCCGTATCTGCGCAATCGTTCCACCTGCTCCCTGTTTTCCGCACGGTCAAAATAGATCCGGATACTCTGGGCCATAGCGGGGCCGATCGAATCGATCTCCTCAAGAGCTTCACTGCTCATGGAATAGAGATCCGTAATATCATGTACCGTTCGTGCTATAACCTTTGCCGCCTGAGCACCGATCATTCTGATACCGAGTCCATGCAGTAACCGGTCAAGCGGTTGTTTTTTCGACTTTTCGACCGCCTCAATCACCCGGTGGGCCGATTTTTCACCCATGCGCTCGAGCTGCTCAAGATCATGGATGGTAAGTGTATAAAGATCGGAAATTGAGGTAATAAATTGTTTTTCAACAAGTTGCTGCAACAAAGCCGGGCCGAGATGGCGTATGTCCATCGCTCCGCGAGATACAAAATGCTCCAGATTTGCCAGACGCTGCGCCGGACATACCGCATTGAAGCAGCGCAGTGCCACCTCTCCCTCAAGTTTTCCCGCAGCAGCCCCACAGGAGGGACACTTCTCAGGAACCGTAAACGGTTGAGAATCCGCCCCACGCTTTTCCCAGGCAACCTTCACCACCTTGGGAATAATCTCGCCACCTTTTTCGATTTCTACACTATCCCCTTCGCGCAGGTCCAGCCGGTCGATTTCATCGTAGTTATGGAGGGTGGCGTTTCTGATCGTGGTGCCGGCAAGCGGGACTGGGCGCAACCGGGCAACGGGTGTAATGACTCCGGTGCGCCCCACCTGTGCATCGATTTTTTCCACAACCGTTTCAGCCCGCTCAGGCTGATATTTGTAGGCGATTACCCAGCGGGGTGATTTTGCAGTTGTTCCGAGCTCCTTCTGCAGCGGAATACTGTCAACTTTAATTACCACACCGTCCACGGGATAATGCAGGGTAAACCGTTCCTCTCTCCATCGGTCGCAGAACGACAAGAGCATTTCGAAAGATTCGAGGGGCTCAGAATGCTGTACGGTCGGAAACCCGTTTAACGACAGAAAATGGAGATTACCGGAGTGCGTGGATACTTGCTCCCCACTGATGAGAAAATGCGCTGCAAAAGAGAGTTTCCTGCGCGCCACCTCGCTGCTGTCCTGGAGCTTGAGCGTTCCCGCGGTGGTATTGCGCGGGTTCTGCATCGGTTTTTCACCGTTTTCAACAAGCTGATTGTTGAGCTCACTGAAAGCGGCAAACGACATGTAAATTTCACCACGAACTTCAAAACTGCCCATGTAAGAAACTGCTAGCGGAATACCACGAATAGTCCGCACATTTGCGGTAACGTCATCGCCGATCTGTCCGTCACCACGAGTAACCCCCCGTACCAGTCGCCCGTTCTCGTACAGAAGCGAAATAGCTACCCCGTCAACCTTCAGCTCTCCGGTAAAACGAAGCTCCCGTTCAGGAAGCAGACGCCTGATACGATCGACCCATTCATGGAGTTCTTCTCCACTATACGTATTCTCAATACTCATCATCGGAGTAGTATGAGCAACTTTCGGGAACTCTTTCGTCAGATCATTGCCGATACGCTGGGTTGGTGAGTCAGGGGAAAAGTACTGCGGATGTTCGGACTCGAGGTTTTTAAGATCACGGTAGAGCGCGTCGTACTCGCTGTCGGATACCTCCGAGATTCCCTGCCCATAGTATAACGCGTCATATTTTCTCAGGAGAGTGCGCAGCGCTTCGATTTTTTCAAAAACCGGTGAGGAATCCATCTAGTGAAAATAATTGTTGGAGGCTGCAATAAACGATGAACTGCAGGGAAATCCGGTACTGCTACCTGCCGTTTCTGTCTCACTTCGCAGAGGATGAAGAACCTTCGGGAGATAGTGTTATCTGACGCTGCAGTGAAAATTTAAAAAATCGCCGGAAAATCTAAGAAAATTCTTCTCAACCTTAAGCGTTTAATTATACAATAAATTCATATTCATCTGGAGGTTTGGGTATGAAAACTATTATTGCCGTTACCGTACTCGCATTGCTCTATTCCTGTTCCCCAAAACAGACCATCAGCAGCAACACCATCGGACCGGTCGCATCTTCCTGCAAATTCTCGAACGACAATGGAGAGTCCTTCGGCAATGCGGTGCTCATAAATGGAGTGCAGTCGCAGCGGGATGGTTTTGCCGCGGAGTACCATTATATCTCCGGCCGTTACGGCAACCGGGGGAAAGACTGGTTTCTGGTCGGACAGACGCTTCTTTCCGAAAAGGAAAAAATAATCGACGTTGTAGAGATTCAGCTGCAAAATCCCGCGGTACGGAAACTCATCTATTTTGATGCACGTAATTTTGTAAAATGATCTGATACCATTTTTCCCCTGCCGGTGATTCCATCTGCAGTCTCTCCGGACCTTCCAGGCAGACCCCAACCTCCACATTCAATTCCGTACTGCTAATTAGTTTCTATTCAGGATTTCCCTATTCGGTCGTTGAGCGGAGTCGAAACGATCGATTCCTTACAAATTCGGGCACACTTCGACTCCGCTCAGTGTCCGAATTTAACCTATTCTGAACAGAAACTAATTAAATACATCCAATCATTATTTTTATCACTATAGTGTTCCACTTCTATTGGAATCCGGCCTTTCCCGGGATATCAGTAAACGTGTTTGAAAATGCCACCATCTGTAAAGGGTCGATTAATGAAACATACGAAAGCATCAAAATCGTTTCCACATGTCCATCCTGACCTCTGCGATGAGCTGCCCTTCTGGTCGGCACCGTTCGGCCTGAAGCTGCTCGACTCCATTGACTACAGAACAGACATTACCGCTCTCGATATCGGATTCGGATCAGGCTTCCCCCTCATTGAACTGGCAATGCGGCTTGGAGAGAGCTGCTCAGTGTACGGCATCGATCCATGGAAAGACATTCTAACACAGGTGAAACGGAAAATCGACTGTTTCGGTATTCGGAATGTCTCGCTGCTTACCGGGTATGCTGAATCAATTCCCCTCCCCGACGATTCTGCAGATCTGATCACCAGCAACAACGGTATCAACAATGTGCATGACGTCGAGCAGGTTTTCTCCGAATGTGCACGGGTTCTTAAACCGGGAGGACAGCTTGTCTGGACCATGAACACCGAAAAAACGATGTTCGAATTCTATACCATTCTTGAAAAAGTACTCACGGAAATGGGACTCGATAGTTCAGTTGAGGCAATGTATCGCCATATCGACGAGAAACGCCCCCCGGTCAACCGTCTCCTGGCACTGCTGCAGCAAAAGGGGTTCACCGTCAGAGCACTTGAATCGGAACAGTTCAGCTACCGTTTTTCCGACGGAACCGCCATGCTGAATCATTATTTTGTCAAAATCGCCTTTCTGGAGTCCTGGAAATCATTTCTTCCACCCGATCAGGAGGAAGAGGTATTTTTACGTGTCGAGGCAGCGCTGAATGAGTATGCCCTGTTGTGCGGAGGTATGAAGCTGAGCGTACCGTTTGTACTCGTGGATGCGATCAAGGGGCATACATGATCAACGATGTTTCCTGGAGAGACGTTGCATGCAACGTCTCAACGAAATTATCCAACACGTCAAAAACATAAGGAAAAACAATGGCCTTTAAAAAACTCCGAGAGCTGCAGACTCCTGAGGAACTCATCGCAGAGATGCCGCTGCCCGCAGCCCATTCTCCACTGAAACAGCAACGCGACCGGGAGTTTGAATCGATCCTTGCAGGTAACGACAACCGGTTTATCGTGATTATCGGACCCTGCAGCGCGCACAATGAAGACGCCGTTGTCGACTACTGCTGCCGTCTGGCCAGACTGCAGGAACAGACCCGCGAGGAACTCTTTCTGGTTCCCCGTATTTACACCAATAAACCACGCACCATGGGTACCGGCTACAAAGGAATGGCCCATCAACCGGACCCATCAGGAGAACCGGATATTGTCGAGGGAATCAAGGCGATACGGAAAATGCACCTGCGGGTGATTGCGCAGTCAGGTTTTACCGGTGCGGACGAGATGCTCTACCCGAGCAACTTTACGTATCTGGGTGATCTGCTCAATTATGTTGCCATTGGGGCCCGTTCTTCAGAAAATCAGCAACATCGGCTTACCGCGAGTGGTATCGGGCTGCCTGCAGGCTTTAAAAATCCGATAAGCGGAGATATTCAGGTGATGCTCAACTCGATTCACGCAGCGCAGCAACCCCATATTTTTGCTTACAACGGGTGGGAGGTCGAAACCGAAGGCAACCCGTACGCCCATGCGATACTCCGCGGCGCCATCGACAAACTCGGCAACACCATCCCGAACTATCATTTTGAAGACTTGACGGATATCATCACAAAATACGAACAGATGGGGCTGGCGAATCCGGCAATCATTATTGACACCAACCACTCCAACTCCGCCCGGCTCTTCTCCGAGCAGCCAAGAATAGCCCATGAAATCATGCACAGCCGAAACTATTCACCGTTGATTAAAAAAACCGTCAAGGGACTGATGATCGAAAGTTATATCGTTGAAGGCAGCCAGAGTGTTACCGGAGCAGTTTACGGCCAGTCAATTACCGACCCATGCATCAGCTGGGAAACCACCGAGCGGCTGGTGCTTGATCTTGCCGATAAGATGTAACCATCTTTTTTCTGCCATAAAGGAACTGTTCTACCCGCAACCGAGTGAACCTCCGGCATTGACATCGGCAAACTGCGCAAGTAGGCGGATTGTGTTACTTCACTCTTTCCACAGGTCGACATTGCGAAACAGCTTGAGGAACACACCCTCACCGATGATTACTTCATCGAACGGTAACTCTATCCGAACGAAGATTTTTACACGGGAATTATCTATCATGCGCTGAATATCCCAACTAACATACTCACGGTTCTCTTCGCGATCGGAAAACTTCCCGGCTGGATTGCCCATTGGATGGAGACATTCGACAACAACAACGGGAAGATCTACCAGCCTCGGCAGATTTACATTGGTCCGCAGTTGCGCCCCTTTGTTCCGACCGAGAACCAGTGAAATGGAACAATCGTATCTTTTTCTGTTATTCTGACCTCTCCCGCCGGCCACCGGCCGACGTGGCCTCTCCCACAAGGAGAGGCGTACATTCCCGCACAGCGGGAATTTTTCTACGCCCCAGGGGGACCACAGGGCAGAGGAGACGTCCCGGGACTATCTGGATAACGGAGGAAGACGCACTATCCACTATCCACTAATGACTACTAATTAGTTTCTGTTCAGAATAGGTTAAATTCGGACACTGAGCGGAGTCGAAGCGGTGCACTGAGCCCCGTCGAAGTGTGCCCGAATTTGTAAGGAATCGATCGTTTCGACTCCGCTCAACGACCGAATAGGGAAATCCTGAACAGAAACTAATTAACACTTCCACAATCCGCTCACTTGCCCAGCCGGGCGCACACAAAAAAAGAGGCAGGATAAAACCCGCCTCTGTATCACTTCATATCTATGTAGTACTGAAATTTATTTTTTACGACGAATGAAAGCCATTCCAAGAAGTCCGCATCCAAGAAGTGAGAGGATGGTGGGTTCGGGAACGTTCTGAGTAACGGTAACTTGAAACTTTTCAGTTTCACCCTGATAACGTTTGGTATCCTTTTGCCATAAACTGAAATCGTAAGTTGTTGGTTGATCATTTGAACTGCCAAAAAGAGCTGAAAGGTCCCTGCTACACATAACGGATGCTGTAAGATCATAAGTACCAACAGCATTGAACGTATACTTGAAAGAAAAATCCTTTACCGGTCCGTTGTACGGATCAGAGTTCCAGCCACCACCGGTGGCATCCCACATAAATTCATATCCGCTGTCCTTGAGAAGCTGTCCGGAAGCAGTAGAAGGAGCACCGACAACTACATTATCCATCCAGACCTTCAATGCATCGTAATCATGATCACCACGGAATTGTTTATCCATGGTGATAGTAAACGTAACTTCCTCACCAACTTCAATAATATTGTCGCCAGTCGCGTCTTCCCAACTTGCTCCAACGATTTCCTGCCACCAGGTATTGTACGAATTGACCTGTGTCGAAACCATTGAAACCGGGTCCGCCTGAACTAACCCGGCCAATACCGCACCAGCTGACAACATTTTCAAAACCACATTTTTCTTTGACATTCCAAATCTCCTTAGCAATTATTCAGTGTTCATACGAGCTTAGAATAATATATCAAATATCATGCCAACTGCATAGGCTAACAGGTCCTTAAAAAAGGCCTTTTTCTTCGAACTCCAACAAGAAGTGTAAAAAAAGCGATAGCAGTGTCAAATTTTTTTACACTCAGACAGTTTGATCTTAATCAGCAAAGGAGTAATTCCGTAATGCTTGTCAAATCCACCTTCTGGCCACCACCTTCCGCCTTCTGCTCTCCGTAATCCATCGCCATGTCTCCTCTTCGATTCCGATACCGACTCCGACCCCGAAATGCTCCACATCTCTCTGTCTCCCCGTCCCCACCCCTCCGTCTCTCCCAAACGTCACTCATCCCCCGTAACTACAATTTCATCACCTGCACTGTTGTAATTTCTATAATTAAAGTATTTTAACACGTACATTGTTAAAACAGTTCAAATACGATATTATTTCACTTACGATACGGGTGCACTATGAAACTATCATTTATATCCGCAATTCTGACACTTATGCTGTTTGTCGTCCTTTTTGCCGAAGCTCCGGGTGATACCGCAACTACGGGACAGACAGGAACCGCTACCCTCACCTCCGGGGTCCGGCCGCTGCCGTTCAAGCCGGGTGATGCGCTTGAGATTATCACCTACCCCGATACCGGGGCGTTCCCTACAGGGTTCTACCCGATTGACGGAGAGGGATTTGTTGATTTCCCGATTATAGGATATATCAAAGTCACCAATATGTCGTCAGATGCATTGGCGAAACTTCTTGCCGAAAAATATGTGGATTTCATGCGATACCCGCACATGAAAGTCCGTCCGGTAATCCGTATCGCGCTCAACGGCGGCTTTTACCGGCCCGGGTTGTACTGGATCAATCCGCATGCATCTCTCTGGGAGGCAATCCAGATGGCCGGCGGACCACAGCGGCCTGACGGATTCAAGAAACTTAAATGGGAACGCAACAATGAGGTTTTTAAACAGAATCTGGCGCCGGTTATACAGGAGGGAAAATCACTCTACCAGATCGGGTTTACCACCGGCGATCAGTTGACGGTTATTCAGCAGCCGCAGCGTACCGGTTGGGAACTGTTTAAAACCGAAATACTGCCTATGTTGACTTTTTCCATTACCACGGCAGTTTCCATTTTTACCGTCTATAGCTCCATGCTTATGTACCAGAATTATTCCAACCGTTGAGCTTCACCGGAAAGCACTGATTTTGATGCAACAACAACAACAGCCGACCTCGCTTAAAGAATTCGATATTGGATATTATGTAACCCATTATACCCGTTTGCTATGGCGTTGGAAACTCTGGATAATAATTATATTGCCGATCGGTTTTTCTCTGGATCTTTTTTATCTTTTCACGTTCGGTCTGAATAAACCTGAACGCGAAGCATCAGTTATGATCGGTCTTGAAAGCTCCGATTCGAAAAGTGCCGTTGCCGATATCGGAGAATCGACTCAGCGAAGTCGCCTTGCACTTATACGGGCAACCGGCTTTCTATCTGAAATGGTTGATGAACTTTCACTTCGTTTTCAGCTCAAACAGTACGACCTGAATGAAGTTTTTGACTCCATTCAAGTAGACTCAACCGCCCCTCCTGCAAAGTATCAATTTCTTGTCGAAGGTGATTCCTATAAGATACTTTTCACAAGTCGTGCATTAGGTATAAAAGAAAAACTCGTTGAAACGGGCACCCTGACGAGCCTTGACAAAATCATTTTTACCGGTATTTCATGTGTTTTTTCAGAAACTTTTCTTAAAAACCCTTTTCCTGTCACCTGGTTTATCGTCCGGCAGCGTGATGCTATTGGGTGGCTTTCGAAAAACCTCACCGTCTACGATAAAAATATGGAAAGATCGTATGGACGGGAAAAAGACAATTTTGTCGGAATCTCCATGACAGGACGGGATTATAAACGTATAACCAGAATAATCAACACCATTGCCGATGAATTTGTATCCAAAAGCCTCGGGTTTAAAAAACGTAAAACAAATGAGGCAATTACCGTGCTCGAAAAACAGCTAAAAGCAGCCGCGGAACAGGTCGCCTCAACACAGAATGCTGTCCGGGAGTACCGCAGCCATCATCCGAATGTCGCACTCGCCGGGGAACTGCAGTCCTCAATTTCCAACATGGCAATGCTCGAGAGCAGCATGTACTCCTCACGCAGCTCAGCAGAAGAGGCGCAGCGGATTCAGAGTCAACTCTCCACCGCCTCCGAATCCGAACAGGACCTGTACATTAATGAGGCATTGCTGTTTCTCAGCAGACAGGGGGTTGTCTCTGCCGCGGTGCTTCAAACAGAGTTCAACCAACTGCTGCAACAGAAAACCACGCTGAGCACCGGTTATGCGAAAACACATCCGCAAGTAGTTCAAAACAGAGCAAAAATCGTCAATATTCGCGGGAAAACCATCGGTCTGCTTATTCAATATATTAAAGATGCAACAACTTCCACGTATCAGCAGTCCAGTAAAATTCAGGAGATCACCGCCCGAATGCATGGTCTTCCGGTGCAACAACTGCAACTTGCTGAGCTTGAGCGAAAAGCCCAGGTTGCTGCGGAAATTCACTCATCGGTGCTCACACGATACAACCAGGCAAAAATTTCGGATGCGGTAGAGATGCCCGATGTTTTTATTATGGATTATGCTATTGAGCCGGAAGGAAGCGTGGGAATACTGGGAAAACTGAAAATTCTCGGTATCGGAGCACTTGTTGTTTTGCTTCTGGCATTCGGACCTGCGGTTGCTTTTGACCTTTTTGACCAGACAGTCCGAACTGAAAGCGAACTGACCAAATTTCTTCCCTATACTTTCCTGGAGTCAATACCTGTTATTGAACCGGAAGATGGCAAAAAACCCCGAAAGAAGAGAAAAAAACAGGAGTCATCTCCAACAAAAATACGGCAGATCGACTCGAAACTGGTAACCGCGTCGTACACTCCGGATTTCACTAACGAGATATTCCGTTCCCTCCGGTCGAAAATAATGCTGAAAATGCACGATCTTGAAAAAAAGCGGCTTATCGTTACCAGTCTTGGTATGAACGAGGGCAAGTCGCTGGTAACCGCCAACCTTGCCATTACCATGGCCCAGCAGAAACTCAGAACCCTGCTGATCGACGGCGACATCCGCAGAGGAGTGCAGCACAACACCTTCGTTTTGAAGAAAAAACCGGGACTCGCTGACTTTCTTTTTTCGGAGGATCCGGTTACTCCGGAGAATGTAGCACCCTTGCTGCAATCAACGCATGTCCCAAACCTCTCGCTGATTGCCTCCGGACCGAACGTTCCCAACCCTTCGGAACTGCTCGGACTCCCCCGTCTGGCAACACTCCTGGAGTACCTCTCAACACAGTTCGATGTCATCCTTCTTGATACTCCACCGATAGGTGTCTCCGTTGATGCCGCAATCATCAACAAACTCTTCAACGGCGTACTCCTTGTGGTAAAAGCAGGATCCACCAATGTAATTGCCTTTAAAAAACGATTAAAAGAGTTTCCGAACCTGCAGCAGAGCACCATCGGCATGGTACTCAATCAGGCTGAACTCGACAGCTCGATGAAGCGGTACAAGTATTATTCCTATGTGTATTAGAAAGCGCTGTCGCCGAAACAGAACGCCCCCACTGCGGTACTACCGTTCGACATCCCCCGAAGGTAGTGAAGAAAAGGTGAATTTATAGGGGTCGGGGTCGAAAAAGGAAAAAGATAAAACGGGGATAATCACGATTCCAATTTTCCCCCTGAGGCAAAAAAAGAAAAAACTTACGATTCCGATAGCGATTCCGACCCCGACCCCGAGGGAAAGAAAAAGGAAAAGACGATAGTGTAATAGGTCGCCCCACTGCATGTCTCCAGACCGACATCCCCCGAAGGGGGATTGTTCAAGGTACTATTGAATAGATAAACTATTTGAAATATTTTCTTTGCTACCTATCGCAAGGATGTCTCCTTCTGCTAGTATGAAGCCTGTTACATACCAATTCCGATCGCTACAGCGAATGCAGACTGTGGGGACTGGGGATTGGAAGAATTGAACAAGGGTCCTTTGGTATTAAAAGCCCTTACTGCTGAGTAACCAGTATGACAGAATCTCAAAGTATTGAATACAAAGAGTCCTGGCGTGACGAGTACATTAAATGGATCAGCGGTTTTGCCAATGCTCAGGGTGGAACTTTGACTATAGGGAAAGATGACCACGGTAAAATTGTTGGCGTCGACAATGCCCAAAGGCTTCTTGTGGAGATTCCCAATAAGGTACGGGATATCCTCGGAATTATGGTTGAGGTTAATCTACATGAACATAACAGGAGACACTATATTGAGATTGTTGTTGACCGATACCCCTATCCGGTCAGTTATAAAGGCCGGTATTACACCCGTAGCGGATCCACCAAACAGGAACTCAAAGGAGCCGCGCTCGATACGTTTCTTCTGCGGAAACAAGGCAGACACTGGGATGGTGTTCCGGTTCCCTACGTTACAACCAGCGACCTCCACCCCCCGGTTCTTAGGTTTTTCAGAGAGTCTGCACACAACAGCATTCGCTTGTCAAACGATGTGCTCAGTGAACCGGACTCCTCCCTTTTAGAAAAATTACATCTTCTTGACGGGAGCCATCTCAAGCGCGCTGCGGTACTTCTGTTTCATGCCGATCCTGAAAAATTCGTATCCGGAGCATTCATCAAAATAGGTTTTTTCCGCAATGATGCGGATCTGTTGTTTCATGATGAAATCCACGGAGACCTTTTTACTCAGGTCAGGCGAACCATTGATCTTCTGACGACAAAGTATCTCAAGGCATCCATTACGTATTCGGGAATTCAACGAATCGAAAAACTGCCGATTCCTGAAGATGCACTACGTGAAGCGCTGCTCAATGCGGTCACTCATAAGGATTATTCACTTTCTGTTCCCATTCAGATAAGTGTCTATAATGATAAAATCATGTTCTGGAATCCAGGGCAATTACCTGCGGATTGGACCATCGAAAATCTCAGACGAAAGCACTCTTCCCTACCGTTCAATCCTGATATCGCGAACACTTTCTTTCGGGCAGGGATGGTCGAATCATGGGGGCGCGGCATTGAGCGGATTCTTATTTCCTGCAGATCTGCACGGATACAAGAACCCGAATTCCGGTACGACTCGACCGGGCTTTGGGTGGAGTTCGGGTACCGGACAAAGGCACCAGAGGCGGTTTCATGGAAAACTACCCAAGAAACTACCCAAGAAACTACCCAAGAAAAAATTTTGGCGAATCTCCGTAAAGACCCATCCATGACACGTAAAAAACTTTCAGCGGTCATTGGAATCAGCCCGGATGGAATAAAATATCATCTCGATAAAATGACGACAAACGGGATTATCAAACACGTCGGACCTACTAAGAGCGGGCATTGGGAAATTGTACAATGAAAATCATCCCTGGTAATAGAACACCCCCACTGCGGTACCACGGTTTCGCCATCCCCCGAAGGAAGTGAAGAAAAGGTGAATTTATCGGAGTCGGGGTCGCTATCGGGATCGGGATCGAAAAAGGAAAAACGGGGATATACCCGAGTCTTCTTTCCTGTTGAGGAAAGAAAAACAAGAAAGACGATGGCGCAATAGAACGCCCCCACTGCGGTACGACCGTTCGACATCCCCCGAAGGGGGATTTTCAGAGAGCTGTACAGTGATTCCAATGCAAAGAATTTCATTTTGGTCTTCCGGGCAGGCATTATTCTCCAACACACTGAACTATCTGCAGATTGAACGTATGACACATAATTATATTCAGACGTTACAGAATCATTTATCCGCACCTTAAGGTTCACCATCATGCCAAAATTACTGATTGTTGAAGACAATGCCGACCTGCGCGAGAATATGCGCTGGGCACTTATGGCTGAATACTCAGTGTTTGAAGCCGACTCGATGCAGAGCTGTATGGAAGTGTTCGAACGTGAATATCCGGAGGTCGTATGTCTCGACATGGGACTCGACAACATACCGGATGGTGGTCTTGCCATCATCGATAAACTACTGCTGCTCAAAAGGCATACCAAAATAATCGTTATCACCGCCAACACCAGTACCACGCTTGGTCCCGAAGCGGTGCGGAGAGGTGCCTTCGATTACTTCAACAAGCCGGTCGACATTGAGCAGCTTAAACTGACGATTAGCAGAGCACTCAGGATCGGTTCGTTCGAACAGCAACAGGAAGCATCGACTTCCTCTGAAAATCCTACCATGCAGATCGACACCTCGATCTTCATGGTAGGTAACAGCCCGGCAATGCAGCAGGTGTTCGACATCATCCACAAACTCTCACAGACCGATGTGAATGTACTGATTACCGGTGAAAGTGGTACCGGCAAGGAACTTTGTGCACGGGCGATCCATTACCACAGCACAAACAGGGCGAATAATTTCGTCCCCATCAACTGCGGCGCCATCCCCGAAAACCTGATTGAATCGGAACTGTTCGGATACGTCAAGGGAGCGTTCACCGGCGCAACGGCAGACAAAGAGGGGCTTATTGAATCCGCCGAGGGGGGAACACTCCTGCTCGATGAAATCGGTGAAATGCCGAAAAACCTGCAGGTGAAACTGCTCCGGTTCCTGGAAGACCAGAAAGTGCAGCGGGTGGGAGGCACCACCACCAGAACCGTCAATGTCAGGATCATTGCAGCAACCAACCGGAAAAATCTCGATAACGAGGACTCCGGATTGCGCAGTGACCTCTACTACCGGTTAAGTGAATTTCAGATTGACCTGCCGCCTCTCCGTGACCGGGGAAACGATGTGGTACTCATTGCAGAGTCGCTGATTGAAAAAAACCGGCGTAAATTCAACCGCCCACGGTTACAGCTCAGTACCCGGGCTTCCGAAGTACTGGCAGGTTACTTCTGGCCGGGAAATGTGCGGGAACTCGAAAACAAACTCAGCAGAGCCAGTATTACCTGCAGCAGCGATTCGATTGAACCGGAAGACCTCCAGCTCAGCTCCCGGCAATCCGGTAACATGACCAACTACAAAGACGCCCGTGATGCCTTTGAACGGGAGTTCTTCAGCGATCTTTTAACAAAATGCAACAATAATATCTCCGAAGCAGCCAAACTTGCCGGGATCAGCCGGCCGACGCTGTATGCGAGTATCAAGAAACTGGGGATAAATGTTTGATATAAAGGAATGGTGTTCTTTTCGGAGTCGGTGTCGCTATCGGGGTCGGAATCGGTATCGCGATCGGAATCGAAAAAGAGAAGAAGAGACACAGATAACCGCGGGTTCTTTTTTTCTGTTCGAGGGGGAAAAAAGACGATACCGATACCGACCCCGACTCCGAGGGAAAGAGCAACGAAAAAAGACGAAAGCGGTACAATAAAAACGGTTTTCAAAACCGGATACCAAACGCTTATTGAACGGCAGTGACATCGCGATACCGATTGCGAGCCCGACTCCAAGGGAAAGAAAAAGAAACCACGCCTATGACCACAATCAGCCTCTTTACCGGTACTCCCGAACAGTGGAATGAGTATGTTCTTCACCATCCCGATGCTGCAGTATATCACCACTACGCCTTTAAAACTACCGTCGAAAAGACCTATGGCCATAACGCCTGTTATCTGGCGGCAACCAACGATGCGAAGATTGTCGGCGTACTGCCGCTGTTCCATTTTAAAAGCCTTTTTTTAGGTAATGCTCTGGTCTCGCTGCCGTTTTGTGATTACGGCGGACTGCTTGCGGATTCCCCGGAAATCGCCGAAGAGATTTTTCAAAAAGCGCTCAACCTGGCTGCAGAGCTTGGCTGCTCCTATTGCGAACTGCGACAGACAACAACAATTACGCTTTCTGAGGCCTCACTGCAAAAGGCAAAAACAGCTGTCGCCACCGACAAGGTGCGCATGGCAGTAGCACTGCCGGCTACTGAAGAGGAGCTGTTTTCCTCCTTCCCGGCAAAACTCAGAAGCCAGATCAGAAAACCACAAAAGGAGGGGTGCTCCCCCAAATCGGGCGGTATTGAGCTTCTTGATGATTTTTACAATGTGTTTACTTACAATATGCGCGACCTCGGGTCGCCGGTACATTCAAAGAAAATGATCCGTAACATGCTCGAATCCTTTGGTGATGCCGCACGGCTCTTTGTAATCTATCATGAATCACATCCGGTTGCCTGTTCCTTTACCACTGGTTTTGGCGACACCCTGTACAACCCGTGGGCTTCGTTTAAACGCCCGTATCAAAGAATTGCTCCCAACATGATGCTCTACTGGGAAATGCTCCGGTATGCTGTTGCAAATGGCTACCGGACATATGATTTCGGGCGGAGTACCGCCGACGAAGGAACCTACAAATTCAAACAGCAGTGGGGGGCCAAACCGCAGCAGCTTTACTGGTACCGTACCGGAAGCAGGGGTACAACCGACACCGCGACCGGTACTATCGACAGCAGAAAAAAACAGCTGTTTATAAAATACTGGCGAATGGTACCGCTGCCTATTACCGCAGCCATCGGGCCAGTACTGCGCCGTCATTTACATTTATGAGTGTTGATAAAATCGGAGTCGGGGTCAGTATTGGAATCGAAAAAAGGCAATCGGGGAAATGAAGATAATCTCGTTTCTGCATTCCGACTGCGGAAAGGAAAAGACGATCGCGATCCCGATTGCGATACCGACCCCGACTCCGAAGGAAAACAGTGAAAAGACGAAACTGGAAACGGTGTTCAATACCGGATACCAAACCAAAAATTACTATCACAACAAAAAAGCTGCTATCCATGACATTCCCTGCAATTAAAAAACATGTCACGCTTCCGAACCTCATTGTAGGTATCGGTCTTCTCTTTTTTATCCTCACCTTCTGCCGCAGTATTGCTGCCATGGCTGCACACGGATTCACCTGGCACTTTCTGGTTCTGCCGCTTTTCATTTATATGATTTTTGATCAGCGGGAAAAATTATGCATATCCTCTGCATTATCTGAAAAAATTACCGGATCTATTTTACTTTTTATTTCATTTTTTCTTCTTTTTGCCGGAAAGGTTTCTGCCACTCTGATGCTCTCAGAAATTGCATTGCTTCCCGGTATTTGGGGAGTTGTTCTTTATTTGGGAGGGATCAGAACTGTCAGGATTCTGTTCTGGCCACTGATCTACCTTGTTTTTATATCCTCCGGTATTGATTCCCAATTTTCAAAGCTTTCTCCATTTTTACGCCACGCATCCGCATTCTGCTCAACAATGATGGTACGGCCATTCGGATTTACTACAATGTTATCGGGTACCTACCTGAGATTGCCGAACATGGTGCTCAACGTTGCCGACGAATGCAGCGGAGTCAACCATCTTATGGCATTCAGTGCAATGATTTTCCCGATAGGGGCACTGCTGCACCTTAAAAAGAGAAACATATTCGCTTTGCTAGTACTGACAATTCCATTGACCATTCTCTCAAATAGTATCAGGGTGGCCATATTGATTGCGATAAACTACCATCGCACCGTTTTTACGCATGGTCCGAAAGATATTCTGATGACCGGAACCGGATTTTATATCGGACTTCTGTTTCTGGCCCTTTTTACCTTCTGGTTGTCGAAAATTCCCGGTCTCGGTCAGAAAAAAGGTAACCACGGTTTACCGACTTTTGCATCATCACCAAAATGGTCATCGTTGTTACCGCTGGCCCTTGTATTGGCAGCCGGTATGTTTTTCACCCATTTCTGGAGAGTTCATACCGACCAGTTCACCCCTGTAGCTCGACCGTTCGATTCTGAACTCAATGGATGGGAGATTACCCCTATTCCTGAAATCAGCCAACTCAATGACTTTCCAACTGCCGATGTTGAATTTCAGTATAAAATTTCAGATTATCAGGGTCACGCTGCAATGATATATTGTGGCTATTACCGGAAACAAGGTACAAACAGAGAGATAGCAGGATACCATTACGATAAAACCCTGAAAGCATGTACCGTTTCCCGAATTGGAACTGATACATCCTCAACAATAGCATGCAGAATCTGCAGGGGAAATGGTGATAATCCCAATTCACGTTTTTTTGTTTTTTACGCAACAAGAAACAGGATAACCGCTCAACCTGTACTTTCAAAAATCTATACAATTTTCGACGCCCTGCTCTATCGAACCACCAGCGCATCGATAATAGTCTTTATCCTGCCCCAAGAAGGTATAAGTGGTAGTTTTCCACCCTCTGCCCTCATTGATGCTTTTTATCCCAACATTGCAAAATGGGTCCTTCAATAGGTCCGCAGAGAAGTCAGAATGAACCTTTTCAACAAAACAAGTACTCTTCCTCCGGCAGCTTCCCCTCATTCCGTTACCGATTTATTGTCCGGACTTACTGGTGTTTTCAATCCGTCTGCAACCATCCGGCAATTTCATGCATCGTTATCAGGACAACTCAATAAAAAATTCTGTTTCAGTTATTCCTCTGGTAAAGCCGCCCTCGCTGAAGCATTGCATACACTTCGCACCCTTCAACCTGACTGTAAAGGGGTAGTGGTACCTGCATTCAACTGTTATTCTGTTCCCTCTGCGATAATTGATGCTGGATGCACGGTGATTCCGTGTGAAACCGATCCGTCAACACTTGATTTTGATGAATCCGCACTCCGGGAAATTATCCGGAATAACAACCATCTGCTTGCAGTATGTCCGACCCATCTTTTTGGACTGCCGGCCAATATTGACCGTGTACGGAAACTGCTTGCGGGAACTACGGTAACTATTATTGAGGATGCCGCCCAGGCAATGGGCACCGCACTTGCCGGGCATCCACAGCTCTGCACAGGTGATGTGATACTGTTCAGTCTGGGCAGAGGGAAGGCCCTCTCTGCCGGTGAAGGAGGAATACTCCTTACCGACCATGAACCATTCGCCTCGGTTCTTCAAAAAAGAATAGATTCTATTACCGGGTATTCCTCAAAAGAACTTATAAAACTTTTACTACAGACATTAGCCATGTTTTTACTCATTAACCCGCGTTTCTTTACTTTACCTGCAAACCTGCCGTTTCTTAAGCTGGGTGAAACGCTTTTCGAACCGGATTTCCCGACGCATACGTTAAGTGGTATTCAGGCTGGATTCGCGGGCAACTGGATCAAGCGACTCACCGCATTCAATGCGGTACGAATGGGCTGTGCTCAACACTATTACAATGGTTTGTCCCAATTGAATTCAATACAAACCTTCTGGAACCCGTCTGCTCCGACCCCCAGCATCAGGTTTCCGGTTCTATTCGATTCTGAAAAAACAGCTGCAATGGTGTTTCATGAAGGAAGGCGAAATGGTCTGGGAATTGCCCGAACCTACCCGGAGGCTATTGACCGGATTCCTCAGCTGAATATTCCTCCGGACCAACGTTCGGTACACGCACAGAATATTGCGCTACGGTTGCTCACTCTGCCGTGCCATAAGTTTGTAACGGCGAAGGATATCGGGAGGATTGTGGAAGTTATTGCTCAAGCTGCAGGAATTAGTTGTAAGCTATAGACTTTCCCACACTGTTGCTTGGAAGTTGCTGATCGAGCTGCAGAGTCTGCCTGACCTCCCAACCATTATGCCCTTTTTTCCCCAAAAAACCATCGATTGCAATAATCACCCGATACACCTGCAATTTAAAGAACTCAAGAACCATTTCCCTGAAGTAAAAGGGATCCTTTGAATGCTCAATATACATTGAAATATTTTTGCCTTTAAAATAGTGACCAAAACAGAGTGAAACCCTGCGGGTATGGCCCGGCGAAGAAACAAGGATTATCGAAGCGTAATCCTTCGCTTTTACATACTCAGAAACGGTACGTGCTTCGGAAAGGGTACCAAATAAACCTTCCCTGAAGGGCATGATACGTATACTGTTCCGGGGTACCCCCCCTTTTATGAGCTGTTTGGTGATCCACTCGTTTTTAGTGAGGTTACGCCCTAACGCAGGATCATATTCTTCTTTCGCTGTTGAATTAAAAAAAATGATCCTGCGGGTTGCTCCTGAATGATAACGGTTTATTGCCGTGTTGATATGGTTGTTCACACTTTTTTCTGACCCGCCAAGTATGTAGAGTGCATCTGCACAGGTATCGGGGCGAACATCGGGAACAGAAATCAACGGTTCGGAAAAATCTTTAAAATACGCTGGAACGGTAAATGGAATCGACAACAGAAGCAGAGCCAGAAGATACAAACCGGCAATGGAGCAAATAACAACCGATACAATTTTAATCCAATGGTTCTTTTTCACTCAATAAAAATACCATAATTCCACCAAAACATCCATTGCTCTGCTATTTGCCCAAATTTCACTTCAAAATAAAAAAAACAACACGTTTGCCCCCACAATCAAGTGGATGAACAGGCTTGCATTTTACATAAACGTTGAGTCAGATAGTATTTTGATTTTTTCGATTTTATTCCTGAGGCCTGAATCAGGTAGTATAAATAAGTTAATTAGTTACGCTACTTTTTCTTGTTACGATATCGTAGCAAATGCCGCTAATTTGCATAATGTGTACTTTTTTGGAGATGTATGATGTACAGAAACATTATTATGGTGGTAGTTGTACTTATAATTGGTTTAGGTACGGCATATATGAATCGTTCGAGAATCCGCTCGTTTTTGCGTCCCAAAACAAAACCGGAGATAATCCTTAAAAAACCGGTAACAAGCGGCAACGGTGCGGTCAACATTCTGTTCCTGCATCACAGTACCGGAAATAACATCTGGTCGGGCGGGGTTAAACAATGGTTTGAAAACATTCAATCAAAAAAACCATATCATATCACGGAACAGTGGTTTCCCGTTAATTATGGGAATAATCCCTACGACTACTGGAACATCTGGGTCAAACACGCCGGGGATTCCCCATTCCAGTACGAACCCACACTCGAAATGATAACCAAAGAATTCGATGTGGTTGTTTTCAAACACTGTTTTCCGGTAAGCAGTATTAATGATGAGGGAACAAAGGGCTCAGCTGATTCCCCGGTGAAAACCATCCAGAATTATAAAGCGCAATACAATGCCCTTTCTGCCAAATTATCAGAGTTTCCTCGGACAAAATTCATCGTATGGACCGGTGCTGCACTGACCAAAGCTGCCACTTCTCCCGAAAACGCAAAGAGGGCTGGGGCGTTTTTTGACTGGGTCAGAACCGAATGGGACAAACCGGGCGACAATATTTACCTCTGGGATTTTCAGAAGCTCGAAACCGGAGGCGGTCAGTATCTGCTCGACAACTACGCCGTCGACCCTGCCGACTCTCACCCCAATAAAACATTCTCGGAAAAGGTTGCACCGCTTTTTTGTCAAAGGATTGTAGACGTCATTGAGGGTAGAGGAGATTCCGGTGATAAAACCGGACAACAGAGAGAAGTCCCGGCGGGTAATGATTCCGATGCGGATAAACTCCCGCAATAACATCAGATACTGACAAGGCTTGTTGTTCGATGTATTGTTCTCTTCGGTGTAATCTACTAGCAAATTATTGCAACACCTCCTCCGAAAGAGACAACGGTCCTAAGCCCCTCTTCAGGGTTTCGGGGAACACAACCAACAGAAATAGCAAATTTATTGTACACAATAAAGGTAATAAAATTCCGGAAACGTTATAATTCTTACTAATGCACGGTTTCTGTTTTCAAACTGCTCCAAGGATTCAATTTTTGCCGATACCAAATCTTTCACCATGCATGGATAATTCATTGCCAATTAGTCTGTATTCTTCCTTACATGATAAAAAATCGGATTCACTATGTGCGGGATAGCCGGAATTTTTTACGAGGATTCTTCACACGAGGTTGAACTTCCCATCCTCGAAAAGATGGTGCGGAAATTATATCACCGCGGACCGGATGAACAAGGTCTCCACATCGATGGTACTATCGGTATCGGTATGAGAAGGCTCAGTATTATAGACCTTGCCGGCGGCTCGCAGCCTATTCACAACGAAGATAAAACAATATGGGTGGTCTTCAACGGAGAAATTTTCAACTATCCGGAACTCCGGAACGAACTGGAAAAGAAAGGGCACCGTTTTTATACCCGCAGCGATACAGAAGTTCTGGTGCACTGTTACGAGCAATACGGAGAAAATTTCTTCAGCCACCTCAACGGTCAGTTCGGTATTGCACTGTGGGATTCAGTAAAAAAACGCCTTATCCTTGCCCGCGACCGGGTTGGCATCCGCCCGCTGTTCTATAAAAAATACCAGCATGGTATACTTTTCGGTTCCGAAATCAAGGCGATATTTGAGCACCCTGCTGCAGGGCGAGAGCTGGATCCGGTGGGACTCGAACAGATTTTCACCATCTGGGTGAATATCCCGCCGCGCACGCCCTTCAAGGGAATCAGTGAACTCCCTCCCGGCCATTACATGACGGTGGATGATCGTGGTGTTCGTATCAACCAATGGTGGAAACTGCAATTTCCCGAACTCGGCACCTATGAGGATCGGCCACTCTCATTTTATAAAGAACGGCTCAACGAAGTACTCCATGACGCAACCGCCATACGGTTGCGGGCGGATGTGCCGGTTGCGGCATATCTCAGCGGGGGTCTTGATTCTTCGATCATCACCGCGTTGGTAAAAAAGCACCATAACAACGATCTTATTACCTTCTCGGTGGTATTTAATGATAAAAGCTTCGATGAGCGCAGCTATCAGCAGACAATGATTGATTTTCTTGAAACCGATCATCGCTTTACCGAAGTATCAACGGATTCCATCGGTGATCTGTTTACAGAGGTTATCTATTTCGCCGAGCGCCCGATGATCCGTACCGCCCCCGCGCCTCTACTCGCACTCTCAAAGCTTGTCCGTGACAATAACATTAAAGTAGTTCTTACCGGTGAAGGTGCCGATGAAATGTTCGGAGGCTATAATATTTTCAAAGAAGATAAAATCCGGAGATTCTGGGCAAGATCCCCACACTCTTCCCTGCGGCCCCGGCTACTGGAATCAATATATCCTTATGTCAACAAAAGCGCACCAGCCTTCTGGCAGGCTTTTTTCAAAAAAGGACTTGTCGACGTTGATGACCCTTTTTATTCCCACCGTATCAGGTGGAACAACATGTCCTTTATGAAACAGTTTTTCAGCGAGGGTTTCAAAACCGAATTTAATGAACAGAAGAATGTCTTTGAACCTTTGCAGGCATATATTGATCCGGATATTCTCCGATGGCATCCCCTTTGCCGCGCCCAATACCTTGAAATATCACTCTTCATGTCGGGATACCTTCTGAACAGTCAGGGTGACCGCATGATGATGGGAAACTCGGTTGAAGGCCGGTTTCCCTTTCTTGATCACCGTGTGATTGAATTTGCGGCAACCGTTCCACCACGATATAAAATTGATGTATTAAACGAAAAATTTCTTTTAAAAAAAGCATTCGAATCATATTTACCTGCCGACATTGTCAACAGACCGAAGCAACCGTATAGGGCTCCCATTGCTGAATGTTTTATCCATCCGGAAAAGGGCAACCGGGGTGCCGAATTACTCAAAAAAGAACACCTGGAACAAAAGGGTTGTTTGAATGCGGACATCACGGGCAGGTATATAGAAAAACTTCGCACGCAGCCTCCCGAGCGGACTGGTGAGCGGGACGATATGGCGGTTGCGGGTCTGGTATCAACGCAGCTGCTTTCAGACCATTTCATTTCACCCTGAAGGATCAACCATGCATCATGCTCCAGTACGGCTTCTGCAGGAAAGCCTTTTTCTTAGAACAGCGGTCAGTCCGGAGAAGACGGCAATTACAGCTGAAGGTAAGGCGTTTACCTACCGGCAACTCCTGGAAACATCCCGTTGTTGTGCAGGAGCACTGATCTCCCGAGGTTTGTCCAGGGGCGACCGGGTCGCTATATACATGGACAACACCTTCACCTGCGCAGCCTCAATTTACGGGGTACTTATGGCCGGTGGTGTTTTCATGGTTGTCAACCCACAAACCAAAGTCGAAAAGCTATCCTACATGCTCAAAGACAGTGGGGCGTCCTTTTTAATCACCGATGGACATCTGGAGAGTGTTTTTTTACCGGCGGTCGCGGAAAATATCCACTTGCAGGGAATTTTCTGTTCCGGCACACTCCCACCTGATATCACCAGTGCGAAATGCCCGCTGGAGTCGTTTGATACCATTATTGCAGAGTCTGAATCATCCTTACTGCCCCAATGTAATGCATTGTCTATTGATTTGGCTGCCTTGATTTACACATCCGGCTCAACCGGCAACCCCAAAGGGGTCATGATGACCCACTCGGCAATGGTTTTCACTACCCATAGCCTCATCCAGTATCTGCGTCTTTCCAAAGATCATCGAATCCTGAACGTTCTGCCCATGGCATTCGATTACGGCTTATACCAGCTGCTCATGTCTGTTTCTCTCGGAGCTACCCTCGTACTTGAACGATCATTCACGTATCCCGCACTTGCATTCAAACGGATGACCGAGCATGAAATTACTGTTTTTCCCGGTGTTCCGACTATTTTTGCCACCATGGTTACCATGCACCGCAAGAATCCGCTTTGTTTTCCCTCGGTAACCAGAATTACCAATACCGCGGCCGCCCTTCCGGTCGATTACCAGGAAACGCTGCACCAGATATTTCCGAACGCTCTGATTTACCGGATGTACGGGCTCACCGAGTGTAAAAGAGTATGTTATCTTGAACCGGAACTTGCAGACAAAAAACCCACTTCCGTCGGAAAAGCAATTCCCGGTACCGAAACATATATACTCTCCCCGGAAGGGAGAATATGCGGGCCCGGAGAAACCGGAATTCTTCACGTTCGCGGGCAACACGTCATGAAGGGGTACTGGAAACAACCTGAATTAAGCAGTAAAATGCTCAGACCCGGCCCGCTTCCGGGAGAATTTGTCCTGTGCGCCCAGGACTGGTTCAAGATGGATAAAGATGGTGATCTCTACTTTTTGGGACGAAACGATGATATTATTAAAACCCGGGGAGAAAAGGTAAGCCCGGTCGAGGTAGAAAATGTTCTCTACGGAATACATGGAATTCGTGAAGCGGCGGTACTGGGAGAAAAAGACGACACCCTTGGTGAAGCGATCGTTGCCTATATCGCACTCAGTGATGGGGTCTCGCTGAATGAAAAAGATATTAAAAAATCATGCCTGGCCAACCTTGAAAATTTTATGGTTCCCAAACGTGTTGTATTTTTACCTGCCCTTCCAAAAACTGAAACCGGAAAAATAACAAAGAAGGGTTTACCGGAACTGGAAAAAAAATCATTATGAAGGAATCTGCCTTTTTTAAAGATCTGGTACAAAAAGCCTCTGCAGAGTTGGATTTTTTACCCGACAAGCCGGAGGAGAATCCGGAGAGCACTATCGCCGCTCTCTGGTGTGCGGCTGCCGGTAACCCGGTTTCCATTGCGCGAGCAGGTTTTCAAAAACTTCCTCCCCTCAATGGAAAACAACATGATCAGTTAATGGAATTCTATCAGAAAAGACGATCCGGCGTTCCGGTTCAACACATCACCGGCCGACAGCAATTTCTGGATATTGAACTGCTGGCAGGCCCCGGGGCTCTGATCCCCAGAAGAGAGACCGAAATTCTGGGAAAAGCCGCACTCGGAATCGTCGCTCAACTCAGTAAAGAGAAAAAGGATCTTCATATCCTTGATGTATGCACCGGCGGGGGGAATATCGCATGCCTTATTGCACACCATTTTCCCGATGCATACGTTTACGCCTCCGACCTTTCCCCGGATGCGATAGATCTTGCAGGAAAAAATGCCGAATTTCTCAGCCTGCAGGATAGAATGGATATCAGATGCGGTGATCTTTTAAAACCATTTGAAAATGAAGATTTTTTTGGTACATTTGATGTAATCACCTGTAACCCGCCCTATATCTCGAGCGGACGGGTCGATACCATGAATACACAGATAATCGGGTATGAGCCCCGGCTCGCATTTGATGGAGGACCCTTCGGAATTAAAATTCTGCAGGCGTTGATTAATGAAGCGCCCCGGTATATTACCGATAAGGGATGGCTTGCGTTTGAAACCGGGCTCGGTCAGGGCGAAGCAATGAAGAAAAGGCTTGAAAAGCGGGGGTTCACCGAAATTGAGGAATTCCATGATGAAGAGCATAATATACGGGCTCTCAAGGCGATGAACAATATCGGGCGGTAACTTAGAGATTTTACATTAAACACATTCAAGGAGAGCTGTTACTATGGGTTTATCCGAACAGATTAAACAATTCATTATCAACAATTTTCTTTTTGGTGATGCAAGCAGATTAACCGAGGATACCTCATTTCTGGATAGCGGAATCATCGACTCAACCGGTATCCTGGAGGTGATAACCTTTTTGGAAGACACATTCGGAATAACCGTCAATGACGACGAGTTGCTTCCGGAAAATCTCGACAGCATCAACAACCTTGTCCGTTTTATCAAAACAAAAAAAAATGAGTCGTAACAGCAAAATACACGTTCTGGTGCTATCCTTTACCAATCCTTAAACTCGATGGTATTTGATCCATACCTACCCGTTGGAGATTCCGTACGGTCCTCCTGATAGGCAAGAAAGGAAAAATGCAACTATGGGGCAGAAACAAATAGTATCCCCCGAGCTTCTCCGTATCAATTGTGAACAGGAAGTAGAAAAGATAACGGCGGCCCTCCGGAATACTCTTATCACTTTCAGGAAAAAGGGGTATGTCGTGGGGGTATCCGGAGGTATCGACAGCTCCGTAACCCTCGGTCTCTGTGTAAGGGCAATCGGTGCTGAGCGGGTTATAGCATTGCAGATGCCGGAAAAACATAGTGCGGATGAGACCCTGGACCTCAGTGCATTGGCTGCAGATACGTATAAGGTAACAAAATATCACGAGGACATCAGCGGTACACTCGAAGCTGTTGGTTTTTACCGGAGATACAATGAATGTGTGCAAACGGCTATTCCCGAATACGGAGACGGGTGGAAATCAAAAATCACCGTGTCCAATGTGATCAATCACGACGGTTTCACCGTTTTTTCGGTAGTGGGCCAGGACCCGCAGGGTACTCTTGTGAAAAAACGATTACCACTCAATGCCTATTTAGGGGTCGTGGCTGCAACAAATTTCAAACAGCGCATCAGAAAAATGATGGAGTACTACTACGCCGATAAACTCAATTTTGCCACCACCGGGACACCAAACCGACTGGAATACGATCAGGGCTTTTTTGTAAAACTGGGCGATGGCGCGGCAGATATCAAACCGATTGCGCACCTTTATAAAACCCAGGTATATCAACTTGCCGAATACCTTGGAGTACCGGAAGAAATTCGCCGCCGACCGCCGACTACCGACACTTATTCCCTGGAACAGGGGCAGGATGAGTTTTATTTTTCACTGCCGTATGATAAAATGGACCTTTGTCTCTACGGCAAAAACAACGGATACTCGGCTGAAGAAACAGCACCCGCCGTCGGGCTTACCACCGAACAGGTACTGCGGGTCTTTCGTGACATTGATACCAAGAGAACTACCACAAAATATTTGCATACGGGGCCGGTACTGGTGGAGAAACTTCCTGAAATAGGATAAATAAATGCAATGAAAACTGCACCAAGGTATTTTAACGTACCAATATGAATAATCACAACGAATGCCTGTGGAATAGAGGAGTACCAATTGTATTTCGGAATTGATAAGATATACCATTTTCTGCTCGATTATAAACGGAATAAGTATTTACTGCAATTGCAGAAAAAAGGGTTGAGGCTCGGAAAGGGTGTGGTAATTGTTGATTCATTCTTTTTTGACCCTGCGCACTGCTACCTTATTTCAATCGGCGATAATTCCACCATCTGCCCGAATGTAAAACTCATTGCTCACGATGCGAGTATGAAAAGGGCTTTGGGATTCACTAAAATCGGTAGGATTACCATTGGAAAAAACTGTTTCATTGGCGACTCGGCCATCGTTTTACCCAATGTCACGATTGGTGACAATTCCATCATTGGCGCCGGTTCGGTGGTGAACAGATCGATTCCGCCCAATACGGTTGCTGCAGGAAACCCAGCCAAGAAAATCAGTTCAACAGATGTGTATATAGAAAAAACAAGTACCATGAAAAACGGAAATCGCCTGTTCGGTCGAAAATATTTAATCTCAAATCTGAGCGATGTAACCCGTAAAGAGCTTCTCACCGAAGTAGAAAATAAAAATATCGCCTTCATCAAATAAAGGATCAGGACCTGTATGAAAATTTGCATCCCGGAATCTATTCCCTCTCTTAATAAAGGTGAAATGGCAATTTTTGAAGGCATCAAGGAAGCTCTGACAAATTTCCACAACCCTGAAATTTCACTTTATTGTGCATGGCCGGAAATCGACTCGGCAAGGTTTGGTGCAGATATTAAAACCGTCGGGGGTGTCGATCTCTACCAGATGGCAGACTACTACAATGAAAACCCGCCGACCTCATTCCGCTGGAGTGTATATATTAAAAGATGGGGCAAACTGGTAATTTATACCCTGCTATCACGTTTATCAAAAAGACTCGCCGCATTCCTTATCAAGGATGAACTGCTTGCCACTTATGTCAATGCAGATCTGTTAATGGTTGGCCACGACGGGTGTCTCAATGTTGAACTTTTCTGGTTTGTTATCACTGCGAACATCCTGAAGATACCGATTGCAATTTATGGAGTAGGTACCGAAGGAAAGCCAGTGCGCATTAAACGGTTTTACTATCGATTCATGTTACGCTATGCTTTTCTCCATACGATTTTCAATTCGGTACGTGAATCCGGTTCAGTGGAATATCTCCTTGCAAACAATATCCCTCGTGATCGCTTTTTTCTCTTTCCCGACCCTGCAATCCTTATGAAACCTTCTCCGGAAAAAGAAATAACAGCCCTGCTTGCAAGGGAGAAGATTCCGGATGAGAAAGATCAACCACTTTTTGGTCTTATTACCGTCAGAGGCGGTGTTATTGCTGAACGATCCTTTACTGCTGAAAAAGATCCGTTGAAAAAACATGAACTTCGTGTTTCATTCTGGAAGAATCTCGTTGAATTCCTCATTCTCAATACCAACGCCCATTTTCTATTTATTCCACACTGTATCGGGCCCTCACTAAGGAATGATGATCGTGTCACCGCTGGAGAAATCACCGAACGACTCAGCAATTTAAAAAACCGTTTTACCTTCATTACGAATGAGTATTCAGCTCCGGTTCTCAAGGGGCTCATGGGTCGTTGTGATTTCATTGTAGGTGAACGTACCCATGGTCTTCTTGGAGCGCTTTCATTCCCCACTCCATGCATTGCCTTAACGGTTAAGGAAGACCGAAGAATGCATAATGTTGTTAATGAAATGTTTGGTAGGACAACGTTGAACCTCAATGAACCGGACATCAACGATATTCAGACACGCATTGTGTCTGAATGGAACAATCGTGCCTCTATTAGAGAAGAAATGCTGATTAAAAAACAGGAAGCTGTCTCTCAGGCTCAAAGTGCAGCACGAATTCTCAGAGAACGTTTTGAAACATGTAAAAACTAATTTTTCGCTCAACCAACCTTGTTTGTTATTGCCACAACACATGTTCAAGTCAGCAGGGTAACATGGTAACGAGTAATACATAAACAGTAGTATCGGATTCAGGAAATTTGAAAAAAAAGCGTCTCATGCTCATCACGCACGATCTCGCCCTCGGCGGACTGCAGCAGGTGGTCATTACCCTTTGCCGGACGATCAACCGTGAATTGTTTGATGTTTCGGTGCTCTGTTTGCGTGAAAAAGGTGAATTTACCGGTGAAGTCGAGAAATTGGGCATACCGGTGTATCTATTGCCACAAACCCCCTCGGGTGTTGATTATTTCGCTTTTATTAAAGTTGCCCGTCTTCTGCGGAAACACCGCATCGACATCGTTCATACTCATAATACGCAGCCGATGATCGACGGGGTTATCGGCAGCCTGCTCGCAGGCGTCCGCACCATTATCCATACCGACCACGCACGGAGTTTTCCCGATAAAAAGCGGTATATGGTCGCTGAGTGGTTTCTTTCCCATTTCGTTTTTCGGGTGGTCGGCGTTTCTGAACATACGGCATATAACCTGCACCGCTATGAAAGAATATCTACAAAAAAAATTGCCGTTATTTATAACGGCATTGATGCCGCTATCCGCACCCTTTCGGTAGACCTGCAAAAAAAGCGCACGGAACTCGGTATCGAGGGCAACGGCCCGGTTATCGGGCTGGGAGTGCGTTTATCGCAACAGAAAGGCATTTCCTTCCTGCTCGATGCCATGCCCCGTATTGTTGAACAGTACTCCGGAATTACCCTTGTCATCGCCGGTAGCGGCTACCTCGAAAATGAGCTGAAAGAAAAAACAGCCACCCTCAACCTGCAACGGAATGTTATCTTTGGCGGACTGAGGACCGATATGCAGGAGGTAATAAGGCTGTTTGATTGCTATGTACTTCCTTCTCTCTGGGAAGGGCTGCCTATGGTACTGCTAGAGGCACTGGCCATAGGGTGCCCGATTGTTGCAACCGATGTCGGCGGCAACAGTTCGGTCATTCATTCGGGGGTAAATGGAATCCTGGTGAAACCGGAAGATCCTACCGCACTTGCAGATGCAGTCATATCCATTTTGTCCGATCCTGCAATGCAACGGAAATACTCCGAAAATGGACAACGCATTTTCAATACGAAATTCGAGGCATCAGTCATGACCCGTGCCTATGAACGACTGTATTTGCGGAAGTGTTAAATGAATCACAATTCAATGTCCTACCATTTCTCCCATACCCCATTTGATGGATATGAGCAGGAGATTCTCGATCTTCTGCACCGCAACCGGGACGAAAACTTTTCGTTGGAGTATCTCAGGTGGCGGTATTCAGGTGAACCAACAGCAAAACCACCCGTTGTGTTCTGGATAGAAAATGATAAAAACCAAAAAATAGGAATGTGTTCTCTCATTTTCCGAAAGTACTGGATCAATGCCCACCCGGTGTTGGTCGGAGTCGCTGGAGACACCTCTCTTGACGCACCATACCGTGGTCAGGGAATTGCAAAAAAGTTTTTTTTGTATATCAATCGCTACCTCCTTGATAACAACTGTGAATACGCGCTTGCCATGGCAAACGAGTCTTTCTGCAGAGCAGCCATGGCTGCCGGCTGGATTCTTGATCAGCATCTGCTTTCGTATGTCTATATTGTTGATTGGACTTTTTTTTTACACCGGTTTCTTCCATTTCAACCAGTAACCGGATTGTTCGGCAGAATACTTAATTACCTATGCCCATATGTACTCCGAGGTGACACCAATATACCTGTGCGATGTGAAGTACACGATAGTATTATCAAAGAATTTGACATGGTCTGGGAATCAATCGATAAAACCCCTCTTTTTATAAAAGACCGTTCTCTTCAGACCCTCCATTGGAAATATTCTTCGTACCACAGGGGGAAGTATTCGTTCTTCCATCTTTTTAATAAAAATACGCCATGTGGAATAATTGTATTCTCAACAAAGCAAAGTGTCTGCTACATTTCCGATATTATTATTACAGAAGAAGCAGTCCTTATACCTGGCCTGAAGCTTTTTTCCTGTTATCTTAAAAATCTTGGTAAAATCGGTACCATACGCATTACTCTCAATGATGCACACTCCTATATACCACAACTCAGAAAAAACGGTTTCAACAAACGTGGAACGTCTGCATATTTCCTGCTGTTCAAATCTGATGGATCAAGCCAGGTGTACCATGATCTGGCTCGTTATATTTTAACTGGTGATAAAGATATTTAAAGAAAGTGATTTGAGTGAATGGAATACTCTGAAGAAAATTCTGGATCGATAGATCAGGACATTTCCTTGGAGTCTGGTGTGGAACAACCTGACACGAGAATCAGTGGCGCATGGATATTTTTTATCTATTTATATTTGATCGTCGATTACGGCCGTCCACAGGACACGTTTCCATTTCTTGGATATCTACGCCCAGCCTTGATAGTCACTCTATTTCTTACTGCTTTTCTTATTAAAAACAGATCAAATATCAACTTAAAAATCCCCCAAGTTCGTTTGATTATTTTATTTATTGTATTTGCAGCTTGTTCTATTCCTTTTGCCTTGAACGGATTCTATGCATATAGTACTACAAAAGGAATGGTACTAATGCTGCCCTTTATACTATCCTGCACCATCTGTATCAATTCAACAAAACAGCTGCAAAAGTTGATAACTGTACTAATCCTTCTTATGGCGTATCAGGCCCAATATGCCATATTACACGGAGGTATAGGATCAGGGAATCAGTTTCTTGATGAAAATGATCTGGCGTTATATGTCAACACTTGGCTTCCCTTCAGCATTGCTTTATTTCTTTCTGTTAAAGGTGTTCTAAAAAAGCTTATTTTTGGTTTATGCACAGGTTTAGGGCTGGGTGCTGTGGTCGTTTCCGCATCACGAGGGGGTTTCCTCGGAATGATCGGCATGTTTTTGGTCTATTGGCTTTTTAGTCCTAAAAAATGGATAAGCCTGATAGTTGTTGGGTTGATCGCACTCTGCCTCTATTTATTTGCCGGGAATGCCTACTGGAATGAAATGAAAACATCTACCGATACACAGGATGGCACCGCTCAGGCAAGAATTGAATCCTGGAAATCCGCTATCAATATGTTCAAAGGTCATCCTTTTGGTGTGGGTGCGGGTAATTTTCCTGTATGGTTCTCAAAATACCAAACAGGTTATTTTAAACGTGAAATGTGGGGCAGACAAGCCCATTCGCTCTGGTTTACTCTGCTACCCGAACTTGGAATACAAGGGGTACTATTGTATTTTATTCTTCTTTTTAAAAATTTGAAACAGATTTTTACTATTAATAAAAACGTTCATTTCCTCCCAGTAACGGAACAACCCTTCTTTAAAAATATTTCTGTTGCTTTTTTAGCTTCACTGGCAGGTTATTTTTGTTCCGCAACATTTCTTTCTGTTCTCTATTATGCACATTACTGGTATCTGGCAGGAATGATCGCTGCAACTGCAATTGTTTTTGAAATGAATACCAATCCAAACATTAACAAGCAATCAGTCTAATCAAAATACGAGTATAAATGTTATAAAACATATCGTCATTCGAAGACCGGCCAGATGTATATGTTTCTGTAATATAACCATAAACGAATTTTAAACGATTTAATTAAGAAGTAATTAATGCAATCTCGAAATAAACATCTTGACATTAGTCGCGGAATCGGAATTATAGCCGTTGTTTTCATTCATGCAAGTGGTCTTTATATTTCAGATAACATAAACTGTTTTATCAACCTTTTTCATAACCTGAGTTATTTTTCAGTCCCCCTTTTCATTATCGTAGCAGGTTTTCTTCATCAAACAGCGAATAATAACATTCATGACTCACCTGTATCCATAATACACTATTTACACAGAAGATTCCTGCGCCTGATTGTCCCCTACTTTCTGTTTTCGGTTGTTTATATCGTCATTCGGATTTGTATTGAACATTTCCCGATTGCTGAAAATTTTCTTCCGATACGATTCAATCATTTTGGAGCTATCTTTTCAGCTCTTTTCATGATTAAAGGAAATCCGGCAGGACAATTGTATTTTTTACCATTACTATTCTTTGTTACGGCGGTATTTAAAATTACAGAGATCCTTTTTGTAAAAAAGCAGATACTCTTAGTTTTATGCTTGAGTATATCATTCATTTCCTATGGTTTGTGGGGTGACATTTATTTATCAATTAACCCTTTAAAAGGAATTGGCTTTTATGCTATAGGATATTTTTTATATACTCAACGACATTTTAAACCGTTATCATCCATCCTCATGATCATTGTTACCGGTAGTCTCGTTTTACTAACCATATTTTTACCCAAGTCTTCTTTTCTGCTATTCTTTAAGCACTCCTTCGGTTCACTTTTTGTGTTTTTCTTGTCCTTTGTTGTGTCACAAAGCTTCAAACTCAAGAAACTCATGAAACCTATCATCTATATAGGTAAAAAATCCTTTTCAATTTACCTGCTTCATGAACCCTATATCGTAACAATATCCTATTCAATACTGGTTAAGGTATTGAACATTCAGCCTTTTTTGGCATGTATCACCATCTTCTTTATCGGAATAATTATTCCTCTTGTCATAGACAACTCCATTTTTTCCAAGTCAATGTTCTTATCGAAATGGTTTTTAGGAAAGAGCAGTCGGCAGATAAATTATTCGCTAAGAAGAAAAGTAATATGAGCGATCTAATAAAAAACAATCTTTTAAATGGTCTTATTCGATATCGCCCAGCAATCATGGGTTTCATGATTCTATGGATTGTTTTTCTTCATGCACGGATAACTTTTCCCTTAACAGTAGCTGGGCAAATTTTACGCTTTTTCCAGGGATGTGGATTATTAGGTGTAGATATCTTTTTTTTACTTTCAGGATTTGGACTTTGCTTCAGTAAATCATCTTTGGACTATAAGCGTTTTATAAAAAAAAGATTCTTCAGAATATTACCGGCCTACTGGACGGTAATTGCAATTGAAACAATAATTATTGTAATATCAAGCCATAAAATATATATAGGAAAAACATTTCGGCTTTTATCCGGTATGGAATTTATTTCGACTGGAAATTTGGATTATTGGTTTGTTAGCGGAATTCTCATATGCTACTTTTTATTTCCTTTTATAAATCATTTGATCAGTAATAAAAAACCATTTAAAAATACGGCTATTCTGATAGGCTTATGCATTTCAGCAGCATTTTTAGTTACAATTACAGGCTATTTAAATTATTTACTGGTGTTTATTATTCGGATTCCGTCATTTATTTTGGGGGTCTATTTAGGAATAATTGCCATTGAAAAAAAATCCTTCGTTTTTACTAAAATTCAATATTTCAGCCTTATTTTATTGTTTTCACTAGGAATTATCTTTTACGGGGTTATTGGCAAATTAGTCTCTCCTGATCTACGGTGGAATTTGGGTCTGTATTGGTACCCAGGGGTCATTTCATCTTTTCCTTGTTGTATCTTGTTCATAAAATTTTGCACTTTTCTTGAAAAACATTTGAAAATTATATGGAAATCTCTTTCATTTATTGGTGGGTGTACATTGGAAATATATTTAATTAATACTCTATTATTGAATGCAAGAAATACTGTAACAGATATTCATTTTTTCACTATTTTTAATAACTCTATTACAGGAATAGAAATTGGTATTGCGTCGATATCAATATTTTTAGGGATCGCCCTCGCAAATTGTCTCAAATACATTAATACCTTTTCTAGGGAATTTATCGATTCTGATTTGAGAAAGTGAAACTCACCGATATCTGATGTTTTTTAATTAAGATTGTCAAATTATAGATAGTAGCGTAAAGAAATTGTTAACCATTTCAGAAAGAAAACCGGTAATTTAATGTCTCTTGAGCAAAAGATATTCAAAGGTGTCTCCTGGATGGCCTTTTTTAATCTGTTCAGCCAGGCATTTTCCTGGTCTGTTACGATCCTTATCGCGAGAATCCTTGAACCCGGCGATTACGGCTTAATGGCAATGGCAACAATCATCACAGGATATGCATTGACCTTAAGTGAGCTGGGACTGGGTAATGCTATTATCCAAAGAAAGGATATGAATAAAAACCATCTGTCTTCTGTTTTCTGGTTTTCGTCCATTCTTACTACAGGGTTAGCCATCTCGTGTTTTCCGGTTTCTTATTTAACGGCTTTTATCATGCACGAACCACGTGTTATCCCGATAACACAAATTGTATCAATCCTTTTTATACTTAATGGACTACAAATAGTCCCTTCCAGCCTATTACGTCGGGATATGGATTTTAAATCAATCGGTATGTTTGATATGATCAGTGTAATAGTTTCCAGTGCTTGCATGTTTGGCATTGCCAAGACAGGCGGAGGAGTATGGACACTTATATTGGGTAATATCATACGTTCCTTTGTTCGAACCTTGTTACTGTATATCAAATCGGGCTGGCGACCAGCCCTGCATTTTAATTTGATCGAATCAAGGCCATATATCTCCTTTGGAATTAAACTGGCACTTGGCCGTTCAATTTTTTACGTCCAACAAAGATCCGATGAATTTTTTGCGGGTAGAACATGGCAGGCCGGAACACTGGGTTTTTATACCTTCGCCTTGGAGCTGGCCTCCATTCCAACCAACAGAATAGTATCATTAATCAACAATGTGTCTTTTCCGGCGTTTGCAAAAGTACAGCACGACCAAGCAGCATTCAATAAATTATATCTTAACATTACAAAAATTACCGCCGCCATTGTTTTTCCTCTTTTTGCCGGAGGATACCTGTTCGGCGGAGATCTGATCACTATACTGCTTGATGCCAAATGGCAACCTATAATTTCTTTATTTAAAATACTCTGCCTCGTTCAGATTATGACGAGTATGATTGCAATTAATAATTTCGTACATGCAGCTCAAGGCAGACCGGTGTGGAGCCTTTACTTTAATATCGCCTGTGCAATAGCTATGCCACTTTCCTTTTTTCTCGCAGTACCATACGGATTACGCGGTATTATTATCCCATGGTGTACGACCTATGTTGTTTTGTGCGTTGCATGGTTATACGTATCCATCAGAAAATTCGGTATCAGATTACCGAAATACATATTTAATATACGTAACCCTTTGCTTGGAACACTTTTAATGAGCGTACCGTTATGGTTATTTAGAAAAACCTTTCACGAAACTATGTATACGGAGAAAATTACTGAAGTGTTAATTCTTGGCACCCTTATTGGAATAGGTGTAGCTGTTTACTCAGGATATTTTTTAATCTTCGACAAACAATTCATTAAAGACCTGTTTAAATTGATTAAAAAGTGACCTATTCAAGCACAATAAAGCCTTTTTAATGTTAAAAACGGAGTCATTTTAACAACGATTGAATACTCTTATATGAAACATAACATTCTTATCCTCACACCCGGCCCTGCAATGGCAATAAATGAAGAACACTACAATGATCTTTCAAAGTATCTTTACGGAACAATAATCACCTCTTCCCGTATACCTGCAATTATTAATAGAAAGATGGTTGGTTCTTTTGAATGGAACTGTTTCTTACTGGACAAAAAGAAACATGTTTCTTCTCGAATTAAATTTATTATCTATATCCTCCGGGAATGCATTTCCATGCGCCTTCGAGGCAAACATTACGATCTGGTAGTAACCTACGACCCATTAATAACAGGGCTTATTGGTGTACTTGCGTCAAAAATATTAGGCGCAAAGTTTGCACCCGAAATTAATGGCGTTTATACAAACAAAAATGTATTTGCTGATGGCAATAATAAATTAAAAAATACCTTATCTAGTATTCTTTACCCTGCTCTTGAAGCATTTGTCCTTAAACGAGCACATGGAATAAAAATATTATTCCCCAGACAAATTGCTCCCTTTAAAAAACTGCGGAAAAGTGTTGTTATCGGTAATTTTCCCTGTAAGGTTAATACCAAGCTGTTCCTGAATTATCCGGATTATGAGGAGAGACCGGAAATTCTTTTTGTCGGATTTCCTTTTCACCTGAAAGGGGTAGATATACTTATCAAAGCGTTCAAACAGATATCAGAACACCACAATAAATGGTCACTGAAAATTCTAGGTTGGTATCCCGATAAAACAGATCTAGAGAACGCAATTGGTGGACATGATAGAATTACACTTATACCACCGGTCTTTCCTGACGAAATGCCACAACATATCTGCACCTGCGGGATTTTCGTTTTACCATCCAGATCTGAAGCAATGGGACGGGTATTGGTTGAAGCAATGGCAGCAGGAAAAGCAAGAATAGGAGCCAATATAGACGGAATCCCAACCGTAATAACTAATGGTGTAGATGGCCTGTTATTCGAATCTGAAGACGTTAATGATCTTGCTGAAAAGCTCCAAAGACTAATTAAGGATAAAGCGTTGCGAAGAAGACTGGGAAACTCCGGGCGACAAAGAGCCATTAAAGAATTCAATAACGAAACCTACTATTCTAATCTTGTTCAATTCTATTCAGATATTCTTATTAACAATTAGTTTAAGCAGCAGTATTTAGTTATTGATATCTTATATAACAGAAGATACTATAAATTAAACGCCTATCACTTTTCCAAGTTTAAATTTAACTATGTTTAAATTTAACTACAAATGAGTTTGAAATGAAGTACAGCATTACAATCCAATTAATTCTTCTGTTTTTTGCTAGTTTAACCCCGTTATTTTCAATGAAGCATTTCGTTTCCCCTACAGGTACCTCCTCTTGGGCCCAGTCCACGAATATACAATTTCCTTGCAGCACCCGCACTGCATTTGATAATGCGGAGGCGGGAGATACCGTTTTATTTCTTGCTGGAATATATCTTGTCCCCAGAAGAAATTTTGGAGATTCCTATAATGGGTACTATTATCCAAAACATTCAGGAACAATCGGAAATCCGATAGTGTTTATGAGGAATAATAAGGATTCAGTGATATTCAATGGAACTGCAGGTGGAAGTGGAGATCACACATCCGCTGGAACGGACTGTTTTGCAACAATCTTTGGAACCAATAATCAGAGCTGGATAGTTTTTGATGGATTTACCTTTCAAGCAGATGAAGGAACAACACAAGCCCGTGTTATGATAGGTACTGAATATGGTGAATATTCTGGCGCTACTGGTTGTGAGGTTAAAAATTGCACTTTTAATGGTGGCAACGTAACTGGTTCTACAAACATAGACAACAGGGAAGGATTAAGGATAGAAGCAGCAGACAATACAACAGTTGAAAATTGCTATTTTTTTAATTACCGACAAAGTAATAATAATCACAATACGAGTGCCATCAAAACCTACCATGATACCGTTTTAACTATTTCTAATTGTGAATTTTCAAATAATTCGGTAGCTATTTTTATAAAAAGTCAATCTCCTTTTTCAACCATCAGCAATAATTTTATTCATGACAATTATCAGGGAATATTGATCACTCCTGACCTTTACCCGGTTATGTGCATGGATAGTATTACAATCTTCAACAACCTGCTTTTCAACAATAGCGGTGGCGATATTATTTGGTCCGGAGCTGGAACGGATATGAATACACACGGAAATTACTTTGTCATTGCTAATAATACAATCTATGGAATATCATCCCGGCCTATCAATATGGGTTATGTCACTCCCGGCGGAAACGGTCCACAGTTTTATAATAATATTGTAATCGCAACATCAGCTTATTCATTGGTTACCCAAGATATGACCGGTTGGAGAAATTATTTAAAAGCTGTCGATCACAACCAATGGGGAAGCTCGTTTAAAACGATACGCATTGGCGACAACAGACGCAACCAAAATTACACCACCCTCGCAGCATGGAAAACCTCAGGCCAATTAGAAGAACCTTTTAATGCTGGCTGCGGCAGCTCTCTCAACCCCGGTTGCGGCTCACTTTCCTCAGATCCCCAGTTTGAGAACAGCTCGGGTACTTTGAAAACACTCATCGATTTCAGACTGAAACCGACCTCCCCCTGCCGTGGCTCCGGACGTGATGGTATAGATATTGGTGCCAATATCGATATTATCGGTACCAGTTATCATGCATTGTTATCGGTTGTTCCACCCGTAATTCCGGGAACAATTCTTGCAGATTCCACCCAAGGTGAACGTATAAAATGGGCAGTCAATGCAAAAAACACCGTTCTTGCCTGTTCTGTTTCGGTAAGCTTCGACAGTGCGGAAACCTGGAATACCATTCAAACGGTCTCCGGAAATACCGACAGCATCTCATGGATAGTACCGGATATCGTCGCATCGCATTGCTTCCTGAAAGTAACCGCAGTAGACGACTCCGGGAACACTGCCACGGGAACGTCCAATCGCTTCAACATCATCGATACAATTGCCATCAAAAAAAAACAGCTCCTTCGCGGCTCACTCAATAGAGCATACACTGACACGATTTTGGCAGTGGCTATTGAACCGATTAAATGGTCGTTAACAAACGGCTCGCTTCCCGGCGGACTGACAATGGATACAAATGGTATCATTTCCGGTACACCCGTTGCTACCGGTACCTTCCCTTTCACGGTTCGAATGACCGATGCGGAAACACATACCGCTCTGGATACTTTCTCCATAATTATTGACTCTCTGCTCGCAGGTCAGGTCAAGGTTCTTCCGCCGGTTCTGGAGGGGAATGGTATCGTGTATGCCGATTCAGTACGGGAGATTGCCGTATCGGCTTCCGCCTTTTACAACATTGCACTTTGTTCCCTGTACATAAGCCTTGACAGTGCGAAAAACTGGAGTCCTCTGACGGAAATGGGCGGGCGGCCAGGTAACTATTCTTGGAAAGTACCCGACACATCGGCTCTTATCTGTTTTATAAAAGCAACGGTTTATGATGATTCCGCCAATACTGCATCAGCCACCTCCCTGCCGTTCAGGATTGTTAATAAACTGTTGTCTATAGAGCATCATCGCCTTCCCGATGGACTTGTCGGTCTTGAATACTCAGCAGCATTAACGGCAAATGCGGGTATTTCGCCACTTGCGTGGTCTGTCACAACCGACAGTCTGCCACCGGGCCTTACGCTTGCCTCTGCAACCGGAAGTATCTCAGGAAAACCTACCACGGCCGGTACTTTCAGATTCGCCGCGACGGTTGTTGACGCGGAATCCCATTCCGCCCGGGACACCTTTTCCATCACCATAGATACACTGATGGAAGGGAGTATCGCCGTTACTCCTCCGGTACTTTCCGGCAAAAACATTATCTATGCGGATACCACCCCTAAAAAAATATACCTGTCATCGGTTTCCTCTTTTCCGATCGCCGCATGTTCCCTTTTTATCAGTCTCGACAGTTCTAAAACATGGTCGCTTATCAGCAGCGTGGAACCTTACGCCGACAGTTTTTCCTGGAAAGAAGTCCCCGACACGGCTGCGAAGTTCTGCCTACTTAAATTCACGGCGGTGGATGATTCAGGCAATTCAGCATCAGCACTTTCCATCGTTTTTGAGATTATCAACACTACCGGCATAAAAAACAAAACACTTCTGGATGGAACTCAGGGCAGGTATTATCGGGACATTCTTCTCCCGGAAACCGGCATTCCTCCGTATACCTGGGGTATTCTCTCCGGCCGTCTGCCGCCTGGTCTCCTGCTTGATTCACTTACCGGTATCATTATGGGTACTCCCGATTCAGGAGGGGTTTATGGCTTTGAAACCCGGATGACCGATGCGGAAAAACACACGGCAACCGCCCGCTGCACCATCACCGTAAATGTGATCATTGTAGGCGAAAATGTAAGTAACCTCCATACCACACAGGTTGCTGTAGCAACAGGAAAAAGTATCAAAGATACAATTGTGCTTCAAAATGATAAACTTGCTCTAAATTACACGGTGTATAGTGGTCGAGCCGACGGACCGGTACAAAACGTTTCCTATCGAAATATTACCCTCTCCAACGGCACGAAAGCCCTTGAAGTAACGATCCCCGCGAACAACCTCAATGATACTGTCGGACAACGAGCCTTTATAGTGATCGACAACGATACAATTTTCGATACGGTTTCGATTGCACATCCTGTTCTGCGTCAGAGAAACAATTTCGACAACATTACGGTTGACAGTATGGTTTGGACGCCCTTGAGTGTGACGGCAACACCGGAAAACAACGACATCGCTTCGGTACTTTCAGCATACAAACCATCAGATGGAGACTGGAAATTCGACAAATCGAAGTTCAGGATCTTCCAGTGGCTCCCCTCACCGGCAACCGTTGACAACAATGATCAATGGGTTGAGGGAACTGACAGTAACAGGTCGATTTTCAGATTTGTCCCGGGCAAACTCTTCTGGATCGTTTCCGCCGGAAAAAAGAACATCGATTTCGGGAAAGCGACCGTTGCCCCTGTAGATCCTGCCCATCCGGTTTCCATTACCCTCTATCCGGATCAATGTACCGATTTTTCAATCCCATACGCATTCCCGGTTTCTCTGCAGAGTGTCATTGATGCCACCCGCAACAGGATGCTGTCAAATAAGGAACGCGTGGATAATCTGGATTTCTACCGGTTCGAAAAAGAAGGCAACACCTTCAACTATGTGCTGTTGCGTGGGCACGGACTTGTAACCGGCGACAGCCTTGCTGGTGGACCGGGAAACGGATATACTGTACACAATTATGAAAACAACTCTTTTAATATTGCTATTCCACCGGGTAGTCCGACGCCATCCGGTCCTATTGTTGCCAAACGGACATCTGTAACATCTGCAGGCAGCTTCCATGTTCGGTTCAACTTTCATACAGTACACGGGCATGGTCTGAATCCTGTTTTTATCGGATACACACCCGGCAATTCACATTCCGTATTCCTGGAGGAACCTCCATCATTCAGCAAATGCCGCGTATCCATAAAAGATTCATTAACAGGAAATTACTTCGGCCACGCCCTTGTAAATGATCTCTCCGGTGGAGGCATTCTCAACGAATTCGTAGCCCTGAATTCGTCGGAAAAACCGGAAACCATTACCATTCCACCGGGAAGCACCACCACTCTTCCCGACGATTATTCAATTCGACTTTTTGATGAAACCAGAGGTTCTTTTCTTTCAGCAGGTGATTCGCTCAATATAACCATTCCCCCCAGGAGCACCTTCGCCTTCCTTGCGGCAATCGGAACAGAAGACTTTATTGCTGCAACCCAGATTACACTCAAATCGCAAGCCATCGGACTCATCAGTGCCTATCAGATCCCGGGCAACAGTAGAATCGTGGTGAATTACACACTCCCTCAGCTCGCCCAGAATATAAAAAGAATCCGATTTCAATTGATTGATCTGAAGGGGAGAACAGCACTTGACCATACACAAATTTCCGGTTTCAACGCAGGTGGAAACCGCTTACTGCTCAACATGAACGACCGTCACGGCAGTTCTCTGCAGAGTGGAGTATACATCCTGCGGGTGATGATGTCGGGTAACCGTCAACAGTTGTTTTCCAGAAAGATAACGCTGATGTATTAACTTTAATAGACCGAAAACTATGCATAATCCGGAAATAATTGAATTTGTTGTAATCACCATATTTTGATTAGTATCCGTTCAGAATACAGCAAAAAAGGCCGCGCATACTTCGACCAGGCTCAGCATGAGCGACCTTTTTAGGTGAATTAGGCACATTCCGCTCATCCTGAGCTTGTCGAAGGATAGCACATATTTGCATTGTGAACAAAAACTAATTAGTGGAAACCAATCGTTTTTAACCAATAGTAATACTATGTTTTTAAGGATGTAAGTAATGTCTGAACATTTAACCATTCCGCCCTTTCCCTCAAACCGTATCCGGTTGCCGGCACTATTTGGAACGCTTATTATTTTGCTTATTGCATCACCGGTAGTATCACAGGAAAGTACAATTATCGCCGCACTGAACTTTGAAAATAAGAGTATCCTGAAAGACAATACCGTCTTGAAGGTATCTACCTTTTTTCGGAAAAAAATCGCCGAAGATTCAAAGGCTATGGTGTTCGATTCATGGATGATCGATACTATTATCAGCACTCAGGGAAATCCGGAACTGCTCAAATGCCGCGAAAATTCCTGCCTTCTTGCCATCGGCTACCTGCTGGTTGTTGATGTAGTCATCAATGGCGAAATTCTTTCAGACAGGAAAGGATATACGATTTCATTGAACGCGGTTGATGTCAAATCAAATAGCGTTTTCAGGCCCGTTAAACAAACTATCAAAAAATTCAACCGGGCCTCGGTCGAAATGGCGGTTGGTATTCTGGCCGAAGAAATCATGCAGCGAATTTCATCGAATGACGTCATCTCTACCGAAAGCGGTGCAGCCGCTTTACAGGCAGGAAAAACCCGGAATCGGGCCTCCACCCGAGAGAAATCCCCGGTCTTGAAAAGGCTATTGATCGGTACAGCGGCGGTTGCAGTAATCGGTGGCGCAATTGGTGGATATTCCTATTATCAAAGTACTAATGACGGATCTCCAGGGGGAGGGGATAATCCCCCTGCAATCGTTCCGGAAGATATTCCATTGACTGATTTACCGAAACATCCTCATTGATTCTCCAATTTCGGAATTATGGAAGAATTATTCATACATGCTCGGTTGCTGCCTTACAACCTGTAAATACAACCGCACTCTGATTCATATATTTTTTCCGCATTCTTTTCCAGCCACCGGTCAGAGTCCGTAATGCTCGTATTTTCCGGACGTCCTCCGCATTCTTCATTACGGCTGTAGGGATCAATGTAATACCGGGCACCCTCCTCCTTATACCGTACGAACTTCTCAACCGTTATACTGTCTACAGGCAGTACCCACCCACGCGTGTTCGCAAGATAAAAAATCCTCGGATCCTCAAAATTATTACTCCTGTTATTCCAGGTATCCTCAGCAGTTGAGCGGGCAACACTCTTCACCACCACGAGATCATTCAGTGATACAATCTGCGATAGTTCCTTACCCATCGCAGAAACAGCGTGGTCCGCACCGGCGGGAAGGTGAGGCGACGTTCTCAATTTCACCTGACTCCGGTAACGCAGCGGAAGGAGAACCGCAAAAAGAAGTATGAACAGCATACCGGTATAGCGATACCTGGCACCCCATGTCATTACTATTTTAATGGCATGCGCCAGAAACCATACCGTGGGAAGCGCAAGGAAGATATGGTAATGAGGACCGTACCATACGTTCGAGGTATACCGCATGGCTACGAGTAATGCCACGCTGTTGCAGACCAGCAATGCCCATTCAATCTTCGAAACTCTCCTGCTCAGTAATACAATTGCTCCGGCTGCCAAACCTGCATACCCTGCCATCCATTTAAAGGCAATAATGGAAATGGTGAGATACAAACCGGGATTAAGAAGATTTTTAATACCGGGCAATTTGCTGTCCCCATTAAGGAGCACACCGAACGTATTGCCGAACTGCTGGTAGAGGTTGTTTCCATGCAGAATAAACAGGGTAAAAACAAGCAGAATTCCCAACCAACCTGCCCACACCTTTTTTATTTTGAGACTCTGCCGATCCGCCATCAAGAGGTAGAGAAACTCAAAAATTCCAATGTTCAGTGCCGTCGGTTTCACCATCGCCGCCAGCACGGCAGCTCCTGCAGACAGGTAAAATGTACGTATACGATGATGTTTCAGGAACGCCACAAACCAGTAGAAACTGATCAGATACAGCAGAAAGCAGAGCGCATCGGGCTGAACCGACATCGCCAGAAATGCCGGAACACGGCAGGTGAGAAAATATAAGGCAGCCATTGTTGCCGGGAATACACCGAACTCTTCACTAAGCATTTTTCTGAGAATAAGTGAGCATAGTACGATAAAAAGAAGAGAAAGAATCTGACCCGGCCATTCACCGGTACCGGTAAACCGCATTATCAGGGCAATAAGCGCGGGATAAATCTGCAGTTCACTCTCAACATACCCCGGACCGGCCCCCCCCCAATTTATCCGGGGATACAGGAGATTGGAATGTGGCAGTAGAAAATTTCTCGCGATGGTCTGGGTGTCTGCCTGTCGCCACCCCATCCAGTCATCGACGATACTGTCGGGGCACATGAACAGAATCTGCAGTACCATCCATATCGCAATCGAAGCCAGGAAAATTATATCTGATGCTTTCTTTTTTGGAAATGTTTGTTTCATAGATATTCTTCACACAAAACAATGTAATTCAGCAGACAGCAGATAAGTGATTCTTCTCCTGCAAAAAATACTTTTACAGCGATACAGACTGTATGTTGCAGTCATCCAAAGACCGGAAGGGTTTTCAGACAAACACTATTTGCCTGCTCCCGAAGCGATTCTCCTTAAAGCCATTGAAATACTCGACGACATGTCCTGGTGCATCCCCACACGCTTGAGAATGAACCGGTCGCTTCGATGATCATTCCACCCCCTTTGGGTCGTGACGGCACAGCTGTAACCGGTTTTTTTCACCTGTCGGGCCACGGACGTCGTGAATCCACCGTTAGGATAACAGAAAGGAACCGTTCCGGCATCAATGGCTTTCTCCGCGATAAGCCTTTTCCGCGAATTCTTAAGCTCCTGAATGCACATCTCTTCCGACTCACAACTGAGTATGGAATGGCTGACGGTATGTGAACCGAACGTTACAAGGCCGGTTGACCTGAGGGCACGAACTTCGTTCCAGTTGAGAAAAGAACGTCCGTCTTCCGATGGTGAACCGCAGCCCCTTTCTTCCAGAATTCTCAGTGTCGATACAACCTCACTGTGCGGATACGACTTAAGTAGTGAAATCGCCCTGTCAATACGGGAGATAAGGCTCCCGTTTAATGAGACGATCTTAGCGGCGAGTGAATTAACCGGAAGGGTATCGTAACTCTTTTTTCGAGCTGACAGGCTCGAAAGAATGTCAACAAGGCGATCTGTCCAGAACCGTTTTTCGGTGCCGATAAAATCCGTCGGAAGAAAAACCGTTGAGGGTATCGCAAACTTCGATAGAATCGGGAAGGCATGAGTGTTAAAATCAATCCACCCGTCATCAAACGTAATCGCACATCGCGGTTGGTCGGAATCACCTGTTTCCGGCCGGAGTATTTCTCCCAGCGAAACAGGACGGAAGTAGCGGGCAATTAATGCACAATGCAGGGCGAACGTTTCCGGGGTCACAAACATTCCGGGTTCGACATATCCGCCGGCTTTGTCCGGTTTGACCACCCGGTGATACATGAGAATCACCCACCGGCGCTCCCGGGAACAATTGATTATCTTTCTTTCAGTTATGCCTGAAAGGAAATATGCTGCCGAGATAAATTTCCGGAAAATAAATAGTGGAGACATGCTTTTTTCTATATTGTCCCGTTGAAATTCATACTATTTGGTGTTCGACCAGTCACTCCTGCCTTTTATTCTCAACTCCCGCAGGCTGGAGTATCTTCACGGTGCGGGAAATTTTAAAGCAGCAATCCGGCTGCAGGAAACACACGGGTTCAGCGCAACAATGAGACGACACTCCGAAGCTTTCCACCTTTTCCGCGTTCGATGGTATCCACGTGTTGTATGGTAATCGTGATAACCATACCGAGCCGCTTGCGTAATTCACCGATAATTTCACGATCGGTCTCTACCGTGTAATTCTCTCCTCTGACGATCCTGACAATCACCTCGTCAATGCACTCCTGTACATATTGCGCTTCCTTGACAGGGAAACCCTTCAGTACGGGACTCAGCCGCCCCACTTTACGGCCGTCCGGAGTCTGGATAACGTCATCGGTACGACCGAGTAGCTGCCGAAGAATGGGAAAACCGCTTCCACATGCACAATTTTCATCCGACAGGACACCCCGGTCTCCGATACGGTAACGAATGAGCGGCATCACGGGGTTGATAAATCCTGTGCATACGATCTCCGCCTCTTCTCCCGATTCAGCAGGACTGCCGTCTTCCCGGATAAATTCAACGATACCATAATCGGAATGAATATGGTAATTTCCCTGTGTGCATTGTGCGACAAAAATGCACATCTCGGCTGCTCCATATTGATCGAATACGGGAACTCCGAATTGTGATTCAATGCATTCGCGCTGAGTGGGAAAAAGCGTTTCGGCTGACGTCACGATTGCTTTTGTCACATTAGATACATTCACCCTGTTTTTTTTCGCAAATTCTGCCAAAGTAAAAATGCTTGATGGATACGTATCGATATAGGAGGGTTTGAATTGCCCTAACGCTTTTATGTACTGAATCATATTGTCATCAGTAAGGTGGTAGGAAGAAAAAAGAAGACTCTTTTGGAAGTAGCTGTACCGCCAGTACGGCGGCTTCTTCCGGTTATGGTGTACGACGATTCTGCCGCCTATGGTTGCCCTGCTTCCATGTGGATCAATCCCCACCGATTCAAGAAACCTGCTGAAAAAGGCATAGTTTCTCTGACGAATATCGGGAGTACACACTATGTCAAGAGGTGTTCCGGTAGACCCCGTTGTATGGACCGTCAACAATTGCCTTTTATTGAAAGACACATTGATGAAATCAGCCGGTTGTTCACGGATTGACATCTTCTCAAGCAACGGCAGTTCATGCAGATTCGACAGGGTGAGCCGGTCGATCGGAGGTAAACCCTTTTGAGCGAGGTTTTTTCGGTAAAAAGGAACGTTTTTTTTTGCTTCCGAGACGATCGTCTTCAGGTGTCGTTCCTGAAATGCCCGCAATTCACCTTTCGAAAAAGACAGATGCGGCTTTATTGTATCGCAATAGTTCCGGTAATTTCCACGGTAACGGATCACTTCTTCCTTCATACCATACAGGGATATCAGAAGATTCTGTAGGGTAACCGGTAGATGATGGTAAATATATTCATACTTCGACTTCATAGTACAACGATCCTCACTGCTGTTTTTTTAAGTATTACCGGTGGCTTGTTCCGCCAACTCCATCTGACACTTTGCAACGAGAAGCCCGTATTCCGAAAACGCAGCCCGTACCTCGGGAATTGCAAGTAGCGGTCCCGAGGTCTGTTCCTGAAAGATCAGATCGGAATTCGCATTTACTTCAATAAGAACCGGAACTCCCGCATCATTAATCGCTATATCCATTCCCAGGAGCCGGTAAAAGGGAAATGCCGTTTGGACTTTGCTTGCGATATCTATTATCGCCTGCCACTCGGGAATTTGAAAACCTTCAAACACTACACCGGTTGAAGGATGTTTCGTGTAGCGGTTTCCCTGCTTATCAAACGCATAGTGTAAAAGCTTTCCAGTACTGCAATCAACACCAACTGCAACACCACCCGCACTCCAGTTATCAACGAATGCATCCCCGGTACTAAAACGCATCGTAGCACTGACGATCACCGGATCCCGGTTGCGGGGAAACAGCGTCACGACCCTGACAGTATTGATGGCTGCACCTGATATAGCAGCAATCCGGCTATCCTGTTTGAGAAGTTCCTGCACAATTGCATCTTCTTTCATCACAAACCCGGAAAGTGGTGTGCGCTCCTTTTTCCACAGGATTTCAATTTTTCCTCCGGAAGTTTTTTCCGCCAGTACAATACCCATTCCCGCATGGCCAAGAATGGGCTTTACGATCAATTGATGTGAGCTGGTTCCAGCAAACATTGCATCGAGTTCCGTCCGGTAATCACCCTCTTTACTGAGAATTCCCAGGGTAACAGGCAGGCTCACCCCTATTCCTCTGCAAAGTTGTTCGCAAACCGCTTTATCATTAAACAGTATCTGGTACTCATAGCGCTGGACTTGTTTTCGAAGTCGCAGCCGCTGGTACGGGTGGTAGCTTGAACCGTAATAATATTTCCATCTGCCCCGTTCCACTTCCCACAAACGGCAAGGCCCGTAATGATCCGGGAAGGTTTTCAGAACAAAAAAAATGTATAAAAAATCCAGAACCACCAACAGCGGTGAACGGGAACACTCTTTCCAGTTCAACCTGTAATAGCAGAAAGGCAACATTAAAAATCTTATTAGTCGACGTATTTTCGGATTTGATTCAGAAAACATACACAATTTCCTTCTTGAAAACCCTTTCAGATTTTTTCTGATAGGTTAGCCTTTAAAATGATGGGCTATTTACCATCTGACTTTTTTCCCACGTATGTTGCCGATTATCAGTCTGATAAAATGCATTGTTTTTTTAAAATCAATAGTGCCACTTTCGGATGGTAGAAACATTCCAAAAAGTGCCATCTTATACGTATCCATTTCAATTGTGAATTGTTGTTCTCAAATTGTCTGTAGAGTAATTCATCATTGAATGCTGATTTATCTATTCTTCCCTCAAGTGAATTAACAAACTTATTTTCAATGAACGTTACAGTATCCTTATTTGTAATTGGAACAGGTTGGAATCGGCGATCAGATCGACAGAATTCAAAGTAAAATTCAGGGTCTGACCCAAAGTTCTTTTAACAGCTTGATTCGCTCCGATTCAAGTAAAATCCATTCTTAAATTAAAAATAAAATTGTCCATGCTGTTGAATATGTATTTTTGCAGATACTTTTCATATCTTTAAAGAATGTCCGCCTAGCTTCCGATTATAAAATCTGCACCGGCATCAATGAATAATCTAGCCTCCAGTATAACTCCGTAGGATGACAAATGAATGAACTCAAATCCTCAGTGTGGAGTGTGGAATAAGAACGAACTCATCAACCTCTGCTTTGAACCGTTTAATGTCATTGCACACGTTGGTATTTAACGTATCGGCATTGCGCGGATAAGGTGAACCTCTGTTCCAAGTGTAGTTGACCTTGCTGTCATGCGAATGGACGATAAGATCCTCCGATCCGGGTAATTTATTTTTCCCTCCCAATTGTAGCCAAGAAATCTGATTCTTCGATTCTCCGTAGTAATTATGACAGGTTCGGAATAGTATTTCCCTTTACCGCGAAGTCCGCAGATGAGTATTCCTCCAGCCCACAGAATATCAACGGTCACTCTGAAAAATGGTTTTCAATACTCGAAAATGTGATTATTGGAAACAGAAATAATTTTAAACCTTTTTTTAATGTTCCTGCAAATTCTGCCCGTCTGCAGAATATTTACCTGACAACATTCAGATCATTCCCGGATAAAACTCCCACATGATTTTCAATAGGAAGCTCACCTTTTGAAAAACTGATCCAGATTCCCGTAAAAAACATCTGTTCCTTATTTTTAAGGCGTAATAGCCGATCCCCGCATCAGAAATCGCTTTGTCTCCCGGACAAACATATACAACTGTTACTATCATTTTATCTGTCACTCTGCTCAATTATTAATCATGGTATTTCTTTTTTAAAAGGAATATTCGCAATTAGCATGTTTTGGAATTATACTATAGCACTATTTATTTTACTCAGATACAATACTGCAAACAGGCTTACTTCTCACATGGTCTTAGAAACCGGATAATTGTATATTCATCATGAAAGTGGTACATATAATTTCTGGCGATATATGGGCTGGAGCTGAAGTACAGGTTTACCAGATGGTATGTGCCCTTAATAATCCCCCAGTCAAACCTCTATGTATTTTGTTCAACGACAGTCTTTTATCCGATAATTTGAGAAAAAGTGGTATTTCAATTGAAATTATTGATGAAAACCGGCACAATTTATTTAAAATTATTGTACAATGCAGCAGAATTTTAAAAAAAGTTAAACCCGATATAATTCATGTTCATCGTAATAAAGAGCATACTGTTGGTTTTTTCTCTAATATATTCATGTGTTTTCAGACACCAATTTTAAGAACTGTTCATGGAAGAAATGAGCGCGTAAAAAGTCCACCTTTATTAAAATTTCTCCGTTCCTATCTAAAAATTTGGATTGATTCAATACTTATAAAATATTTTTGTGATTCAATAATCGCCGTATCGGGAGAAATGTTTGAATATCTGCAAACCCGAAAACCCAGGGGAGAGATCCGCCAAATTAATAATGCGATCGATCCTGCTAAATATACTCAATTCACTTCCTCAACAGAAATAAGAACACGGTTTGGAGTCGGTGATAAAATCTGGATCGGGACTGCAGCCAGACTTGTTCAAGCTAAAAATATTCCCATGTTGCTGAATGCCGCAGAAACCCTCAGAAAAACAATTGAATCACCATTTATGATTTCAATCTTCGGTGACGGGCCCTTGCGGGCATCATTAGTATCAGCTGTTGAAGAACGAAACCTATCATCTATCGTTTCCTTCCATGGTTTTGAAAAAAAAATTTTATCGGTTATCGCTTCATTTGATATCTTCGTGCTTACCTCATTCCACGAAGGTTTGCCGATGGCCCTGCTTGAAGCCATGGCGATGGCGCGACCGGTTATTTGTACTGCTGTTGGGGGGATGACGGAAGTAATTCAGAATAACTCCACAGGATTCCTTGTCGATTCAAATGATCACCTGGCTCTGGCAAAAAAATTGAAATTACTGATAGAAAATCCGTCGCTGCGCACTACAGTTGGAAAGAATGCCCAAAAACATATAATTCAAAACTACTCAATTGGAATTTTAAAAGAAAATTTGATCAAATTTTACACCGATATATTACAGGATTAAATGTGTACAAGAGGATATGGATTACATGGGAAACCCAGCGGAGATCAATAGAACTTTCCCGGGCACTGGGGTGCAAACTGTTTTTATTCGATATTCCGGGAATAAAAAGATATCCTTTATCTGTAATCAAGACCATCTATACACTCATTAAATATAGGCCCTCAATTCTCTTCGTCCAGAACCCTTCGATGTTTTTAGCTACACTGGCCTGTTTCATAGGATCTTTTACAAGGTTGAAAATTGTCGTTGATCGCCATACAACATTCAGACTGAATAAGCCGCACTCCGGTTCCTTCTCAATATGGCTGTTTATGCGGATGCATTATTATACCCTTAAATTTGCTGATTTAACTATCGTTACTAATCAATTCCTTGCCGATCTTGTTGTTAAGGCCGGCGGCCACCCATTTGTGCTCCCTGACAAATTGCCGGATCTGACCCCTAAAAAACAAATGCCACTGATTGGTGACACCAATGTATTACTTATCTCCTCTTTTGGCAATGATGAACCAATCACGGAGGTACTCTCCGCGGCTCAGGAATTGTCGAAAGGGTTTCATTTTTACATCACCGGTAACTTTCGTAAAAAATACAGCAACCAACCGGTTGTCCCCTCGAATGTAACACTAACCGGTTTCCTTTCAGAAGACGACTTCATCAATCATATTTTCTCCTGCGATATTGTACTCGTTCTGACAAAATCTGATTACTGCATGCTGTGCGGTTGCTATGAGGCGGTAGCAACAGAAAAACCACTGATTACATCAGATAAAATTGTTCTTCGCGAATATTTTACAGAAGCGGTATTCGTTAATAACACCTATACCGAGATCGTTACCGCGATAACAACAGTTGCAGCAGATTTGAACAAATATAAAGAGAACAGTAAAAATATGAAAAGAACTATTACTGAGGATTGGAATAGAGTTTTTTCAAAGCTGAGAATCGAGCTTGATGAATATACCTTATAAAATCTTTTCCAATATTGATTGCTTGGCTCAATATACATTATTGAATTTCACTACCATCCCACATTTACATAATGAAACATAAAAAGAGTTGATTTAGAGACTGTTTTCGTCATTCCATTACATTCGTCCATACTACCCAGTACACACATTTTGATTTACACTTCTGTTTGTTTTAACCACCTGCTGTC
>JBNLDC010000022.1:0-92764 GCA_050304135.1 Chitinispirillaceae bacterium | reverse complement strand
GGTAATTAATCTCCATTTCTCCAAACTCAATTTACACAGGAGCGGGCGCTCCGCCCCTGCACCCCGGCCTAAGGGTGTGCTGGCCCACACCCTTAGAGATCCCGGGCCTTTTTCAGCACCGCAGCGAGCCGCAGACGCCCTTATCAGACCAGGAAGATTTTCGTTTGCCGGGAGTATTGTGCTCAAAGAGACAATTTCTGGTACAACTATCGCTGGCGTGCGGCGCTATCGCGGCCCAAAGGCAGGCTCCGTTTCTTACGTCACATCCGTTCCATCGGTTTATAGGGGAGAAACCTGGATATGTATTCAGGGAATTGGTATGAGGAAAATGATTATCTATCAGATTAGTTTATTTATTCTGATAATCCTGAGGGGAACGGACGTGACTTTAGACATGAAGTACTTCCTCCGCCGGATTAGCGCCGCACGCCACGACTGGTAAGCCACCGACACACTGATGACGTGATACTGTTGCACGTACAAAAAAACAGCACCGACTCCGCAGGGCGTCTGCGGCTCGCGCGGCGGAAAAAAGTGCGTGGTGTCCAGAGGGTTGTCAATCCTTTCAATAAGCGTGAAGAGTCCGGTGTACCCACCGTTTTTATTATACCGCTTTCGCGCCGGAACACCTTTGGGCGCGGCGCGGGGGAGCCCCCTCGCTCCTGATTACTATCCGTAATGTGCTTTTATATGGTAATTAATCTCCAATTTCTCTAAACTCAATTTACCCAGGAGCGGGGTGCCGATCCCACACTACACGAAGTACAAGATCACGCGGATGATAAAAGATATCGGTGGACAGCTAACGAAGCACGACCCGCCCGTACAAATCCGCCTGTTTCCGCAACGGTGAAACCGGTTGCTGCTTACGGGACTTCTTCACTGCTACGGTGATGATTTTTTGTGGCTGGCAGGAGGTGAATGGGTAAAAAAAACGGTTTTTGCTACCACGGTTGTCAGACCGCAATTATTTTACTATTGTTCCGCAAGGGTGGGGTACGCACTGAGGTGCTCCTTGCCGGAACGGTTCCCGCTCGCTGTAATTGTTACGTTTCCGGAAGTTGTCAGATAAATCAGGAATGGCGCCGATGGTCGTGGGTGCCGATTTTATGGAGTTGGAAATAAAACCAGGCACTAAAGTAACAAAGGATCAACCATGCAGGTAGAGCCTTTAGGAATATTGCGTATAAAGGATAAACCTTTTTTCTGTTTTTTAGGTGTTTGGAGGCGGGTTTATCCTGGAACGAGTTGTTTGCAATTGCGACGATATTATAATGTGTAATTACACTTAATTCATTCCTCTGTTTGGAGTAATTGTATGGATAAAAAAGACCTTTTAGAATTAATTAAAGATGGCGAAAATGGTACTACCGAATTTAAAATGACAAGTCGTATACTTTTTTCAACATTTGGTAGAATGATTAGTGCCTTTCTAAATTCAAAAGGTGGCAATATTATTGTCGGGATAAAAGAACCTAACGAAATTATTGGAATTGATGAGGAATCAGCTTCTCGAATTGAATCTTATGCCATACCTCGTGTAACAAGAGATATTCGTCCGCATGCAGCATGTAAAGTTGATAAAATTAAAATAGATAATAAGTTTGTTGTGATCATAAATGTTCCAGAAGGTGTTCATAAACCTTATGGTTATTCAGGGGTATATTATATCCGCTCCGGTATTTCCATTGAAGAAATGGGTCATGAAAATTTATTAACCTTTTTTAAATCAAATGAAATATTCGATAAGAATTCAATCTCTAATATCCTCGAAAAAGTAACATCTATAGAATATGTTCTGAGCAATAAAATTGGCAATAAACTTGGTAACAGCATCTTTATTAGCCATGGGGGACATCCTGAAATAAGAGAAAAGGTTGAAGATTTTATAGAATCCCTTGAGCTAAATCCTATAGTTGTTAAAAATGAAGCAAGTGAAGGGATGAGTGTTGATGATAAAGTTGAAAAGTATATAAAAAAATCGCAAGCTGCTATTATCCTATATACCCAGGATGATGAATTAAAAACAGGTAAATTTTTACCTCGACAAAATGTGATTCATGAAACTGGTGTATTACAACTAGAGATGCCTGGAAAAATAGTTTATTTAAAAGATTCAAAGGTTGAACTTCCGACAAATATTGCACCTAAAGTATACTCTTCATTTAGTAATAACGATCTAACTGATTCATTCATACAAATAGTAAAAGAATTTAAATCTTTTGGGATATTATGAGTAAATCGTCGCAACAGCCAAACAACAGCAGCTATAAGCTCGTCGTTTCACTCCTCGGCCTTCGGCTAATTTTTCTCCTGTTCGGTCGAAAAACTACTCATAGCTGCGACTCGTTGTAGGACATGCCATGTACACCAACTAAAGGAATATTGAAAGAGCAGCCGTCGTGGCTGCCAAAATACATAACACAAGGAATAGTAAATGATTAGAATGTTATCTGCATTTTGTGTTCTATTTCTTTTTATCGTTTGCGAAAAAGCGATTTCGCCTGATTCCAGTAACGAAACTATCAGCATGCAAACGATAGAAGATGTAACGCTAGGATTGCATAACATTAAGAGTTATTATAACCTTCAAGGCCCTGTCTCCACAATTTCTATTTACACTACCGATTCGCTTGTTTCATTAAAAAACTTCATAACAATTATTCAAGATACAATTCATTTCGAACTTGACACTAAAGGCAATCAGACGCTTCAGGATCAACCTGGACTTGGGAAATGGATTTTTAAATATGAATATGATTCTCATGATAATTTCACTAAAATCACAAAGGAATATTGGAGCTATTCTAACCAAGAATCTTCGAATTCTTCTACAGACTACAAATACGATAAAAATAACAACGTAATTTCGATTAAGTCGAACAATGGAACAAGCTATTATTACAAATATGAAAAGAATAGCGACACTGTCTTTCAATACAAATACTCATTTTCAACTGGTTCAGAAATCTCGTTTGTAATTTATGACATTTCAGGATTACCACTAATTTATGAATGGTCTAACGGGACTATTATTGAAAAGTATAATAAAGGAAGAAAGGTGTCCTTCTTAAACATTAACAACAATAATCTTGAAATCGTTTATAGTTATGACGATGCGGGAAATTTATTTGAGGAAAAATGGTCAAATGGAAATACCTACAAGTATCAATACCCAGAATATGATTCCTATGGGAATTATACTAAAGGTCGTAAGCTGCTTTATAATAGTATCGACACTTTAAAAGAGATCACAACTATTATAAGAGAAATTACCTACAATTGAAAAGGAAAGTCGGATTAAAAATCATTTCAGATTTTTATCGAACTCTCACATCGGCAATGCAATGGTGTAAGGTACTGAAAGTATTTAACGGCTGGTGAACATGGCACGATCCTATGGCGGCGGCACGCTCCACCAAATGTTTACTACGCTACCGCTACGGAAAACTTCCGGCGTGCCACGACCAGTTGGTGGGATAAGGTTAAATTAAAGCGATCTGAGTAGCAACAAATGATTTGTTTCATTAAATTCTTACTATCTTTACTATTATTTATCATTGTTTCCTGCGTACTCGAACCATACGAGAAGATTGAGGAGATTGGAGTTTGCTTTAATGGTAGTGATGAATACGAAACATTGATGAAAACTGAAGGTGAACATTTTGAGATAAAAAGTGCTTACCCCGATACAATTAACATCGATACAACTGGACGGTTGATTGACCTGGTATTTGCTGTCCGTAGTGATACAGCTTTTTTTGAATCCGGAGAGATTGTAATATCAAGTTTTGGAATAAGTGAGTCTGGAAATGAATTACCATACCGTTATGAGGTACTCAATTCGTATGAGTGCCTGGTAAGTTTTGGAGGGGATCTGGCTGGATCTGATGTCACCATAGGACCCATGTGTAAATATCCGTTAGAACGGTATGACGATATAACGATAGCTTACAAATTTGAAGATATGCAATTAAGCGGGGTTGCTGATACCTTTCACCTTGAGGTGTTCTGTTCTATTGATTCCCAATGGAGCTTGCACAATGAAACCAAATTACCATCCATTGATACATTGACACTGAAAACGCAATTTATACTCAAGCGATATGTCCGGGATTGCTGGTGTTCTTCAGAGTTCATTGCTTCGGCAGATTCGATCATAGCCATAATCAGGAGACCGCTTGAATAAATTCATCTGGCTTGGAAGCATGTACATGGTATTCCTGATCTGTTCGTGTTCACGTCAGGTAATCCGGCAACCGGTTTCCGAGATCGACCGGCCTCTCTTTTTGCCTCAAAAAAACTGGCAGGTGTCATTCGGTGGTGGCGCTGAAAATATGAATTACTTTGAGAAATATGTTCGGGATGATGAATGGACTGCAAATCAGATTCTTTTTCATTTTGAAAAAAATATCTGGTTTCCAGTTGTTGATATCAAGTGGCCGTCTCTGTATATTGGAAATACCGTGGAATTTAATGTTCCTGCCACGTTTCGCTGGTATATTGTTAAAAATGTTGAAAAAGTCCATGGAATCGAACGTATCTCAGGTGCTAATGTAGCTGCAATTAATGAAATTACCGGTATTTACTATAACTTTTATCGTGGATTAACTTTTTATACCCGCCATGCGGTGACAATAAAAACTGTGTTGTCGAAGCGACTCTGGTTTTCAAGTTGTCCTGCTATATATCTTCTGCTGCCCGTACACGAACCGCTGCAATCGCAATTTGAAGCAAATTTGCGTATGCCATTTTCCATTGGATGTCAGATTACTGAAAGATGGTCATGCAAAGGAACTGCTACGTTTCTTGGCTTTTACAATTACTATGGTCCGGAACTGATACGAAAAAGGGATCAGGATAATATTGTGCCGGAACAAATTGACTATTATGCCCGGGAAAGTGAAAACAGAAACTGGGATTACGCAATAAAACAATATAACCTCGATTTGAAATTCCCCCTGCAGACAAGTTTCGTTTTCAGCTCCCAATGGGAAGGGACGTTTCTGATTCAGGGGAATATTTATGATAAAAACAACATCAGTATAACCAGTGCGTTGTGGTTTACGGTAACATGGTAAGAAAAAACGATGATTGATCTTTGCCAGTATTGCGGATGAGTATCCTTTCAAAACAACAGGTCTGTAGTACCCTGCAATAAAGTACAAAACTAAAAAACCGCTTAACCAATTCAACCAATCACCCAAAAGGAAGTACCCCATGAAACCAGCACTTTTCCGTTTCATTTCAGTGGCTGTAGTACTACTCTCCGTATCACTCACGCATGCGGAACTTGTATCAATAGAACCGGTTATGGACAACGAGGAACTCCTCGAATACCTCGTAACGGTCAAAGGCGACCGTGAACCGGTTGTAGGGTTCAATGCGGAAGATATCGGGTGGGGGACCGGTACCGGTGTAAATGAACTTGTCGCCTTTGCCTTCGAATTCGGCGAACTGGAATATGTAAAAACCGCTGAGCTTATTTTAGAACTTACTCCAAAAGGAACCAGCACCGATGAACTCCTTTTTGCAGATAACGCAAGTATCCGTGGAGAAGGTGTGGACGGATCGAAATTCTATGGCAATCAGGAACTGAAAACACTACCTAGAAATGTTCAAACAAGTGTATGTTTTGATCTCGGGGCAGTAAGCTACACAAATGAACAAAGAGTATTCCAGGGCTACGAAGACCTGACTGAGTACCTGCTCGATGGTGATCTCGGAATCGTCTACGCCGATGACGCGATAATTCACTCTGCTCAGCTGGTGATGAAATGTAAATTTAAAAAGGATCACCCACCGCATGCGGTTCCTGAAGGTGGTACAGCAGGAATGCTGCTTCTGGGCATTGTGATGCTGGGTGTGTTGCGAAGAGGAGGGTGGGGGAAAGAGGGCACAGCGCAGATTTGGTGAATAAGACGATCCCGCGATGATAGAATATGGGTACTGTTCTATTGTGATGAAAATAAATACAATAACACTAACGATAACATGGGACTTAATGATCCATAAAATTCTATTGGTACTTTATACAGGATTATTGCTGAATTGAGCGAAACTATTTTACCTGAGCGGGAAGGTGATCATGACCGGTACGCAATTCGAGCACTTTTCTACAGAACAGATACGGTACGCGGAGCATTCTCACCAGAATTGTCAATTGTCGTTGATAGACTTGCCGCGATTGTAAAGATTTGACAGCCTTCAATTAGGTGAACGTATTCAACGCCTGAAATGCAGTACCGGTGTCCTGCTTTGTTTCGAGATCGGTTCAGACAACACGGCGGAGGATTTGATATTCCTGATATAAAAGCCGTTTGAAACCCTCAGTCCTGCCTGATTAGGCAGGAAACCGCTCATAACGCTTACAACACGCCCGTTGAGATTAAAATAACGGAGTTCCCCGGATTGCTTAATGATCACCTGATTGTTTCTGACAGCCGATACGATGCCGCCGGGAAGTACTCTCCGGAGGTCACGGTTAAATACGGTGAGGGAGGGAAAGCTTCCAACTCTATTGGTACTCCTGTTGACAACGACCAGCAGGGAATCTTCTACGGTGCCTATCAGAAAACAACCACTGTTCGGTCCTTGAGCCGAATTCCGTATCTGGTAGTCTCCACTGCTCCATTGTACAAGCGAACCGTTTCTGTCGATGGAAAACAAATCGTCGCCAATCCATGTCGCACACTCTATTTCCCGCAGAAGATAATTCTGATATTCAAGCGTGGCGCCGTCATAAATGTTACCGTTGTTGACGATAACAATGGAACCGTCCGGTTTGACATTCAGGGGTATCAGCCATCGTCCTTCGCGCTGCTTTGCTGATACAATTGTATCAATCGTACCTTCTGCCCCGATCTGTTCAAAGGTAACCGTCGAGTTATCATCGTAATAATAGATGCGACGGGTCGAGTCACACCAGGTGGAGACCCCCAGAGGTTCTCTCCACTCATCCGATTCATATACACAGCGGTGATTCTGATCAATAACCATGTGAGTATTATTTCCGGTACCCAACGATAGAACAAGATATCTCCCCGCACCCTCAAATCCCGAACAGCGACGGGGGTTATTGAAAAAAGGGCGTTCAACGAAGGTGCCCCCGTCTCTCCTGAGGATTGTTATCTTACCTCCCGGGTACATTAAATAAAAGGCGTCGATTGCTGATGAGTATGTCATAAGTTCGGCAGAACCCAGAAGAGGAATGCTTGTGTCCCACTCCTGACGTGAGACATTCCACGGTAAAATCTGCCCTTCTACGTAAGCCCAGAAATAAACGATACTGTCGGTAAAATAAACATGTTTCTCGGATATCTCCGAGCAGGAGGTCGCCTCAAGCGCTGGTATCGGTTCCGCATGTGCAAAGCCATCGAGTGAAACAACGCTGACACCAATATAGTATTGGGCATCTGGATCGCGATAAAAAGCCAGAACATTCTCATCCTTTACAATAAGGCGATTTGGTTGAAAGTCGATTTTTTTTCTTCCCTGTTCCAGGATCAGATCCGGATCGTACCTGATGAGCAGACTATCTCCCGTGGACACAATAATGGTGCTGTCAAAAAATGCGATTCCGAAAATCCTACCGGGAGTACCGAAAGAATTCAGGTACTTCAGCGAGTTCGCCTCGTAAATGGTTCCAGAATTATCGACGACACGCTTTCCGTCCGGAAATACCCATGTTTTCGTTGCATCTCCATAAATCCCGTGATGCGGACTGTCGCGCACTTCGAGAAATGTACCCGTACTGTCATAAGTCATTATGTCGATATCCGAAGGACTGATACCACTGGTGCGCCCGTAAAAAACCCGGTCTTCTTTGAAGTGTGAAATAGCGTAAATCATATGGTTGTCTTTCGTCCAGTCGTCGAACCGTGAAATGAGGGTCCCGTCTCTTCTGTTCAACACCTCTTTCACGCTGCCGAGAAAAACGAATAGAAAATCTCCGTCAGTGTATAATGCACGCGGCTCGTACGGGGTGGAATCCCGCAGAAGGAGAGGAGATTCATCGCCGCCCTGGTGATTGTAACGGTAAACTGAACCGTTATACCCGACATACAGATAGTCGTCATCGAAATGAAAACAGGACGGATTGTTGTGCGGCAAACCGATTGAATCCACCCACACCCCCTGCTGAATGTCATACACGGCAACAAACGGGGTATCATTGAAAAGAAAGTAAGCTTTATTATTGAAGGTCCTTTCATCCACCCAATAGCGTGCGGCATGGCCGGTACTAATGGTGAAAAGGATGATAATAATCAGATGCAGTATAGAATGCCGCTTATCGGGTTTTGGGTAACTGTTCATTTCTTTCTCCGCTCGGAATATCTTTATAGTAATCCATCTCGAAACTGATACCTCTCGAAAAATATACGTAACAGAAGGATTTCCAAATTCAAACGTACTACAAGTTTTGATATAGTAATAATACACTTAAAAAGTAATCAAATCACGTTGGAATGTCATTATTTTAAGTTATCCGGGATGTTTATGCACTTGAAGTCGATGGCGATGTGAGGTGGTCGACTTGTTTAACTGAAGTAGCGAAATGTTCTGCCTGAAAATGTCAGAATGTTTCGAATAAGGGCCTAAATCCCGATATGCAGCACCAGCGCCGCGGGCAAGAGAGATTTCGGGCAGCTATCCGCTCGCCTGTGAAGCCTACAAGCGTGCCTATGAAATAGAGAAAAATGTCGAGGCAATCCCACGGGAACCGGCAGGCATCTGCCTCGAGCTGGGCAGATTCACGGAGGCGGTGCGGATTGCAGAAAAGGCAGTTGCACTCGCACCGGATAATGCGGAATTACCTGGCAATCTTGCGCTTGCCTGTTTGATGGCAGGTCGCATCAAAGATGCCGGCAAAGCGATAGATGCTGCCGGAAGAATCGCTCCGGAGGACAGAATAAATCAGAACATCTCGCGAATCATTCTTGAGATAGAGCATGGAAAGCGCGAACCGCCAAAGTCGCTCGGTGAGCTTTTGAAACCAGTGCAACCCAAAAAACGGGTTTTTTTAAACTGTGGTAATGGCAGGAGGGAGGTGAATACTATGAAAAGAAAACTATGTATTGCAGTCGTAAGTATTCTTTTAAGCAGCAGCATATGTTCCGGATCGGAATACTTTAAAATAAAAGGAACGATAATCGATATCGTTGATTCTCTGGGGTATGCTGAAAAATCAAATCTGAAAATCGGAGATCGGGTAGAATACCGTTTTTTTATTGATATGGATGCACCAGGCCGTATTGTACAGGGAGAAGACGTAGCTCTGGTAAATGATACAATCGATAACGCCTTAGGTTTAATTGATAATTTTTACGACTCACTTGTTACCGGATTTTATATGCATATTGACACTGTCAAGACCGGAAGAAATCTGGTCGGCCACCAGTACACAAAAGATAACCTTACCGGCATTTACTATAATTATAGCCAATACTTCGGCTACTATAAAAGTCAGGTCTTGATATCCCATGTCATAGATCAGATAGATACAGAAATTAATGAACCTGTTTTTGTACTGAAGTAATAGTTGATGTGCGCTACTCAAGCCCGGGAAATAAAAGCTATTTCAAAGCCCAGGTCGATGAAATTGAAAGGGAGACAAGTACCATTCAAAAGTATGGTACAACCGGAAACATGAGTCAAATCCCTATTACCAAAGGGAGCAATCGGGCTCAAGTTGTTTTACGGGTTTCACCGGATGAAAATAATTATAACGGCAGGTTTACTTTAAAAGGACAACTTTTAAAGAGTACCGGCTGTTTCTTTAAACCAAAAGGTGCATTTCTTATTGCAGGAAAACGGAGGCAATCAGAAGATCGGGAAAAGTATCAAATTGATGATAATTGAAATGCTAAAGTGCTGTTTTCTCCGAGAAAACGAAAATTATGTCACCTGGTATTTTATAAGATCATTTAATAGTATTATGTAGTTAAAGAAGAATCATATTTATAAATAGTGATCGTTTCCGCTTTTTAAAAGTCATTCGTTGAGAAACCGGTAAAATGGACAGGAGATCGGGTTATGAAACTCAATAAACGGATATACCTTTTTTTGTTTCTCACGGGGTTGTTTGCTGTAACTAACCTTCATGCAGATTATCTCGAAGGAACCGCGACAACCGACGACAGTGGCTACGGTCTTGACGGAGCTTTCAGGATCGTGAACGGCCGGATTACCGGAAAGATAATTGCAAACTATCAATTCGATCCCGGTATGTGCAGAGGATATTTCAATTATGTTTTTGATGAAATTACCACAGCTCCCGATACCATCAGAGACGACTATAGATATGTCCATTATGGGGATGGACCTTTTTATTGTTTTGTCGTAAAGGACACCTTGAAAAACACCTACGCTAAAGTGAAAATACTCTCGCATCTCAATAACAACCGCTATGAATACCGCTATGGAAAAAATACCGTCGCCAACAACCGGAAATTAATAAAAATTACAACAGGTATGAATATCTTACCCAAGGTCAGCAATCTCTTTTATACCGGTGAACCGTATTTTATGCATACCGACGAAGGTCACTATCTTTATTATTCAAAAACGCTTTCCTGGGATGTACCTCCCGACAGCAGTAGTCTCAAACCAAGATCGTTTATATTTTACCAGGCAAAATCAGGAGATGTCGATACCAGCGCACCTATCAACAAGGCGGAATGGGATACGGTAATGAGCATGCAAACACCACCGGTGAGGTTGGAAAATTTTGAGCGGTTCAGGTATTTCAATATGGTCGTTGCTTATAATAATGGTGGAACATCGGATTTTTTGAGCGGATGGACGATGGGTACGGAGGGGCCTGTTGCTCTGCGGCAAAGCAACCTTAAAAACTTATTGTCAACCAATGAGGTTGTTGTCAGAAAATGGAATGACGGACTGCGTGTAGATGTATCTGAAACAGGTTTTAAAAAGATTGCATCCCTATACTTATTCGACCTTGCAGGCAGGAAAGTTGCGAAGTTAACGTCTGTAGACAATACTATCTTCTCTGCTAACACGTCGCAATCAGGCCTTAACAATGGAAGCTATATTCTACAGGTGCTATTAAAGGGCGGTGGAAGTAGTACCTCTCCATTCACTCTGACTCGATAGATTGTTGTGATGATGTAGCACAAATGTCCTGTTTGTGATTGTTATGGATGCCGGATGTCAAATGCAAATGTCGCTAACATCATGGGCTTACAACTTACCCGTAACCATCTCCCGGTCGCGCAAGTGAAAACATCGGTACCGTCGCAAAATAAGTACCTGTTTCCGGTCATGGCAATTTTCCTGGGACTGCTTTATGCCGGCTGTCTCCCCCTGCCCGAAGCTTCCAACTACCCGACAAACGGCACTCCGGTAAAAAAACAGCCCCGGTCATTGCAACCGGAGCTGTTCCGTTTCGGCATCGTGGGGTCGTATTACTTGCTGTAAATCTTCAGGTCGCTCAGTATTCCTTCGAATGTGGTTCCGTTACTGTAATTCGAGATGGAAATCTGTCGTGAATCCCCATGGTCTAGTGTAAAGGTCGTACTCGCGGCTACAACATCGTCAAGAAGCACCTGTCCCACCTGGGTTGCGGCATTGTACCGGATCTCTCCTTTGTGCCATGCATCGGTTGTGCAGGTACGGGTTCCTGGAACGTGCGTGTTGGTTGTGTGCATGAGGGTAACGCTTCCGGTCGGTTCAACCAAGAACCCGAGCCAGCGATACGCTTGTCCTCCAACGATTACCGGCATCCGGGCTCCCGGCAGCGAGGGAAGATAGAAATTGAAGGTGATGGAAAAATCGCTGAAATCGAAATCCGTAAGCGTGGGAGTGATCGCTGTTTCGTTCGTGTAGTCGCCGCTGCAAATTATTCCTTTTCCGGTGGTGACAAAGGGCGTGTTGGTCAGTGTCATGGCGGAGAAAAGCCCGGAAGCCTCGTCCGCATTCCGCATCAGCGGATAATGGGCGATAAGGTTGGTTTCCGCAGGCGAGTTGTAGACCCGCAGATTCCGGAATGTTCCCTTGAATGTTTTTCCCCTACCGGGATCGGCAATCAAGATATTCCGGTCGTTTCCGTGTTCCAGAGTAAAATCCACACTGGCGACGAGCACACCATCGAGATAACAGTTTCCCGTGGTGCCGTTATAGGTGATTTTTGCCTCGTGCCATTCACCCACCGTGTAGGGGACGGTACTGGTGATATAGTTACTGTTATTGTATTTGAGTGTAACCGTACCGTCGGTCGCTAGATTGAATCCTATCCAGCGATAACTGCTCCCACCCACGAATACCGGTTTCTCCTCAGAGGGGAATGCATCGATCTTGAACTCTGCGACAATGGCGAACGAGGTCAAATCAAGCGTTGGAAGAAGCGGGGTTGTGGCATTGCACCAGTCCGGATCGCCACTGCCGGCGTAAATGCCGTTGCAGATGATGCCTCCGGTTGCGAACGGGGTTCCCGTAAGTGTCATCGGATCGTAACGCCCGAGACTGTCGTCGGCATCATACAAGAGCGGGTAGGCGGCTATCTGCCGCAGTGCGACCGTGAAGGTAAGCGAAGCGGTGTTGTTGCTTTCGCTGGATTCCGTAACGGCATCGCCGGAATCCGCGATCGCGGAAGCGGCGTAGTTACCGGCAGCACCCAGAAAAACCTTACGGAAAACCGTGGCGGTTTCATCTTTCTCCAATGCCGGTATATCAAGGAGCACCGGACTCCCACCGCCCACTTTGATACCCGTTTTTGACGGGTGAGATTTTCCGTCTCCGGTATTTTTTACGGTGGCGGTGAAAGTGATGGTGTCGCCGGTGGTGGGGGAGTGCGGACTCATGGTGAATTCGTCAACAACAAGGTCAGCCTGCGTGACGGCAAACATAAGATCTCCGGTATTGTTGGTTTCATCGGATTCTTCAACTGCATTACCCTGATCCGCAACTACGGAAACCGTGCACTGCTGTACCGTGGTGAGTAGTGTATCGTAGGTTGCCGTATGTGCGTCACCCGCACTCAGTGCCGGTACGTTGATGGTCACCGGATCAGAATTACCTATTGTCAGCTCAAGCTCCGAAGCTCCGGCATCGGCCTCGCCACTGTTTTCCACCCGTATACTGAGGGCAATTGAATCATCCACAGTGGGAGCGGTCGGGGAAACCGAAAGCGTAGCGATAGTCAGATCCGGCTGCGGAGCCTGAACTACCGTAACGGTGATCTGTTCCCGATTGTCGTTCTCATTCGACTCTTCGACTCCATCACCGGCATCCGCAACGGCCGTCGCGAGATAGTCACCCACAACGGAAAACAGCGAGTCACGGGTTACGGTATGATCTTCACCTGCCGCGAGTGAGGGAACGTCGAAGGTCACCGGTGAGGCTTCACCGCCGAGTTTGATGGAAATCTGCGAGGCTGCGGCGGTCGCCTGGCCATTGTTGGCAACGGTTGCAGAGAAGGTGATGTTCGACTCGTTATCCGGTTGCAGCGGTGTAATCGAAAAATCACTGATAAGAAGGTTCGGTTGCGGTGCCTGTGTCACGGTAACGGTCATCTGCTTATCATTATCGGTTTCGTCTGATTCTTCGACAGCATCGCCGGCATCTGCCACAGCGGTTGCCTCAAATGCTCCCGGAGTGGAGAACTGCCCGGTCCGTGTGACGGTATGCTCATCTCCCGCATCGATCGATGGAACAGCAAGGGTCTCCGGATCCGTTTCACCCTCGAGCAGGATGGAAACTTCGGAGGCGCCTGCCGTCGCGTCACCAACATTGGTGACCGTAACGGAAAAGGTGATTTCTTCATCGGTTACCGGATCTTCCGGTGTATAGGTAAACGAGGTGATGGTCAGGTTGGGAACCGGTGTTTCCGCAATCGTGATTTCGGTCTGATCGTCATTATCGGATTCAGATGATTCGGTAACAACGTTTTCCGGATCGACGACTGTGGTAATCGTATAGTTTCCGGCGGTCCCGAAGAGTACCGTGCGGGTGATCGTGTGAGTGCTGTCGGCGTCAAGAGTCGGAACATCGTGGAGCGAGGGATCATCGCCGTCGCCGGCGTCGATGGAGAGTACGCTTGCCTCCGCTGTGGCATTCCCGCTGTTGCGTATCGTAACGTTGATCGTTACCGAGTCGCTGGTGGTAGGCGCCGCGGGGGTGGTTTCAAGTGACAGGATGACGAGATTCGGTACCGGCTTTTCGGTGATCGGGAGTTCGCGCTGCCTGGAGTTGTTCTCTTCATCCGACTCTTCCACCTCGTTGTCTGCATCCGCCTGTGCGGTAATGGTTACCGTCTGTTCGGTGGAAAACAGTTGCTTGAGCTGAAGCTTGAACGTTGAGTCAACAGCAAGTTCCGGTACATCAAACGTTCGCGGATCATCATCACCTATGGTAACGGAGGCGTGTGAGGCCGGTGCGGATACGTCCCCATTGTTGTGAAGGGTAACGGTAACGAGGACTGAATCGCCGGTAAGCGCAGCTTCCGGGTCAACATCAATGGCTGCAACCTCCAGATCCGGATAGAGCGGCCGATAACGTACCGAAACGGCAAGGGTCTCGCTGTTTCCATTGTAGGAGTTGTCGGTTGCAATGAACATGACGGTCGTGAATTCATCGGAGGGAAGGTCATCCACCGTAACGGAATAAACGTCATCTTCCGATGCGACATCGAGTTCCGTATCGCCAAGGAGTGCGATGAGTGACCTGATACCGTTTTCGTCGGTTGCAGAAACGGAGAGCGTCGCGGAAGAGCTGTTTACAAGGGCACTGTCCTCTTCCGGAGCGACAAGTGTGACGGTCGGTCCGGTGGAATCCTTCATGGTCGGGTCGTATCTGAGGTACACCGTGAGGCTGGTCCGGTTTTTACGGTCCGAAGAATCCTCGGCGGTGATTGTTACCGGCAGATAGTCATCGGAAGGAATCTCCGTAATGGTTGCGGAATAATAGGAATCACGATACTTGAATGATTGGGCCGTATCCGCGAACTTCGCGGTCAGGGACGCAATACCGCTTGCATCAGTACAGATCAGATCAATCCTGAATGAATCGTCTCCGGTAATGAGACTGTCGCTGCCGGGCCGCAGAATGGTGATTGCCGGAGCGGTGGAATCATTTTCGGTGGAAGAAGGGTCTATCGAGAGCTTCAGTACAAGGGTGTCATACTCCGCATCCTGATCCGAAACGACCAGAGCAATGAGGTAGGTTCCAATGAGTGATGCATGTGCCTGAAGGGAGTAGGTGGAGTTGTCTATCTGATCCTGGTCCGGTGCACCGTCGAGCAGGGTGAAGGTCAGCGAATCTCCATCGATATCGCTGCATAGCGGTTCAAGCTGCAATTGGTAGCTGGAGGATTCATTGATGCTGATGGTTAGGGTATCAGAGGTCCAGGTCGGGGCATGGTTTTCGGGACGGGATACGGAAATGGTAACCGTATGTGAGGTTGAAAGTGGAGGAGTACCGTTATCCGTTGCGGTAAAGGTGACGGTAACGGCTCCGTGAAAGGTTTCCGGTGCCTGCCAGATAAAGAGTGAATCGCCGATCAGCTCCGCATCTTCCGGTTCATTGGTCACGGCAAGCTGGTGTTCCTGATCCTCGTCGTCATCGGTTATGGAAATGTGGAGGGTGCAGACCTCGTTCGGGGCAATTCGTGTGGTACCTTCAATGGTAAGAACCGGTGGGTGTGGTGCTTCGGTGACGGTAATAATCACCGTTTCGGTGTCCGACTGAGGGGGGGCTCCGTTGTCGGTGCCGATGAAAACAATGGTATCATAGCCGATACTATCCTCAGGTATATCCCAGATGAACAGAGAATCATCCTTCAGTTCGGCGTTCCCGGGGTTTTTATCCAGATGAATAGCAACCTGTTGATCCTCGTCGATGTCGGTACCGGTTACGGTTAGCGTGCAGATGGTCCCCGGAACGACGATCCGGTCTCCGGAAACGGTAATGACCGGGGCGTTGTTATCGGGGAACTTCCGACCGGTGATCAGAATAGTGGCCGTGACCGGTGGAAGGTCTATTGATGAATAGGGGGTGATGGTAACGGTTCGTTCTCCTGCAGTATAAAAAACAAGTTTGCTCCAGGCGGTATCTCTTATATCGGTAGTGAAACTGGTGAAGACCGTATCAAAAACCAGTGAGTCTTCTTCCCGGACTTCCATAGCGACGGAATCGATGTTTTCGGGGAGAAACAGTGCGGCGCCGATCTCGATGATGTTACCGGCCGTATCTTTGAGAACGGCGGTTTCCTCATTCCAGCGGGAAGCGCGCATGATAATGCTGACGCTGGTGTTCGAAGGACTGTTCGGGTCTTCCGGGAGTACGCACATAAAGCTTAACAGTGCCGACACAAACAGCATGAATCGGATAATCGTCATTGTATATTTTTTTTCCATTTCCCAAAACTCCTTGTTATTCAGTGCAAAATGAAATTGTCCGCTGCTGTGATGAATTCATCGCCGGTCTTCCTGAGTTCGGCCGGTAGCCTGTCTGCCTCGAAAGAAAACAGCAATTCATACTAATTCCGGTACCTGTCGCATGACTGCATTGGAAAGGTATCGTTTTACCGTAACCGGAACCTGTTTGAAAAATACTGTCCAGACAGGCGTTTATGCTCATTAAAATGCTGATATTTGCGTTTTATCGTGCAGTTCGTTTCAATTACCGTGGAAACGGCCATAGCGTAAATAATTAATTCTCTCAAGGCGTGTCAATGAAAGCATGCCTGCAACCCTGCAGAGGAATTGTGTTTCCGGTAGAGTGTCTGCATGTCTTGCAAATCGTGGTCGGGGATCATCTTTTTTTGTCGTTTAGGAACGGTGTGAAACACCGGATACAATACGCTTCTGTAACGGTGGTGAAATAACGATGTCCGACCCCGACTCCGAAAAATCAGGAAATACTGTCGACTATTTTGAGATGTTTAATATATTAGTTATGGTTCCTGTTAAAGAGGTCGCCGGAGTAACGTTAGTCCGGGGGGCCGTGAGACCGGGATGAGGCCGGAAGAAATAAAAAATGTGGTATACCTGATGCAAACAATTACCGATACACTCAAAATTCATTTTGACCGTTCCTTTCAGATACTCACCAATGTGATGGATGTCTGCCCCGATGAGCTCTGGGCTGCAACGGAAGAGAACTACTCCATCTGGAAACGGGTACTGCAGTGAGCTGCTCAGGTGCAACGTTAGTGAGGGGGCTGAGTGGGTGGGGTACCGGGAGCGGTGATTAAATCTGGGTCAATTAGTTCTACTTCGGTACGATAAACATTTTTACCGGTATCCGTCTATTTCCATCGCCTCACCCCAACTCCCCCATCCCCTCTCCATGCATGGAGAGGGGAAGAGGGGTGTCCGAAGGACGGGGTGATGGGGTGAGGCGACTGGAAGAAATGCCGATACTACGTTATTCTACCGAAGTAGAATTAGGCGAAAGGGCTGTAAATGAGAATGACCGCAGGAATTATTGTAATTATGATCTCATCGGTTTTCGTAAAAGGAGATACCGTGGAAATGGATTTCAGCACACTCTTTGGAACCCACGACGGCACCATTGTGGTGTACGATGCCGCAGCCGACAAGTACATTGTTCATAATCGTGAGCGGAGTACCCGGCGACTCACTCCTTTTTCAACATTTAAAATTCCGAATTCCTGTATCGCCCTCGAGACCGGCATCATTTCCGACGTCGATTCCGGTTTTTCCTGGGATACAACGAAGTACCGGCCCGAAGCCTGGTGGCCTGAGACATGGACCGCCAAACATACCATGCGTTCGGCCATCAAATACTCGGTGGTACCGTTTTACCGTGAGGTTGCCTCCCGAATCGGCGAGAAAAGGATGAACGCGTATCTTCGGAAATTCAGCTACGGAAACGGGGATATCTCCTCGGGGCTTGACAACTTCTGGCTTGACGGCAGTCTCGCGATATCCGCCATGGAGCAGGTCGCCTTTCTGGTAAAGTTTTACCGCAATGAGCTGGGTGTTGCCACGGCAACAACTGATGCGGTAAAGGATATTCTGGTTCAGGAGAAGGCGGATGGTTACACTCTGAGTGCCAAGACCGGGGGCGGCAGTTTCCTCAAAGACCGTCCGGATGTCGCACTCGGCTGGTATGTGGGGTATGTGGAGAAAGAGAAAAATGTCTGGTTCTTCGCGCTCAACATTGACGGAACCAGTTTCGAGGATGTCAGGGATGCACGGATTGCCATCGCGAGAGCGGTGCTGCGGGCGTTGCACAGTATCTGAATCGCAAATATTTGTCCCGGAAAAATGAGTGATTTGAACGGATTCCTTTACCGGCTGCCTTTATGTCGATTGTCATTGAACAGAATGATACGAAGGATGAGCGGGACTAGTCCGTTTACCCCTGTACAATCTGATTCTCCGGAACGTTACAGAACATGATTTGACAAAACACCTTTTTCGGTGGTATCTTTAAGCCCAGTATGAAAAAATCTGACAAACTTCTCAATAATTGCCTCTTTTACAGGGACCTCTTTTTTAGCGCCCCCCAAGCGCACTAATACTCACTACTCATTTTTACCATTACCGGTGTATCTTCAAACAAACGTTCATGACGTTGTCCTGATAGTTGTTTGTTGCAATTTTACCAATACTTTTCAAAGAGGATATTTCTATGCACGACTACACTGATGATATACAACATTTAACCGGATTGCTGCAGCTGCGTGATGATCCGACTGCTCTTCGGATGAAACGGATGCTCGCCATGCCGGATCTGACCCGGAAACCGGATTCACCGCTGTGCTATATGGCCGAGGCGGTAAAAAACTGTTCTACTTTGCGGGATGGAGATGAGGTGATTTTTCCGGAAATTGTTGAGGTGACGCATAATTTTGATCTGCTGGGGGCGAAGGCGGATCATCCGAGCAGAAGACCGACCGATACGTTCTACATTGACCCTGCGCATGTGCTGCGTACTCAGACTACGGTGATGTGGACGTATTACCTTAGCGATCCAACGGTGGTGGACAAACTGCGTCGGCGGGGGAGTGTACTGGCGTATTCATACGGTAAGGTATACCGGAACGATGAAATCGATCGGCACCATTATCCCGTCTTCCATCAGATTGATGGTCTCTGTATCAGCCGTAGTTCGGAAAAACTGTTCACCACTGAGGATCTGACCGGTATTCTGGTTGATATTGCGAAAGCGATTTTCGGTGAGCAGGTCCACTATCGGGTGACGGATGATACGTTTCCTTTCACGGTGAGCAGTCGTCAATTGGAAATATTGTGGAAGGGTGAGTGGATTGAAGTGCTCGGTTCCGGACTGGTCAATCCGTCTGTGCTGACATTGCTGGGGCTCAGTCCCGAAGAGTACAACGGGTGGGCGTTCGGGTTCGGAATCGACCGGTTGGCAATGATCAGGATGGATATTCCCGATATCCGTATTCTATGGTCTGATGACAAGCGGATAACCCGGCAGTTCACCAGTATCGACAGTACCTATACTGCTGTAAGCAACTATCCGCCGACCGCACGGGACGTGAGTTTTATCGTCAGTGCAGACCTCGCACTCAACAGTTTTCATGAGTTGGTGCGGGATTGCGGTTATCATGAAAATGAAGATATTATTGAAGAAGTTGTGCTGCTGGACCGGTTCGTCAATGACGAAAAAATCGGTAGTGGAAAGGTCAGCTATACTTTCAGGATTGTGTATCGTTCGCATCTCCGAACGTTAACCAATGAGGAGATCAATACTGTTCAGGAAAACCTGCGTCAGATGATCATCTCGGTACTCGGGGGGCAGCTTCGGTAAATAGTAGTTTATAATTTTACATTCAAAATGGAGTGATCAATGGAAGATAGTACGCTTGATACAATGGGGTACAGGGAATGGTTGCTGCAGGTAGGTGATCAGCACATTCCCGACGGGTTCGCCCCGGCACGGGTTACCGAGGTCAATAAAAACAGTTATCGCGTTTCCGATGGAACCAATGAAATGCCTGCGGAGCTTTCCGGCAGATTTCTGTTTGAGATTGAGGATACCACCGGATACCCGACGGTGGGGGACTGGGTGGTTATCCAGCCGCTCGACAACAGCACCTTCGCGGTAATTCATTCCGTGTTGCCACGCCGGACACTCCTCAAACGCAAGGAGTCGGGCAAACGGGTTGAGTTTCAACTGATCGCAGCGAATATCGATGTCGGGCTGGTGGTGCAATCCGCAGACAATCCCCGGTTTAATCTGCTCGACCGGTATCTCGTTGTGCTGCACGAGAGCGGTATTGAACCGGTTGCCGTATTCAGTAAAACAGATCTTCTTTCCGCAGAGGAACTTGAAACGTTCTGCGCGGGATTGGCCGGGCTCAACTGTCGGTATCTGCTCTTGAGTAACATTGCTGAAAACGGGAGGGACGCCTTGGCGGAGCTGCTCCTCCCCGGCAGATCCTACTGTCTTCTGGGGCAGTCCGGGGTGGGGAAAACCTCGCTGCTCAACGGGTTGCTCGGCTCGGAACTGCTAAATGTCAGCAAGGTGCGAGCGCAGGACGGCAGGGGCAGGCATACAACGGTGCGCCGTCAGCTCATCCGGATTCCATCGGGCAGTATCTTTATCGACACACCGGGGATGCGCGAGCTGGGGACCTTCGAGAGTGATCAGGGAATGGAAGAGGCCTTTGAAGACATCGCCTCCCATGCTTCGGAGTGCCGTTTCAGGGATTGTACCCACCTGCATGAAGCGGGATGCGCTGTTATTGCGGCGGTCGAAGCCGGTGAAATTGATGGAGAACGGTACCGGAATTTCGTGAAATTACGGAAGGAAACGCAGTTCTACGATATGTCCCGACAGGAAAAACGGCGAAAGGACCGATCGTTCGGGAAGATGCTTAAAAACTATAAAAAAACAGACCCGAAGCAGTAACATGCATCGGGTCTGTTTTGATAAAAAAAACATCCGTTACCACTCCCCTTCAATAGTAACGGATGACTAAAGACCGTACTGTACGCCTGGGTCAGGCTGCGTACATCTGGTCGAAAGTTTTCTGAGCGTCAACAACCGCTGCACGCATCATATCTTCCGCGCGGGCTGTTTCCCGGTTGGCAAGATACTGCAGGAGCGCTTTTTCATCAAGGTTCCGCGCTGCGGTGTCACAGGCTTCCCATGAGAGAACACTGCGGACAACACGGTCGATCGCCTGCTCAACGTTGTCATACGCACGTGGCTGCATGTCATGACCTTTCCAGCGGGCGAAACCTGCTGCGTTGATCAGACCGGCAACGGCGATGTTCATACCGTTGATACGGGTTCCGTGATCGATATCGTATTTGCCGGGACCACCGAGGATAATCCCGTCGTTGTACCCCTGGCTGTTGAGATGCATATGCACCATTGCATTATTGTCGAGTTCTTCAACCGTATCGTAGACCAGATCGAGACCGATCATTTCCGAATGGCCGAATTCTTTGTTGACACCTTTTTTAGCACGGGTGATACCGAATTCTTCTTCGAGCTTGTGCCAGAAAATAATTGCACTGGCAACGGTGGGGAGCAGCATGGAAGGATGACCTTCGTTGGGTTTCGGTTCGATACCCATGTACAGCTCTCCACCTGCTTTTTCCTCGTATTTGCAGAGATCGGCAATGCTTTCCTTGAGTGTCTGGTACATCGCACGAACACCAATAGATGCAATATCGTAGCCGTAGGAGCCGTTCCAGAGCACTAAGGTGGGGGGCGTTTCGTTGTCCCATGCTTTTTTGAGCGGGCCGTAAGCGAGGTCAACCGTTTTTGTACCGAGGTCTCGTGCTGCTGCCACTTCGTTTTTATCGAGAGAACAGACACCACCGTAGGCGAAATGTGAATGAGCTCCGGGGGTGATCATTGCGAGGGCGATTTTCGCATCAACGAGTGCATCGGCAAATTCCACTGCGATCGATTCATCGATTTCACTGTTGTAATGTACCTCGTACCCGAGTTTGACGTTGTCGGGAAGGCGCGGAGCGATTTTGTCTTTGATCAGGGCAACGGTTCCAACGGTGGAGAGGTTCGCACTATTCCACGGCTCACGAATATTACCGGGAACAAAACCACCTTTACCGGCATTGAAGGTCCAGCGGCAAATGCTGTGCAGAGATTTGTTTGCTGCCATTGTATGTATCTCCTTGGTTAACTGATTTTATAAAAATGACGTTTATGTCTTTGTTGTTTACCGGGTACTAAGAGTGTTCAAGTTCTTTTTGACAAATGGATTGCCAGTTTTCGTAGGTATCATTATATACCTGCTTGAGTGATGCATCCGGTTCGATTTTTCTGACCACCGAGAGGTTGGAGAATGCATCAGCCAGACTGCCGTAGATCCCCGCACCTACTCCGGCGCCACGGGCGGCTCCCTGTGCGCCGTCGGTATTGTACAGCTCGACCGCACTGTCGGCAATCGTGGCGAATACTTTCGCGAACAGGTGGCTTTTGAACATGTTGGCGTCTCCGGCCCGAATGACACTGTTTTTGACACCGAGAGAACGCATGATATCGATACCGTTCATAAGGGCGAAAATGATACCCTCCTGTGCGGCGCGCAGCATATGAGCACGGGTATGATGATTGAGATCAATTCCGTGCATTGATGCGCCGAGGGACCGGTTGCCGAGTGTCCGTTCCGCACCGTTACCGTAGGGCAGAATCCGTAGCCCGTCGCAGCCTGCGGGAGCGGTTTCCGCTTCGATATCCATCTGCTTGTAGGAAATCGGAGCATCGCTCCAGCTGCCGAGCAGGGTTTTGAACCACCGGTTGAGTATGCCGGTCCCGTTGACACAGAGCAGGATGCCCAGGCGGTGTGCATCGTCGGTATTGTTGACATGAAGGAAGGTGTTCACACGCCCTTCCGCGTCGTACGAGGTCTGATCGGTAACGCCGTAGACCACGCCGGATGTGCCTGCGGTAGCGGCTATTTCGCCCGGGTTGAGGACGTTGAGTGACAGTGCGTTGTTGGGCTGATCTCCTGCACGGTAAGAAACCGGAATTCCCTTCGGAAGACCGAGGAGTGCAGCCGCTTTTTCGGTGACGGTACCCTGTACGCTGAACGTCGGGTGTACCTGCGGAACCATCGACGGATCAATCCCGTAATGGTCGAGCATGAAATCCGCCCGCTTGTTATTTTTAAAATCCCAGAGGATGCCTTCGGAGAGACCGGAGGCGGTCGTGGTTGCTTCGCCGGTGAGTTTCAGTGCGATATAGTCGCCGGGGAGCATGAATGTGTTAACTGATTTGTAGAGGTCGCTGCGGTTCTGCTGAACCCACTTGAGCTTTGATGCGGTAAAATTTCCCGGTGGATTGAGCAGGTGACTCAGGCATTTTTCTTTGCCGAGTTCTTCGAGAGCCTTCTCGCCAACACCAACCGCACGACTGTCGCACCATATAATTGAAGGGGCAACCGGTTTGAGTTGTTTATCGAGCATAACCAGACCGTGCATCTGATAGGAAATGCCGATGGCACGTATCTGCGAGAAGTCGAATGAGGAGGTTGAACGGATCTGAGCGGTGGCTTTCTGAACATGTTCCCACCAGGTATCAGGGTGTTGCTCTGCCCAGCCCGGTTTCTCCGCGATCATCGAGAGTTCGGTACCGTCCGGGGAGGTGGCACTGCCGGCAACGCGTCCGGTAGCAATCTCGATTACCGTGGCTTTTACTGAAGAACTGCCGATGTCGTATCCTATAAGGTATCCGTCACTGCTCATTCCGTGATTTTCTCCATTTTTGTTGGTATTCCAACATACTCAACTGCGGGAATACAGAATTCAATGATCAAGTAACAACAAAATAGGTAAAAAGAGCAATACGAACAACATGAATTTATTAATATGATTAGTCGGCATGATATATTTATATATCAGGAGGAGTAATTAATATGGAAAAGCAGCGACCAGGTATCAGGCGGGCTCTTTCGTATCTGGAATCACTTTCAGCCTCGGAACAGGGAGCGGCCCCGCTGGAGTCGATCCGCAAAATGGCAGCAAAGGCGGGGGTCTCCTTTGTCACAATGTGGAAAGCATCAAAATTGTTTGAAACCGACCGGCCATCTCGCCCGGCGGACGGGAATGATTCAACTGCAGATCTTCAGGAGGTTTCTGAAACTCCTTCACTTCCTGATACCGGCGCCGGTTCCTGGAAATGGGTTGCCGACAAATTCTACAAGGATATTCTTTCCGGCCGGTATCAGGCGGGAGAGAAACTTCCCACCTGCAAGGAGTTGCAGCAGTATTACGGTATCTCTTTTGCGACCCTTAAAAAGGTGCTCGCGTATCTGGTTGAAGAGCAGATGGTTGAACCCCGTACGGGCGGATATTTCATTCCGCAACTGACAAGCAGTACCGGCCATGCCCGTATCGTAGCTATCGGCTGCGGCTGGGAAGACGGCAAAATTTGGGTTGATCATCAGGATAAAAGTTACTTCCGCACCCTCGAATCGGAATGCCTGCGCAACAACATACGTCTTGATGTGATCGTCTACTTTCATGATCGGGAACGGATCCGGTTTGTACACACCGCCTCAAAAAAAGATTATGATCTCTCCGACCGACAGATTATCGGTTTTATCTTCATTGTGGCGAATCTTGAAAGTACCCCCGAAGAGGTCCTTGCCAGACTGGTTCCGCTGCGCCGGAGTGTAGCGGTACTCGATGTGGTGGGCGGATGGAAAATCCCCCGATGCGCGCAGGGAAACCGCATGGTGCAGTTTTTTACCGCAACCGCATCGGAACTGCCGGCAAAACGGGTTGCCCAGTACCTTCTTGAGCGGGGGCACCGGCATATCGCTTTTTTCTCTCCATTTAACAAAGCACTCTGGTCGCGGCGTCGGCTCGATACCATTGTCGAGATGTACCGCAAGGCGGGATGTGATCAGCAGGTATATCCGTATGTTTACGACACCTATGCCTATCAGTGGGATTACCTCAAGAATCAGGAGCACGACGAGGATATTCATGCACTGATCAACCAGTATGCCGACTGGAAGCGGCAGGCGCACGGCGAGTTTTTCAAGCGTTTCGGGAATCTGGGATACAGTATCGTTAAGTACATTTCGGAATGGAACTGCGCCAGTGGAGAGATCTACGAGAAAATGCGTCCGCTGTTTGACGAGGCGCTCATGAATTCAGCCATCACCGCCTGGGTGATGGCGAACGATTTTGCCGCAACGATAGCGATTGATTTTCTCAAGGAGAAGAATGTACGCATTCCGGAGGATCTTTCTATTATATCATTTGACAACACCCTCGATGCGATGGAGTATCAGCTCACCTCGTTCGACTTCAATACTCACGGGATTATCAACATGATGCTGCGGTTTGTACTGAGCCCGCATGCCATAAAACCGAAACGCCGGTCGGAAAGTTTTCTCGAGGCGGAGGGAACGCTTGTGGTCCGGCGGTCGACGGCGAGTGTTTCGGGGTAGATGTGAAGTGGGACGTGATTAGAACATCATATGGTATTGAAAGACGGTATCGAATTCAGAACAGTTCGTTTGCATAACATCTTCATTTTCCCGGATCTATAAAAGACCGGTGTCGTGCTGTTCCCGGGACGGCGATTGACCGGTATAAACAGCCTGACATGGGATAAAATCGGGTTTCCCGGATGGTTTCAGCAAGGAGAATGCAAACTATTCAAGTAACGTGTAAAAAGTCCATGACCAAGTTTAAACGACGATAACTCAGGTAATCATTACAAATTTTCAACAATCTTAGAACGCAATGAACATGATTGAGCACTGATTATGGGTAGTGCTTGAATTTTTTTGCATATTTTAATTTGCAACATATGTTTTTTACGTGTACCGATTGAAAACATACTGTTTTTCCAACTGCTGAACTTATATTATTGTTCGAAATTGTATGATAAAAAACCATTTTAACCTTTATTCACGGAGGATTGGATGCAAAGTGCAACAAGAATAGTTGCAGGTATGTTTCTATTGCTATGGGCCGCACTCAGCTTTGCCTGGGAACAAGAAAGTAATGACTTTCAATTCCCGATATCCGGTGTCAGTCGGGGCAGAAATGTTGTTACCAAAGACCTAAGCTTCTCCAGTGCCTACAACAGAAGTAAAAATGCGATAGTGTTTTCCTACTCGCTCCCATCGACAGTAAAAGAGGCCGTGTTGAATATTTATTCAATCAAGGGGTCGCTGGTAAAAACATTGGTACTTAAAAATAACGTAAAAACGATGTCATGGAACATGGCGAACGAAAAGGTTGCAGTGGGTACTTACGCCGTCTCGCTTAAATGTGGTGCAATCGAGAAAAATCAGAGAATATTAATTGTTGAGTAGAAGGGTGTACAACTTCATGAAGATTAAAATAATTATACCGTTGTTGATGTTTTGTATCGCTTCATTTGCAGGTATCAACACGGTGACGGTTAATGGTTCCATGCTTCATGCACCGAATGCCTATCAGAACCGGTATACTGGGAAAGTAACCTACACCCTTGATTCAGAGGGTTACGATTCCGTTACCGTTAGCCTGAAAATTGTTCTTGCAAGTGATGCTACGGTGTCGCTCGCCCTGGATACGGTATATGGAGCGGTCGGTATTATTCACCTTTTACCGAGTACAACGGAACGGACCATCTGGTTTTCAGCTCCAAATGCGGGACAGGAAAGCTACAAGGCGATCGTAACGGCAATACCACTGAAGTCATTTGCACTCAGTATCGCTGATTCGATGGTAAATGCCGCTACACAGAGCGAAATGGTGAGTATGTTTTCCGGTTTCGGAACCATCAACGGGGGCGATGCTTTCTTTTCCACGGCCGGACTTGGAAAATTACAGACCATCTATCAGGAGGATGGACCGCATGGAGTAAGCAAAGACCTTGGAAAGGCAACCGCCTTTACAACGTGCGGCGGACTCGCATGTACCTGGTCACCGGAGCTTGCACATCTGCAGGGTGTCGCCATGGGGCAGGAATTCCGGGCGTATGATCAAAACATTCAACTCGGCCCGGCAATGAATATAGTATATCATCCGCAGCTCGGGCGTGCGTTCGAGTATTTCAGTGAGGACTCCTATCTGTCAGGGAAAATGGCTGCGGCGGAAGTACGGGGAATACAGTCCGTGGGTGTTATTCCGACGATCAAACATTTTATCTGTAACAATATGGAAAATGATCGCGCCAATCTGAGTGCTGAAATTGATGAGAGGACCCTTCGTGAGTTATATGCCCCGCAATTCAGGGAGTGTGTTACCGAAGCAGGTGCACTTGGTGTAATGACTGCCTATAATGCAGTTAACGGTGTGTTCTGTATGGGAAACAAGTATCTGGTGCATGATCTCCTCAGAACCGAGTGGGGTTTTAACGGTGTAAGCATGAGCGACTATGGTGCCTTGATGACCAATGTCGATGATGCGGTCAAATATGGTGTGGATGAAGAACTGCCGGTACGAAAGAATTATACCTTATCGACATTTCAGAACTTTGATATGTCCTATACAAAAATGCACGCACGCAACATTGTTTACGCACTTGCGAAAACCGGTGCGTTAAACGACGGTTACCAGCGGCGTATATACACGGAGTCTCTTAATTCAGCGGAGCACCAGGCACTGGTCCGCGCCATAGGCTCAAAAGCGCTTGTTCTGGCCAAAAACGATAACGCCACATTGCCGATTCCCAAAACCGGAGCTAAGATCTTTCTGACCGGACCGGAAATCGATGTTTGCAGGACCGGTGGCGGTGACACATTTGATTGGGAAAGTTCACTTGTGGACGCATTCAGAAAAATTACTCCCAAGCAGGGTATCACCGAATATATAAATGCCCTGACCGATGCCGGTAAAAGCACCCTCGTAACAAATATCAATCTGGCGAACTACATTGTCGTCGCGATCGGTGTGCATGGAGAAGGGGAAGGAAAAGACCGGGTGGACCAGACCGTCCAGGATGAAGCCGCAGTTACCGCAGCTTTGGCGACCGCGGCTGCCACCCAGGCGAAAGTTGTCGTACTGTACACCGGGGGCTCAGCTGCACTGCCCGGCGACTGGGTGAAAGCCCCGGCAATTCTGATCTGTTTCGGTCCCGGACAGGAGCAGGGTTATTCGATTGCCGATGTTCTGTTCGGCGATGTCAATCCCAGTGGAAAATTGAACTGCACATTTGTCAATAGTACCGATCAGTTGCCCAATTTTACCCTCACTGCCGATAAGAAAATGATCTACCCGTCTCCTGATTCGGCACATGGATACTTCCGTGTCGATAAAATGGGTGCATCACCGCTTTTCGCATTCGGTCATGGGTTGAGCTACACGACGTTCTCCTATTCAGACTTGAGAGTTTTTCCGGAAAGTATCGTAAAAGGTGACAAGGTAAATGTCTCGGTCAATGTATCAAATACCGGAACGGTTCCGGGCGAGGAGATCGTTCAGCTGTATTTATCCCTTCCCGATAACCAGGGAGTAAAGGTTCGTGTTCAGGACCTGAGAGGATTCAGACGAGTAGCGCTCAATCCGGGAGAAAGCAAAACTGTCGTCATGGAATTGACAGAGAAGGAAATGGCTTATTTTAAAGCAGGAACGACCGAGTGGGCGGGAACCGGCGGATGGGAGGTTCTTTCAGGTACCTATGGTGTACGGGTGGGAACGTCGTCACGGATAGTTCCGCAACCGGATCAGCCATCGGTAGCATCCTCTTTTATTGTACAATAAACAGACTCCTTATCGCTTAATTTTTTATAGCTGTGGAGTCGTGGTGAACATCAGAAATTAACTGAGTACTGAGGTGAGGGAGTAATGATTAAAAAACTGTTGATTGGTTGTTGTTTAAGCATGGTATTTGCCTGGCCCGTTTTTTCACAGTCGAAATTGGAACTGACGAGTCCGGACGGTACGTTGAAGTTGCGGCCTCACGGGTATGGTCATTTTCGATTCGGACAGATTGTGCGTGGCATAGGGGTCATAAGTGAGACTCCGGTCGTGGAGGGAGTCTATACCGAGGAAGCCTATGGAGGGCTCTCCATGGAATTCGCCTATAAAGAACACCTGACACTGCATATGGGGGTAGATGTCAAAATGTACTTTTCATATCCCCAGGAAATCAATTTTTTTGTAACCAAATATGCTCGCGAAGATGTTCTATTAGGTCCGACCTATGCGAATTTTTCGTATCAGAAGACCAGACTGGGAGATTTTAATTTTTCGTTGGGGTATTTCGGCTTCAAGTATAATCCCGATGCGAAAAATCTGGGTGAATTCATGTTCAGGTCTGCTACCTATCCGGCCTATATCATTACCTACATGGATTACCCGGAGGCAAAACTGCTTGGCTTGCATTTTTGTCATGAGCTGTTCGATCCCCACCTTAAACAGGATCTGCTGTTTACAACTGAAACGACCTTTTATCCCACGCAGGACTGGTCGCTCTCTTATTTGTTGAGTGGTTCTATCGGCAATTTTCTCGAACTCGGCGCAGGGGCGAGCTTTAGCCATTTGCTATCGGTCTATAATGACAAGTTTGACCCTGGTATGGGAAGCCTGACCGATCCCAAGGTGGATGGTGATAATGGTAATCAGTATATTGATAAAAATGGCGATACGCTCTACTATACCTTCCGTGGCAACAAGGCAATGGCGAGGTTATCGGTTGACCCGAAAGTGTTTATTCCCGGAGCGAAAAGTCTGTTTGGTGAATCTGATCTCAAACTCTATGTTGAAGCTCTTGTAATTGGTACCAAGTCCTATCCCGATACACGGTTAGGGGGAGGAGAGCAGTATTCGTACGATAACTGGCTTGAAAAAATGCCGATAACCTTCGGATTTAATCTGCCGACCTTCAAGATTCTTGATGTTTTCAATGTGGAATTTGAATGGTGGGATTCAAAATATATCAATAACTACTATAATGTTTATATGACTACCTCGTTGCCCAATCCGGATAAACCGAATCCGAAAGTAACCAGATCACCCTGGAAATGGTCGGTACTTGCGAAAAAATCCTTTTATGACGGTCATTTCGGCATCATTGCACAGGCTGCCCGCGACCACATGCGTTTACCGAGTGCCAATTACCAGCATTCTCCTACACAGGAAATGCTTATTGAAGCAGGTGACTGGTGGTGGTCGTTTAAAACGTCGTTTTCATTTTAATTCTTATAAAATAAGGAATACTCATGAATTCAATCCCTAAGGTTGCTGTTATACTCTGGTTCCTCTCGGTCACTGTTTTTTCCGATCCATCGCTTTATATAGGTGGTGGTTTGAATATTTCTTCAACAACGGCCACCGATTCCCTTTCCGCGACGAAATCCCCTCGCAAGGGATTCAATGTTGCATTCGGTTTTGAACAAAATCTGACGAAGCATATGTCATTGATTTCCGGTTTTTCCGTAGAAACCAGAGGAGAGAAAACAAAGTCAACCACCGATATTGGCGATGCTACCGGATCCATTATAAGCGTCATAGAATCGGATATTAATCTTCTGTATCTGCAAATTCCGGTATTCGCTCAATTCAACTTACCCCTCGGTCCCGGAAAAATCAATGTGTTTGCAGGGCCGGAAATGGGAATACTGCTTGTGGGCAAACTGCAATCGGTTGACAATACAACAATCCCTTCAACCGGGATCGCCCTTCCGGCAGTGTACGATACGCTTGATCTCGCGAAGAAAATGAAACTGGCTGATGGCGGAATTTCTTTCGGAATCGGGTATGAAATTTCTGTCGGGAAGAGTGCTTTCTTTTTACGGCCTTCCTACTACTTGGGATTGACCGATTATTTCGCTGATGGCCCCAAGGGGGGGCTTCGGAATATCAAACTACTGGCGGGATATAAGTTTACTTTTACAAAATGATTGATTCCTGCCCTGGTGAAAGTTCATTCACGTCATTCATGAACAGAGCACCTGCCGGCAATCTATGTGTTCCCCGACGGCCCCGTCGAGCGGTGGACGTACGGTTGCCGGGTAGTTGTCGATCATGTTCGAGAGAAACTTTTTCGCAACGACAATACCGGATACTTTCGGAAGATTTTTTTTGAATCCTGCTATCCGATTTTCGATTGCCAGCGCATCGGTAAACCGTTTTTCCTTGAGAGCTGTTTCAAGCTGCAGGTAGATCTCCGGAAATGCATTCGGCAGCCCCGGAACATAGCCGCACGCACCCTTCCCGTATGCTTCGACAATACCCGAATCTCCGCCCATGAGATACGATGGTGTCGCGCCGGAAAGCGACAGGCTTCCCGATGAATCTTTCATGCCTGCGTGCGGTACCGCAGCGAGCAATTCCGGCGTAATCGCATTGCCGGTATGTTTCGGAAAATTATAGAAGTAGAACGGCAGGTCTGATGCCGCGGAAACGGTTGCAAACCAGGTGATCATTCCTTCGGCCGGTGCGTTCGCATAATAATGCGGCGGCAGGCAGAGAAGCGCGTCGGCTCCGTACCGGGTGGCTCGTTTCGAGAGTTCAACTGCGGTCGGGAGTGCATCGTCGGATATATTGAAAAGAATGAGGCCGGGAAAATATTCGCGGGTCAGTTTGAGCAGGGTGAGCCGTTCGGCAATGGTCAGCGAAAAGAATTCCGCGGTAGTGCCGCCGACGATGATCCGGGTTACCCCTTTCGCGGAAAGAAATGCCAGGTGATCAATGTAGGCGGGCTGACAGAGGGAGAGATCTTTTTCGAATGGTGTCGTTATCGGAACAATACAGCCGGCGGGAGTTATCCGCTGCGCATCGGTGACGGTCGCGTTGAAATCATCCATGAGCGCGGTGGTAATCGACTCTATGGAAAAGTGGTAGTCATCGTGACAGAAGAGCTGCAGATCGGACCACTGTTTGCTTTCCGCACCGTACTCGGTGAATTCAGTCAGATTACTCGCCAGAAAGTTGGATACCGCTTTTTTCATCGAATGGCCGCGCTCGCGGATGTCTCTGCCGATACGTGCCGCAAGCTGGGTTTTGAAATCTGAATCGATGAAAAGTGAACAGTCAATCAGCTCTCTGAACTCTTTATAGGTGGAAATCTCCCCCTCCACAAGGACAAAGCGGCAGGGAGTAAATGCTTCGAATGATCCGGTATCACCACGGGACATGTCGTATACCGGCAGCGAGACGGTTTCTCCCGATTTTATAGCCGTGAGATGCGTGACCGCCTGCGTCATGCGGTTGGCATCGGGATGGGGCCCGTTGAGGTTTTTGCGGAGTCGATCGGCACGGGATATCTTGTAATTGTCGAGATGAACGATTCCCGAATCCAGAAGGTGGCGGTGGAGTTTTTCGGCAAACGTCGTTTTTCCGCTGCCGCCGGGCCCCCCGATGGCGATCAGCACCGGACGCCCGCGATCGTTGAAACGTCGTTGCAGCAACCGGGCCACCACCGTTTCCGCAGACTGGCGGGTGTGAAGGCGGGTTGGTACGGCTGGAGGCGGCATTGATGCCATTTCAGGCTTCCTTTCAGGCAATGACTGGTGCAGAACAGTGAAAAATGGTTGCCGCACGTCGTTGATGCAAACGATGGGAAGAATTCATGCTTCTATGGTCAAATCCTCGTTTCGGCTACTATATGAACAACTTGCACCATCGAGTCAGACAAACTATTTTGCTACTTTAATGCTTTGAAACTACTCAGGAGTCAGAAAACAGAATTCAGAAGCCAGCAAAAAATACCAGGATTTGAGCTTCGAGTATAAGGAGTCTTACTGCTTAAAACTCATCACGCCATACGAGAAGAACTCAATCAGGTTAAAAACCGGCATGCTGTTTTTCCTGTTCTGACCATAAAGTAGCGACGTTTCGTCAATTCTGACTCCTGAATTCCGGATACCCGAGTAGGAACAACAAGTTTTCACTGTTCAATTCATCATACCAACAGGAGGGAGTACTAATGATGCAACAAAAGGGACCGGTTCTGCTGATCTTGTCGGTAGTGCTGCTTCTGCTTGCCTCGTGTGCCGCTCAGTTTACGTTTATTGCTCCGGGGGCATTATCTGAGGCTGCGGAACTCAAGGCTCAGTGTGCACGGCAGAAATCCGGCAGTGCCACCAGTGTAAAAGCTGATTCTCTTTACCACGCAGCTGAACAGCTGATTAAAAAGAACAAAAACGAGCCCGCCTATCTGCTGCTTGATCGGGCGATCGTTCTGTACCGGATCGATCTCATGCAGGGCGCTATCGCGAAAAAAGAGAAGGAAGTTGCTTTGCAGGAAAAAGCGCTTTCAAAAACGCGTGAGGATGTCTCCGCGTATCAGCAGGTACTCAAAGAATTGAAAACAATGGAGCAGCAATAATGAAATCACTTATCCTTATTACTCTGCTGTTGTCGGTATCGGCGGTGGTACCGGTGTTTGCGGAAGAGAACCCGTGGGAACCGGCTGAAAAACCGCTCACGAAATATTCCAGAAAAATCAGTAAAGCAGCAACGGTTGATGATCTCAGTGCCGTGCTTGGTGATGCATTCAAGACATTGCATTCCGCCGGTGACGATGCGGTTCCCGATCTGTACGGCAAGGCGCTCAGTGCCATTGCCGCCGCGAAACCGGTAATAGCTAAAAAACCGAAAAAACCGGTTGCAAAAGAGGCCTTCAGCGCCTGCTCGCTAAAAACCGTTGGAGCGGTAGTGCAGCTGCTGCAGGCGAAATATGATCGTGATATCCGGACGCTGCAGGAAAAACGCATCGCTGCACTCGAAAAGATCAAATCGATTCATGAACAGATTAACGAGGTCGAACGGAGCAAGGCGACCGAAATGGCGAACAAACTCAAGTCCGACATCAAGGCTATGCAGGACGAGGCGGATAAAAAGTTCAAAGAGTTGCAGAGTTCGCTTATTCAGGTTACCAATGATGCGCGTGGAACGATTATCTCGATGTCTGATATTCTTTTCGAAACCGGTAAGGCTAATCTCACTGGTGATCTCAAGACCAGCCTGGCGAAGATCGCCGGTATTCTACTGGTCTTCAAGAACTCAAAGGTGATTGTTGAAGGTCATACCGATAACGTCGGATCCGAAGAGTACAATCAGGGACTCTCCGAACAGCGGGCTCAGAATGTGATGGCATTTCTTATTGAGCAAGGCGTGACTCCGTCACGTCTGACGGCTATCGGCTACGGTCTTTCGCGGCCGATTGCCGATAACGAGACCAAAGAGGGACGGGCGAAGAATCGTCGCGTGGACCTGATAGTGCAGGAAAAGAAATCCGGGGAGTAACCGACCCCTTGTGTTATTCCCTTAAACGGCAGACTGTTTTTCGTCTGCCGTTTTTTTGTTTTTGCAACAGTTCTGTCTATGTTATTTCGATGAGGGTACCAAGAGAAACCAGTATTCCAACTTTCGTACCGGAGTGATCATGCATTTGTCGTCTTTGTTCAGAAACGTCGGTTATAGCGTTATCAGTGTCGTATCTTCGCTGGTTTTTATCGAGCCGGGGAGTTCACTCGCCGCCGAAAATCTTTCCGTTGAACGGGGCAAACCGTTTACGGAAGAATCACTCGAGTCGGCGCTCGTTACGGAAGATGCGCTGTATATCGGTGGAGGAGACGAACACCTGTTTGTTTCCCTTGATAATGGTCGTACCTGGAAAACTACCGAACTGAAAAAGGTTGATGGTGGTATTTCGGGGCTCCTGATGACGTCTGACGGAGTCCTTCTTGCAGGAGTAAATTCATGGGATGAACATTTCATCTCGGCCAGTACCGATCAGGGGGCTACCTGGAAGCGGGTCTGGAAAGATGACGATATCCAGGTGAATGTTATCCTTGAACTGCAGCCGGGAACCGCGATCGGAATCGGTGATGAGGAGCAGATCGTGCGAAGCGTTGAAGAGACCCGTTATGGAAAGTGGAAGGAACCCGTACGCCCATGGCAGAAAACCGCTGTTCCCTTCGCCGAAGTTGACGTGAATGCTTTGCATATTTTTTCGAACGGGGATATCCTGCTGGTGGGTGAAAGCGGTTTTTCAATATGCTACGACAAATCGTTCTCCAACATGCAGTATGTTGCAAAGGTATTCCGGGAGTCAATCAATTATACGTCGGTAGGGTTTGTAAACGACAATGAGGGGTGTGCCGGATGCGACGACGGAACCGTCTATCGGACTTCCGACCGGGGAAAAACCTGGACCCCGGTGTATTACGGAAAAACATCGGTCAATGGCGTTGCATTCAACGGGGCGGGAACGGGGGTTGCGGTCGGAGACAATGGGCTGCTGCTTATTTCGCAGGATGGTGGTGCCACCTGGCAGCCATCGGAATCCGGAGTTGATGGCGAGCTTGCTTTTGTCGGGAAATTAAATGACGGGCGCTTCATGGCAGGCGGTGACAGCGGTATAGTGCTCTATCTGCGGCAACTCCCGTAACCTGAAGTATGCGCCCCCTCCCAACATCGCTTTTATTGTATACTAGTCGGCACCGATTTCTGTTTGGTCGGAGCCGGTTTTCGGTATTTCACTGCTGTTTTCAAAAAATCCTTGAAGTAAACACAATGCCGCTCCCGACCCTGATAGTAAATCACATAACCGTAGTGCACCGTTGAGACTATTACTAACGTAGCAGAACAATTCGTTTACGGGAGTACGATCAACGAATCCAGCATCAGTTCAAAGTGGTTCCTTAAGCTCGGAATTGAGTGCGAGAGACTATCTACCATAATCTCCCATGCGGCGCTGTCAATTGTCGGGTCTTCACCGACCGCAGCGGCAATCTGCCTGCGCCACCCGGTCAGACGGGCATCGACCGTATCCTGAAGGAATACCTCGTCAAGAAACTCCCGCCCGGTCGTTATGAAATTATTCCATGTCGCGTTCCGGAAAAGGCGGAGGAATTTGTCTGAGTCAATCGGCACGACATCATAGTAGGGGCCGTCACCCAAAAAGCTCATCGCTATGGTGCTCGGATCAAAGTAGCAGCCGATCGGAGCGTAGTCACTGGTAACCACATTCCAGTTGGGGACGGTATTGTTGCCGACGGGTTGGTTGTCCGTCCAGAAATTCGGTTCGGGATAGAGAAATACTTTGTCCAGATCCCAGGGAATGAGGATGAATTTGCTCGAGGGAAGATCCCGGTACCAGCAGAAGTTATGCCGGATCCGGTAACCGGTCCCGGTGTAAAGAGCAACGAGGCCGTCAAAGTTCATGATAGCCCGGTCGACTACCATATACCTGATACAGTACGGAAGGTCGATATGCCCGCCGACAACCTGTGTAAAGGTCGAATCGGTGGTTGACGTTGCGGCAACTGCATCACGGAATGAAATAAAGTCGTCCACCATTCCCGCCTCTTCATTGGTTTTCAGTGCGGCACGAACATCGCCGTCGCCCGTGAGTGAATCGGGCCAGAGATCCTTGTAAAGGTTGCCGTCGCCGCTTTCCGGAAACCGCTGTTTCGTGAAACGCCCGTCGATCTCTTCAACAACACAGAACAGTCCCCAATAGTCATTGTTGACATAGAGACGTGCATAGGCGGTACGTGGTGCCACTATGTTCATATCGTGGAAGAATGAAAAGGCGAGTCGCTCATGCATTTTGGTCGGGTCGTACGACATGGAGCGGAAATTGAGTTTTTTCAGTCCGTAGAGCCGCTGATCAACCCGGTATTTTTTGAAGTTGAATTTAAATGAGAATTTAGCACAGACATCATCGTTGCCGAAACCGAATTGAGGGTATCTGAGCACATTACGGCTGCCGTTGGTGATACAGTCCCAGAGTGACTGATCCCCCCGATAGCGCACGGCGATGGAGTCAAGATCTCTGTTTTCGACGCTCAGATGTGCGGGAACGTATACCGGATTGGTATTTCCCGGAGCCGGAGAGAGGGTGTAGTAATCGTTCAGGGTGTTCATGGCCGCATCGGCAATGGTGAGCCTGTAGGTGCGAACCGTATCCAGAAAAAGGTAGTCGCCGATTGACGGTTTCAGATGTACCGTGAAATCCTGATAGATGCTGTCGATTTGATATACAGTTTTTTTTGTCCGGTAGAATTCTTTACTGAGTACAAGCGTGTCGGAGGTGATCGGCTGCGAGGCAGTACGGGAGCCCTGTCCTCCCGGTAAATGGAAACTCCCTGAATGCACACCAGGAACCGAGAACAGTTTCATTGTGATGGTACCAGAAGGAAACGTTGCGGTCAGAAGAAACATTCCTGATGGTAACCTGGGGAGAGCGATGAACCGCCGGCCGGGTTTCGGTTGGAAGAGGGTTAGTTGTCTTCCACCGATACTGAAAAGTTCAAGTGTTGTCACCCCTGGTGCATCGCTGATATCGAGAAGCGCGGTACGGAAATCCCAGCGGATGACGGTGTGCCCGGGAGGTAGTTTCCGGTCATATCTGACAGCAACGGTGGTAAGCAGAAAACGACCGGTGGAATCGGTGACCTGAGTTTCACCGGTACCCGTCGATTTCACCAGAACGCCGCCGAGTGGAAGGAGCGTTTCGTCGTCCCGCACGGTTCCATAGCTGCTCACTGTCGTGGCAAACACCCCGGACACAGGGAAAAGGCAGAAAATCAGGAGGTAGAGAATCGGACGCATAATTACTCCTTAGTTTTCAGGGAGTTGTGCAGTTGAAAGAGTTACCGCTCCTTTGGTGTCTTTCTGCAGTGATTATTGCTCCGGAAGAGCAGATACTGCAGGATTCCGGCAGTGACTACTCCACAGACTATCCCGGAACTGTTCGCCAGCATATCCTTCCATTCGCCGTAGCGGTTGACATACGGTTGCACCAGTTCTATCAGTCCGCTGTAGGCAACGAACAACATACACAGAACGCTCCAGAGGCGCGGCTTGCGCAGTGCCACCGGCAGTGCAAGAAACCCGTAAGCGATAAAATGATGGAGTTTATCGCTCCCCGGAGCTTCGGGAAGAGTTTCGAGCGGCCAGAGTGACAACACCGTTATCACCGACAGTAGCAAGACGGTTATTACAACCCAGTGCGATTGTACTATGTTCAGGATTTGTTTCATAGGGCTTCTTTGAAAGATACACCTTCGTTGCGGATTGTACAACCGACCCGTCGGAAATCTGAGGTACGGTTCTGCAATGCAGGGTAATGGTACATGGTATGTTGAAAAATCTCCCGTTTTTTTCTGATAAATAGTATTATTCTAAAGAATACCGAACAAGGAGTGGTATGCCGGAATATCTTCCTCCAACAATTACTGCCGAGCCTTACCTTCGAAAACTTTTTGACCTAAGTAAGCAACTGATATCCTCACTTGACCTTAATACTATTCTTCAGGCTACGGTCGAAGGGGTCGCACAGACATCCGGTTTGGAAACCGCTGCCATTTACCTGCTTGATAAAGGACAGCTTCGTCTGTGGGCTACAACACCTTCGCTTCCACCTGATTTTCCGGAAGCATTGCGTTTGGGATCACTGGATGACCATCCCCATATGAGGAAATCCATAGAGTCTTCAGCTCCGGTGTTCGTTCCTGATTTCACTAAAATTAAGCAAACGCCGGCGGAAGAGTCTGTTGCTCAACTACGGAATTTGAGAACCCTCCTGTTTCTTCCACTTATCGCTGAGACGGAAGTAATGGGCGCACTCATCGTGGGATCGATTGGTACACCGAAACTAATTTCGGAAATGGAGTCCGCCCTATCCTTTACTTTAGCAAACTTCGCCGCCCTTGCAGTCAAGAACGCCCTTCTCTATCAGGAGGGGAAGGCCTATGCCGCAGAGCTGGAACAGACACTCACGGAACGTAAAAAAGCTGAAGAAGACCGGGAAAAGCTGCGGGAACAACTGGTACAGGTGCAGAAAATGGATGCGATCGGACAGCTGGCGGGGGGAATCGCCCATGATTTCAACAACATGCTCTGTGGAATAATCGGTAATGCGGAGCTGCTGCTCGATGCTCTTTCCGATCAGGTGCTTCGTGACAGTGCCAGGGATATTATTGATATCGGTAAACGCAGTGCGGAACTGACAACCCAGCTCCTGGCTTTTTCCCGCAAGGGTCAGATACAGAATATTTCGATAGATCTCAATCAGATCCTCAAGGAGGTGGTCTCGATACTCCGGCATACGATCAAACGTTCCATAGAAATAAAAATTGAACTGGGGAATGGTCCCGTCTGCACCGTAGGGGATCCGGCACAGATTCAGAGTGCTTTGCTCAATCTTGCGGTGAATGCTCGTGATGCCATGCCGGATGGTGGGGTACTCGAACTGAAAACGGCTATTGTGGATCTTGATGCGGCCTATTGTCGGGAGCATGGGATTGCACTGACTCCCGGAAGGTACAACGAGGTTTCTGTTCGAGATACCGGAACCGGAATGGATGCTGAAACCGTTGCGCACATCTACGAACCCTTTTTCACAACAAAAAAACAGGGGGAAGGGACAGGTATGGGGCTGGCGGCGGTGTACGGTACCATGCAGACGCATCACGGAGCCATCGATCTGACCAGTACAATGAATAATGGAACTACCTTCAAACTCTATTTTCCGATTGTCGCGATCGGGGTAGAAACGTCCGGACATCTTTCCGGAGCCGAACCAGTTGTTCATAAAGGTAGCACATCCGGTGATCAGACCCGGCGGGTGCTTATTATTGATGATGAGGAAAAGATTGTATTGATAGTGGGTGAACACCTGAGAAAATCCGGATATGAAGTTGCGATGTTTACCAGTGGTGCATCGGCACTTGGTTTTTTCAGGGAGCAGCACACAACGATCTCTCTGGTGATCCTCGATATCATCATGCCGAAAACGGATGGGAAAACCCTCTTTTATAAACTGAGAGAAATAGATGCCGGAATACCGGTGATCATAATGTCCGGGTACAGTATTGCCGGTATCACGCAGGAATTACTCAATAAGGGTGCAGTCCGATTTCTCCAGAAGCCGTTTCTCCGGGAAGAATTGCTCAACGCGGTGAGTGTTGTCGTTCAATAATACTCAAGGATTACTTCGAGGCGTAGGTGTGTAGGTTCCCGGTTGCCGCAGTCTCCGCCATTTCTGCAAGGTGGTGGCCGGACGTGGTCCGGTTGCAGGTTTCGGCTGGGGGAGGTGTTGTTCTTCGAAAAAAAAAGGCTCTGCCGGTATTACCGGCAGAGCTTCGTTGCTATTGGAAAAATCTGTTGTTCAGCTGATCAGGGCAAGCACCTGTTCTCCGTTGACCTGATCGCCGACACCGACCAGAATTTCCGAGACCGTACCGCTGACCGTTGAAATCACGGTAGTTTCCATTTTCATAGCCTCAAGAATGAGAATGGTTTCACCGGAATTCACATGTTCACCGACATCCGCGATAATTTTAAAGACTTTACCCGGCATCGGTGATTTGATTTCCGTGCCTTCACCGCTTCCTGCGGCTGCTCCGGCCCCTGCGGCAGCGGGTGCGGCACTGCCCTCGGCAATCGAGGTGGTGTAGGGTTTGCCGTTGACGGTTGTTTTTCCGTTTTCAATGGAGACGGAATAGTTTTTCCCGTTGACGGTGACAGTGTAGTTACCGGAATCAGAAGTTTTTCCCCCTGCCGGTGCCGCTGCAGCCGATTTGTCGACTTTACGGATACCCATGTCACTTTTGCCCTGCAGATAGAGAATACCTTTTTCTTTACATGCTGCGGCAATGAAAATGTTCTCATCGGTAACCGGGAGCGACGCGTCTTCGAGCAGCTTTTTCGCGGGAGCGATACCTTTTTTCGGGTCAGAATCGTTGAGCTCGAGTACCGTTTTGGTGGTCGGCTCAAGCTTGAGCTGTTCCGCGGCGATTTTCACGATTTCCGGATCCGGTGCGACCGGTGTTTTTCCGAAATATCCGAGCACCATTTTTCCGTAACCGTCGGCGATTTTCTTCCACTCACCGAACATGACATTGTTAAAGGCCTGCTGGAAGTAGAACTGTGAAACCGGGGTCACCGAGGTACCGAATCCGCCCTTGCGTACTACTTCACTCATCGCTTTGATCATGGCATCGTATTTGTCCATCAGACCGTTGTCACGAAGCATCTGGGTGTTGGCGGTAAGCGCGCCACCCGGCATGGGGCTCCAGGGTATGAGGGGCTCGACTGCGGTTGCTTCCGGCGGCAGGAAGTAATCCTTCATGCAGTCCTTGAATACTTCTTCCGCAATCAGTACCTTGTCAACATCCACATCGAGTTCGTATTCGGTATCACGCAGTGCATGCCACATGGTCAGTACGTCCGTCTGACAGGTACCACCTGAACAGGGTGCGAGTGAGAGATCAATCAGATCCGCTCCGGCATCAAGTGCCGCTTTGTACGTCATGGCGCCGGTACCGGCGGTCTCGTGCGTATGAAAGTGAATAAGAGCACCTTCAGGAAGCAGTTTACGGGCAGCCTTAACGGTGGCATACACCTTGGCCGGTGTCGCGGTTCCCGATGCGTCCTTGAAACAGACGCTGTCGAAGGGAATTCCCGCATCGAGTATATCCTTGAGTGTTTTTGCGTAGAATTCAGCGTCATGAGCACCGCTGCATCCCGGAGGTAGTTCCATGAGGGTCACGCAGACTTCATGCTTCAGACCGGCTTCCTTGATAACTTTTCCGCTGTAGATCAGATTGTTGACATCATTGAGTGCATCGAAATTACGGATCGTGGTGACACCGTGTTTTTTGAACATCTCCGCATGCAGTTTGATGATTTCCGACGGTTGTGATTCCAGACCGACCACATTGACACCGCGGGCAAGTGTCTGGAGATTGGCATCGGGTCCGGCCGCTTCACGGAATGCATCCATCACGTCGAATGAATTTTCCTTGCAGTAAAAAAACGGTGACTGAAACATTGCACCGCCCCCCGATTCAAAGTAATCTATACCAGCTTCCTTTGCGGCCTTAATAGCGGGGATATAATCTTTCGTGGCGACCCGTGCGCCGAACACCGACTGAAAACCGTCACGAAACGCTGTGCACATGAATTTGATTTTTTTCTTGGCCATTTTAATCCTCTTTATAGTGAAATGGTTATGTATTCATTAAGAAATAGAATTGTTACTTGACGAACATTGACCACAGAACACCCGCGACCACCGCTGAACCGATAACTCCCGACACGTTCGGTGCCATCGCATGCATCAGCAGATGATTATGGGGGTCATTTTCCAGACCGACCATCTGCACCACACGTGCCGAATCGGGCACTGCGGAAACTCCGGCAGCTCCCACCAGAGGATTGATTTTATTCCCCTTTTTCATGAAAAGATTCATGAATTTGGCGAACATGACACCACTTGCGGTAGCAATTGCAAAGGAGAATGCTCCGAGACCGAAAATCAGAATCGACTGCTTGGTGAGAAATGTCTGAGCGTGGGTACTAGCTCCGACCGTAACACCGAGAATGATGGTGACGATATCGATGAGTGCGGTACGGGCAGTCTGAGCCAGACGTTCGGTGACAAAGCTCTCCTTGAGCAGGTTGCCGAAGAACAGCATTCCGACCAGTGAAATCGATCCGGGAACAATCATGGCACACACCATGAACGCGATGATCGGAAAGAAAATCTTTTCACGCTGCGTAACGGTTCTCGGTGGTTTCATGCGGATTAACCGCTCTTTTTTGGAGGTGAGCAAATTCATAATGGGGGGTTGAATCACCGGTACCAGCGCCATATACGAGTATGCCGCAATGGCAATCGCTCCCAGAAGATGCGGAGCGAGTTTTGACGAAAGAAAAATGGAGGTGGGACCGTCGGCGCCACCGATGATGCCGATCGAGTAGGCTTCCGCAGGAGTAAATCCCAGAACCAGTGCGCCGAGTAAGGTCATGAAAATACCGGCCTGCGCTGCTGCCCCGAGGATTACCAGGCGAGGATTCGAAATCATGGTGGAGAAATCAGTCATCGCTCCGATTCCAAGAAAAATAAGCGGCGGAAAGATACCTTTGATGACACCGAAATAGAGGTAATTCATAACACTTCCCTTGTCGTAAATGCCGACATTCATCGAGGGAAGTGAAGGAATATTGCCGATAATGATACCAAAACCGATCGGTACCAGAAGCAGCGGTTCAAAGTGCTTTGTAATGGCAAGGGTGATGAAAACACACCCGATTACAATCATTATGATATTGCCCAGGGAGAACTGGGCAAATGCGGTCGACCCCAGAAAGCTGATAAGAATGTCCATTGTTGTTCCTTCTATTTGCCGGATGACTTGAGTGAATGTAAGGAAAGACCGATAGCCGCAACAATCTCATCGGTTACACCCGGTTTCGGTTTGGCTACCTGGTGGCTCTTTTCCGGAACGAATTTGTTCAGTACCGATAAAAACTTGGGCAGCAGCGCTATGCTGGTTGCAATTGTACCCAGAGCCGTAAACGTAATTGTCAGCCCGGCAAAGGTCATGTCAAACCCGCGAGCCGCATCAATTGACGCAAGTGCGGTTTGAAGTACTTCAGATAAAGCCATGGTGCAAAATCCTCTCTTTCACCTCATTTCCATACGGTAACGCCTGGTAAATGCAATGAAATTATGAAGTTATAAAATTTCCTCTCCCGATTCTCCGTTGGTATATCTGCCGGAGAAACGAGCTCGGGAACAGTTGAATACTTGTTGTAACAGAGAACAGAACGATTGTGTGTCGGGGCCTGTTATTCTGCGAAACCATCCGATACAAGATGCGCAATCAGGTGTCGATTGTGCAAAACCCGGGAATGTTTCAGGCATGTTTCGACTCTCAGGACACTGGTTTATCAAATACCGGTCTCCGGTGTACCTTGGAATGAACCATATTATCCCAAAAAGCAGAAACATAGAAAAATAGCTCAAAATACGTATGAAATGCAAGAAACGGTTGCAATTATACCATAGAAGAACCATAGAATTGAAGAAAAAGATGGTAAACGAATATTTTACAGGTTGGCAATTCATGCATCAGGGAGAATCCGTGTAAAAGCCCGGTGCAAAAATGTTTCGAAGCTTACCTCCGGTACCTACTGTCCCGCCACTACCCTGATAAAAGGCAATAGATTGAAACTCAGGCAATTACAGGTGTCCGGCCAGCTGCCCACCACTGAGGGATGATCAGTTGGCGGGGGATAGTTACCGGTACTGGTTGCCCTGAAGCGAATGAAATAAAATTAATTTATAGCAGAGTTTTACGGAGATCGTTATGGAAGGCAAACTGAAAATTCTTTTTCTCTGTACCGGGAACTCGTGCCGCAGCCAGATGGCTGAAGGGTGGACGAGGCATCTAAAAAGTGATGTGCTTCAACCGTATTCTGCCGGTATCGAGATTCACGGCATGAACGAACGGGCGGTGCAGGTGATGAGAGAGGCAGGGGTTTCGGTTTCGGGGCAGTACTCGAAGAGTGTACAGGATCTACTCGATGTACCGTTTGACTGGGTGATCACCGTTTGTGATCATGCGAATGAAACCTGTCCGGTCTTTCCGGGCAACGTGCGCCGGTTGCATGTGAGTTTCAACGATCCACCGAAACTTGCGGCGGATGCTAAAACCGAAGAGGAGGCTCTGGGGTACTACCGTCAGGTACGTGACGAAATCAGACAGTTTGTCGAGACGCTTCCGGAATCACTTGGCAACACGGACGAAAAGGAGATGAAAAATGAAACCATCTGAAGGAACTGCCTCTTCCGACCGGAAAATGAAAAGTATCTTTGAGCGGTATCTTACCCTGTGGGTCGGGTTATGCATTGCCGGGGGGATTCTTCTGGGTAAAGCGGCTCCCGGTTTTTCACGGGTTCTCGATGGTATGGCACTTACCGTTGGCGGGGCTCCGGTAGTCTCAATTCCCATTGCCATCTGCCTGTTTTTTATGATGTATCCTATAATGGTGAAGATTGATTTCGCGTCGGTAATCAAGGCCGGGAAAAGTGGCAAACCCGTGCTGCTGACCCTTATTATCAACTGGGCGGTCAAACCGTTTACCATGTACGGTCTTGCGTATCTCTTTCTCGGGATTCTTCTGAAAAATGTTATTGGAACCGGGACGATGGATCTGGTGAAAATTCCTTTCGGACTCGATCTTGCCGTAGGAGCGACGCATGGTGCGGGAACCGTGGTGCTGCAGGAAGGGATTAAAATGCTGCAGATCCCCCTCTGGCGCAGTTATTTTGCGGGTGCAATTCTTCTCGGGATTGCACCCTGTACCGCTATGGTACTGGTATGGGGTTACCTTGCAAAGGGGAATGACGGTCTCACCCTGGTGATGGTGGCGATCAATTCTCTGATTATGTTGCTGCTGTATGGAATTCTTGGTGGTTTTCTGCTTGGTGTCGGCCGGTTACCAGTTCCCTGGCAGGCGTTGCTGCTTTCTATTTCAGTCTATGTGGCCCTGCCGCTTGCGGCAGGGTATTTCTCACGTAAATGGATAATCGGGGCGAAAGGGGAGGTGTGGTTCAAGGAAAAGTTTCTGCAGGTACTTACTCCGGTTACTATACTCGCACTGCTTACCACGCTGGTGCTGCTGTTCAGTTTCAAAGGTGACGTCATCATGGCCAATCCGCTGACGATACTGTGGATCGCCATCCCGCTGTTTCTTCAAACAATGCTTATCTTCTGGCTGGGATATGGAATGGCAAAGGTGTTAAAACTTTCGTATGAGGATGCGGCACCTGCCGCGATGATTGGTGCATCAAATCACTTTGAGGTGGCAATCGCAACCGCAGTCATGCTCTTCGGACTCTCTTCGGGAGCTGCTCTGGCTACCGTGGTTGGAGTGTTGATCGAGGTGCCGGTGATGCTGATGCTGGTGAAAATATGTACAGGAACACAACATTGGTTCGTCAACAAAAATTAATTAACTTTTTCAATCCAGTTCACACAATTGTGATGAAGGAGTGGTAATGTTCAAATTTAAAAATTGCGGGTGGGTTGTCTTTTTTCTTGCACTCAGTCTTCAATATGGTTGTGGTTCAGCTGAAAAGAAGCATGAAGGAAAGAAAAATGTTCAATCCATATCGGAAAAGAAAACTGGAAATGCACAGGCTGCCCCTTCTGTAAAAAAACAGAATAGCAAATGTATCGACGCGATTGAGAAGGCTTCGACTGAAAACAGGTACCTGCTGATATTTTTTACCGGTGGCCCGGTGGAGCGGGGCGCTTCGATGAGAGATACACTCTCGAAAATGATCAGTATGTCCGGCGGAGGAATCGATACGTTGACCATCAGTGCCGGCGATTCGCAAGAGGCCGAGTTCATGCGGAAATACCGGATCGGAAGCCAGGGTTCATTACCGATGATTCTATCCATTGCCCCGAACGGAGCTGCGACCGGCGGGTATCCGATGGCGGTTACCGTAAAACAGTTACAATCATGCACCAGTCTGGATGGTCTTGTACTTGAAACTTTGAAACCACTTCAGGAACAGAAAGTCGTCCTGGTTGCTTTACAGAACGAAACTACAACAATGAACACCGAGTCTCTGAAAGGTGTTGACGATTTCGCGAGTGATACTTTATACAGAAAATTTGTAGCGGTTGTAAAAGCAGATCCGGCGGATGAGGGGAGTCGGGATTTCGTCAAGCAGTGCCAACTTACAACTCCCCTTGCACAAGCTACGGTAGTTATATTGATGCCGCCAGGGAGGATCGGCAAGATTCTCACCGGAAAACAGACTAAAGAGGACATTTTAAAGGCATTGGGTTCCTGTGCAACCGGGTGTGCACCCGGAGGTTGTTCAGACCGTCGTTTTAAGGAAAATGTCGAACCTGTCGTTTCGGCACTCGGAAAAGTAACTAAACTTAAGGGGGTTACCTTCACCTGGAACCGGAAAGACTATCCAAAACGCTTTTTTTCAGATAAACGACAAATTGGTGTTATCGCTCAAGACGTGGAGACGGTTATCCCTGAAGTCGTTCATACCGACAAGGATGGTTTCAGGTCGGTCGAATACGACAAGCTTACCGCAGTCCTTATTGAGGCGGTAAAAGAGATGGACAAAAAAATCGATCTGCAGGACTCGATCATTACAGCTCAGAATGCAAGAATTGAAGCACTGGAGGCAAAAAAGTAGTTATACCATATCAACGTATATTGTTACCATGTCACCCTGAACCTGTCGAAGGGTCTCCTGAAAAGAAGATGCGATACGGGGTGAAAAACAATTAAAGGACTGGTCGCGTAAAAAGAAGGAAGCGCTTATCAGGGAGGATTTAAAGGGGCTAATGCAGTTCTCAAAAAGTAAAGATTCTTGGACAGCTCAGGGTGAAATGCGAATAAACACATTTGAAAGGAATAGGCCCGGCAACATGCAGATAGAAAACAGATTGTTTACAAAGAGGTTTAAATGAAAATCAGGCAAATAGTCTTTAGAGAATTGTTTCAGCGCAACAACCAGTTGCTATCGAGCCTTGCGGCGGTTACACTCGGCATTGCCGTAATGGTGGCTATCCAGAGTACGACATATTACTCGGAAAAAGCGGTTGCCGGGGAACTTGATGCACTCGGAGCAAACATCCTCATTCTTGCAAAAGACGCAACAGTTCAGGATTACTACAGTGCGGATATCCAGCAGTCGGAAATTCCCGAGAGTTATGTGTCGGTCCTTACCAATTCTGGTATTCATGGCATTGACAATCTATCACCCAAGTACAGCATGCCCGTAGAGGTCGGAGACCGGAAGTTTACCCTGACAGGGATTCTGCCCCGCAACGAATTCAGATCCAAGGTATTGTGGCAAGGTACACTGGGGGTTTTTGAAAAGCCGCAAAATTGCGGTATTGTCGCGAATATTCCCGGTATAACCGATACCGCAAAAACACAGGTGCGGAAACGGGTGATTGAAGATCTTTCTCCTGACGCTATGCTTTTGGGAGCCGATGTCTCACGGTCTCTTGGTATCAGTGCGGGCGATTCCCTGACGGTATTGGGCAAGTTCTTTGTAGCCGAAGCCACATTACCGATCACCGGCACGGTTGACGACGGAAGAATGTTCGCACATTTACATACTGTACAAAAGCTTGCAGGAAAGGATTCCGTGCTTCATTCAATCGAAATCGTCGGATGCTGTTCCGCTATTTCGAAAGGACTGATTCAGCAGGTCAACAAACTGCTGCCCGACGCCAAAGTGGTGACAATCAGCCAGATTGTTATGACGCAAATTCGGGCCAATACCGTTATGGCACGAATATCTCTTATCATGTTAGTGGTTATTCTGGTTGTCGGTGGCGCGAGTATCGCCAATTATATGTTTGCAAATGTGTATGAGCGTCGTCGTGAGATCGGTATATATATGTCCATGGGCGCGAATTCTCCGTGGATTCTTAAGCTCTTTCTGCTCAAGGCTTTGATTCTCGGCCTCGCTGGAGGAATTTTCGGGTACATCCTCGGTTCTGCACTTGCAGTTATTCTAGGTCCGCGAATTGCCGGAGTACCGGTTTTACCTCTTCCCGTGTATGCGCTGTATAGTATTGTTATTTCGACAATCATCGCTTTTATCGCCAGCGCACTTCCGGCATTCAATGCCACCAAGGTGGACCCGTCACTCATTATGAAAGAGGAATAGTACCATGCTTAAAGCAACAGCCATATCGAGAATATTCAAACGAAAACATGGAACGGTAAAAGCACTGGACAATACAACTCTTGAGATCGGAGAAGGGGAATTTGTGAGCATTGTAGGCCCGAGCGGAAGCGGTAAAAGCACGTTGCTTCTCGCGCTCGGCGGCATGAGTCATCCCGATTGCGGTACCGTACAATGGAATGATGAATCGATTTACGCATGGAATGTAACCAGACGGACGCAATGGCGCGGTACGAGTGTCGGTTTTGTATTCCAGTCATTCAATCTTGTACCGTACCTGACTGTTTTCGAGAATGTAAGCGTAGGACTTTCCCTTGCCAGGAACGGGGGGGCGGACCCGAAGATTATCGATGCCATCCTCGATGAAGTCGACCTTTCATCCAGAAAAGACCATGTACCGTCTGAACTGAGTATCGGTCAGCAGCAGCGTGTCGCACTCGCTCGTGCACTTGTGAAGAAGCCACGTTTGATTCTCGCCGACGAGCCCACGGGGAATCTCGATCCGGATACTGGTAACGAGGTGATGGAGATTATCAAACGCCAGCACGCGAACGGGACAACGGTGGTGATGATCACGCATGATCCGAATATGGCGTCGATGGCGCAGAGAACAATCCGGATTGTCGATGGAAAGGTTACATGATATTCTGAAATTATTTAGTGGGAGTATTCAGATTAGACTTGGGTGGTTGAATTTGAATTCATTATACATTGATTCAAAACTAGCATACCCCGTCCTCCCTCTTCTGATTTTTTTAATATTCTTATTTCTTAAAAATTAACACCAAAATTATGTCTGATGATCAGATATATCCCGATTAGTATCATCACTACAGCAGTGATTTTACGGACCCATTTCTCGATTACCGTCAGTTTGTTGAATGCCGCACCGATATAATGAGCGGCGAAGGCCAGAATGAAGGCGAAGGCAATCACCGGTACCGCCGTTCCGATACCAAATAGAGAAGAAATCACCACCGCATTACCTTTTACGGCTATCGGAATGAGCGCGCCGAAAAAAAGTCCTGCGGAGACGGGGCAGAAGGCCAGAGCGAATACCATCCCTAAAAAGCCTGCTCCCCATATTCCCATTTGGTCAACCCGCTTCTGCAGATTATCTCCCATTCCACCACCCACCGAAAAAGTAAAAAGATCCAGCAGAAGTATTCCTACGATAATAAGCAACGGGCCGATCGCAAGAGTAATGTACTTCTGCAGAAACATCGAGACACCGGGTATCATCTGCAGACTGCGGGTGACAATCACTGCCACAATGATGTACGCTAACGTGCGTCCCAGTGTATACAGAAGACCGGCAAGAAGCACCCGGCTGGTTTTTTCAACCCGACGTCCCACATAGGATATCGCTGCGATATTGGTTGCCAGCGGGCAGGGGCTGATCGAGGTGAGTATTCCGAGCCACAGTGCCGTGCCGATTTCTATTACTAACGTATTCATAGGGTATTCCTTTACAGAAGTGTCTTCACTTCTGTCTGGATATAATCAATGAATTTATCCTCATCGCCGAGGAGCTTCCATACCTTGTCAAGGTTTTTCCAGCTCTGTTGTTTGCCGTTTACCTTGTCGGAGAGAATTACCGACTTGGTATAGAGTTTGTAATCCTGTGCAAAATGCTCATTGCCGGACTCTTCTATATTGATGATCTGCAGTTCCATCCGGCCATTTTTCAATTCTTTTGCGAAGCCGGAATTAACAGCCTGTTTTGTCAGGTTTTCAATCATCGTGCAGGAACGACATCTGAAGTTGGTATGAAAGTAGTAGACAACCAGTGTCCGGGGGGTTGAAACAGCGGTTCCGGAATCAGTGTCTGTCTGCTCTGACACCGTTTCCTGTGCTGGTGTGGATACCGGTTTCGATTCCGCGGAATCTGCCGCAGCTTTCTTTTGAGTGGTATCACTTTGACAGAGTGAGAACATACCCGCTATGGTTATACCGCCGATCAGAGCGGCAAAACCGGGTAGTGAAAATAAACGTTGTCGCATGGCTACTCCTTTACTGGTATACCGAAAATAATTACGCGATTATAGATTGGATTTCCTCGGGGCGTGGCACCCGTCCAACTATTTTCACTTCGCCGTCAACCGCCAGAGCGGGGGTCATCATCACACCGAATTTCAGGATTTCGTTGATATCGTCCACTTTGGATACTTCCGCTTCAATTCCACCGTCAGTAACTGCCTGCTGTGCGGCTTCGAACAGTTTTTTACATTTGGGGCAACCGGTGCCGAGTACTTGGATTTTTTTCATGGAACCCCCCTGGCCCCCGAGGGGGGCAGATTGTTAATTGATGAAATATATGCCAACACTTTTTCTCGAACGATTTCCGGAGAATAAACTACCTCATTGTTTGTAAATCGTAGTACCTTAAGCCCGAATGACTTGATATGTTTTGTACGAACTGCATCCTCACTTATTCGACCTTCGTGGATACTACCATCTATTTCAACCACCAATTTTGCCTGGTTGCAGTAAAAATCAACGATGAATTGCCCGATTTTATGTTGCCGCCTGAATTTCAGTCCTTCGATTTGTTTGTTCCTGACCATGCTCCAGAAATCTTTTTCTGCGGGTGTCGGGTTGTCCCGAAATTGATATATACGTTTTTTCTCCGTATCACTGATTGTTCGGTATCGCCCAATATTTTTACTTTTCTCGTACCAATTCATTATTACCACCTGTCGCCCCCTTCGGGGGTAGGGGGGGGATGCCGTCAAATAGCCCCGTAAATCATTCCTGTTACAGTTGCCATAATCACCACCAGTGATATAAATGTCGCGGTTTTCTTCCACCCCATTATTGAATTAAGTACCAGCATGCTCTGGAGTGAAAGTGCCGGGCCTGCGAGTAGAAGGGCCAGTGCCGGACCTTTTCCCATACCGTTTCCGATCAGACCCTGTAGAATCGGTACCTCGGTAAGTGTCGCGAGATACATAAATGCGCCGACTATCGATGCAAAAAAGTTAGCTTTAAGTGAATTACCGCCAACCAGCGCTGAAATCCACTCTGATGGTATGACCCCTTCATGGCCGACTCTGCCCAGAAAGAAACCGGCGGCAAGAACTCCAAAAAGCAGAAGCGGTGAAATCTGTTTGATGAAACCCCAGGTGGAAGAAAACCAGTCACCGCTTTCTCCTGTATCGGTTGCGGTGATTATTGAAAGACCGAGAGCACCCGCACTGAATGCAATTAGAGGATTTTCGGGAACGAGAACGGCAAGTCCGACAACCGGTAGTGCACCAGCAATGACTTTCCACCATGGTATCCGGTGAATGGTTATCAGCGTTACGGCAAACCCGGCGGCAAACAGGCTGGTGACAAGCCATTTTGCAGACCATATCGCATGCCAGAGCCCTGTCTGCTGAACAGGTTTTCCCCAGTTGGCAAAAACAAGAATACCAACCATCGAGAAAAAATAGAGTGCAGTCTGCCAGAGCGGACGTCCACCTTCGGCATCAGGCATTGCCATTTGTGCTGCGACTTTATCCGCCTCCTCTTTTCTATATAGGAAATGCATGATAAGGCCGATTATTATACTGAAGAAAATTGCTCCGACTGCTCTGGCAATACCCATTTCCGGGCCGAGAATACGGGCGGTCATGACAATAGCAAGTACATTGATGGCTGGTCCACTGTAGAGAAATGCCGAGGCTGGACCGATTCCCGCACCCATTTTATAGATACCGGCAAACAGCGGCAGTACGGTGCATGAACATACCGCAAGCACTGTTCCCGAAACCGAAGCTACTCCGTAGGCTAGAACTTTATTGGCCTTGGCACCAAGATACTTCATAACCGAGGCCTGGCTGATAAACACCCCGATTGCTCCGGCAATAAAAAACGCCGGAACCAGACAGAGGAGAACATGTTCACGTGCGTACCACTTTACCAGATGGAGCGCCTCGAACAGGGCATTGTCAAAGCGGGGGATGCCAACCGGAAGGAAGAACATTCCGATGAACAGTGCAATGATTACCGCCAGTGATTTGAACTCCTTTTTCCATTCCATAACTACCTCAGTACCTGCAGTGCTGTAAAATCAAATGAAATAATTACCCTGATTACCCGACGAGTTTCAATTGTTCTTTCGCCCGCTCCTGAATTGCTGTTTCGACACAAGAGAGAAAATTCAGAACGCACGGCATCGAGAGATGGTAAAACACCATCTGGTTCCTGCGCTCATCGGTGATGATACCTGCGTTTTTAAGTACGGAAAGATGTTTTGAAACCGTCGATGTATCCGCACCGATCATGGCGGTCAGTTCACACACACAGTGCTCCTGTCGTGAGAGCGCATCAATAACCAGCAGCCGTGTCGGGTGTGCCATCGCTTTGATAATGTTGGCCTTAGCCTCAAATAGCGCAAAAGCTTTTTTGTCGGGGACTTTTAATTTGGTAGTTTGCATATTTGGTAATATAGCCAAATAGGCAAGGGTGTGCAAGGAAAATTTTATTCAGCATACAATTGGCATCATCAGCGGGGAGTCGCTATCCCTTTTTCCAGCGATAATAATCATCAATGCCATCGATATCATACAGGACAGGGAGTTGAGCATGGCGAAAGCCGTTTTGGCGGATGATTGCCAGCGTATCTTCAAACAACGATTCTTTTCCCCAGGTAGTTGCAGCAAAAACTGCAAGCGAGGAGGTTCGGCACCCGATCAGGTAATACCCGCCATCTTCCGCAGGACCGATAACCACCTCTGCATCTTCGAGTGCAGTACATGCACTGTCGAGGATCGATGGGGTGATTGCCGGAATATCGCACCCGATAAGCACTGCAGCATCATGACCGGCTGCAAACAGCTCCGAGAATGCGGAGCTCATTCGCTCTCCGAGGGTTCCTCCTGATTGGGGGAAAAATGAGACCGCATGGTTGAAGATTTTTTTTAAATCACCGGGATCCTTCTGTCCGGTAAAAGCGACATGATAGGAAAGATGTGCAACGTTGCGGGCGGTCTGCTGCAGCAGTTCGAGGTAAATCGTATACGCCCGGTCTGCCCCTTCGGTAGCGGCGATACGGGTTTTTACCGTGCCCCGTGTCGGAACCTTGGCAAATACAATAAGTGGCAGCATGTTATGTTTTTTTGCCATAGTAGTAATGGTAAAAATAGGAGGCGTTATTTCTTACTAACCCGAAACTTCTCATAATCAGAAAAAGAAACGTGAGATACACCACAGCCCAGGTGTTGGCAAAGAAATTATGCGAACGCCATCGACGTGATGAGCAGATAAGGCCGTTTTTAAGATAGAGGAGAATACCTCTCTCCTTGAGACGGAGTGAAAGTTCGACGTCTTCCATCAGTTTATATTCGGGAAACCCTTCCGGAAGGGCTGCTCGCCTGAAAAATTGTGCCTGATCGCCGAAGGCGATGCCGAAATAACGGGCCCGGACCAGATTGAAAAATTCGGTAAGTCTCATGCGCCAATGGAGCATATCGTATCTGCCCTGCATGGCACCCCCCGAAGCGTCCGTGTGTTCTTTAAGCTCTTTAACCATTTTCTGCAGAATTCCCGGCGCAAGTTGTGCATCGGCATGAAGGACCACTATGGTGTCCCCGTGAGCATGACGTATTCCTTCCGCTATCTGTATACCTCTGCCTGGTGGCGCCGTCAGTATGCGGACATTCGGGAATGCGGTAACTTTTGCGAGTGTTTCATCGGTGGAACCACTGTCCACAATGATCGTTTCCACTTCCATTCCCTGTTTTTGCAGGGATTGCAGACAGGAGCCAATTGAACCGGCTTCGTTGCGGGTGGGAATGATGACACTGATATTCTGTACCGTCGGGTAACGGATTGGCCACCTTTTGTTTCCTGAGAGTAGCTCTATCGTTGCCATGATTATAAAGGGCAGATATTCAATGCTAATAAGGAGATACCGATGGTGGAAAAATGGAATGCTGACCGATGAATCGAAGAAAAAAAGAAGAAACAGGGTGGTGAAATGCAGAAGCAGCCAGGATTTTTGTTGAAACAACACCAGGAAAGGTGTCATCAACAGAAAGTACCAGGGGTGGACTGTCGGCATGCAGAGCAGCAGCAAGCCGATCACCAGCGATGATGCACGGAGCAGTGACGGTGTAATGATGAAAATAACTACGGTTCCCGTGCCGAAAGTAAACAGGAGCAGGTGCAGAGTGCTGGTGGTGTCAAGGCCGCAGTAGTGGGTCAGGAATTCCTGCAGCAGACCATTGTACGAGAATTCGCGTGCGAACAGCAGTGGTGTCGCAAAATAATGAGCAGGTGTGGTGAGGTAGGGGATAAACAGCAGAAGTGGCACAAACAGCCAGATTGCTTTTTTCCATCCGGTTTTCCGTATGAAAAAAGGCAGGAGTATGCAGCTGGTAAGTTTGCAGAGTACTGCAGAGGCTAGTGCAAGAAGGGCCACTACACCACCGCGGCGGGTATCCATGAGATACAGTGCGGTTACCATCAAAAAAACGACGATCGATTCCATATGCCCCTGTCCACTTATTGCCACCAGGACAAGAGGATTCAGCGCATAGAGCAACAGGCTGCTGAGAGGAAGACGCCGGTGCCGGACAATGAGGCCAAGCATCAGCAGTGTCAGAAGGTCAAACAGGGTAACTAGGATTTTAAACGCGGTAATTGTCGGGGAAATACCTGCGGTTGCCTTGAAGAGTAGCTGTGCAAACGGCCAGTAGATTGTTGCTATATGCGGATGGTTGACATCTTCCCATATCGCATTGCGAAGGTGTTCGGTTTCCGGGGCATTGGGGGCGGTAGTGAAGGGATTGTGCCCGTGCAGTTGAATGGTACCTTCCCAGATGTAGCGGTTGATGTCATCGCTTGCCGGAACATAAACAATACTGATGATTCTGATTAGTAACGCAAATACGAACGCTGCCGAGAGAACCGACCTGCGGCAGTCTGATCGTACCAGCAGGTAGAGTGTTCCCAGCATGATCGCGTTACTGCCTATAAATAACCATGGATGGACCGGAGTGTGTATCGCTGTCACAGCCAGAAGCGCTGCAGCAGCAAAAACTGCGAGCAACAACCATTGAAGTGAAATTTTGAGGACTCCATTTTCAGTGGAAATGGAATCCTGCGGGCTGGTGGTTTTTTGCTTGTCGCAGGCTGGTGCTGTCATTATTCGGAGCGTTAATCAGTGGGTGGCAGGTGAAGTGATACCGCTTTCCTCGGGAAGTCCGCTTTTCCAACCGGTATCCGAAGGGGGGAGTTCTCCCGTTTTCCAGGATTTGTTATCGGGATCCGTGTGCTGCAGACTGCCGAATTGCAGAACACGCATCGGACAATTCACAACACAGGCACTGCATCGGACACACTCCACATCGTTCATGGGGATTCCCTTGTTGGCATATCCCATGACATCGATTCCCATATGGCAGACTTTGGTACAGATGCCGCAGGAGATACACCGTTTTTTGTCCGCAAATATCCGGTACACAGAAAATCGGGCATAGATATGCATCAACGCTGCGAGCGGACAGAAAAACCGGCACCAGACTCTCCCGGAAAGGGAGAAATACACACCGACGCCAAGTACACCGGCAAGAAAAATATCGACCAGAACCGTGTATATCGCCATCGTCTGTCGTGAAAACTCTGTTCCTTTTATTCCCGAAACCAAAACCGTTACCGTTGCTATTATAGCGAACAGCAGCACCGCCTGCCCGGCGTTTTCCCATTTTTTTGCCGTCGGGCCGTGAGGGGCGAGGGTCCGGTATTCATCGCCAAGGGTCTCGGCAAGCGCCCCGCAGGAGCAGATCCACCCGCAGTAGGCCCCTTTTCCCCACTTGTAAACAATCAGCGGGATAATGACAAACGACTGAATTACACCGGTGATAAGCCAGAACAGTGTGGGTTGACCGGTTGCGAGCGTGTAAATAAAGAGCGGCCATGCTAAAACAAATCCGAACGCCCGCCAGTAGGAATGTCCCGGGAATACATTCGTCATGATCCAGCTGCCGAGCAGGCCGCTTTTCCCTAAAGCCGGGAGGATAAACATCGGCAGAATGCAGAGAGGGATAACCTGCACCGCCATCAGGACAAGTGTCTGTCGACGGATGTACCCGGTGGGGTGGTGGTACATTCGTCTGATGCCGAAGATGACAATGGTAAGCGAATAGAGCAGTGTGTACCATCCACCCATATCGGTAAGGAGCGGCCGGTGTGCCATGAGCTTGTACTCAACATAGAGCCACATGATTCCCAGAAAGAGTATCCCGAAATAGCCGTATTTGAAGGTGTTCCAGGAGGTGGTGAAATAATTACGGCGTTGTTGAACAAAATGGACGGTCAAAAGGAGACCAACGGGTACTGCCGCAATGAAACTTCCCCACGCGATGATCCCCTCGGCTGTCCGGTGCCACGGCATTGTGAGAAGCTGTTGCGGCAGGTTCAGAAATTCAGTTAAATTTCCGATTCGTAAAACAGGTGCTTTTTTTCCGAAATACAGTACTGCTGAAAACAGCAGCAGTGCTGCAATTTTCAGCCAGTCTGTCAGTTGACGGTCTCCCTCGATACGGATGTGCGACCTGCGGAAAAATGAGCGGGGAATTTCCGATCCGATCATAATAAATACCGCGGATGCCGGAATGACTTTTTGTTCTCCCTGATGATTGATGGTTACCTGCTCCGCTTCGATGGATTCCACGGTTGATGCAAACAGGGGAACGATGGAACCGTTTGCAACCATTCGATTGAACATGGATGCATTCTGTTCACCGGGGCGGGAGAGCGAAGGCTTGCGGTAAGAGAAGGTGACACGATTTCCCGCTGCTGCAAGGGCGATTGCCGTTTCGACGGCACTGTCGCCACCGCCGATTACCAGGCACTCGGTCTTCTTGAATTCTCCCGGATCAATGAGACGGGTGAATACGTGGGGAAGGTCTTCTCCCTGAACGCCGAGGCGCCGTGCATTACCGGTTTTCCCGATGGCTACGGCAACCCGTTTCGCTCTGAAAACTTCAGTTGGTGTATGGACGCTAAAGAGGTCCCCGTTCCACTCGATCTGTGAAACGGTTACATTTTCCCGGATCGGAAGATTCTTTCCGTCGAGGCATTTGTTAAGGTCGCCGAGCAGTGTTTCCTTGGTGCCGTCATTGAACCGGAGGGTGGATCTGAAGGGTGTATCAGCGGGCGTTATGTACACCGGCTTACCGGAGGGAAAATTATGGATGGTATTGAAAATGCGTGTCGCTTCAAGCACAACGTGGCGGATGCCGCGTTCAGAGGCGCGAAGCGATGCGGCAATACCTGCCGGTCCTCCTCCGATAATCACGAGATCGTAATCGTGTCCGGAGACACCTTCTGCAGTGGTGCTGAATCCGGAGTCCTCAGTCAACTCGTCGATAAAATCGGTACCTGAATCAGCGGCAAGTTTGATCAGTGGAATTCCGGTAAGGTCGCCAATGCAGTAGAGCCCGGGTACGGAGGTTTCAAACCGGTTTTTTAATTCCGGGAAGTGATCTGTGGTACCTGTGGGGTTATCTTTCTGTAACCAGGTACACCATCGTCTCGGCAGTGAAAACACCGGGTTCATTCAGAGCAGTCCGTTTTGTTGAGTGACCAGTCATAGGGGAGGTAGTCTATCGCATAGGTGCCGTCAAGATGCATTGTCTGTCTAATGAACTGTTCCACACCGCTGTAACGGGGCTTGAAGTCTCCACCATACCATAAAAAGATTTTCGAAATGCGCATGCGCTGTTGGCTGATGCTGTTTTTTTCTGTATCGCTGAGAAATGCGCTTGCAGCATTTCGGAGCTGCTGATCAAGTGCTGCGGCGGTAAACGCCCCGTCACGCAGTGCCGGGCAACTCTTCGCGGCACAAACGAGTGCGAAATGAATCAGCGGTTCATTGTATTGTTTACGGATCATGGTGTGTTCAATCTGGTTCAGCGAAACGGTTGTGCCCCCGAATGCGATCCATTTTCTGCTCCATGCCTTGTCGATATCCTTGATGGACGAAACCGGATACTCATTAATGATCAGTTTGATGGTTGCAAGATTGTACAGGTTGATCAGGGTTGCTAGGCGGAGGTTGCGACTGTACGCTTTGAACGATGCTGCGGGCAGTCGGGCGAATTCAGTAAGAATACTTCCGAGGCTGGTATCCTTTGCAGCTGCAGTGTAATCGACACCTCCATTGCATACATACCGCTGGAGAAATGAATCCGCATTGGTGAAGGTGGTGTCAAACGCTGCTGTAAGCCGTACGCAAAAAACAATCAACAGTAAGGTGCCGCCTGCTTTCGAAAGTACCTTCATTCGGATGTCGCCCCCTGGCATGAAGAACCAGCCCCTGCCGTGCAGGCGTAACAGTGATTGCCCACGATGATTTCCCGGTTTTCAAGTATCGCTGCATTAAAACCGTCTATATGAGCAGGTGCACCGTGATTGACCGGACAGCCGAGTGCCTGGTTGAAATCGCAGTCGTATAAGGTACCGTCCCATCCTACCGACAGCAGCAGTCGGCACATTGCATTTTTGGCGGCACCGGCGTTAAAAGAATTGGATAACTCATCCATATAGTCGGTATAGTTGTCACTATGGATAAGGTAGTCCAGATATCTTCCCGTTGGATTGTTTGCCAGGCAGAACAGTTGTGAAAATTGAATGTCGTATTCATTAAGAAGCTTGCGTCGGTATTCAGTTTCCATACTCTGCTGTGCACCGGGTAGAAAGGCACCCACCGGATTATGTACAAGATCAAGCGGCAGTCCGGAATTTTCGACACCATAACCGCACCGGTTCAGTTTTCTGAGAACTGCTACAGCCCGGCTGAACGCTCCCTTCCCGCGCTGACGATCATTTTTATCGGAATGCAGATCCGGAAGTGAGCCGACAAGTTCAACACCATGTTTCTTATACAATTCTATAAACCGGGCATACGGCGATTCATCAAGAATAACCAGATTTGAACGGACAATAAGTCGTTTGCCGAGCCGGGAGGCGAGTGCAATGAATTTGTCGATATCCGGATGGAGCTCCGGAGCCCCACCGGTAATATCAATCGTGGTGATCGACGGATACCGGGCTATTTCAAGACAGCGTTCAAGTACTTTCCACGACATACTTTCCGTCCGATCGGGACCGGCAGCCAGATGACAGTGTTTGCACGCCAGATTGCAGCGGCGGCCGACATTTACCTGTAGAATTTCAATCGAACGGGCACGGAACGGCGTCAGGTTCGACTGTTCGAGCCGGTGCGCAAAGGGAGGACCTTCCCATAGGCAGGACGGGGTGGATGTCATACTACATTTCTTTCTTTTTAATGATTTTACGCATTTGTGTCGCATGTGCCAGAACATCACCGGCAACCATTGCTGCGCCGACATGCACCGCTTCCATCATCTCGTCGTTTGAAATCCCGAGCGACAGACATTTAGCGGTGTACGCATCGATACAGTAGGGGCAGTGACGTGTTGTCGCTACTGCCAGCGCGATCAGGGATTTCTCCCGTTCGGTAAGTGTCCCGGCGGAAGTGGCATTTCCATAATAGTCAAAGAACGCTTTTCCCTGTTCCGGCGCATATTCTCCGATGTTGGGAAAGTCCGCGAGATCTTTTTTATCGTAATAGTGAGTGGACATGGCAACGTTCCTTTAAACTGTTTGTCGTGGTACCCGGTGAATTCATTACACATCCAGAAAAATTATTATAATCAGGTGGATTTACCTGAAAAATGTTTTAACAGAAAGAAAACTACTATATTTGGTGTGAGTCTGAACAGGATAAACTGTCGCGGTGGTATTTGATCACCTTTTACTGCTTTTTCATTCCAATGATTCGGGAGACCGTTGAAACAGACCGACGTTACAGATTCTGACCTATGGGTTGATCGCTACGGTGATCTGCTGTTCAGAGTTGCACTTTTTCGCGTAAATGACCGGGAGGCTGCGGAAGATCTGGTACAGGAGACCTTCATCGCCGCAATTAAATCAGCTACCGGTTTCGCTGCTCAATCGTCTGAGCAGACCTGGCTTCTCGGTATTCTCAAGCATAAGATTCTCGATTACTACCGGCATAAATACGGTAAGCAAAACTCCAGCATTGACACAACCGATGATGTTGATGCAGCTTTCACTGCAAAAGGCGAATGGCGGCGGCAGCTTGAACCGTGGTCGGAACTTCCCGACAGCGAACTCTCAAGAAAAGAGTTTGCAGCCACCCTGAAGGATTGTCTTGCAGGGTTACCTCAGATACAACGCCAGGTATTCCTCCTCAGGGAGGTCGATGGGTACGCTACCGAAGAAATCTGTAAGGATGGCGGAATCACTTCGACAAATCTCTGGGTTCTGCTCCATCGGGCACGGAAAAAATTGCGGGATTGTCTCGATGTGAACTGGTTCAGGGAGGGTCCGTCATGCTGACAAAATTGCTGCTTACCTGCAGGGAGGTGGCGCTTCTTTCTTCCCGGGAGTTCGAAGTCCGCCTGCCGCGCGGGTTACGGATGAGGATGAAGGTTCACGGCGTAATGTGCAAAAGCTGTTACCGATATCGCAAACAGCTGAGAATTATCCATTCGCTGATTCAGAAAATCGCTCCCGGTTATAATGAAATCCATCCTTTTGTCGCTTCCGAACGGCTCTCCGAGGAGTCGCGGGAGCGAATCAAATCTCTTTTAAAAAAACACCGCTGAGTTGTAGAATTCCATAGCAAGACAACGTTACGTCGCATCGGACCTGGTTTTGTAATGCCTGGGTTTTTGATTCCACACAGCTTTTATTTCTTAAGGTTGTCGCTGGAAAATCTCAGAAATCTCCCAAAAAATGTAAGGTCGGTTCATACATAATCGACTAATCTTGTGAACAATGAACAAGTAATTCTCGGGAGGATATAATGCACTATCTCAGACCATTGTCCAGAGCACTCTGGGAGCCGATGCGATTTCTTAAGGATCATCCGGTACTGTTCAGGTCAAAAACGGTTACGATCGTGGGATTTGGCGTGTTCGCCTCACTCGAAACAATGGTGATGCTGCTGTTTTTCGGATGGTTTCTAAGTCTGCATGGGGTCTCTCCACTGGTAATTTCGTTCAGCTTGTATCTGCTGGGGGGTGTTCTTGTCTGGGGTGGTGCAAAGGTGTTTCACTGGGTTGCACTTGGAAAAAAATTCTGGAAAAATCCGGTCAAATATATTAAAGAGACAGGATTTTATATGCAGGGTGGTGTTATCGGAGCAACACTCTGGTTGATTGTTGTCGCCAGGGAAACGGGTATTTCTTTTTCGCTGCTGGCAGATGCGCTTTGCTGGGGTGGTCTTATCGGCCAGGTGATAGGACGGCTCGGTTGTTTCAACTACGGATGCTGTTTCGGTAAACCGGTAACCAGGGGGCCGGGGGTCAGTTATATGAATGCCGATTCAAAAATTGTACGGTGGAAACCACAGTTACGGGGCGTCAGAGTGCATCCGACACAATTGTACCTGGCAGGGCTCCACCTCATTCTTTTTGTAGCTATTTGGGTGATGTTACCGAAACTTCCCGTCGGTTTTGTTTTTATTGCATTCCTGATATGGCATGGAGTGACCCGTATGGTGGTGGAGCAGGTCCGGTTTGATCTGATTCATCATGAAGGGAGGAACTGGACAACCTGGTATACCGCCATACTGATGGCACTGAGTTCAGGAGTACTCGCGCTGATATTACATTTCATTGATAATGATTTTCTGCAGCTACTGCCACTTACTACAACTGTTTCGCCTTTTGCCACCATAACCTTTTTATCGATGGTACCTCCGTTTACCGGAGTGATAATGGCAGTTGGACTCTTGATTTTCCTGGGGTACGGCATTCACGGAAATCGACTGGGCACTTTTCCGATTCCCGCGGCAGCACCTCTCCGGAGACGCGAGCTCAGCGCACATGAATCGTTTCAATCGCCGACAGGGGAACTCTGATGTCGGATGTCAAAGTGGCCATTATAGGCAGCGGACCCTATGGAGTAAGTATCGCCAATGAATTGCATGCGAGGAGGGTATGTTTCCGCATTTTCGGAAAACCATTCTCACTCTGGTTCGATCATACGCAGGACAATATGGCGATCCGTTCCGACTGGCATACCAGCGAGGTATATGCTCCTGACCGTCGATATTCCTTTCGTGCATACCTTAAAAGAACCCATCCGGAGGATGCCGATGCAATTCTTAAAAAGCGGATTCCGGTAGATATCTTCAGAGACTATCTGCGTGATACACTCGGGAAATTACCCTATGAGATTGAGTCGGTATATGTCACTCGGGTAAACCGTACCGATGGCGGTTTCCGGATTTTATGTGGGAATGGTGAAGCTTTCAATGCGGAACATGTTATTGTCGCTACCGGCATCGAATCACACCGTTTTCTGCCGCCGGTGCTTGAAACCTTTCCATCTGATTCTGTCGTACACGCCTGGTATACTAAACGCATTCAGGGGATGAAGGGAAAAAACGTCCTGGTAGCGGGTGCAGGGCAATCGGCAGCCGAGGCAATTGCCGCGCTTTCAACGGGCAACAACGTTACCTGGCTGGTTCGTCATCCCCCCGTGTTCTTCAACGAACCAATCAACCTGCCGACTCCGGTGTTCAATTTTGTGCTCAGGATTTCACCACTCTTCTTTTTTATTCCTGAGTCAGTCAAACGCATACTGGCTAAAAAGTTTGTTGAGTCAACCATCACTCCTGATATGAAAACGGTGGTGACCCGGAAGGAGGTCGAGCAGATACGTGGCGATCTTGACGACCTTGGGTTGACCAGGGGAAAATCGGGGACAATACATTCATCGGCACTTCAGAAAGATTTTGATGCTATCGTCGCGGCAACCGGGTACCGGTATTCGATGGATTCCATGCCGTTTTTAAGTGAAGAAATCAGGAATACGGTAGCAGTAAGGAGAGGTGTTCCACGGCTTTCGTTCAGGTTTGAAACCACCATTCCGAATTTGTATTTGACCGGTGGTATAGCCGAGCCGTCACACGGGCCGGCATTACGGTTTATCATGGGGACCTATCATGCGGCAAAAAGCTTCGGTGTCATTCACCGTCGGTTTCTCTAAAGCTTCACCTTTGGAAAAAGTACATCTGCCAGGTGTCGCAGGAGAAATATACCTCAAACGGGAGGACCTTCTGCAGCCTGCCGGAGGCAACAAGGTCCGCCGACTTGAAGCATGGTTCGGTCGTCACCCGAACGCTCATACCGTTGTGGCAATGTCGGATCCCGGTGCGCATACCTTCAAGGTTGTACAGGCTTTCAGGAATACTGCAGCGTATACAAACCGTATCAGGCGCGTTGTCTTTCTTGAAACTCTGCGGAAAACAAATCCCTACTCTCAGTCGATTCGTAATGAGTATCTGGCGGATACACATGTAAACGTTTTTTCCGGACCGGCGGTACTGCAGATTCCGGTGCTCAAACTCCTCGGGTTTTTTCCCGGTGTGGCGGCACTCGGGGTTGGCGGGCATGTGCAGGTTTCTCCCAATCCTTTTGCAGTCGCACTCCGTGAAGTCAATGGCTACCTATCGGAGAAAAATCCAAAAACGGAGAGAACCACCCATCTGTTTCCGATAGCATCAGGAACGATGCTTGACGGTTTTCTGGAAGAAAATGCCAACATGGACAGGAATCGATTTGTTGGGGTGATGACCGGTAATCCGCTGACCAACAGACTTCTGACCGGCAGGTACCGGAGAAACCTTCCGGTAGTATTGAAACCTGCCAGGCATGTTTCATGGTCGGAATACAGGGAGAAAGCACGATGGTTTCACGCAAATACCGGTGTGTGGCTCGATCCTGTCCATACAATTCATCTGCTTGATTATCTGGAAGAGGAATCCCGAGAAGCTGATCGGTGTATTGTATTCTGGATTACCTGTCCTCTTATTGACCATGAACCTGCACTGTGGGGGGGGGGGCTGTAAAATAACGGTACGGTGATTATTATAAAATAGATAAAGTAAGAAGGGAGGTAGTTGTGATAAAAACAGTCTGTATCACTTTAGTACTGGTAAGCTTGTCCGTAGTGATACCAAACCGGTTTGATCTTTTTTCGGTCAATGCCAAAGAACACAAGAAGGAAACTGCAATGGAAGTTTTGAAAAAAGGTGATACCCTACCGGAGGTATCGGTCGCGGATACCAACGGAAAACCCGAGGGGTTGAGAGCTATTGTCGCGCGGAAACCGACGGTACTCATTTTTTACCGGGGGGGATGGTGCCCGTATTGCAATGTTCACCTAGGGAAGCTACAGACAATTGAGAAACAGGTGCTATCCGCAGGATATCAGATTATCGCGGTAAGCCCCGACCGGCCAGAAGAACTCCGGAAGACGATTGAAAAACACACCCTTACTTATTCACTATATTCCGACAGCAGTATGGCTGCTGCCAAAGCGTTCGGCCTGGCATTTACCGTAAGCGGCGGTACACGGTTTACCTACCGGTTAGCCGGGATCAATCTGGAAAAATCCTCCGGACAGGAACACCATATGTTGCCGGTACCTGCGGTGTTTCTGGTCGGTACCGACGGGGTTATCCGGTTTGCCCATTCAGATCCCGATTACAAGGTACGGTTGGACCCCGAAAAAATACTGGAGGTAATCGAAACTACTGCTTTACGGGATTAGTTATCCGAATCACATGTAGAGAACAGAGAACAGGAGACAGGTATGAAACAGTCAATGGCAGGTATACTGATTTTTAGTATCGCGCTACTGGTGCGTGCAGACGGGAATCGCTTCAAGAAACGCTGGTACGACGGTAATGGCGAAATCGCCGTCTATAAACTTACCGAATCACGGTATGGTGAACCACGCAGTGGTCGGCGTGTAATGATTTTTGTCACTGAGCCACTCAGAAAGTCCACACTGGTCAAACCCGACAATCGTCTCCCCGACGATTCTATTGTCAGAGTCATAAAACTCAATGACGTTCGGGAATTCGTAACCGGCATTTATAATTACAGTGTTACAACATCAGTGTTTCAGACGGTGGAAAACAGTGGGCCGTATCACCGTGGAGCTGCTGTCAAAGTTGCTCTAAGCAGTCAGGAGTGGTGTGGGATGGTGTACGACAGAATGCTGCTGAGAAAAGAAGGTTATTCAGGAAAACTCTTCAGTTATTTCGAGAAAGAAAGTGAACGGGATTATGTAGTTCCTTCAGGTAAGAATCCGATACCGGAAGAAAACCTCTGGTTGCTTGTTCGCGAACTGCAGGGAACCTTTTGTGCCGTAGGGGAATCAAAACAGATTACCATGATTCCTTCAATGTGGAGCAGACGGAAAAAGCATGTACCGGTTTCAACGGTCACTGCAGTTGTCAGTAAACGGAAACTCGGAAAGTACCAATCGGTGATCGGCAGTGCACCGGCATCCGAATTTACCTGGAAAGCAGGAGAATCGGTTACCTCGGTCACCGTTGAGGCTGACTATCCGCATCACATTCTTGCATTCAGCGAGCCGGACGGATCACAGGGGAAACTTATCGCAGTGAAACGACTGCCCTACTGGAAGCTGCACAAGAACAAGGACCTCTATTTGAGAAAGGAGTTGGGGCTTATTGCCGAGCAGCCTGATCCCATGGAGGAACAGAAGTAACGGTGCTCTGTTTTACTGTCCTGATAGTGTACCTGACGGGTTACCTGTGCGGCATGAAAAATAATCCTGATCGTGTGGCACTGACGCCCTCGTCAGTGCCTGAGATGGAGGGAAGTTCCTCATTCCTCCTGAAACTAGGAACTTTCAGGGGTGAAAATGACAGGCAACTGGAAAAACCATGATAAAAAGAGTTTGCTCCCTGAGGGAGCAAACCAGATAAATCCTGCAGGGATGTATCACACCTTTCTCACCGGAATCTGAATCTCGGTTCTCCAGTCGTCCGGATTCTCCCGGTTCCAGATGCCGTCGATGTACGATTCCCGGGAATGGTCGGCAACTTCGTAGCCGTTCTCCTCAATCCAGCCGAGCAGCTTTGAATAACTCTGCCTGAGCGAATCATAACCGCCTTTGTGCATGATGACCGCCGCGGTCGGGACGGCTTCCATTTTTTTATACACCACACCTTCTCCATCTTCACGGGCCTCATTCACCGCTTCGCAAATCTCGACATCGATATCTTTTTCGCGATATTCGCCATCGTGATAAATATTGAAGCAGTATTCGGGAACCCGGCACTCCGCCCCCTGTTTCCTCATGATATCGCCAATCGGCGGTACCACTTTGAACAGGGCGTTGTAATCGGGGATGGTCGTGCGGTACGAAGCGACGATCACTTCCGGCAGTTCACGAATTTCTATAGTCGGCATGGTACTCTCCTTTTCTGCTGTTTCGATCATGCGATCGATTTTGTGAATTCTGGTTTCACAGAGCTGCAGGTCATCGGTAAGAACATTTCGTCTCGAACGAAGGAGCGAGATCCAGGCGTCGTTATCCAGACCGCCTCCAAGCACCCGCCGGATATCTTCCAGAAACAGACCGAGCTCCTTGAGGGAAAGGATCTCGTGTACCAGTGCCAGTTGGGTGATTGAATAGTACCGGTACCCGTTTTCCGGACTGACGAAATCAGGCCTGAGCAGCCCGATCTCATCCCAGTATCTGAGGGTTTTGACGGTAACTCGTCCGAGTTTTGAAAAATCTCCGATTTTCAGCATTGCTTCTCCGTAATGTGTCGTGGTTGTGAGCTCACGATATAAAGATACCGCACTCCCGTAGGGGGAGAGTCAACACTTTTTTCAATTTTCATCCGGATCGGCAGAAAAATGGACACGCAATATCTGTAGCTCTAGTTGCGTAGTTTATGAAATGGTGTCGATGCGAAGCTGATTAACTGTCTCATATTAATTAGCACCATTTGAATCGATGGACGATATTTTTTTTCAGGCTCTCGGACCTACCGCTCAATGAACCGATCACGATACGGATCGTGCGGAGAAGTGCGATGGTGGAAACAACGGTTGAGCCCGGCGAATGTAACAGTAACGGATGAGGAGAACAAAATGAATCTTACCGAAAAACACTGCAGACCCTGTGAAGGCGGAGTACCGCCGCTCACCGAAGATGAAGAAAATTCTCAGATGAACGATTTGAGCGGGTGGGATATCGAAAGAAAAGGCGTGCACCGGATTTACAAAACATGGTTGCTGCCGACCTTTCCTAAAGCGATTGAATTCGTCAACGATATCGCCCGCCTTGCAGAAGAGGAAGGGCATCACCCCGAACTCATCATCAATTATCGTCGGGTGACGGTCGAGCTCAGTACCCACGCCATTCTCGGCCTTTCGGAAAATGACTTCATTCTGGCATCAAAAATCGATCTTATTGCTCCAACACATCATCAACCACACGCAAGTCCACTCTGAAGGGAGTACCCTCATGTCTAAAACTGAATCAACCATGCTGCCGTTGGGAACCCCCGCACCCCAGTTTGATCTTCCGGGGTGTGACGGAAAACGGTACACCGGCGATCAGTTCAGTGGCGCTTCCGCACTGCTGGTTATCTTCATGTGCAATCACTGCCCGTATGTCAAACACGTACGGCCTGTCCTGGTGGAGCTGATCAATGAGTATCTGGACAAGGGGGTAGCGGTGGTCGGTATCAATGCAAATGATGCGCAGGCGTATCCGGATGACGGTATCGATCAGATGCAGGCGGATGCACGGGAGTTTTCGTACCGGTTTCCCTATCTGGTTGATGCATCACAGGAGATTGCCAAAGCATATCATGCCGCCTGCACCCCGGATTTCTTTCTCTTTGACGCAGAGCAGAGGTTGGTGTACCGCGGACAGATGGATGGCAGTCGACCGGGAAATGGCGTGCCGGTTACCGGAACTGATCTGCGGGCTGCGCTCGATGCGACACTGGCGGGGCTTCCGGTCGCTATTCTGCAGCGACCGAGTCTTGGGTGCAATATCAAATGGAAGAGCGGGAACGAGCCGGTCTGGTTTTCCGGTGTGAACGCCTGAATGTTACATACATCAGAGTACGGGAATAACCGCGACGATTGAGCTGCCGCATTTCAGACGTACGATATGCATGCCAGTGCTCCAACTCATCCCGTCGAGTCGTATGGTAACGCTGGTCCGGTTTGAATGCCGTATTTGCGTTTTGACAAGGCACTTTCCGTTCAGAGAAAAAAGACCGATTTCCGATGGAGTGATACCGTTCCATGAGAGTGTAATCTTCCGGTTCGTTGTAACTGCTGTGACAATGGCACGTTTTCCGGCGGTTGTCCTTTCTCTGTAGCCGGTGCGCACGGTACTGCTTTTATCTTGTTCGAACAGCCAGGGAAGTAATTCAGGTTCATCGTACGCTCTGTCCCAGATGTTGTGTTCACCACCCTCATATTCCGTATAGCGGGGTGGCTTTCCGAGATTCGTAAAAGCATCTACTATTATTCGGGAGTAATTGACATCTGTTGTTTTATCTTCTGTTCCATGAAAAATCCAGAATGGCGTATCTATCATCAGTTCCACTTTGGCGGTATCGGCAATACCGCAGATCGGGTTCGCCGCTGCAAAACGGTGAGGTGCCCGGGTGACGATGTCGAATACCGCTTCACCACCAAGCGACTGACCGGTTACATAGATACGGTTAGTATCAATAAAAAGGGTGTCACTTTTACACAGGGTATCCAGAAGCGCGAGTACCTGTGCCATGGAACGCGTCGGTTCAGCGGGATTGTAAACTTCGGGATACCGTGGAAATGAGGTCCAGGCATCCGTTTCGGTGCACTGCGGTGCGAGCGCGTAGCAGGGATACCTGGTACTGTTGGCCCCGGTAATGAAATGTTGCGGGAAATTCGCCAGTTGCCGATTGTTGTCATTACCCCATTCTCCCGCACCGTGAAAAAAAATCAGAAGCGGGTAACGTTCTCCGGGAGTGCGATCCGGCGGTTGGAAGAAAAGGTAGGGGAGTACGAAATCCGCACCGTTATCAAAACGGTATGGTTGAAAACCGGACGATTGAGCTGAAACAACCGCATGAAAAGTCAGAAGCAGGATGTATCGTATACGCATCGGGGTACTCATTCTGTATTGCTTTGGTAAATCCGTTGCTGCAGTATCAAATATAGATTAAAATAATCGGATATGAGTTTGTAACGGAAAAAATGTGGCAACCGACCCCGACTCTGAAAAAACAGGAAACACTATTGACTATTTTAAGCCGTTTAATAAAGTACTGTTTCCTGTTAGAAAAAAGCATCCTTCCCCTGACGGGAAGGACGCTTTGGTATTGTGTAACTTTTATTGCCGGAATTATTCCGGCAATGGGAGTACAGTAAAATTTACCCTCTGAAGAACATATATGCTCCGAAGATTGCAACAAGAATAGCCACCGATCCGATAACATCCCATTTGTTCCAGGTGGCACGCGAATCCTTCTTATGCTCCTCGGACTGGGTGCCGAAGGTAAGGCCGCTGATCCTGTCATAATCCGGTTCCTCGGTGGCGTAGCTGACCCCGAGGATCACGGCGATACTGATAAGCGTTATCAGCATGCTGTAGTACTGGAAGTACATGTTGTTGATAATCCAGAAAAACGATCCCTTCGCATAAGAAAAGTCGCTGATCATTTTTACTGGTGTGTCAATCGCCAGGCGGAAAAGCCCGAGTGCGAAACCGACGATTAGTGCCGAAAGACAGCCTTTGGCATTGACCCGTTTGTTGAGGATGCCAACGAAAAAGACTACGAAAATCGGCGGCGCGAGGTATGCCTGCACCCCCTGCAGATAATCGTAGAGCCCCTTGCCTCCCTGGATGACCGGAATCCACAACAGGCCGATAATCACCATGATGACGGTCGCGAATCTGCCAACGGTGACTACCTGTTTCTGTGATGCATTCGGACGGATTTTTGAGTAAAAGTCAATGGTGAACAGTGCGGACGACGCATTGAACGCACCGGCGAGCGAACTCATGAGTGCGGCAAGGAGACCTGCCACCACGATACCGCGGATACCGATCGGCAACACCTGTGCAACGAGGAGCGGAAACGCCTGTTGTGCATTGTCTCGAACGATATTCCCGCTCGCATCGAACAGTGCCTGTTGCATGAACTGATTCTGACCGGATTTGGCGATGGCGAAGGCGATCATACCGGGAATAATAAAAATGAACACCGGCAGCAGCTTCAGAGCGGCTGAGGCGATGGAACCGCGGCGTGCGGTCTGCTCATTTGCGGCACCGAGGACACGCTGGACGATATACTGATCTGTACACCAGTACCAGAGCCCGATAATCGGTGCGGCAAAGAGCATACCTATCCAGGGGTAATTGTCGTTGAAATACCATGCCATTCGTCCGGCTTCCTTGACGGGAGCCCAGGTGGCCTTCAGACCTTCCGGAACAATCGGACGCCAGAGATTGAACATCTCAGATCCGCAAACATCGCGAAGAACCTGCCAGCCACCGAGTGCCTTGAGCCCGAAAATCGTCACCAGCGCACTACCGAGTACCAGGATGATCGTCTGGATAGCCGAAGTGTAGGCTACTGCTCGCATACCGCCGAGAATCGTGTAGATACCGGTAAGCACGATCACCAGGATAGATCCGACCCAGAAACTATTCAGACCCATGAAACTGATGTCAGGTATAAGTACGGCGAATACCACTCCACCCGCAAAGATACCCACGGCGAGTTTGGTGAGAATATAAGCGAGCAGTGAAATCACCGACAGAACGGTTCTGTTGACAGGAGAAAATCTCTTTTCGAGAAATTCAGGCATGGTGAATACCTGGGAGCGCATATAGAAAGGAACCATGATCCATCCTAAAATCAGCAGACACCAGGCGTGCAGTTCATAATGCGCCATGGCGACACCATCGGTGGTACCTGATCCCGCAAGTCCGACAAGGTGCTCGGAACCGATATTCGACGAGAATACCGCGGCACCGATAATCCACCAGCCGAGATTACGGCCGGCGAGAAAGTACTCTGCGGTGGTTTGTGACTGTTTTTCTTTTAGGTATGCCCACCAGCCGATTCCGAAAACGATGGCAAAGTAACCTGCGATGATAAGCCAGTCAACAGGGTGGAGTGCTGTCATAGATGCCCCTTTCTATACTAATGCATGTGTGGCAGTTGGTGATAAAAAAACAGAAGCTGATGATTTTTTTGGCGCGGAAGTGTGGGCTGTCGGCAAACTCGGCACCGCAAATGCGGAACCGTTACAATGGTACGAAGTATCGTGGTTGTTATACCAATGGAAGAGTGCGAAAAAAAACTCACCATTCTTTTCCGGGGTATACCTGCGCTTTTGCAAGGTGAGATTTGTACTCAATTCAGCAAGCGTCGGGTATTCAGAGCTTCGCCTTGTTTTTTCTGTAGCACTTGTACTCAACATCCAACGTTTCCCTATCAAATAGAATTAACCAATTCAGCTGAAAAGAGAAAAATCGAGTCTTCAGTGTAACTAAGTCTGTAGAAGAGATCACTGCTTGAAAACAGGATGGTTGTCCCCTGAAACCATCATACAAAGTTCCTGTTCAGGATTGAACAGAAACTAAATAGAATAAAACTGAATATAGGATTATTCAAAGTGGCAATACAAGTAACGCGAAAAAAATCTGTTTCGCTGTGAGCTATTGTGTGGCGATTAAGGACTGACCGTATCAACGGTACTTTCAACACTGCCTTTGCTGAACCGGATGTGGATCCGTTCTCCCTTTTGGAGTGAATCAGCGGACCTGCATATCGTACCGTCGGTTCGGCTCACGACACTGTACCCACGACCCAAAACCGAAAGCGGACTCAGGGTACCAAGCTGTCGTGCCGTTGCGGAGAGCCGTTCCACCCGACGCTCGAGGCCAATAAGAAAGCGTTTTTCGAGTTCATTGCGGAGGTCGTCGGTCTGTTGCCGGGCTTCGTAAAACTGCTCCAGAGGAGCGCGCAGGGCACGGTGGCGGGCGAGCCGGTGAACGTCGCTGTTCGAAACGGTAACTTTACGGAAGAAACTGTTGCGGAACCGGTCGGCGATCACCGCCAGCTGTCGCTGCAAGGTATCACTGTCTCCTACGGCGATTTCCGCTGCCGCGGAAGGGGTCGCCGCCCGGATATCAGCAACGAAATCGGCAATGGTGAAATCGATCTCATGACCGACGGCACTTATTACCGGTAGTGCAGAGGCGAAAATCGCCCGTGCCACAATCTCTTCGTTAAATGCCTGAAGATCCTCGATCGATCCCCCTCCGCGACCGGCAATAATACAGTCGATCGGCAAGCCGCACCGGTTGAACTCTTCGATTGCTGTGGCTATCTGTCCGGGAGCGGCATCTCCCTGAACAACAACGTTCCGCAGGATAATCTCTGTTTGAGGAGAGCGTTTGGCGATAACACGGACAATATCTCTGATCGCGGCACCGGTTTTTGATGTGATCACGCCGATCCGCTGTACCGAAGGGGGGAGCGGTTTTTTAAAGGTGGCGTCGAACAATCCTTCCCGTTCGAGTTTCGCCTTGAGTTTCTGAAAAGCAATATGGAGTGCACCCTGACCAATCGGCTGCATCCGGTGTACATCAAGCTGATAGTACCCGCCACGCTGATAGACCCGAATGGTTGCAATCGCCATGACCGCCATACCGTCCTGCGGCCTGAATGGTAACTGCGCCGCCGTTGAACGCCAGAGCACCCCGGGAATCTGGCTGCCGCCGTCTTTAAGTCGGAAGTAGATGTGTCCGCTTGACGACGGGTGCCAGTTCGAAAGCTCACCCTCAACCCATACAAGAGGGTTGGATGATTCGATGAGTCCGGCGATGCCGTTGTTGATTTCGGTAATGGTGTAGGGGCGTTCGCAGTCGCGTGGAGCAAGAAACGAGAAGGAACTACTCACGGCTGAAGCTGACCCGATCGAATATCCGTTCGACTGACACGGCTTTACCGGTGGCATCGTCAATGTCAATCACGACCGCGTTAAGCATTGCACCGCTCTCCGAGGGTTCGAACCGGACATGCGTCTGGAGCAGAAAACGGCGGATTACCTGATCGTGCTTCATGCCGATTATCGAGTCTTCAGGGCCGGTCATTCCGACATCGGTCAGAAGAGCGGTTCCCCCGGGAAGTATCCGTTCATCGGCGGTCTGTACGTGGGTGTGGGTTCCCAGAACGGCACTCACTTTGCCGTCGAGGTATCGTGCAAGTGCCCCTTTTTCGCTGGTCGCCTCAGCGTGAAAATCAACCAGAATACAGGGCGTTTTTTCACGCAGTTCCTCCACGGCGGCAAGACCGGTACGGAACGGACAGTCGAGTGCTTCGTGAACAAACGTGCGCCCCTGCAGATTGACGATGCCGAGCAGGCGACCGTCGGGGAGGGGGCAGAGCGCAGTTCCCTTGCCGATGTTGCCCGGCGGGTAATTATGGGGCCTGAGCACCAGCGGCTCATCCATGAATTTGTAAACACTGTCGGGAATGGAGAAGGAGTGATTGCCGCCGGTAACCGCATTCACACCGTACTTCCGAAGTTTTTTCCAGAGATTGCCGGTCAGCCCTCTGCCGCCCGCGGCGTTCTCCGCGTTGGCAACACACACATCAATCTGTCGCTCCTCAAGGAGCGCAGGCAGACGATCGGCAAGCACCCGCCTGCCGATCGTACTGAAGATATCTCCAATGAAAAGCAGCCGCACTATTTCGCGAACTCGGTAAAGCGGCTTTCACGGATAATCGTCACCTTGATCTGTCCGGGGTACTCCATCTCGTCCTGGATTTTGAGGGCGATCTGTCCGGCCATCTCTTCGGCGAGGGCATCATTGATCACTTCAGGCTCCACCATACAGCGGATTTCACGACCCGCCTGAATAACAAACGCCTTGCTGACACCGCGGAACGAGTCGGCGATCTCTTCAAGTTTGGTGAGCCGGTTGATGTAGTTGGTGAGCGTTTCACGCCGTACACCGGGGCGTGTACTTGAAATGGTATCTGCGGCCTGAATCAGAACCGGAAAGACGGAAATACAGGGGACATCCTCGTGGTGGGCGGCAATGGCGTTGCAGATGACCTCGTTTTCCCCGTTCTTCTGGGCCACTTCCGCGCCGAGTTCCGAGTGTGTTCCTTCCGTTTCCCGGTCGATCGCTTTTCCGATGTCGTGGAGCAGCCCGGCACGGATCGCCGTTTTGGGATCGAGTCCGAGTTCCGAAGCCATAAGACCGGCAAGAATCGCCACTTCACGGCTATGCTGAAGTACATTCTGCCCATAGGAGGTACGGTATTTAAGTCGGCCGAGCATATCGACCAGTTTCGGTTTGAGGCCATGCACATCAAGATCGAAAATGATCTCTTCCGCCGCCTCTTTCATCTGTTTCTCGAGTTCCTTTTCACTCTTTTTGATCAGTTCCTCGATACGTCCCGGATGAATACGTCCGTCGGTGATGAGTTTTTCCAACGCAAGCCGGGCGATTTCCCGTTTGATCGGATCGAAGCCGGAAAGAATGACTGCTTCCGGGGTATCGTCAACGATAACATCAATACCGGTCGCCTCTTCAAAGGAGCGGATATTCCGGCCTTCACGTCCGATGATACGTCCCTTCATCTCGTCATTCGGCAGATGGACAACCGAAACGGTCGATTCAACCGTGGTATCCGCGGCACACCGCTGGATCGCCTGAATGATAATCTCTTTGCTCTCCCGGTCAGCTTCGCCTTTGGCGTTATCCTTGAGTTCCTTGATCATCTGTGCACATTCGTACCGTACCTGACTCTCCAGGTTTTCCATGAGCAGCTTTTTCGCATCGTCCTGTGTCATGTGCGAGATTTTTTCAAGTTTTTCGTTCTGCTGCGCAATCAGGCGGGAGAGTTCGTTGTCTTTGGTGCGCAGTGTTTTCTCTTTTGAATTGAGGAAGCTCTCGCGGGCATTGAATTCAGTTTCCCGTTTGCCGATCAGCTCTTCCCGCCGCTTGACGTCGTTATCCTCCTCCTTGATCCGCTGCTGTTCCTGACGGATCGTCTCGCGGGTTCTGTTTGCTTCCCGTTCAAATTCGGTTTTCGCTTTAAACCACTCATCCTTCGCCTCGAGGATGGCGGTTTTTTTCTGAAGTTCAGCCTCCTGCCGGGCCTCTTTCAGCAGCAGATCAGCATCCTTTTTAATTTCCTCTTCCCGTCGCTGCCGATATTTTTTATCGAGCGTTGAACGTCCGGTCAATCCGGCAATCAAGCCGATGACCAGTGAAAGCACTCCTATGATTACGCCAATGAGTTGAACACTCATTTGAGCCTCCTTAGTATTACAGATATTGTTATATGAATAACGAAAGCGCAGCGAACTGCTCTTCCGGTGTTTTTACCGAAAAATCACTCGATCCCGGTGAATAAATTCTGAAAACGGTAATGCTTTTAAGCACTCTCAAGCGGATATGAGAGCAGTAGGGGAGTATCCGGTACGTGTATATGAATCAGCGGTGCAGAGCTTTTGTTATCTGTTGTGACAGTTGTTCAATCCGGTTATTCAGTTCGCTTATCGTCTGTTCCTGCTGATTACATTTCTCTTTGGTTTCGAATAGTTCGCCTGTAATATTCAAGGCGGACAAGACAGCGATTTTCATATGATCTCGAAACGACGAACTCTGATGAATATCGGTCATTTTCGAATTAACGTACCCTGCAATCTCTTTGGTTGTAGTGACATCGGTATCGCTCTTAATGGAATACTCAGATCCGAAGATAACGACACGTACACTCTCAATCGTAGAGCTCATAGTTCCCCCGCCAGCCTGCATATCCGGGATCAGGTTAATTCACCGATTCCAGCCGGACGAGTATGCTCTGAATACGCTCAGTTACGGAGTCCAGTTTTGTTTTGTTGTCTGCCGTATCGGTCTTGAGGGTATCCAGCTCTGTTTTCAACTGGTTGTTTTCATTTTCAATCGCCGAAATTTTACTGCTGCTGTCGGCAAGTTCCTGCTTGAGCCGGTCATTTTCCTTGCGAACCGAGTCGAGCGTGGTTATCAGTGATTGAACTTTATTTTCCAAATCATCAAGAAACTTGATGTCCAAATTTGACTCCCTTCGTATATATATGAAAATCCTGCGGTTGTATCCGCTACAGACCGGCAGGAGGTAGTTCCCCGTTATAAGCGTTACAACCGGTTTTTACCGCAACTGGAGGTGTAAACGCTTAATTAAATATATACCATTTACTTCCCGAACACCAGTAGTAGGTTGATGCGGGAAGGTAATGGTATCATTACCCGGTCGATGTGTCAACTGGAGGGGGGAGCTACGGAGTACATCCGGTTGTCTAATTTTGTCGGGGTGCAAAACCTTTCCCTTCACTCCGGCCATCATTAATTTTAACGCTATAATGGTACCTAATATCAGGAATTACACCATACACGGAGAAATCGGTTCCGGCGGAATGGCGGTCGTGTACGAGGCTACCGACAACCGTCTGCAGCGGACCGTTGCGATAAAGGTGCTGCATCCGCATCTGTGCAGGGAACCGCTGGCCTCCGACCGGTTTGTGCGGGAAGCCCGTGCTGCAGCAAAAATCGATCATCCCAATGTGGTCAGGTTGTACGACTACTGTGCCGAGGATGATCTTCACTACATTGTTATGGAATATGTTCCCGGTATCACGCTCGATCGCGTGCTCAAGGAGCGGGGACCGCTTTCGATCGGGAACACCATCGCGATAATGACCGAGATTGCCGAAGCGCTCGCTCAGGCGCATCAGCTCGGGATCATTCACCGTGATGTGAAACCTGCGAACATTCTGCTGCACCGGCAGGGGAGGGCGATGCTTTCCGATTTCGGGCTCGCGCACCATCTTCCCGACTCACGGCTTACCACTCCCGATGCGGTTGCAGGGACACCGTCGTTCATGTCGCCGGAGCAGATAGGCGGCAGTGAGCTTTCGGTTGCTACGGATATTTACTCCTGGGGGGTCTGTTTTCATGCGGCGGCTACCGGAAAACTGCCGTATGCGACGGAGAGTTTTCCGGATCTGCTCGGGGAGATCAGGCGCGGAGCCGTCTGTCCGGCGGAACGGTTGCTTGACGGTCTTTCCGCCGGGTATCAGGATGTTCTTCTTCGCTGTCTGGCAACCGATCCGCTGCAGCGGATCCCCGACGCCGGAAAGCTGCTGGAAGCGCTTCGTCAAACCGGTGTAAAAGGCCGGTGGAGTATCGCCTTTACTGATGCTCCGGAATCTTCCGGCACACCGGCTTCCGGTACCGCTGGGAGTGGTACTTCGGTAACCATGGTGTTGCCGAAACCGAACCGGTCCGTCAGGTATGTGCGGGCTGGGATTATTGCACTGGTTGCTGCCGCCGCATTCGGTGGATTCCTGCTGTTTTCCGGTCGTTTGATTGGCCGGGATACAACCGCAACAACTGCGATGTCCGGTGGTGTCAATGAAACTGCACCAGTGGCGGACACGGAACGTCCGCCCCCGGAGAATTCCGATAGTCTCTCGTCGGGTGATCCCGGTACTCCACAGGTATCGGTTAGTGTACCTGCTCCCCTGCAGGCCGAAGAAACAGCAGCACCGATTCCGGTCTCTGGAAAAAGTTCCCCGCAACCTGCGGAACCGGTATCGGACCTCGTTTCCTCATCGACTGCTGAAACGACAAACAGATCTCTCCCTGCCGTGGTTGCAACTCCCGACAGTGGCGAGGTGTTCGTGTACTGTAGTCCGTGGGCGAATGTTCGCATCGGAGAGCATGAACTGGGACCGACACCATTCCAGGAACCGGTTAAACTTCCCGTTGGTCGTTACCGGGTTGCGCTGAGTAATCCGTTTTGTGAACCGCTGGTTGATTCGGTAACGGTAACCACGGGTACGGTTGTCAGGAAACGGTACAGGCTGCAGGTGGTGCAGCGATGACCAGCCGGGGCTTATTAACCGTGGTGCTGTTCGTAGTGGGGTACATCACGGCGTCCGGTGGTCAGACCACGGTTGAGAGTGATTCACTGCCCTTGTATCAGACCCTTTACGAAGAGGGCTTCTACAGTGAAGCGATTGCCATTCTCGATAGTCTGGTAACTGCTGATACCGCCTGCAGCAGGAAATCGTTACGGTATCTTGCATTCTGTTTTATAGCAAGCGGTGAGCGGTCTGCAGGGGAAGAAGCATTTGATAAGCTCCTCACCTGTGATCCGGCCTTCCGTTGCGACACGCTTTTCACCTCGCCGAAAATACTCGAGGTCTTCCGCAGTGTGCTTGCCCGCCACACACCCGAAAACCGTACCACCGACACTACTGTTGCGGCCGCCGGAGCAGCTGATACTGCTCCCGGGGACAGAACGGATAGTGACACTGCGGCAACACCGGCAAAGGTATTGCCGACACCCGGAGAAGCGGTGGCAATGGCAGCTTCATTACAGCACCCGCCGCCGATACGCTTTCTTCCGGGACTGCTTCCGGGTGGTGTGGGGCAGTTTACTCAAAAACAGTGGGTGAAAAGTGCTCTTTTTCTGGTGCTTCAGGCTGCCGCCGCAGGAGGATATGTTTGGGCGTACCGGACCCGTCAGACTTTTTACGACCCTGAATACGGATGGTATGCCCCCATCAATGAAGCGGATTATAGCCGCTATACCACCTATGCCCGGATCGGGGGTACTGTTTTTATCGGTACCTATACAGTCAGTATAATCGATTTTTTCCGGACTATGCGTCATCAGAAACCATCATCACCATGAACGGAGCAGGTACGTGCTGCAGCGACATCTGATAATCAACCCCGATACCCCGGAAGCCCGAACCCTTGTGCTTGCACGGCAGCCCTACCGGATCGGCCGCGACCGGAGTGCCGATATTTCTCTTCCGGGAAGGCAGGTCTCCTCGCAGCACTGCCTGATCGAGCCCGGTGCGAAAGGTTTCCGGCTCCTTGACAGTGCAAGCACCAACGGAACCTTCGTCAATGGAAAACGGGTCCGGAAACGGCTGCTTGCCGATGGCGACCGGATCACCCTGGGAGATCATGTTCTGCTGTACAACGAGGTGGAGATGCAGGCGTTCGGGGAGCACACGACCACGACCCTCTTTCCCCTGCCGGAGGCTGCCCCCGATGAGGAGTTGCAACGGCTGCTTTCAGATTTGAAAAGTACCACGGTATCCGAACCGGTTGCCGCCAGGGCTGCACAGCTCCTTGAACGGTATGGGAGAAACAGCCGCCTGCTCGAAACACTCTACACGCTGCTCGACAGGGTGCTCGTGGTTGCAGACAGAGACAGTGCGGTGGCACTGCTGCTGACGGAACTGCGCACGCTGCTCGGTCTTGAAATTGCCTCTCTTTATCTGGTGGAGGCGGATCGATTCGGTATTCTGGAAGACGAGACCATTGAGTGGAGCGATGAATACCCGGTGGTGAGCAGATCGGTACTTTCAACGGTAATTGATTCAGGACAGCCGGTGGTGATCGAGAAGGTCGACGGTGACGTTGACGGCATGAAAACACTGGTACGGTTTAAAATCAGGGCGGTACTCTGTTTCCCGGTGATGAACCGTGAAGGAAAAGTGTCGGGGGTGGTGTACTGTGTTTCGCGAAGTGCGGCGCAGCTGGAGCTGCTCAGGGATGACGCCAACTTCATTGGAGCCTGTTCAACGTTTATCAGTCTGGTACTCGAAAACCTGCAGATGATTGAGCGGGAAAAGAGGACCGCTTCGGTCGAGGCCCGTCGCAGTTCAGAGCGTCACTTTACACCGATCATCTCCCGGCTGGTGCAGGAGCGCGAAAACCTGACGCTCAAACGGGGTACGCCCCATTCCGAGGATGAATTTTTCGGACTTGACGAAGAGGCCGGAAAACCACTTGCGGAGTTCGTCGTAAAAGCTGCCCCCACCGGACTGCCGGTGCTGATCACCGGAGAGACCGGAGTGGGAAAATCGCTTTTTGCAAAGGTGCTGCATCGCAACTCGGGGCTCTCCGGACCATTGGTGATTATTGATTGCACCACGATTCCCCGTGACCTGCTCGAAAGCGAACTCTTCGGGCACGAGAAGGGGGCATTTACCGGTGCACATGTCCGCCGGGAGGGAAAAGTGAAAAACGCCGACGGCGGCACCCTGTTCATCGACGAGATCGGGGAACTGGACATACCGCTTCAGGCGAAGCTGCTGCGGTTCATCCAGACAGGGGAGTACGAGCAGCTCGGTTCATCGGTGGTGCAGCGCAGCAGTGCCCGGCTTGTTGCCGCCACCAATCGGGATCTCAAAGCGGCTGTGGCCGCAAAACGGTTCAGGGAGGATCTTTACTACCGGCTCAACGTGCTTTCGGTGGAACTGCCGCCGCTGCGCGGCCGTTCGGATACGATACTGTTTCTGGCAGATCATTTTCTTGAGCATTATGCGCCGCGTCTTAATTCCACCGTCACTGCATTTACCGGTGACGCACGGAAGCTGCTGACAGCACACCGTTGGCCGGGGAATGTCCGTGAACTTGAAAATACGGTAATGCGGGCGCTGGTCAATGCGCAGGGAGCGAACATTGATACACGCCACTGTTCGCTTGTACCACAGGCGTCCGGGGAATCGTGCCCGGAGGAGGAAGCTGCGGACAATCTTGACCTCAAGGCGGCGCGGGAAAAGATTGACCGGGTACTGATTACCCGGGCGCTTGAAGAAACCGGCAGAAACGTCTCCCGCAGCGCTGAGCTGCTGCACATAAGCCGGAATTCACTGATGGACCTTATAAAAAAGTACGGCATGTAATAAAAATGAAGCGACTGTTTTTCGCCTGTCATCGGTTCCACCTCCACAACTGCGGGTTTGCCGCGCTGTTGTCGGTCATAGGGCTGATGGTTTCCTGTGGTCGATTAATTGATGCCGTTCGCCCGTTTTCCCCTTCGACGGTTTCGGTGGCAGGCGTGGTCATCGACAGCACCTTCAATGTACCAATCGGTACTGCGATGGTGCAGCTTGTCAATACTACCAGCAGTACAACGGCGGATGTCGCGGGGCATTTTCAGCTCGGTTCAGTTGCAACCGGAAAGCACGAACTCATGATTGCCGCACCGGGGTACGATACCCTGATAACTCCTCTGGAGGTTACGCTTGATCAACCCGAGGTAATCCGCAGGCTTTCACGTACCGATGCACCGCCGGAAATCGGAATCCTGCATATCGATACTGCCGACCATAAATTCCTGAGCGATACGCTTACCATAACTTTTTCGGCGAGTGATTCAACCGGAGGTATCATCGCCGTCAATCTCACGTTTGATGATACTGCCGTGAGCGCTGACAATCCAATTGTATTCAATCAACCGGTTTACACGGTTCAAGATTCCTTCATGGTATGCTGCTTTTCTCCGGGCAGCTATTCCGGAACCATTTCTATTTTCGGAGAGCGAAACGATACTACCACCAAAACGGTGACACTTGAACTTTCACAGCCGAGGAAGCCGGGCACCGCGCTGCTGCGTACCGGACCCGAGGGGTTTATAACCGGGAAACCCGGTTATCTGCAGATTATCTTCAATGACCCCGATTCGGTCATGAACTATTACACCATTGACTGGGGCGACGAAAGTGATCAGGTCACCTCATACGACCTGTCGGGAACCTTCTGGCATGTCTATACCATCGAACAAACGGTAACCATTCTTGTCCGGATGTTCGGCAGTGATGGGGTTATCGACTCCGTCCGGCTGGAAAAAAATGTGATTAAGATCAAACCGCCGACTCTTGATAACAATCTCACATTCCTCCCGAGTCAGTATCTGGCGCCGCACGATTCAGTGATGCTCATCGGAGTGCGGGTACTGGATATCAAGGATGACTCGGTCAAGCAGATTATCTGGGTGGTCAACGAGAACGATCCGCTCCCGGCGTTCGCCTATTACCGGGATACGACCGGTGCGCACATCGATTCTCTCCACAATCTGCTGGTGCATGAATTTTCCACCGCCGGTTTCAAGGGAACCAATGTGGTCGAAGTACGGGTTGTCGACGGTGATAACAACTCAAGTACGGCAGCCGGAACCTTTTATATAGCAGGGCGCGGTGATTGAAGTGCGCACTATCCTGGCATAGACATCGGCACGGCAGGTGATCAATACCGATGAATCGTGGTAACCGGTTGATATGCGCGGTTTCTGTTTCTTCAGGAATACAGGAACGGAATTTGCAAGCTTTAAAAGTAACAACAGCAGGAGAACAGAATGATAAAATCCGGAAGTATACTACAGTCTGTTGCGGTTCTGGTGATGCTGATCTGCGGTTCTGGATTCGCAGAGATCGATACGTTTGATTCCACGATTGTTACCCGCATCCTGAAAAAGATAGGGTGGGATACTCTCAGCGTGGAAAGCGTGGTTTCCTCACCGATAGGTATCGGCAGTGTTGAACCGCTACGGGTGACATCACTGAATCTTACCCGGCGCGATGGTCTTGCCGCCATAACCGAACTGCCCGAAGAGGTAAGCCAGCTTCCGGAGCTGGTTACGCTTTCACTCAAGGGAAATAAACTCACCGGTCTTTCTGATACGGTTGCCACCCTGCATAAACTGGCCCGTCTGGATATTTCGGATAATTCCTTTACCGGACTTCCCGTCTCGATTGCGGAATTGCCGTTGCAGGTACTGATAGCGGACCGCAACCGTATTACGGCGCTGCCTGACTGGATCGATACACTCTCGCGACTGAGTTCGCTTTCGATGGTGAATAATCTGCTGAAAACACTCCCGGCGACCATTGTCCGCTGTTCCACTCTTGCCACCCTCGACCTCGATTCCAATATGATCACGGCACTGCCGGTGGAACTGGCGGAGGGAACGTCGTTCCGGATCAGTGTCGACGCCAACCGGCTCTGCACGGTCAACGATACCATTGCACGATGGCTTGATACGGCACAACTGAACAGGGACTGGAAGGCATCGCAACGGTGTGATGCAGTTATTACTTCAACCTTTACCGAAGCGGTAACCGGGACCGTGGTACATCTGACCGACACTGCCGTGAAAACAGATGTTGCTGCCTGTCGGGCGATTGAACTGGGAGCCGTAGACACCGATACACTCGACTGGTTCACCCTGCAGCGCGTAATTAAAGCGGTATCGGTTTCGTTCAACGATTGCTTTACGGCTGCGGATTCCAATTATTTCCTGGTGACTTTTTACTGGGAGGAGCGGGATTCCGTTGCAAGCGGTACCCGTGAACCAGGTGTGTATTATGTAAATGGTCGTACGTCACGCTATCTTGACGGCACCGTCGATACCGTGCATAAAACAGTAACGGTCCGGGTAAACCGGGAAGGACTCTATCTGCTGACTACCCCGTCGAATGTTGCGGTGCGGCACCCGGATCATCCCCGGGTATCACTGCGGGAGTCTCTCAAAATCCGCACGCGCAATGGTATTCCGGAACTTGTATTTTCACCTGCAACCACGACTGCTTCGACCCTGCGGGTGAGAATATTCAGCCTGAACGGACGACGTGTGACCGAACAGCTTCTTACCGTACCTGCCGGCATACACACTCTTGGCTTAGGTACCTTTACCAGGCAACTGCACAACGCACCGGCAGTTCTGGAACTCAGTGCCGACCGCTTGCATGCAGTGCGCATGGTGCACCTGCTCAGGTAGCGCCGCACCGCTGCCGGGCGCAGGCAATGGTGGAAAACGGTCCTGGTCAGGGCATATAACGCAGGGGATAGTGAAAGTGGTTAATCTTTCCAGTGTTTATAACCGGCAATTGCTACTACTTTGGTGCTTTTGTGTAAGCATTCCACCGGTACGATGCACCTTTTCAATTATGCTGCGTGTCAATTCTTTCGGCACCAGATCACTTCATCCGTCTGTTTCAATCGCCTCACCCCATCACCCCTTCCTTCGGACACCCCTCTTCCCCTCTCCATGTGTGGAGAGGGGAAGAGGGGATGGGGGAGTTGGGGTGAGGCGGAGAGGAAAAAATGCCGAAACTATATTCTGCCAGGAAACATGGCAGCGACTGCCAGCTTTCCTGGCAGTGCCGATTTACCTCCCGTTATAAAACTGTTGGTGGAGAAGAGGTAACATGTTACAATGCAACCGGTTGCATCGATCCAACGGTTGCCGGTGCGTTTTGGCACGGCTCTTGCAGCAGAAAAAGGGAAGTAACTTCAGGCATGTACACCACTCACTACGGAGGACGTATGAAACCTTTATTCACCCGGATATTCGGGATCATTTTTGCCGGGGCACTCTTTGCCGCCTCCCAGTCCACACAGATAGTTGTAGCCGATACTGCGGCAAAAGAAAAACCGTATCTGGTGATTTCTCCCAAAAAACCGGTTGCGCAAACCGATACGGTTATCATGCAGATCATGGTCGGAACAGCATCCAATTCCTGTATGGCGCCTACCTTCAGCAACACCTCGTTCACTATAGAGAAAAGCGCGCTTGCAGTCTACCCGCCAAACTATACATTACTGGTAAAATTCACCCGTGATCCAATTCCGGCAGATAAGGTCTGTAATGCAGTATACGCACCGGTCGATTACGGACCGCAGTTTTTCCTCGGACCGCTTCCTCCCGGGACCTATCAGGTGGTGCAGGATGTCGGGAATCTGGATATTGTTTCAAAGCTATACGGTCGGTTCGTTATTCCCGACCCCGACAGCATCAGTCCGGCACTGATCGTTGTCAAGGGAACGGTTGTTGATGATCCCTCACCGCTGAAACGGGCAAGTATGCCGGTACCGCGGGCTTCGGTATATTTACTGCAGGATCTCACCGGAGGCAATGTCGGTGCATCTATCGATCGTTTAATTGCCACCGGACTGCTCGATTCGACCATGACAGACGATAAAGGAAATTACTCGTTTATCGGCATGGGGGTCGGATCGTACATTATAGCCTGTCGGCATCCCGACTTCCGTCCAGCTTCTGCAGAGGTAACCGTACGCGGGGATACCACGGTCAACTTTGCCCTTGTTCCGGCCTCGGCCTCGGCCTCGGTTGGCGGTGTGGTGTCGGAATTTCTGGCGGAGGACGCAAAGACGATACCTATGGAAGGGTGCACGGTGCTGGTCTCCAAAGATCCCATGCTTATGACTGCCGCTTCCGCGGCGCTGATTATTGCCGACCCCGTCTACCGTGCCGTTACCGATAAGAACGGAGCGTATCTGATTTCCGATATTCCGATCTCGTCAAACGGTGAGCAGTGGCACGTTCTTGCCTACGGCAACGGCTACCGCGAGGGCAAAGCGGTCTATCTTTACAACAGTGCACAACAGACGGTCGATTTTACCTTCAGTAAAGCGTACTCGAACAATGCATCGGTTACCTTCGGGGGGGCCACTTTCACCACCGCATCAGACAAGTACATCTATCAGGAAAATGATCCGGTCAGGATCCGGTACACCATTACCAATCCCTCCAGGTCGGACATGAAGTTCGGTCCGTTCTCGGGAAGGTGCGAGTATGACCTGATTATCACTGCAGGTACCGACCGCCGGATTTATCAGGCGTCGGCACAACCGGTAGTCTGCCTCGATACCATTGCCACGATCGTTGTCGAAGCCGGGCAGACCGTTACCCATGATTTCCCGGCATGGTACAGCAGCGATCTTTTAAAGACGGTTCTCGGAGAGACGATGGTTGCGCCTCGGTCAATTAAACTGAACTGCGCTGCCCGACTGCGTGGTAAGGAGTACGACAGCACAGCGGTTGCGGTGCCGATCACCATCGAATTCACCTATCCGCTCGGAACCGTTACCGGGCAGAAGAAGGGAAACAGCGCACTGGTATCCTTTAGCGCGGCAACAAATATGCTCTCATTCAACTTTGACAAACCGCAGACGGTGTCGGTTAACGTCTACACGCTTGAGGGTGCAATGGTCCCGCTGCAGGGTGGACAACGGCAGGTTCCCGCCGGGATGCATACCCTCTCACTGCAGAATATGCTTGGGAACCGCAGGCAGAGCACCGGGGTGTATATCATTGGTGTCAAGGGTAGCGGATTTGAAAAGCGGTTCAGTACACTGCGTATGGCACGATAGTACAAACAGGGGCGTCTCGTACGCACAGGTAGGAGCAGAGGGCGTTCGTGAGGGCCACGAACGCCCGTTCCGTTTTGTATGGCGCAGACGAAACCGCCAACCGGATGTGGCAGGCTATTCCTTGAGCGGTATCCGCAGGGTTGCACCTGAAGACAAATGATACGTTTTTCCCGCTATTTCCAGGGTGGTACGTGAATGACGCGACGGTGTTTTGTTGCAGGTGACCGTGATACGGTTACGGGTAATGTGCAGGGAAAACCATGTTCGCCGGTAACAGAATCTGAATTTCAGGCTGGTCCATCCGTGAGGAAGGTCGGGGTTGATGGTGAACGAATTACCGTGGAATTGCACACCGGCCAGACAACGCCGCACGATGTCATGTGAACCACCCATAACACCGCAGTGAATACCCTCTTTCGTGGTACCACCCTGAATGTCGTGAATGTCCGATACCAGTACTTCATCAAACCATTTCCGGAATGCTTTAGGCATTCGCAACTGGTGCGCCAGCGTGCAGTGCACCACTTTACTGAGCGTGGAACCGTGCGAGGTCCTTTTCGCATAATAATCAAAGTTTGCCCGCAGCTGCTTTCCGGTGAAGGCATAGCCGAGGGTATGCAGCATTTCCCTGATCTCCGCAACCGGCAGGAGGTAAAAAAGCATCAGAACGTCGGGCTGTTTCGATACTTTGTAATTGTCCGGTGAGTCACCCTCTTTTTTCAGTATGCGGTCCATGCGCTGAATGTTGCCGTATTTCCGGCGGTAAAATTGCCAGTCAAGTTCCTTGAGACCGAAATAACCCGAAAACTGACTGATGATGCCGTCCGAATTGATGGTAACGGCTGTTTTTTTTGTAATATCCTCAAAGAGCGCCAGATCCTCCTGCTGGATCCCCGCTTTTCTCATACTGTGGCGCAAATGACTTACCGATAGTATCCGCGGCAGTTCCAGCGCCTTGCGCAGTACCCATACGATCATCAGATTCGAATACGCGTTGTCAATGTGCCCGGGAATAGTGGAACCGGGGAGCTTCTCGTGAAATTCGTCCGGTCCCATGATGCCGACGGTGTGGTACCGGCCGTCATGCGGATCCAACGTAACCAGGCTTGCACAGAACCGGGCGATGGAGAGCAGCATTTCCGCTCCGTACCGGGAGAGAAAATCACCGTCGCCCGTGCGTTCCCAGTGTTGCCAGACATTGTAGGCAATGGCGAACGAAACATGGCGCTGCAGCCTGCTGTAGTCGGGTCCCCACTTTCCCGACATCGGATTCAGGTGCACCTGCTGGGTTTCCTCGGAGCCTTTCGCTCCGCTCTGCCAGGGAAACATGGCACCTTTGTATCCGTTGGTTCTGGCGTATTCCCGTGCCCGGGCGAGCCTGCGGTAACGGTACATGAGCAGTGCCTGCGCTATTCGCGGCATGTGCAGATCGTAAAACGGCATCACGAAAAGTTCATCCCAGAAAACATGGCCGTGGTAAGCTTCTCCATGCAGTCCGCGGGCAGGTACCCCGGCGTCGATGTGGTCATTGTGATGCGATATCGTCTGCAGTAAATGAAACGTGTGCAGCCGGATCACACTCTGGGCGAACGTGTCGCCTGTAATCTGGATATCATAGAGATGCCATAACTTTTCCCAGGCTCGCCGGTGAACATCGAAAAGCCGTTGGTAGAGCGGTGATTTCCGGAGTGCGCTGATTGCCGCATGTTCAGGTGATGCAATACCTTTGTCCAGCGACGTGAAGACCGATACGACTTTTTCGATCCGGTAGGTGATTCCCTTCCGTGCCGAAATGGTGAACTCGAGGCCGATCCGCTCCTCTCCTTTGGTGGCGCATTTGAACACCGGCCGTTTTTCCTTTCCTTCGGCGAAAAGACGGATCGTTGCTGCTTCACTGACAGTTATTTTCGACTGAGAGGTCCGCATGGTGAGGTACATGCCGTTGTTTTTGAATTGCCCCAGTGCAACGGGTTGCAGATGTTTTGAATTGAGCTGCCGGTAACGTTCAACCCCGGAATTGAGCAGGGTGCCGTCCAGTCGCGCTCTGACGATAATCTTTTCGCTGTAATTTTCTGGTGTAAGCCGGTAGCTGATCGCTCCGTAGTGGGGGGCACCCATGTGCACGATCTGACTGGATTCAATCAGCGTAATCTGACCTTTCTGATTCCTGAACCGCAGGGTGCGGTGGAGAACCCCGGATTGCATGTCAAGTTCCCGGCGGTAATAGATGATTCTGCCGGCGGAGGGCCAGAACCAGCCGTCATCACCGATTCTGAACGTTATTAAAAGCCAGTTGGGGCAGTTTACCAGATCTTCATTGTACACGGTACGTCCGGCAATCCGGGTCGGCAACCGGTTATACACCCCGGCAATGTAGGTGCCCGGATAATGTATGTCGGAAGCGTACGCCTCCACCGCGGCACCACGTGTGCCGAAGTAGCCGTTTCCCAGGGTGCACAGTGCTTCACGCAGTCCCTCTTCGTCGGGGTCGAACCCGTTATAGACGATTTTCCATGCGGATGTCTGTTCCATGTTACCCTTTCAGTATCCTGGTGAACAGCTTTAATACTTCCTCCGGTGAGGTTACCGAGAACTCCGCCGCCGACGGCGCGGGAGTTTCAGCGACACACACGCCGGTTCCCCGTGTCCGCACTACTCTGAAGGCATCCTCGTCGGTGGTGTCGTCGCCGATATAGAGCACCGACGTTTCGCGCCACTGCTTATTCAGTGCGTTCATGATCCACCTGACGGCGGCACCTTTATTCCAGTCGATTGCCGGCAGCAGTTCAAACACCTTCTTACCGTGCATCAGACGCAACCCCGGATTTGTTGCCACAATATCCCGGGCGTATGCCTCTATCGCGGCCAGATGTCTGCTTTCGTCCACCAGCCGGTAATGCAGGGCAAAGCTGATTTTTTTCTCCTCTATCAGTAAACCTTCAATAGTTCCCAGATCACGTTTCGCACGTTGTATACATTCGGCAACCAGCGGGATGATCTCTTTTCCGATCGGATGCATCATGGCGAAATCGGGTCCGGAAATATCCATTCCATGACTTCCGGCATAAAAGATTCCTTTTATACCGACCAGTGCTTCCAGATCGTCCCGCATTCTTCCACTGACAATAGCGACCGTGTGTTTTTCGGACAGTTTCGTTACAGCATCTTTCATTGCTGCCGAAATCTTCGCCAGTTCCGGCCGTGAAACGATCGGCGTTAATGTACCATCATAATCCAGAAATATCGACAGGGCATTCTTACTGAAAATTGATTTTCCGGCACTTCGGGTACAGCAGGCATTTACGACCGGGGTGTTTTCCGGTGTCACGGATTCGTCGCGATCCCATGTGGTGAAAAGCGGTCGCGGTTTTCGGGAGAACCAGCCATCAATCTGCTCTATGGTGATCTGTGAAAGGTCCGTTACGACAATGTCTGCTCCGTTTTCAAGCAGTTCGTCGGTATTGTTTTCCCGGGCGATACCCAGAACGAGCCCGAACCCGCCGTTGCGCCCCGCCTGCACACCGCTCGTGGCATCTTCCACCACTACCGATTTCGCCACCGGGATTCCCAGATTGTTTGCCGCCCTGATGAAAATGTCACCCTCGGGTTTGCCTTTCAGGTTGAGTTCGGTGGAGACGATGCCATCGACCCGTGTTTCAAACAGCTCCTCAAGACCTGTTGTCTCCAGGACCGGCTGACAGTTTTTTGACGAGGATGCGACACCGATACGCACGTTACGTTTACGCAATTCTCTGATAAGATCAACTGTTGACTGGAAGACCACCGCCCCCTGTTTTGCAAGCACATCACGGAATTTATCGTTTTTACCGTTGCCGATACCGCAGACGGTTTCACTGTCGGGTGAATCCTGACTGTCGCCGAAAGGAATCGAAATGCCGCGCGATGTGAGAAAACTCTCAACTCCTTTATAGCGCGGTTTCCCGTCAACGTAGGGAAGGTAGTCGTTTTCATGGGTAAATTCTTTGAACGTCTCGCCATCGCGGCGTTCTCTCATGCGCATATACTCGTCGAAGGTCTCTTTCCATGCCGCCGCGTGAACCTGCGCGGTATCCGTTATTACACCGTCCAGATCAAATATCACTGCTTCAAATGATAATCCGCTCATTAAATCCCCTCGTTATATTTTGTTCTTATGTTCGATAGTTTCGTGTCCATTCTCGCATCCTGCCGGTGTGACGGTTGTGCGTGTGAATCGGAATACAGCATACACGGCTGAACCGCAATTACAACGGTAAACACAGCAGTTTACCGATCGTATCACCCCGAAAAAGACAGAAAATGTTTGTGTTTATAATACTGCGTGTAGTATAGGTAATGATAGCAGTTGTTTCTGTTTCGTTAATGCTGGTCCCTGGAATTACCGGCACCGGAAGAAACCGTTGCAGCAGTATCTTTTGGAGATACTACGGTGTTTTATGGTAATGAGTATATGATGAATGTCGTATGGTTGCAATACTTTACAGAAAAATAAAGTAAAAATTAGTGTAAAGTATTATTACGGTATCACCCGATTATATTGTAAAATAGAATTTTTAACTCCGGAATGCAAGAATCAGTCAATCTGAATAGAGAATGGGGAATATCAGGATCGTAGTGCTGTGCTCTGAATAGTATCCGGTCAGTTGGAGATTTGGCGGGTAGCGTTGCCCGGAAAGAAATGAAAATGTTGAATGAACTGATTGGAGTTGGCATAGGTTTGTTGGCGCATCGGATTTGGCCTATGCAATAGATATGAGTTGGTTGCCAATCAGGACAACTTTATCTATTAAAAAGAATGCATCCGGAAATTATTATTATGTTAAATACTCACGGAAATGGGTGATGCTACAGAAGGCCGGAAAAGATTTTATCGAAAAGGAAGGGTACGATTGGAATTATGACTGGAACTGTAAATGTGAAATGAATGCCGTGCCGCGCCAATATTGCGATGATGACAGACAAATTAAATCACCTGTCCATGTTGCAAAGGCGAAGGAGAAGTAGTAAACAGAAGTATGGAGGGAAAGCTATGTTGAAAGTAGTATGTTTTATTTGTATAACAGTTACCTGTGCCGTTGGTCACCCGAAGGAAATCGACAGAGTTATGGGCCAATTACATTGGTCTGATGGCGATAATATGGTCGACGATGAATATATCGCCGGGTTTGATGATTTATTAAAGACACTCACAGAGTATTATTTTTCATTGGAGAAGAAAGATCCTGTGATTGCAGATCTGTTATTAAATGCTTATAGTAGGTTTCCATATCCTTATCCATATAAAACAAGGGATACATTAGAAATATTAAAATCTATTGAATACGATAATGATGTGGCTGCTAAAAGATTGAAAGTGTTGAAAACTTTGAATTTTAATAGGAACGATATTATCACATTGCGAATATTGTATAGAAATGCAAAAATTTACATTGATAAAGTAACGGATAATAAGAAAATTGATCCTGAAGATCTTAAAAAAGAGGTTTTACAAAAAATAGTTAAAAATAAAGATGCAACAATGGAAGACACATTAAACTACATTAGAATGTTAAAATGCAGTGACGGTACTAAAATTTCAACACTTTGCGATAAAATATTGGTTAGCACATCTCAGACTCGTGAGGGCGGTTTTGCAATTCTTGAGGCTTGTAAAGAGTGCGTCGCTTGTCTGAAAGGTAAAATAAACGATAATCAATTGTTGCAATATTACCAGAAAATGTATAGCATGGAATGTGAAGTAGATTATTATGATGGAGCTGAAGAATTGGTAAAACAGCAGAAACTCAAAATTGAGTCGGCAAAAAGCAGAAAATAGTGTTACCCGGTTTGTTCACTATAACCTGACGATCTAACTTACCGCAACTGCTGGTTTTTCAATTATCTTATTACTGGAGTTTGATTAGCAGATAAGCCCGTTACGGGCTTTTCCTTTTTTATCGGGAGCACCACAAATGTACGCATTTTCACTGAAACCATTAAAGAACCACCTGAATGCTGCTTTCGCATTCCCCGTAACCGTTTTCCTTTTTCTATTATTTCCTCTTACCCTCCCGGTCCTGTCCGCCGAACAAACCCTTACCGGCCGCGTCATGGCATGGACTGGAACAAAATGGCACTCACGATTTAAAGCGCTGCCATATCCCAATCTGGTGTCGATAGATTGGACACGCAGTAATCCCTTTACTATTTCTCCAATTCTCCATTTTTTCACCTTTTCACCTTTTAAACTTAAATTATACAGGAGCGGGCGCTCCGCCCCTGCTGCCCCGGCTTAAGGGCGGTATAGTATAAACGGTGCACAGCACCGGACTCCGCACGCTTCCGGAACGATAGTGACAACGTGTGCTGGCCCACACCCTTAGGGAACCCTGGCCTTTTTCAGCACCGCGCTAACCGCAGTCGCCCCTTGGGACCGGTAAAGTTGTCATGTACGGGTAGCGGTATCGATCAATGAAACGCTTTCTGCTACAAAAATCGGTCTGGCGTGCGGCGCTATCGCGGCCAAAAGGCAGGC
>JBNLDC010000021.1:0-94057 GCA_050304135.1 Chitinispirillaceae bacterium | reverse complement strand
GCATGCGATGCGATCCGCACCTTCCTCGGCTACGTTGATGTGCTGGTGACCGGAAACGGCGAAGGCACCGCTGAACTGTACGAAAAGACGAAACAGATCATCGGTGAAGTGGAAGCGCTTGCCCGGATGCACCGCACACGGGCACACGGCAGTGAGGAGACGCCGGAGGAAAAGGAGGAACTGCAGGAGGCGGCATAATGAGGGTAGTGCACCGTAAGGTGCATCTTCGGAAGAAAGGGATGAGAAGGTTTCATCCCTTTCTTTTTTTGACCTCACCCACTTCGATCCCGCTTGACGGGATCAGTGCAGGCGTCGGTTGTACAACCGACGTGACCCTTCCGACGCGATAGCGCTGCACCATCGATCAGGACGCCCCCACTAATATCACGCTATCGTCTCCCCCGAAGGGGGTTGATTATAAATTACCGATAAGTAGCTCTCAGGTACCTAATTGTCGATTTCATTTCCTGGCTTCTTTCCAAATAATCCGATGGAACGAAGTGACGTCGCACAGAAGCCTGCCTTTTGGCCGCGATAGCGCCGCACGCCAGACCGATTGTTGTAGCAGAAAGCGTTTCATTGATCCATACCGCTACCCGTACATGACAACTTTACCGGTCCCAAGGGGCGACTGCGGTTAGCGCGGTGCTGAAAAAGCATTTTGCATACTTTGTGGCGATTGACAAAGTATGCCGCCTGCCGGGGCGGGACCCGGCAAATAGAAAACAATATATGTGGTTTTCAAATAGCTTTGTAATCAGTTAAACAAAGGTCAAGGAATTTATAGATCTGCATTTATTCATTTCTGTTATTGGGTGGGTCGCCGCCTCAAAGCGTTACAGTAGAAACGGTGCCCAGCACCAGACTCCTTACGTTTACGAAACGGCAGTGAGAAACCCCGACCAGAGGGGGTTCTGCAGCGAAAGCGGTACAATGTAAACAGTGCAGAGCACTGGACTCCGCACGCTTATAAAACGTAGTGACTCCACGTTCGCCCTGATCCTCCGCTATCGGGGCTGCTTGTAAAGGGGGCAGGAAGAGAAACTCCATTTCTTCGTTTCTACCTGCATTCAAAATCAAATTAAGGTATATGTGTGTGCCACTAAAGTGGCAGAAAATGATTATCTAACAGATTAATTTATTCATCCAGATAACCCTGAGGGGAACGGCAGTGACCTTGGTTTATAGATATTCCTCCGCCGAGGAAAGCGGTATGATAGAAACGGTACGAAGTACCGAATTCCGCACGCTTCATGAACGGTAGTGAAAACGTAGGACGCCTGCCGGGGCGGGACCCGGCGAATAGAGATGGAATTACATGTTTTTCAGGTAGCCTTGAAATCAATTTACTATCTGATCAAATACAGGATCAATACCCGAAAACATTGTGGTCAATTTCCCCGACCTAATGATATAATACTGAAGCCTCGGGTATAAAAGCGATGTTCCCTATTTCGTGAAACTGTGCCTAAAGGAGTCAGATTAATGAAACACATCCCATTTATTGTAAAAGTTTCTATGATGGCGGTCATATTATTGGCATTGGGTATCTACAGCTATTCAATCTTTTCACACTCAGTCGATGCACAAGTCGTCAAACTGGAAGTACTTATTACGGTATTTTTCCTTATTTGTTCCATAATGTTGTATGTCATATTTCGACTTCGATACCAGATGTTCTATCTGGAGGGTTCATTGGATGCTCTGGAGCAGCCTGTTACAACCACAGACATGAAAATGCACTGGAAATTCATTAACAGCGTCACTGAAAAACTGCTGGCACAGAACAATCTTGACAAGAGAAGTGTTATTGGTAAACATTGTTCCAACTGGAAAGCTGATATATGCGGAACGGAAAATTGCGGCATTGATTGCCTTAGGAGAAACAAACCCCGCACCTATTATAATCAGGCCATACCAGGGGGCAAAACCATCAATATGCAGGTGGATACCAACTGGATTCTTGATGATATGAAGAGACGTATTGGTCATGTCGAAATTGTAACTAATATTGAAACTACAAGCCAATTAGCAAAAACGGCCACAATTGTTACAGACTCATCTTCAAGACTCCTTGCCATAGCAACCCAAATAGCATCTAATGCCGAAGAAATGAGTACTCAAACCTCAACAGTCGCATCATCCACCGAGCAGGTAACCACAAACATCAATTCTCTGTCTTCTGCTACAGAAGAAATGTCATCTTCTGCAAATAGTGTCACTGCAGCAATCGAGGAAATGAGCTCCACACTCAACGAAGTTGCGCAAAACTGTCAGAAAGAGCTCAAGATTGCAGCTGAAGCTAATACCCATGCAAAAAACAGTAAAGATGTAATGGACAAACTCGGGGCAGCTGCGCAGTCTATTGGTAAAGTAGTTGAAGTAATAAATGGTATTGCTGACCAGACCAACCTTCTTGCCCTTAATGCAACTATAGAAGCTGCATCTGCGGGAGATGCTGGTAAGGGGTTCACGGTGGTTGCCAGCGAAGTGAAAGCCCTTGCGAAACAGACCGCTCAGGCAACACTTGAGATACAAAAACAGGTTGAAGAGATGCAGAGCAATGCAGAATCGGCAATAACGGCGATAGAAAGTGTCTCAAATGTAATAGAAGAAGTAAACCTCATTTCACAGACTATCGTTTGTGCAGTAGAAGAGCAGAGTGTAACGGTAAATGAAATAGCCAGGAATGTGAATATGGTAAGCACAAGTGCCAAAGAAGTATCGAAAAATGTCGCTGAATCAGCATTTGGTCTTTCCGAGGTCGCTTCCACAATATCCGGTGTAAACAATGCTGTCGCAGATACCGCAAAAGAAATAGTACTGGTTAAAACAAATGCCGAGGAATTGTCAAAACTTTCTGATGGGCTCAAGGTCCTTGTGGGGTAATTTTAAAACTTTTATTTCGTAATTATCAGCTCCATAAGAAATTGCTTTTCTTTCCATTATTTGTCCTTATTTTAAAAAAGTATCCTATATGTCTTTTGCGCGCCGGTCTACTCTCTTTTTCTTAGGGTGCTAGAAAATTTTACAGTCAGCGTAGAATGGCCAGTTACCCGACCGCCCCGCCACATACTTGTGCCGAGCCTTGTCGAGGCATCCCGGCAGGGAGTTTGGCGGGTCGCAACCCGCCCCTGCAGAAAATGTCACGAATCCATAGTATCCCGTGAACATGATTCGGCATTACAATGAATTCATCCAATTGAACAAATGGAAATTGGTCGCTCAGCCATTTTCATTTTTCAACAACAATTGCACCGGATTCATTCAGTTGCCTTTTTCCGTTTACAATTTCTCCAAACAAACATTCACGATCGCGCACACGCAAGGTAACGGAATAGTAACCTGGTCGGGTATAATCGTAGTTGTATAAACGGTTGGAACAACGATGATGTCTGGCTGGGTTGAATGTCATGAGTGGTCGACCCGGGGTGCGGAGCGTTTGCGGGTTTTTGCACCAGTTCGGTCCAATGTACCTGAGTCGCACCTTCGGCATGCATTCCTGCCAGCCCCGGCTACAGGTTGCTAACCTGTTCAAAGAAAGCATTACGAAGGAGCGTATTACCATCAAACCTTTACAGGAACCCGGAAAATCGTTACGATTTTCCGGGAGAGAAGCTCCGGTGTGCTACCGGACACCCCTCTCCTGATCTCGCATCAGTACCGGACCACCCGACGTTCAACAGCGCCATCGATCCCGGTAATGCGGAGAATATAGACCCCTCTGCCGGCAAGCGGTACCGTCACCCTGCCGGTAAGGGCGGTCTGCTGTGCAACGAGACGACCATCCGGAGTATGGATCGCCAAACGGTACGGCTGAGATCCGTTATTTGGTTCGATCGTCAGCATTCCCCTGAAAACCCGTGTCGTAAACGGCTGCAGCGACGGGCGGAACGGCTTCCGGCCGGCACCTACCTGTTCCTCAGTAAAGCGGAACCAGTTGACATCAAAAAGATAGTCGTTACCACCGGTAAAGATACAGTAGAGATCATGAACGCCGCTGTCGACACTCACGGTACAACGGACGGTTACATAGTCATTCCAGTCACCGGTTCCCTTGAGCGGACATGTTCCGGCCAGTTCCCCGTCGGCACTGTCGAGACGGATCTCGATTGCTCCATCACGAAACGCCGCGACCCTTGCTTCAAACCCGTCCGCCCCGTTACCGAAATCGACCATGGCATATTCCGTAAAATCACGGTGCTCCACGTTACCGACCTTTTTTCCGCCGTCGCTGCAGTTTTCACTGGAAACTCCCGACATGGTCGTGAAGGATTCCGCTTCGATGGTGTCGAAAGCGGAGCGCGGTTCCGGCGGTTTGCCGCTCAGGCGGAACAGCCCTGAACCGTGCGAAGGAACCGACATGCTGTACGATCCGGTAAACCCTCCCTTGTCCGCCTTTGCCCAGAGATCGCGAACCCGAACCGTATCCGTTTGCGTCATTCCGATATCACTGAATTTCACCGTCACATTCGCCGTACTGTTACCCCGGTTGAAGAGCGCGACATATTTATCGCCGGTACCGGGAATATCCGCGCACCAGACCGGCGTGGTGCCGTTGACAACAGGGCGGCTGTTGGTGCTTTTCTGATTCACCGCAATCACTTCGCCGTTTTGCATCAGCTCAAGCTCCTCCGCCCGGTTTTCGACCAGATTTCCGCCCCAGATCAGCGGTGAGCGGGCGATACACCAGAGCGTCATCATCGTATGTTTTTCAACACCGGTGAGATTCGACCACCGCTCGGCTCCCGTGGGGCCGTGTTTGTTGAGGCGCCCGATCGGTATCATGTCCGCATCGGGCCAGTGGCCCGGCCCTGCATGGGAATACCATGAGTTGGTGAGGTCGAACATTGTATTGAGGTTGCCCCAGTTGTCCCAGAGATCGTTCGCCATGCGCCACTGATTCGCGAACTGCTTTATCTGCGACGCATTCGAGACGGGAGTCGCGCCCGGTGAAGTGCTGAAGACCATTTCGCGGCCGCAGGCATCAATCGCTTTTCGGTACCCCTCTATTTCTGACCCCCGGAACGCCGGGGCACCATACGGATTGATAAGATCATCAACCTTGACAAAATCTATTCCCCACGACGCATAGAGTTCAAAGAGTGAATTCAGGTAGGTTTGTGCAGCGGGATTACTCATGTTGAGTCCATACATCAGGTTGAGCCACGCACACAAATTCACTTTATCGGCGATATCGTTCGCCTTTGCACTGCTCCCCTTGATGGGCGTATTTGCCGCCACCGCCTGCCGGGGAATTCCCCGCATCAAGTGGACTCCCATTTTAAGCCCCTTACCGTGAAGGTAATCCGCCAGCGGTTTGAATCCCTTCCCGTTGGCGGATGAGGGAAATTTCGCCGGGTCCGGAAGCATCCTGCCGTACTCGTCAACCACCAGCGGGGGATTGAAACCGTTATCCTGATTCGGAGAGCCGGTACTGTTTCCCGTATAGTACCATGCCCAGTCGATACAGATATATTCCCAGCCGTACTCCCTGAGGTTTTCAGCCATGAAGTCGGCCGCGGCTTTCACCTGTGCCTCGGTTACCGAGTGATTCAGTGCATCGTAACTGTTCCATCCCATGGGAGGTGTCTGTGCAACCACCGCGGCACTTTCCTGCGGACAGAGAAACAATGACACAACAGCTGCAGACACTACTGCCACAGCGCCTGTTCGCAACATTTTAACGGGTTCCATCCTTATCCTTCTTTCTTTATTGCCTGTAGAGCGGTAATTATCAGATGTCTTTTATTCGAAAACACAATTGGTATCCGGCATGTCAATAGTCGGTAGTATTCCGGATTTCAGTAGTGGGAGATCAGATGCCGTTCAGTCCCCTTTTGTGACGTAACAACCAAGAGGTACACCCCTTTTCCTCCGACAACGGCAGACGCGGTACCGGTACACCCCGGCACATTCGCCACCCGGCGGCCATCAGGCAGAAATACCGAAACGGTAAATATCCCCTCGTCCACTTTTGATCCGACGAACAATCTGTTTCCCGTGATATGGGCCGAAAACCTGTTCTTCCGGGCAATAGTGGCAACTGAGACTGGTGCCTTATGTACCATGGTCGCTCCTGGCGGCGTCAACCGGTACAGTTTACTCTGATGCGGAGCAAGGGTGACCTTGTAACTTCCGGAGAACACGCCGACATCCTTCTTTTCCCAGAGATCCCTCAGGGTATCATCAGGTGCGGTTATTCCAAGATCGCTGAAATTGATCGTGACATCGGCAGATGCCTCGTTGCGGTTGAATACCGCGACGTACCTGATCGGACTTTCAGGAACTTCGGCCATCCAGACCGGTGTTTTTCCACTGACCACCGGCTTGTTTCCGGTACTGTGCTGATTGACCGCCAGCACCTCGCGGTTCTGCATCAGCTTCAGTTCATCGGCATTGCTGTCGACGAGTTTACCGCCCCAAATGAGCGGTGAGCGCATGATGGCGAAGAGCGTCATAAGCGTATACTTCTCGTTGGTCGTGAATTTTGATTTTCCACTGTAGAGCGTGCCGATCGGAATCATGTCGCCGTCCGGCCAGTGCCCGGGTCCCGCATAAGTGTGCCAGGCTTCCGCCCGGTCGAACTCTTCATCGAGGGATTCCCACTTGTCCCAGAAATCATTCACAATCCGCCACTGGTTGGCGTACTTGCCGATATCGAACGTTGCATTCGGCAGCGGTGTGGGACCGGGAGAAGTACTGAACACCATCTCACGTCCGCAGCTGTCGATCGCCTTGCGGTATCCCATGATCTCTTCGGGATGCGCGTATACCGCCCACGGCTGGACCATATCGTCAACCTTGACGTAATCGACACCCCACTCCGCATACTGGCTGAACAGCGAGTGCAGATAGACCTGGGCTCCCGGATGATCCATATTGAGCGCCCACATTACATTAAGCCAACCGCAGGGGTCGGTTTTGGTATGGATATCCGATACTTTATACGTGGTACCGAGAACCGTGGGATTCTCGCGTGCCACCGCCTGCCGCGGAACACCCCGCATAAGATGTATTCCGAACTTCAGTCCCTTTGCATGAACATAGTCCGCCAGCGGTTTCAGTCCCTTTCCCCCCTCTGATGATGGAAATTTATCCGGGTCCGGCTGGACTCTTCCGTTTTCGTCGTACACCAGTGCCGGATTGAAGTTGTCGTCCTGCGCGTAATTCCAGAAATCAGTTGAGGTACTGTACCAGAGGTAATCGACACACACATACTCCCAGCCGTACTCAAGCAGATGTTCCGCCATGTAATCCGCTACATCCTTCACCTGCTGCTCATTCACCAGACCATTGTACATGTCAAAACTGTTCCACCCCATGGGCGGTGTCTGTGAGACCGCCGCGTGCGATTCCGGCGTATTAAAAAACAGCAGCAGCGCCATAACCATACCACGCACCGGCAGTAATCCCGTTTTGAGATATCGATACAAATTCATCTGACTCCTCCTCGTCGAACAGTGCTCCGTACCTTTCATTTCCTGTTGTCCCCCGGCAACGGAAATCCAGATAGTCAAAAATCAGTCGTATGAAGAAAATATACCCAAAAACAACCGGTTCTTGCAGGCTATTCACCTTTTCCGTTGATATTTTTTCAGCAGTCAGCGCTGATTTTTTACTGCTTTCTGAAGAATGGGAGTAAGGTGATTACTGCTGCTTCGGCAGGATACGAAATTATGGTTTTCACTACACCTTGTGCCGCCTTAGCCGTGTAACGGCTTCATTTGTACCCACCTCTCCACTCGTCTATCCATTACCCACATCATCCTGTCTGAGCACTCTGTTGATTATCAGCATTACAGAAACATGCCACTCCTATGGAACTCCGGAAAAGGTACGATGGTAACTGTTGCTATACACATACCGGTCCTACGGACCTCATGAGCACCGTAGGTGCGGCATGTCTATAGTAACCACTATAAACAACCTGTTCAAGGTCCATAGGACCGGCATGTTTTCCTGGCTTTTAACGGGCAACAGACGTGTGGGTAAGGGATAGCCAATCGTGGAGAGGGGGATCGGGGGTGAAGCGAACGAGAGGGGAAAAAAAATTAAGCGACGTCGAGGAGGGGGGAATGTCCCGCGCGCTCTCGACGCCGCTTTACGTTGTAACCAGTCTGCAGAAAATATCTCTGCAGATTATACCACGACCGTTACCATTTATCTGCCGGTTGAAACGGTCATACGGGTTTGATCATTTATTCTGGAAATCCAGATTCCGGGGCTAACTTTACCGGAATTGAATCTCGATATACCGGGAAGAGACCTTCCGTTGAGGGATACAAAATTCGGCGTATGAACAGCACCACTACCCGGAGCAATCGTCAACCGTGATTCACGGTTGCCACCAATAACCTCGGTTGCATCATCTGCCGGCACGGTACCGCTGAATCCGGTCTGTCCCGCCCGGGTGATTCCGATAATGCAATACCCGTCTTTCACGATTATGTTGTTCGGCGAAAAATCGACCATATTGCCATCGAACGTCCAGTCACCCTTGGCCCATCGTGATCCATTGAACGAATTGAAGTCGTCTTTCCATTCAGGGGTAAAATCAGATCCACCCTCACCTGCTCCGGGTGTGTAGCTTGAGTAACTGATCCAGTTGATGTACATGTACACCGGGAGGATGGACGGATCGAAAGCCCCCGCCCATGACGGGACGTCGGAAACCCAGGCATTGAAACGGTAGGACATATCCTTGATCTGACAGTCGGTTACCTGCTGATCGGTGGTTCGACGGACCTCCTGGCCATCAAAGAACCAGGCGATGTAATCAGGCGCCCATTCGATGGAATAGGTGTGGTACGCCGCTGACAGGTCGCTGAAATGATGCAGTTTTTCAGATGTTTTTTTACTCGAAGCGGAACCGGTAATGATATTCGACTGGAACTCATCGGTTGCTTTTCCGAGAATTTCAATATCGATTTCTTCCCAGGGTTCCGGACTTCCAAGGTATGAATCATCATAATAAGTGAAAAATGCCGAAACGACACCGCTTCCATGAATGGATCGCATCCGCATGTCGAACCGACCATATTTAATTTTTTCCGTAGAGTACATTTCCGCACCATTGTAATCCTTGGCGGATAACGGCATAATCGAAAACAGCAGAACTCCAACGGTGAATGCGAAAAACTTGTTCATATAAAACTCCTTCAAGCATATTTAAGTGGTTGTTAGATTAGCAGATTTTCGTGTTGTATCAGCAATATAATCTGGACAATGCTCCAATAACTATGCGCTATGGTTCAATTCTATTTGCAGAAATAGCCAAATACCTTTTTTGAGAAGTAATTTTACCCGTTATGCAAAAGATACGATTGAGTCACTCCCCCCTGAAACTTCACCTTGCGGCAGTTGTTCTTGCAGGCATCCTGGTGGTCGGGGCTCTCATGATTCCGTCGTTTGCCATAAAAAAAATCGATATACAACGGTACACATTCACTGCATACGATGATCGCACCGAAAAAGACCCCCCCGGAAATTCCGAGATTCTCTCAGTTTCCCCTGATTCGTCGACGCTGAAACTCAGTTATATTCTGCGCAAAGGGTACCCGTACCCTTACGCCGGAATAACCATACCATTTGGTGACAGCAGTAGTCATTTCCTTGATTGCGCCTCTTTTAACGCGGTAAAACTCCGTATTTCGTCATCGAAGCTTTCGGACTGCAAATTATACCTGAGGGTGTATGACCGGAATGTCTCACGAAAAAACGATCCATTGAGCGAACGGTATCTCTATAAGGAACTAGAGGTAGGTCCCACCCCGCAGGAGATAACGGTTCCACTCAAGGAACTCAGTACTCCCGACTGGTGGTTTCAGAAAAACAACATCACCCTGAGCGATGCGGCACCCGTTGATTTTTCACAGGTCACCGCCCTGCAGTTCGAAAGCGGTGCCACGGCAAAAACAGGTATTGTGGATACCATCTCAGTTTCCGGAATCCGGTTCGTTAAAAAACCAGATACCGTACTAATCGCACTACTGGCGGGATTTTTTGTCATTATGACCGTCTTGTTACTAATCAGGTTACTTCCCCCACGCAAAAAGCACCCCTCTATCGTTATTACCTACGATAAAAAGGAACTGCACAATTATCGGGACCTGGATGCAAAGCGGATATCCGAATACGTGGCGGAACATTACTCTGAACCGGGACTTTCCATACTGACCGCAGGCACGTCGCTGGGATTATCTCAGAAGAAAATCGCACGGATAATGAACGAGGAATTCACCATGAGTTTCAAACAATACCTGACCTCGATTCGTGTTCACGAAGCCAAACGACTGCTCAAGGAAACGGACAGACTGGTATTCGATATTGCACTGGCTGTGGGTTTCAACAGTATATCACACTTCAACCGGGTGTTTAAAAATGCCATGCAGGTCAGTCCGATGGAATTCCGGAACAAACCCCGTTCAGATGGCAACTGACCATCCAACGGAGCCTGCCGGAATCCTCTCCATCAGCCGTACCCTCACCTCCCCCCCCCCCGGCGGTAAGCGGAACACGACCATCACCTCTCAGTAGGTGACGACCTTTCCGTCAGCTGCATCCCGACCATCAACAGTCATTTTCCAGAAATAAATTCCAGCTGATGCCCGGCGGGCATCCCAGACCATCTTCCGGTGTCCGGCACTTCTGACGCCGCTTTCCACCGTAGCGACCGCTCTGCCGTGCTGATCGAACATGATTACACGTACCATACCGGGGCGTTCCATCCGGTAGTTTATTGTCAATTTTCTCAGTGTCGCATCATACATGGCTTCAGTGTGGAATGCTCTACCCGTCATGCCTGCCGCTTCGGACAGGCTCGTCCCCACCGGTACCGGTGTGAACTGCCACCAGTTGAAATTGAAAAGTTCGCTACTTCCTCCGGTAAACTTCAGGTACAGATCATGGATACCGGAAGCCTCACTCACGCTGCAGGAAGCCGTCGTCCACGTATCCCAGCCTCCGGTACCCTGCACATCACACGTCCCCACCAGCGTGCCGTTCTCACTGTCAAGACGGAGTTCAATTTTTCCACCGCTTGCGCCGGAGGCAACCCGGGCTTCGAATTTTTCCGCCCCATCGTCGAAATCGACACCCTCCACTTTTATGTAATCACCATTGCTGATCGACTCAACCATAATCCCACCCTCACTGCACGGAGCAGTTTTTATACCGGACTCCCAGCAGATCGTTTCCGCCTGCACCGTATCGTAGGGGTCAAGATTGGCGACCCCATTTTCCACACCTCCCCGGGTGGGAGGAATTGCCGGTATGCTGCCGTCGGCATTGTAAGTGAATTCCTCGATACATACCGACCGTTTGTAGCTTCCCCCGCCGGGAAGAGAACCATCGTGGTAGTAAAAGAAGGACTTCCCCCCGAAATCGAGCATTCCCGGATGTATGGTACTGCTCGATCCGTCTCCAGACTGCGTCGGCATAATCTGTCCCCCGTACTCCCACGGACCGGTGGGACCGCTGCTCATGGCATAATGAATCGACTCCGGAATTCGTGACGGATAGAGCAGATAGTAAATATCGTTTCTTTTGTAAAACCAGGGACCTTCCTCGTAGTCCGGCCCGAACATCGGATCATTCTGCGGTATGCAGGTTATGGAACCGCTGGTCGAAATCATGTCCTTGTTCAGTTTTACCCAGTAGAGCACATTGTTTCCCCAATACAGATACGCCTGACCGTCATCATCAATAAACACCGTGGGATCGAGCCCTCGCCAGCCGTGGGTGGCGTCGCACCCGTTCATCTCATTACCCGAAATCAACGGTTTGCCGAGTGGATCGGTAAACGGGCCGATCGGACTCTCCGATACCCCGACCCCGACCGCGACACCGCCCGAAGCCGTAGTGGAGATGTAAAAATAAAACTTTCCGTCACGTTCGATAATCTGCGACGCATTCGCATCCTTGGTCGTTGCCCAACTGAGCGACTTGGGATTCAGCACGACTCCGTGATCGGTCCAGTTCACCATATCCGCCGACGAATAACATTTCCAGTCCGGCATCTTGTAACTTCCCCCGGCGTCATCCGCGTCGTGCCCCAAAAGCATGTAAACTCTTCCCTCGTACTCAAACGGGGCGGGGTCGGCGGTATAGCAGGTCTGCACCGCCGGATTGTCGGCCAAAACGTCAACGATACCTGCCGCCGTAATCATGATTGACAAATAGATTGCCGCTTTCACTTTCACCGTGTTCTCTCCTTTTTTCTCTGTATAGTAGCTACCGATTATCTGAATTCGACCAAATGGTCATCGATTCGCTGATTCATGTAACACAACCGTACCCACGTCTCTGAACGGGCACGAAACGAAATAGAACATTCATCAAGCACTCCGTTCCAGGGATTTCCTCCGTTCGCATCGGCCCCGAGCCGCAGCGGAGAATGGTTGACCACAGCGCCGAGTGCAGCCGCATCCCCGCCTGCCGGAAGCAGACTCACATCGGCTCCGTCAATAAACAGCCGGCTTTTATCCTTGCCGGAACGATCGAGAACCACCGCTATATAATGCCAGCTGGTGTCGGTAATCCATGCTTCCGAAGCCAGAACGAACGTGCCGCTGTCGCCCCATCCTCCTGCATTCGTAGCAAGAAATACAATCATCGCGCCATCCGGATCAAGCTCGACAAGCCATCCGTACGATGATGAGGGATTCCCACCGGCACTTTTGGAGATAATGGTGGAGCGAACATCGGTAACCGCCCGTTTAACCCACATGCAGACGGTAAATGGCGACTTGCCGGGATCGCACACATCACCCATTTCCGTGTAATCACCGGAACCGTCAAGGTGTTGCCCGAACCCGAGCATTCCTCCGACCTGCTCCAGGGTACCGTTTCGCGTACCATTGTAGCCATTGACCGTTGCATCCCTGTTCAGACCGCTGTTTTCGCCGAGATGCCATACACCACGGAATCCGGCGGCGGTGTCAAAAACACTCCAACCGGCCGACTCGCTCCCGGCCCCCGGATTCCCCCATACCATGGTAAACGTCTGGGTACTGTCATTCCCGCGGACAGTATCAATCTTCACCCACACCTCGGCACGCCCGGCAACCGGATCCCATCGCTCGATTTCGTAGGGAAGTGCGGCTCCATCCGTTTTCATGAACCGGATATCACTTCCGTCGGCATTTGCGGCAGTAAAATCGAAATTATCATTGTGCAAGCGAACCAGTACCGGAAAATCCACCACCGCACCCGTCACACCGGCTCCTGAAGGCGAGGTGTTCAGAACGATGACTTTTGAGTGCGGCCACCGACCGGCCTGATTGACATCGATCACGCCGATATCACTTACCCGCCCGGAAACCACCGAGGTACTGTCGAACTTGACCAGATGAAAATCGGGTGATGATGCGAGCATGCGTATCGTATATAAACCCCGGGGAAGATCGTCAATAACGAACGTTCCTGTTTCAGGATCACGGACCCCGAGTCGCTCCAGACCGGGGATCTGAATGTAAAGCGATACCAGAGAATCGAAAATCGGAGCAACCGTTCCCCTGATCGAACCGGTCGGATACAAGGTATCGTCGGGAATCCGCACAAGGGTGTCGTTTTCCGTAACATCACAGGTGAGCAGAACCGCATGTGCCGCGCCATCATTGACTTCAATTCGGTAACTTCCGGGCATTACCGAGTCAATGCAGAACGCGCCATTTTCGTCGGTGACGGTATCGCGACCGGCGCCCACTCGCCCGATGGTTATTCCTGCCGTGTCGGACGCATAATCACCGGTACGCAGCTGCACCGAGGCTCCCGGGACCGGCTTTCCCCGTTCATTATATACAACACCTGCAACGCGGGCGTCTTCCGCCGTACTGGTACCACCGGTTAGCGACCGGGTTCCACAGCTGCACCACAAAAGACACCCGAGGGTACCGAAGAATACCGGTAAAAAATGCATTCCGCTCATAGTCCGTCCCCCCTGCTCTGATTACCACGGGAGGAGAGTTCATCACTGAGGGGAAAAAGATGAAGCCCCAGCTGGTACACACGCGAACTGTTTTTATCCTGATTGACAATGGTTTTCACCCGCTCCCGGAATGCAGCCATTTCGGTAAGCAGTACCTCATAACTTTCCTTTGAAATCCCCATGGTAATCCCCGAAAAATTCCGGTCCACACGGGAAGCCGTTTCATTGGCCTCGCGTGCCAGAAGCAGCATCTCGCTGTTGAAAGACCGCCGGGAAAGTGTAACCATTTCATTGCTGCTGATAATTGCCGCATCCTGTTGCCGATACGTTCCATCTTTCCGCCTGACGATTAAATTCAGACGCAACAGCAACCGGATTGATTTTTTAACTTCGGTCGCTGTAATCTGCGGGCGAATGGTCTTTCCGATCTGTTCAAAATCATCCTGAAAATCATACAGACAGACAAGTTCACGCAGTGCGCTGTTATACCATTTTTCAAAATAAGCATACTGGTCACCGGTGAGCTGATGCTCCTGGACGTAATGCATCATCGAGAGCATTACACTGTAACACTCCTGTTTTTCGGAAGCGCTTTTCGCCTGATTGAACAGTACCAGATTTTTAAAGAAAACACTCTCTTTTTTATTGAGCCCGATTGCGGCGATAAATTTGTCGATCATCACTTTCGTGAGGTTGCGCTCGCCGTCGATTACCTGCTTGAAGAAAACGGGAGATTTAATACCCGCACGTGCGGCAAAATACCGGTGGGAAAAGTGCTTGGTCGACCGCTTTTTTTCCTGATAGTAATCGGCCAGATATTTCCGGTAATTGATGTATTTGAAGATCTCCTGCATACGGTTAAATATATAGATGAGACACCTGCAAGATCATGACAATTATGGGGCTTGAACAATTACCGTATTCAATTTGAGTACACTTGGTGTCGTAAGGTGCTGTATTATCATAAGTTACTACCAAAGACAGAATCATTTTCAATTTTTTGAATACATTTCGGGGGTGGGGGTTAAAACTCAGAATTGCCGGAGGAAAAAATAACATTTATTCCCCTGTATTTTGCTTATTCAGCAACCGGTGGAGCTAAATCTCCACCACCATACCCTCTCTGGCAAGATCGATTCTGCAGGAACTTCCCGACATTTTTGCACGGAGCTGCTCCTCACTCCCCGCAAGCTTTTCATCGGAACTCATGGGTTCATGATGTGTAAGGATCAGGTGCTTTATTGATGCCTTTCGCGCAAGCTCGATATCAGCTTCGTGGGAACTGTGTCCCCACCCGATTTTCGACCGATACTCCTCTTCGGTATACTGCCCGTCCCACGAAACGAGGTCGGCATTTCTGCAAAAGTCGACTATTTTGTTATTCTGGTCGGCGGCATTCTGATCAAGCTCTTCAAGAAAATCCTCATCCAGATCACTTTCCTGCGATCCATCGCGATAGATATTGCGATAGGGTTCATGATCGCCTCCGTAAATAAATACTTTTCCGTCGCATTTCAATTTGTACGCCAGACAGGCAACCGGATGGTTGATACGACAGGTGGAGATTTCAAATCCCTCCACTTCAATCGTTCCTTCTCTGCAGTCAACGTACCGGATCGTTGCACCCAACTGGGCAAGACTGATGGGAAAATATTCATATTTTGTCTGGAATTCCATGATCTGCTTGAGGCTCTGTTCCTGAATATCAGACGGTGGACCGTACAGGGTCAGGCTGTTGCCGGGAATAAAGGCCGGAACAAAAAAGGGAAAACCCTGGATATGATCCCAGTGGGTATGGGAGATAAAAATCGAGGCGGTGATCTTCTTCCCCAGTGACATGAGGTAATTGCCGCATTCGCGGATTCCGGTGCCGGCGTCAAAGATAAAAATCGAATTACCTGCTTCAACGGAGAGACAGGCGGTATTACCCCCATAAACAAGGGTGTTTCTACCTGGTGTTGCGATTGAACCTCTGGTGCCCCAATAACGAATCTTCATGCTTTCAGAAACTCCATTGCTTTGGTGATTTCGGTTTCGATGACTTCCAGGATAGCAGCTTCGATCGCAGTAGTGATGCCCAGATCGGCATACACCCGCGGATCGACCTCGGCGTCGGGTTTTCCCATGACAATACCGATGCCGTTCTTTTTACAGATACAATCGGCAAGATAGACCGTGAGGACGAGCTCCGATGGCACCCCGCTATCCCAGGGCTTATGGTGCTGCAGCAACACCTTGGCAAGCCCTTCGGGCAGCAGCCAGTGCTGAGCAAGGACATGACCGATGGAACAGTGGGTGAGTCCGTTCAGAATGATATCTTCGGCATCGTACAGACTGACATCTGCAATGGCGAGAAGGATGTTTTTCGCCTCATCGGGGAATACTTTCAATTCGGCCAGTACCCCCAGGTCGTGCAGGAGCCCGCTGATGAAATAGTCTTCGATTACTTTTTTCTCGACCCCTCGTTTTTGTGCGATCAGCTTGGCCGTAACACCAACCGCCAGTGAGTGTTTCCAGAATGCCTGGTCATCGAAATCCGTGCGTTTCTCCATCGACTCCATTTGCGCCAGCACCGCCGCACTGAGGGCCAGATTTTTTATCGTGTTCAATCCGAGCAGAATAACCGCCTTTTCGAGCGAGACGATCTGGGTGTTCAGGGAAAAGTACGACGAGTTGACCAGTTTTAGAACCTTTGCGGACAGTACCGGGTCCAGTTTTATAACATGTGTCAACTCCGCCGGCGGCGTAGTGATAGTATTGGCAAGCTGAATGACTTTAAGTGCGGTCGGTGAAAGCGAAGGCATGTTCTCTTCAAGCTGCCGGGTAACGTATTCGACGGTATATGGCATAGTTCCTCCAAAAATCATCCGTTTCATCGTTGGAAGGTGAGTACGATAGACGATACTACTATAGCATGCGGAGGTTGCCTGTCTGCCGGTGTGCCTCCGATTTTATATATAGTTCCTGTTCAAAATGTAGTAATGTGCTATCCTTCGACCAGGCTCAGGATGAGCGTAATCTGCGTAATTCACTTGATAAGGCCGCTCATGCTGAGCCTGGTCGAAGGATGCACGGCCTTTTTTGCCGTATTCTGAACAGATACTATATAGTACATCTGAAGCGGTGAATGATCAATCGGATTCAATGACATGTCTACAGAGCTGCGGACAGCATATTCGGTGTAATCACAATTGCCGCTATTCAAGGGAGGGAGTGCATAATCCGGCCGAACTACTTCCGCACGGTTTTGAAGGAGTTCGGCAGGTGACTATTCAAACCCGACAACCGTCGTTACCGGCAGAGCGTGTTCCGAGGCTATAATGCGGATACCTGTATTGTAGTGTGAATTTACAGTGGAGCGCCTACCGGTACTTCCGCCGGGAAGCTTCCTGCCTTGTATGCTGTATACGGTATACTTACCATCCGGTTGCATCGGACGGAGTTTTGGAGCAGTATTCCCGGGAAGTTCATCGCGGACTCTGGTGGGGGTAAACATATCAAAACCCCAGGAGTCGTAAAAATGCAGCTGAAGATCACCGTTTTCACTGAAGGAAACGGGAAGAAAAACATATTGTGAATTCTTGTTCCCGTAACCGTTCCATCGGTCACCCATATAAATGTAGGCATTGTCATAGCCGGGAACTTTAAAAGTAAAGCAGGACTGTGAATTGAAGGTGTTGTGCTCATTATCACCAATGCAGGGATCGCCACCATTCACGTAGGGGCCGTTGATACGTGAAGCCTTATACCAGGAAGCGCGGCCGGGCGCCCAACCGAGGCAGGGACTGGTGATCATGTAATAATTACCCTTGTACTTGCACATACCGGGGCCTTCACAGTGCGCCTTGACGTCAATATCATTACCGGTGATATCCGTGTAATCTTCCGTCAGTTCGACCATCCGGATGGTAACATTGGTCTGGTCGGCAGCATAGATGATATAGGTTGTTCCGGTGGTGTCGGTATACATTCCGATATCGCGCGACTGATGACCGTTGGGAAGGAAATGTTTCAGCATGGTAAAAGTACCCGTTGCACTGTCGGCGGTCGCGACGGCTAGATGCGCCAGGGTGTAACTGCTGTTGTCGTAATGAAACCACATGACATACTTTTGTATAGATGGGCTGTAGATCACCTTGGGGCGTTCACACACCTGGATTTCTCCCTTGCGCAGCACCACACCCTCATTGACCCAATTATAAAAATCCGTTGAGGAGTAGCAGGCCACACCGGCCGGAGCAGCATAATGTTCGCCGTACCAGTAATATTTCTTTTCATCGGGTGCATAGATGATATTTCCCCCGTGACAATCAATGTGCACACTGTCATCGGCAAGCCACACGGTTCCCGGCTTAATGGACGTATAGTTCGTCTGGAATGCACCGACCGCAGTACTAAACAGGATCAGTATCAAGCCTTTTGGTAAACGCATAACAGCACTTCTCCCTTGTACAAAGAATTCTCATGATTACAGAGACGCACCACCCACCGGTTTCCGTGGGCGCCGCCATTCGGTACCGCCCCCCCCCCGAAAACGCTAATCGACAGCCGTAACGTGTTACTTTTTTCCAGTCTGCGTGCCTGCTTTGATGAAAATACCGTTGGGCAGGTGTTCCGGGGAACTCAGTACCGATACCGATTTTCCCCGCAGATCAATAAGCCGGTCACCCTCCTGCAGTGAATGATGCAGTGAGGTGCCCCGCAAACGGCGATAAAGACTCAACTTGTTGTGCCCGTTGCGGTTGCTCATGGGCTGTTTCGTTCGGTCTGACGGCAAAACCGCTACCGTCGGTTCATACGATTCGGGAATTTTGCAGCAGAAACCGCCGTTGTTATTGACTGCCACCGAAAGGGGGGCCGACGGTGTAATCGTGATGCGCTGTCTGGTTGCGGTACGCTGGGTACCGGAAGAGTCTCTATACAAGTCGACACTGTAGGAGCCCTCTTTCAGAAAGTCAAGCGACACCTCAAAGGTTTTCGCCGCGACCGCGCTTATTCCCGCCACATACCAGTCGTTTCCTTTCCGTCGCGCCATCACGACGCTCTGGCCCGGGTATCCGTCAATGAAACGGGTATCATCCCAGGCACTCGGAACAATCTTCAGGAACTCCTTTCCAATGCAGCTGTTGTACCCTTCGGGACGGTCGGCGAAATGCTGAATGCCCGACTCATAAATTACGGAGAGCGCGATCTCGTGAGCATCGGTTGAAGCGCGCGAAGCGCCACTGCCGTTGGTGAGCTGTCCGGTCGTGATGAGCACCGGGGTATGATCCATCGGCCCGATAACATTGCGGGTAAAAGGGATGGTACAGTTGTGCTTTGTCCCGGGATAGCCGCGGCCGATCCATTCATATCCCAGTATTCCCTCACGGGTCATGATGTGCGGCCAGCGGCGACGTTCACCGCGTGGGACAGTACAGCCGTGAAACGTGACCATCAGTTTGTTATCCGCCAGATTTTTCGCGGTCATATCGTACCACTGCATCAGCGCATGGTTATAACTGGTATTCTCGTTGTTATTGTCGAAAATGAAATCGATTTTAAGACTCTTTACCCCCCACGTGCGGCACTGACTGAACGCGCTCGACTGCTGTGCCTGCGACTTGACATCGGTGTAATTGTACCACAGCTCGTTACTCACACCACGCTGCGCACCGTACTGGCAGGTTTCCTGAACTTTCGACTTGTCGTAATTCCAGTCGATAAGATTAAACTCCCATCCCATCTCCTCCGCAAAGTCAATGTAGCGCTTCTGCTGATTGATATCCCCCGTCTCCTGAGTAAGCCACGACCAGGTGCTGCGTCCGGAGTGAATCCAGCCGGTATCGGTCAGTTCACAGGGAGGATTGAGATGTTCCACCACCGACGACTCAACGATCGGACCGAGACCGCTGCCGATAATAGCCACTCGCCACGGCAGTTTCCACGGCAACGTGCCGGAAACCGAACCCTGACCACTCGGGAATGCCGTCTGAAAAACGTTTTTTGATCCGTTTTTGGAAGCGAATCCCGTACCGGTGTAATCACCGTACACCGCCGCCTCGGTAATAAGAATCCAGGCTTCCGACGCCGTTTTAAAAAGTATGGGAATACCGAGACTGACGGCATCAGTTCCCACACTGAACTGGTCATAGCTCCGCTCATCATTGGGCATGATGTGGCCCCAGCCGGTGGAACCGGCGGGCAGACTGAAACCGGAAGCCTCACCGGTGACCTGCGTAGAGCCGGACCCGAGCAGTTCACTGCAGAATGCTGCCGCATCATCGTATGCACGGAGATAAAAGGCGACCTGCCTGTTGTTACTGTTTGCAAAAGTCAGTACCAGTTCGTTGCAATGGTTGTGATAGATGCTGCGTTTTCCCGACGGAAGAGTATAGGTCTCATCAACGGTATTTTCAGACTTTTTAACAAAGGTAAGACCGCTGACATAGTTCTGATCGTTCGTCGTCACCCCCATCGGCGACCAGTCAAGTACTGCCGCTTCATCGAGCAGGACCCTGAAATAACAGTTATTCTGATTCGCAGCAACCGAGGCGACGACATCCTGTTTAACCTCGATAATCAGATTTGAATCCGGCGAGGCTACCGACCACGGCTGTGCCGTTAGTCCGGCAACGGCCAAAAAAATAACCGACGACACGTGGAACAGCATCCCTTCAGGACGGCGGATACCTGAAAAACTGCATCTTCTGGAAAACTTCATCTGATCCTCCCAAACCTGCTATGTCGTGATCGAATAAAATGCACTGGCACACTAGTGCAGCTACTCTTCAAATATAGTTTGAAACGTTATGTTGAAATATAATGTCAAAAAAATGAAGTTCTCCACTTTTCGACACACAGGCCGGGAAGAGTATGCATTTTCCTGCTGGTTTACGTAGCAGGAAACGGACCTTCTGCCGATTCCCGCAAAACGTCAGCGCATGATACCGGTTTTGTGTTTTTCAATCCGGTCAGCTCCGGTATGGTCTGAAATGCGTACCAGGTCCAGATAGATTCCCTTGCCGACAGCCCTCCCGAGGTGAGCACTGATTCCGCCGGAATTACCCGGGGGATGGTGTACCGGCAATTCTCCGCTGGTGTAAATACAGAAATAGCAGCAGGTGGGTGTTGCCGGAAAAATTCATATCTCGCATGGTCTGTAGCTATTTCTCATTCCATATCCCAGTATCAGACGAAGGTGTGGTGGCGAATACCTCCGGCCCTGCTGCTTCAGGCCGTATGATAACCGTTTACTGCCGAGGCATCCGCCGCGATCGCACGACCATCACCTCGGTTGCCGTACCGGTCAGTCGACGCAGATCAAGTAGCGCTTTTTTTGTCACGCACCGGTAGACAAGCCGTCCGCTCAGATCGAACACCGATACCAGACGCTCCGTTCCCGATTCCGCACCCGGTACGGTGAACCGTGTACCGCAGAACGCTTTTATAGCGACCCGGTCAGCCGGGCGATACGGTTGGCGTACCACGGCAGGCATGATAACCGGTGTGGGATCGACCATGGATACCCCGACCGTTTCCTCCCCGATCCCTGGAGCAGAGGCGGTAATGGTCATCTCGCCCGAGACAATCGACGACTGCGCCAGAATAATAGTTGCTCCGGCGTCGCTTGACGCGGGATTATCTCCGATAAGTTTTCCATTACCGGAAGCGAGTGAAAAGGTAATCGCTGTTCCCGTTACCGGTACCGGCGTCCCGTTACTGTCGACGATTGTCGCGACGATCCTGCTGAAATCACTGCCGTTGGCGCCAATGGCCGGCGGATCTGCCTCCAGTACTATCTTGACGGCGTTCCCCGGCGTGGCAACCGTGTGGGTGGCCGCCACCGTTCCACCAAGGTACCCTTCAGCCTTGAGTTCACCCGCCTGAAACGGCACATTCCTGAACGTAAATGCCGGATGCGCCAACAGGCTTTTTTCCTGCAGCGGCAGGGGAAAACAGAACTGCGACCACCCCGCGTCGTAACAGAGGCTCGAATCGCTTACGGTAAACAGGGTATCAGGAAGCTGCGTGGCAACGAGGGTACCGTTCTGATACAGCCGGATCGAATCACAGTTGCTGTAGACCCGCCGGTCGGTCGGCGACTGCGGTGTATTGTAGCTGGCGATAAACACCATGGGATGCACCGATCCGTTGTAGTTGTCGGCAGCCGACTGACTCTGATAAAAATACCAGCCGAATTTCCGTATACGCATGAAATCCATGACCCCGTGATACGCCATCGGGCCCGACCAGGGCGTCGCGTAATCATAGGCGCACCACCCCAGCCCGCCGAGGATCCTCGGCGACTGCCGTGCGTAAATTGTCATCAGTTCATGCCGCATGGCGTGAGCGACCAGTTTCCATTCCGGATCGGACCGTCTGGTCGGGAAGGTGTGGCCGGTATGCTCGGTGTTGAGATACCCCATGGTTGACGGGTCGATATTCATATACGGCACCAGCGGTCCGGTGAAATTATTCTGCCCGTAAATATCGTAAATATTGTCTGCCGGGGTGGTCAGACGTCCGGCGGAGGTCATCCGGCTCGGGTCCTCCTCGTGGGCGAGAGCATTGAGGGGTCCCTCGATAAGCGGATCGCTCACCGCCTCGTTGATCGCCGGGCCCCAGATCGCCACACTCGGGTGGTTGCGGACGGTACGGATATTTCCGCGGAGTGCATCGGCATGCCGGGCAACCCAGGTCGAATCGTGCGACGGCTGGCCGTTGTTACTGCAGCAGTGCCATCCCGGAATCTCCACCCAGAGCAGCATACCGAGACGGTCACACGCTTCAAAAAAAGCATCATCCTGCAGGTAATGCGAACAACGGACAAAATTGCACCCCGCTTCCCTGATGCGCTCAGCGTCGCGACGCTGCTGGATATCAGGTACCGCATGACCCACGAACGGCCAGGTCTGATGGCGGTTGAGCCCGAGAATTTTTAGGGGCTGGTCGTTGATAAAACAGCCCTGTGTCTGCGTGAATTCCAGTTTTCTGATACCGATAACCGATTTATACTCGTCAAGTACGGTTCCGGTACTGTCGTAAACCGTGGAGGATACCGTATAACAATAGGGATTCCAGGGGAACCACCGCTGCGGCCCTGCGACCGCGATATTCTGAACAAACGGCGTTACTCCCTCCGCACCAACCGGTTGCGACGTTTCCGAAGCGGCGACCACCTGCCCCTGCATATCGACCACTGCAGATACCAGCCTGCAGGCTCTTGCCGCAGTGGTCGTATTCTTTACCCATGTTTCCACCTGCACGGTGGCAGAGGCAGCAGATACCTGTTTGCAGATAATCCGGTGCCCGCCCTGTTCACCCCAGCCGGTGCTCCATGCATGTATCGGCTCAGGAATGAAAATATCGCGGTTGGTCACGATCAGATGTACATCACGATACAGCCCTCCGTTCATGGGAAAATCGATTTCACTGCCGTCGGGTTTTTCCGGAGGTACCAGCGGCTGGTAGCTGTTATCGACACAGACGGCAACGACATTTTCTTTTCCGTCGAACAGGAGATACTCCGTGATATCATAACAGAAGGGATTGAACCCACCGTAATGAGTGGCAAGTTTCGTCCCGTTGATCCATACGTCGGCAACGGTCATGGCGCCTTCAAAATAGAGCGTATAGCGTTTTCCTGCTCCATCCTCAGGAAGTTGCAGATGTTTGCGGTACCATCCCTTTCCCCGGTAATAGCCGGTATTGTCAAGCGGAGTGTAGGTAAACGCATGCGGCAGACTAACGGTAGACCAGGCGCCGTCATTATATGACGGAATTTCGGCACCCGGCTCGTCGCCGGGCAGATATCGCCAACCGATATCTATCGTGATCTTCTCCCGAGCAGTCAGCACCTGAGCTCCGGAGGTTGCTGTGGCGAGCAACGCATATACAACGACAACAACTGTTTTCAGTGCAATACGATTAATTGACATTGTTCACCACCGCTTCGGCAATACTTTCACCAGATAAATACCATAGGAGAGGTTTCTCCCCCCATCAATTACAACATTTCTTGAAGTAACGACTCCGCGAAACACCAGCTCACCGTTGACTGAATAGATACCGATTGTTGCCGGCAACGGCATCGCGGCGGGAAGCACCAGCCGGTTATTCACCGGTACGGTCCGCCAGTGCGGTTTGAATCCGGCCAGGGAAGGAGCGGCACCGGCAGCGGCGGGAGACGTCACAACGCCGGTCGTGGTATCGGGCACAACAACCTCGATTGTGACGGTCTGTGAAGTAAGCCCGTTCGAGCCGGCTTCAACGGTAATGGTACCCGGGGTAGTTGTCGCTTTCGCAAGGGTGATACAGGCGCCCGCCTGGGCACTTATCGGATTATCACCCACCAGCTCGGCTGCGGAGCCGTTGAGGGTGAACCGTACGGAATTAGTGGCCGTATGCAGCCAGGTCCCGTTGTCATCAATTATATAGGCTTCAATCCGCGAGATATCCTGCCCGTTAGCCTCAAGTTTCGGCGGATCGGCGATCAACCTGATGGTCGTAGCGTTCTGCGGAGCATGAACGGTATCCCGTGCCACGACTTGCCCGCCAATGAGCCCTTCGGCGATAAGCATGGTATTCGCCTGATACTGCACGTTCTGAAACGTAAACGGCGGATGAGCGAGATTCAGGTTCTGATTCGGCCTGCCGACCGAATTGACATAATAGGGTCGAGTGTCCGGATCCTGGGTACCGATAACCGTTGACCCGCGTGAGAGTCTGACCTGTTCGCAATTGCTGTATACCCTGCGGTCCGCCGGTGAATTCTGCTGGTAGAAATTGGCGATCTTGACCATCGGATGTTTGGAGCCATCGTAATTGTCGCCACCCGATTGGCTTTTGTAAAAATAGGCCGCAAACTTGGGAATATGCATCACATCAAAAACACCGTGTACCGCCCGCCAGTGGACCGAGGTATTCCAGTGGGTGTAGTAATCGAACGCACACCAGCCAAGGCTGCCCGCACACCAGTCACGATCACGGCTGTCGGAGGTCATACAGGCCATCATGGTCGCATGGTCGAGCAGTTCCTGTTCGCTGCTTGTAGCACGAATCGAATGACCGTGAAACATGTGCCCGGTATGTTCGGTGTTCAGGAATCCGACACAATTGGGGTCGGGGTTCCCATTGGGGAGGTCACCGGGTGTAAATTCGTTCTGCCCGTAGAAGGTGAAAAAATTGTTCGATGATTCGGTCCCTGCCTGTCTGGCCGCCGAGGTAGGCCGGGTCGGATCTTCAGCCAGACACATCTCGTTCATCGGCTGATCGAATGCCTGGCTTTTTGCCCCTTCGTTAAGCCCCGCACCCCAGATCGCGATACTCGCCCGGTTGCGGCCGTTGCGCACCATGAACCGCAACTCATTCTGCATCCGCCCGACCCATGTGGAATTGGTGGTCGGTTGCGTAGCACAGCAATGCCACGAGGGAACCTCAACCCATAGTAATAACCCCACGCTGTCACAACCGTCATAAAACGCATCATCCATTGGGTAGTGTGAACAGCGCACGAAATTGCACCCCCACTCCCGGAGCACTGCGGCATCACGTTTCTGCTGATTGTTCGGACATGCGTGACCGAGAAATACCCACTGATTGGTGCGATTGAGACCGATGATTTTCATTGAAGTCCCGTTGACAAAGGCTCCAGTGCTCTTGTTCCAGGTGATGTCACGGATACCGATCCGGGTGGAGTAATGGTCTACAGGAGTTTCTCCGTTGTACACCACGGAATACACCTGATATAAATTCGGCGACCACGGAGCCCAGAGTTTGATACCGCTGACATTGATCGATTGGGTAACATGGGTAACAGCATTGTTCGCAGCGTTGAGTGTCGCCTCGCCGCTCTGCACTACCTCCCCCGTTGCGGGATCGTATACCGTGGTAACCAGTTTGCCGTTTACCGCGATACCGGAACCGTTCTTCACCCACGTTTCAACCTTTACCGTTGCCGAACTCGATGTCACGTTACTGTAGGTGATGAAATGTCCGCCCTGATCTTTCCATCCGTTATTCCACGAATGAATTGCCTCGGGGACGTACAGTTTTTCAGTCGTGATAAGATAGACATCCTTGTTGAGACCACCGTAGAGTTCATAATCCGTTCCGGTGACCGGATCCTCCGGTGGTACCATATTATTGAAAGCATTGTCGACCTTTACGGCAAGAACATTTTCCGACCCATCTGTTTTACAGTACTGGGAAATATCGTAACAGAACGGATGAAATCCTCCGTAGTTAACCTCCAGCTGAGTGCCGTTGATCCACACTGTCGACACCTGCATCGCACCCTCAAAATACAGAGTGAGCACCTTGTTACTGTATTTTGGATCGAGCGTAAAGTGCCGACGATACCATCCCAACCCCCGATCGACATCATCACCGTCAACCGAGACAATCTGCAACGTGTGCGGCAGGTTGATGGTTTCCCATCCGCCGTCATTGTAGCCTGGTGCTTCAGCTCCCGCCTGATTGCCTTTCCGGTATTTCCAGTTGAGATCAAAATTGAGTTTTTCACGCCCGGTTACCGGCGGTTGAAACGCCGCGGCGGATAACGACGACATAAAACATAGTACCGACACTGCCACTATACCCGCAAAGATGAAACGTCTTTTTTTCATCATCTTGAACCCCCCATGGTTATTACAATAAGGACTTTAACATAATTCATTTCATTTTAAACAGGAACTAAGTCGTTCCAGTTCAGACACCGACACTTCGGTCATTACCACCTCAATTACTCTCTGTCACGACAGAAACGGATTTCGAAAACAGCAGCTGCCGCATACTGAAGCAGTCGTTCTACCCTTCTAATCCGACATGTGCAGATTAGAGTCACGGTTGCTGTAGGGCTGTCGGAAGCCTCTGAAAAGTATATAAAGATATTTCTCCGCACCTGTCAAATAATCAGAATAGTTAAAATCCGAATGCATAACCGCTTTTCAGAAGCGATAACGCGGCGAATAAAATAAAAGCGTTACCTGCGTTCTTTTTACCAACCGGGTACCGTTTCCGGAAATCAGAAAAAATCTGCTCTCTCCCTTAAATGAATATAGCAAGAATTGAAGGAGCTCAGGGGGAAAAACTGGTTGTAGATCCTGTTTTTTGTACTGAAAAACAGTACAAAAAGTAACGATTAGCTGCATTTTTACTAAATAACGGAAAATTACTCACTAAAAAACAGTACAGTCCGCAACGCAATTCAGGTACGCAAATCAGACTGGTACCTTATTCGCAAGACAGAGTATTCGAAAAGATTTCGGGACAGATGCCGCATCAGGTTTTCAACAAGGGATCAAAGTGCACTCAGCAGCGGATGAATGCGATCAATTTCCGGGGTTTTGTCTCACCGTACAATACCGGTTTCAAATATATTCTGCTGAATCAATTGTAACGCTTCCCTGTTTTTTTCTCCCCTCGCTCTGAATGAATCGCTGTCACGTGGATTGAGGAATTCAATCACCGGCTTGTCATCCGTTGAGCATACCGCTCCCGCACTGAATGCTTCGGCACCCGGGCTTGCGGCAATGAAATTCGAAAGAAAAACCATTGGATCACCCAATTCAATTGCCCTGAGCACGCTGGTTTTCACGGGGTCATCATACCAGCGGGCAAGTTGTTCAAAATCCAATGGTAACGGACCACCCTCACAAGCCACACAACCGATCACCGGTGTATCCCGCCCGATCATTCCGTACCAAAGCTGTGCATCCGGGAATACGGTTAGAAACGTGGCAACGACAATCCGCAATTCCTCCAGGGACAATTGATGCAGCGGAAGCCACTGACAGTATACCCCGCGCGCTGCGAGCCGTTTTTTACATAACGTAAAAAATTCCCTGCTGTACACCGTTCCCGACCCGCTGCTCATCGGGAAAAAAATATCACCGATGATGACATCGTACAACGCCGGTACGGAAGACAGATAGGTGCGGCCGTCCATAGTGACAATACGTACAGCGGGATTTCTCAACACTCCTCCGTTCACGTCATCGAAATACCCGGCCGCACGTTGAACATTTTTCGACACTTCAACGCAGGTGATGTCGTCCACCTGGGTTTCCACAACACCCCGCAGGGTAATCCCCGCCCCCAGACCGATGAGTAGTGCGTTGCGCGCGCCACCATGCAGAATAACCGGAATCTGCCCGAGGCGACGATGATCTTCCGGCCCGTTCATAGCCGAGCTGTTCTGCCCGAACAACCGGTCGGTATACAGATAGTTGACGCCACTCGGCTTGAAATTTATGACACTCACGATACCCGAGGCGTCTTCATTGTAATAGCGCAGATCGAGCAACTCCGGTAAGTTCTGACGGGGATCCAGCAGTGACTGTGACATGGCAAGTTTATCCCATCGCGGTACGGCGATCGTCAATAGAACACCCATACCTGCCGCCACCGCACCGACGGCGAATTTCACGTTTGCCCGATCGGAAACAACCAGCATAACCGCAACACCGAGCGCTATATTTACAATAGCAATAGCACGGATACTTCCTGATATACCGAATAGTGAAATGAGCATAAATCCCGCGATAAGCGATCCGAGTGCCGATCCGATACCATTAATCGCCGATACCGTCCCAAAATCCTCACCATTACGCGAACGTACGAGAAGTACGCTGCTCACCAGAGGAAAGGTTGCTCCGAACAACAATGCCTGTGGAGCTACTATGACAAATGCAGCCAGAAAACGGATACTGTTCCCCATCAACCAGTAACGCATACCGAATGCGCTATACAGTTCAGGCATCGATTGAAGAAACGATAATGCTGAAGGATACTGGTATACAAGTACAAGTGATAAAATCGCCGCGCCACCTGCCAGCACCTGTAACACTGCAAACAGGATAACCGGCCGTCGTATCCGTTGAATGACCGCACCACAAAGAAAACTTCCAATGACCATACCCGAAAGGGTTGCCGACAGCACCAGTGCGAAATCGTAGATTGAATTCCGGAAGATAAGAATCAGGATTCTTGTCCATAACACTTCGTAGGAAAGCGCCGTGAATCCCGACAGAGCAAAAAACAGCAGTAAGATATTTTTTGTTAGGCGTTTATCTCCGTCTCCCGCTGCGGCAACCGCCGGTGCCGGATTCGGGAAACGTTGATCACCGGATTTCCTGATACACAGCATACATACAGCTTGCAGCAATCCGATTACAAACAATGAATCGCGCAAACCAAACGTCGGCATCATTACGAATACCGTTCCCAGAGCGCCCGCTGCTCCCCCCATAGTATACAGTCCGTAAAGCAATCCCACCTTCGCCGCAGCGACACTGTTCCCGCCGTTGCGATGTGCTACCAGCGATGGAACAATTCCACCGGTAAGAAAAGCCGGTACTGCAAGAACCGTTCCACCCGCGACCATCGTGATTCCGAGACTGATACCGTGCATCGGAAAAGAAGCGAGATGCGTGTGCAGGAATGACAGCAACCAGTATGCGGAAGGAGAGATAACAGCGAAAAACGCCGTTCCGATGAAAAGCAGCCGGAGAACCAGTGGTGCATTCCGGTCGGCAACCCTTCCCCAGAAGGCGTTTCCCGCAGCCATACCCGCCATGAAAAAAGCGGTGACCAGTGAGGTCGCATAGACAGTATTGCCGAAAAGCAACTGGCAATACCGGAACCAGATCAGTTCCAGGCCGAGGGAGATCGACCCGGAAAGAAAAGCGGTAAGGGCTGAAAGCAGGAACGCTATCTGCACAACATTACGGATGCGATATGTACGATACCTGTTGAATTGATCCTCAGGAAATACATTCCGTTCGGCAATGCGGCATTCGACAATGCCACACGTCGTTCCGGCTGTATGCCTTTTGGTACGATTTTCGTACGGATGGACCTTCCCTGCGCATTGAAAAGCGTTACGCGAGCTTCATCACTCATACCGGAAATATAACAGATGAATGTTCCACCGATATTCTTTACCGAAAAGGATTGTTTGTATTCAACCGGAACATTCATATGCTGCCGGGCCGAAACGATTTCCTCTGAAACCGGATAATCCGCTGCCGGCATTTCCAGAGTGAGCCCGTCCTGCAGCTCAACCGGTTCAGAAGTGATCACCACTTCGGCCGGGTCCAAACCGGGAGTGGAGGCATTCACCGTGATATCTCCGGCAGTGAGTGTCGACCGGATGGAAACGCGGGTGATCCCGCATTCTGAAGCGAGGACCTTTGAAAGAATGTAATTTGCCGCTCCACCGGGAGGCGTACCGTGCGCGATACCACCGCGCCACTCCGCCGGACCGCTGATGCTGAACGTAATCGGCCGTTCTTCGGTCGGACACAACCGTCCCTCGTTATCCACCACCTTCGCATCGACCAGTGCGATGTCGCCACCGTTGGCGCGCAAACCGGTAGGACCGGTCATTGCCGTCAATTCGATGCCGACCGGTGATCCGGCGGTCCGTATGGTCGCTTCCGCCTTCTCCGCGTCAGATGCATCGTACCCCACCGCCCTGATGGTGCCCGCTTCCCAGTCAATATTGTTGAAAGTATAGAGCCAATGGTTACTCTGAGTACCGAAGCCTTTGTCGGCATCGTTCACGAACAGCTTGACTTTCTCGCAGTTGGAAACAACATAGATCGTTTTCCGAACACCTGAACGGTAATTCCAGTGACCGATAATGTGCACATCGGTGTTGACCGTATCAAGCGATCCGCGCCACATAACCTTATGCGCATAGTAGGCTTCCTTGGGAAGACGCATGGCGCCGACTTCACCGCTTCGCCGGTAATTGTCCTCACCCCGGTGATGCGTATTGGAATCGGAAAACAGGATATTCAAACCACCGGCATTGGGATTTGACTGGGTTGAAGGTCGTTTGAACCAATGTGCCACCCATCGTCTGATCGCTTCGAGTGCATGTGAATCCTGGTTCCGGTCCCACTGCGCGGCATCGGTGTGGTTTGCGGGTGGTGAATACTGGTCCCACCATCGGCGATGTCCTTCATCGCGCATATATTCCTGAGCGAATACCGGTTTACCGGAACTCAAGTCAACGTCTTCCATACTTCCGGCATATTCGGCAGCCGTGCTCCTCATCATGTCTCGACACCCGATCGCCCGGCCGCCTTTGGGGTCCCACTGGTCACGAATCTGCACCATTTCCCGCATGTGGGATTCGGAAACGGCCGCGTTCCCCACCTCGTAAAACACGATACTCGGATTGTTCCGGAACGCTATTATGGCATCGCGCATCACTTCCTTGCGTTGATCCCACTGACGTCCCCCAACGTCACTCTCCTTGTCACCGCATGGCATCGCCTGGATAAGTCCGACACGGTCACATGATTCAACATCCTGTTTTTTCGGGGCGACATGCATCCACCGTACTACTTTCGCGTTACCGTCCACCATAAGTTTGTTGCTGAGATCACTCATCCAGGGCGGCACCGCATCTCCCAACGCCGGCCATTCATTGGTTGTTCTCTGGCTGTATCCGGTAATGAAAAGTACCCGGTCATTAAAGGTGACTTTGCCGTTGCCGAATCCGGTTTTTCTGAAACCGGTATAGGTTCTGACGATATCGATAACATTGTCGCCGGAGTAAAGTATCGTATACACACGATATAGATACGGAATGCCTATATCCCAGAAGGTCAGATCGCTTGCCGTACCTTTTTTACTGAAGGTATGAAGAGAACCGTTATCGATCATGGCGGAATCGGTGAGTGTCATGCAGACGGTCCCCGAGGTATCCACCAGAACCGCCTCGAATCTGATGTTCATATCCGAACCTGATTCGTTTTTCACCTGTGATTCAACGGTGATATCCGCCGAATTTCCCGGAATATTGATATTTTCGGCGTATATGTATCTGCCGGTGGTTTCAAAACTGCCGTAGAGCGGTAACGTCTGATAAACGTTGTCGGTAATATGTAGTGAAACATTTTTCGATATTCCACCATAATTCACATTGAAACACATCGTCTCTCCCCACTGATCCGACGATTGCCATTGAAACTGCGTTCCGGTACCAACCTCTTCGTAAAATTTGGCACTGTTGATTTTGGCGGCTAACACGTTTTCCTCGTCACCGAAATGAACGTGCTCGGTGATATCGAACCCGAACCCGTTGATGCCGTTCTCATGACGTCCCACCCAGGTACCGTTCACGTAAAACTCACCCGCCTGACGTACTCCTTCAAACTCGATGAACACTTTTTTCCCGGCATATTCTTCAGGGATTTTAAAATGCTTGCGGTACCACGCGATCCTTCCCTTGAACTCGTATCCATCCATTCTGAATGCGTTGTCTTCTTCGAAGGTATGCGGCGTGCTGCAGGTCTTCCACGAAGCGTCATTGAATGACGCCTGTTCCGCGCCATTGACGTCCTGTACGATATAACGCCAGTCGAGATTAAAATTGAACGTGGTACGGGGACTTGAGGGAGGAGCGTATGAATACCCGAAGGAAGCAAACAGCACCAGTATAAACATCGTTTTTTTGATTCTGACGTATCTCATAAAAATCCTTTCCGTTATGACGCATTACTCCGTTAATTATCTATTTCCATAATGGTCTTTGCTGTGTTTACCGTCGATCGATCCTGACCCGGCCGGAGTACCAGAAGGCCGGAATATTTTTGTCGGTACATAGACCGGATTGACTTTCCCAGCAGGTTATACCGGCGAATAACACTTTTGTCCCTATTTTCAGCAGGTACCATCGGCGCCCGGGCCCGATACCGGACAACAGGCGTAGTACCATTGAGTTTTTCATATCGCAACAACGCCTCAAGAAAGTAATAATCGGCATAGATGATCCCCATATCGACATCGTGCCCCTCTTTCTTGCTTCCGGTGGAGTGGTTCAGGATACTGGCCTGTGTAGTGAGTCCTCTGTACTTTAAACTCCAGAGAGCCTTGATCAGGGAGACCGCCGTATCATGGTAGCGGGCTGAGTCGGCTGCACCGGTAAAGGTAGCCAGTTCCAGAAGAGCGGAAGCTACAATCGCTGAAGATGACGCGTCTCGCGGTACGTTATCTGCAGGAATGCCTGGCGCGTTGAAATCCCAGAACGGCACCCGGTCCTCAGGAAGGTGGCTGATAAAGTAGTCTGCCGCCTTTCGCGCGGTCGCGAGAAAACGTTCATCCCCGGTGAATCGGTAGGCCAGGGTGAACCCGTAGGTGGCCCAGGCCTGGCCACGCGCCCAGCATGACGAGTTGGAGTACCCCTGCCGCGTTTCCTGACTGGTCATCGCACCAGTGCTGCTGCTGTAACGCACGACATGAAAGGTGGAACTGTCGGGTCGGAAATGGTTGGCCATGGCTTTTTCCGCATGGCTTACCGCCATGTCGTGATAGGTCGCCGTGCCACCGTTCGCCGCAACCCAGAACAGCAGCTCAAGGTTCATCATATTATCGATGATCTCCTCCCAGCCGTTATTGTACGGCGCGAAATCCCAGGAGTCGATGATGCCTGCTAGTGCTTTATACCGGGTCGAAAGCGACTTGGCAGCGGTCCGGATTACCGGCAGATAGCTTTCTGTTTCAACCAACCGATACCCGTTTCCGAAAGAGCAGAAAATCATGAACCCGACGTCGTGCGTACCGGTGTTGTTTTTTTGACCTTCGATCGAAGCGGTCCAGCGCTGTGCCGCATTGCGAAATGTCGTATCACTCGTTTTTTCATAAGCAAGCCACAGACACCCCGGAAAGAAACCGCTTGTCCAGTCACCCGAGCCCACGAGTCCCCACCTCCCGCTTGTCTGCGGCGCGCTTCGCGGAAACTGCGAAGAGCTGCCGATCGCGGTAATTGAAGCCCTCAGCCGGGAGATCGCAAAGTCCCATATGCTGTCAAGCTGAGCGGCGGGAATGGAGGACGCCGTCGCTGATCCACGTGTCAGGGAAAGCACCATACTTAAGGTGATTACTACCCGGATTAAGCAGGTATTTCGCATAAGCTTGTGCTCCCTTATCGTAGTATTCCGGAACATAGTTCAATTCTATGGATAGTCATGCCATCTCATACCTAAAAAGACCCCGTGCAGCAACCGTTTTTCGCCCAGGTCAACACCGCTTCAAGGAACCCGTCAGGCACCAGGCTCCCGCCTGCACCCGACCCGGAACTTCCCGGTCCGGAGGGATTCACGGAAAGCGACGAATTGGGTTCCCCTGCTACTTTGCCAGTACCACCCTTGACGTATGCAGCACCTGTGCTCCGCTGACGATCTCAGCCAGGTAATTTCCCGACGGCAGGTCATGGCTGCCGGAAAGTTCCCCACCGGCTCCCTGATGCAGGGCGAGCGATGCCACGAGTTTCCCTCCGAGATCGTATAACCTGCAGTATGCTCCCCGCACCGATCCGGCACCGATGACCTGCAACCCTGAGCTGCCGAACTTGACATTGACAACAGGATAACCTGCAGATTCTTTTCGCGCCGACGCTGCCGTCGGGTTGAGCTGCAGGACATAGGTGGTGATTGACTTTGCGGGTGATCTTGCCGAAAGGGTTCCGTTCGCCACCGGCAGATCGTCGAGTTTCTTGCAGTTTTCGGTACCCGAGGTCCTCCAGACCGAGGCCTCAGAACCGAGGTGCTCGAAATCGGATAATCCGTAATCATAGGTAACCGTGCTGTTTGCAGCGTTTCGCTGAACGATAATCAGCCGATCCCGCTCTTTTGAGACAAATGCGACCGCATCATTATTATTGATATCGATCATCGTCGAATGGGGGCGGATGAAACCGGAGAACTGCCGGACCGCGTAGTATTTTTTGGGAATATAGAACCTGTTGCCGCCGGTAAAATCAGCATGGATCAGCCCCCAGTTCTTGTTAAGCGACGTCTGGGTCTGCTCGCTTTCTACCGCCTGCCAGAAGACCCACCCGTTTACCTGCATATCCCGGAGATCGCGCAATGCACGGTTGGCGATATCGAGACCCGGTACGATATCGTTATGGTTGTGGTTCCACTGATCAAACGGCGCCGCGGCGCCGCTTCCGTCGCATTCCGAGTCCCAAAGTATCTTGTTACCCCTTTTTGCCGCATCACGAAGTTCTGAACGCCGGGAGCCGTAGTAAACATGCGTGTTAATCTGGAAGACACATGCCTTGGTTGCGGCATCATAGGAATTCCAGGTGGAAACCGTCTGGTCGATGCTGGTTTCATCCGGCGCACTTATTTTCGTCTCCGTAAGACCCTTCGCATCCAGCTGCGCCTTTACTTCACGGATAAGATCATCCTGCTGGTTTACATCGATGTGACACCCCTCCTGTCCGCCGTTGACCGACCAGCCGACCATCGGTTCGTTCATCGGCTCGAGGGTCCGGAAGGTGATGTTCCACGTATCACGGAAGTGTTTGACCACTTCGGTCAGGTAATCGGCAAAATCATCGAAATACCCTGACTTGAGATTGTTACTGCCTCCGGAATTACCTGCAGCACAACCGCTGTTGGTCATCCAGTACGGCGGTGAATTTGAAAACGCCTCGGAAATGAACCAGTCTGCTGGAATTCGTTCTATTGCTGCATCAAGGCACCACCGTTGCCCGGCATCCTTCGTCCAGTCGTACTGTGCATTCTCGCTCGCCTTGAACCCGTCCATCATCTTTCCCGTTCCCATGTGGTGATGCGAAGGATTATCACCGCCGCCGATGTTATAACGAACCATAGAAAGACCAAGGCCATCCGCTGTGTCAAAAAGCAGGTCCATGATCGAATCGCGCTTCTGATCCGGATACTTGCCGACGATGTTTCCCCACCAGCAGATCGACGTGCCCCAGCCTTCAAATTCCTGATGTTCGACCCCGGGATTTACCCGCACCGTGACCGCTTCCGCGCGGTGATTAGCGAGCAGCAGGCAGAACAGTGCACTGCACAACAGTACTGATTGTATTTCTTTTTTCATGGACCCCTCCGTAGCACTAGCAGATATGAACATATATTTCCTCTCTTTAAATTGTTCTTGTGTCAATTCTGAAACTTCACCAGTACATCGTTCCGCTTCTGGTTCATGTAACACAACCGTATCCAGTCGGGGTCTGTAGCCCTGTCTTCAACCCTGACTTCATCGATCACACCGTTGAAGTACCAGGCATCAAAATCCACCTTTTTCCCGATCATGAAATCGCAGGTCGTATCGCGGTAGCCCTGCTGTTCGGCATACGTCGTATCCGATGGAAAGTGTGCATGGTTGTAGATACCGCTGTCGACACATACACCGTTGAGGTACAGATACTGTTTATCGTTTTCCCTGACCCCCACCAGGTACACCCATTCCCCTGCAACTGCACCGGCCACCGTCTGATCCCACCCGACCGTGTCCTGATACTCGGTAAATTGCCAGTTCTGCGTCTCTCCCCTGAACTGCAGATTGTACTGCTTGTCCCCTTTTGAAGCGATCATCCGGTATTCTCCGGTAAGCGAATCGATGTTCACCCATGCCGAAACCGAATAGGTGCCGTGCTCGGGAAAATTCAGGGTGCTGCCGGCGGTACCCGGCATGTGAATATATGTCGAATCTCCGTCGAATTTCCGTGCGGTACCGATCATACCCGGCACTTCCGATGCCGCATTCATGTTTTCCGCAATGCCGTCGTAGTGATTTTCCGTTGCATCACTTACGGTGTTCCCGGTTTCCGAAAGATGCCATACAGCCTGAAAACCGATTCGTGTATCGAACACCGCGGCAGCGTCGGACTCCGGAGATGCCGCGGCATTACCCCAGTACATAAAGATTGATTGCAGGGAATCGTTCCCCCGCATCGTATCGACGAGCACCCACACCTCGGCACGTCCGGCGTCGGGGTCCCACGCTTCGATTGCATACGCAAGTTGTGTGGCATCCGCTTTCATGAACCGCAGGTCGGCACCATCCTCCCGCGCCTGTGTAAAGTCAAAATTTTCGGTAGTTAATCGTATGAGCACCGGAAAACCGGTTACGTTACCGGCAACATCCGCTCCCGAAGCCGACGTATTGAACACTATTGCCGATGAGAACCGCCACTCCGGTTTTGTTATCACAACGGTATCGCCGGACGGAACCGTGATGGATGTACGCGCAGCGGAAAGCACCGAATCGTTTGCCAACAGGAAATTCACTCCCGGAACAGTCCCCGCCGGTACCGAATCAAGCAGGGCATATCCGTCTGCCGCCGGTGCGGAGGCGATAACGGTTCCCGGTATATAGGCCCGGCCATCGGCAGATTGCTGACTGTCGGGAAAAAATATTTTCACCGTACCGGGAACTCGCAGCGTGTCATCGGTGACCCGTGTGGTATCATCGCCGACCGTCACCCCCGTAATCAGAAGCCGTGTCCGGTCCGCAAGCTGCACCCCCTGAATGGCATATGTTCCCTTCCGGCAGTCATTGAATACAAAAGTGCCCGCGGAATCGGTGGTATCGACTGCGATTTCCGGAATCGGAGCATCCGTCAGGCTGTTGTAGTCTTCGGGAACCATCACGACCTGCGTATTAGCGGCGGGAAGGCACTCCGTCGTGTAAATGCTCCCTGTAACGACATTCTTGTCGGGCAGATCACTGCCTCCGCCGGCAATATCGGTGGTGCACCGAACCAGTACCGCCACAAACAGCAGAAACAGCCATATAAATTCATTAATCCGCCGCATGTATGCTCACCTCGCTCTTTTTTTTATCTGACCGGACAGAGGAAACAGTTGGAAGTTCATTTGAAACACCTTGTCAACCTCGTTGTCGTCCATTGCCATTGTCAGCAACTGCTGCCGTAATTCATCAATCATCGTCTTCGCTTTCTCGAAATTCCGCATGCTCATCGAGAGCGTTGCCGAAGAGGAATACTTTACCGGTTTGCGGAATTTCTCTTCGGCTTCGAATGCCTTGAGCATGAAATCCTTTTTCTGCTTGTTGACAATCACCGCCGGTGCGTTTTCGGCGCTCACGACCTGAGCATTCTGCCGCAGGGTGCCGTCTTCGTTACGGATCAGCAAACCGGCATCGAGCAGCGCTTTGACTGCCTTTCTCGCCTTTTCAGGACTCAGAGAGGGCACCACCATCCTGCCGAGCGCCCGGTAGTCGCCGTGCCAGTCACCGTAGACGGCAAGTTCCCTGATAACCGGAAAGTACCATTCACTGTATAGTATAAACTGCCGTTTTCCGGCGCGGTAGAACTGCGAATTCCTGCGGATCCTGTTCAGCTCGCTGAAAAATTGCTCACGATCGTGTAGCGTTTTTGCCTGATTATACCATACGAGCGTCTCGAAATAACAGGCTGCGGCACCTTCCAGCCCCAACGCTGCAACAAGTTTCCGGACCGAAGTCCCGGAGATATTCTTTCGCCCGTCCATGACATGAAGACAGAAACTCGATGATGAAAACCCAGCACGTTTCGCGAATGCACGGTGCGTGAAGCCACGTTCCGCCTCTTTTCTGAAAGCGAAATATTCTTTCAGATATAAGCGGTAATCCTCATAGAAAAATATCGAACGTGGTTTTTCCGGCATTGTCACCCTCTGAAGGTTACATCGATGCAGATTGCCCTGTACCTGGCGACACTCGCCAATTATTCAGGATAATATAACGAAAAAAAACGAGGGAAGTTAGTTAATTTTATAAATTGGAGAACATATTATATATAATTAAAATCATATATAACTTAATATCAGTTACTTAATTTTATCAGTGTATAATTTGCAACATTTTTTGGAACACATATTTTACAAACCGTCCCTCCACCCGGAGGTTTAATCCACACCTGTTCGACCATCCGCTTCCAGTGGAATTCGTTGTTATTTTTCGGTTTTCACGAAATACAATCCTTTGGGCAGATAGAAGTCCTCTTCGAGAGAAACTGTTCGTTTTCTCGTAACAAGCCTTCCGACCTGCCGGCCGGCACCATTGAACACCGCAACCTCAACTTCCCTCCTGAAAGGATTCGGTTGAAGCTCTATTTTGTCCTGCGCGGTTTTTATAATTCGGGGATTCCCATCGCAGGAAACAAACGGCATCCGTCGGGAAACATCGTTTGCAACCGGAGGAATCGTGTCCCACCCGGTGGCCTGTTTGACAACAGGAATGAGCGCGTCGGCGATCTGCCGGTGCTGCTCCGCAGTGGGATGCCAATACTCGGCCATCGCATCCCAGAGCCCAAACGGAATCCTGAATGTGAACACGTTATTGAACGAACCTGCCAGGTCAGGAATAGAGGTTGGGGTATGATCAATATCCGCAAGAATCACGGGGACATCTCCATAGTACCCCCGCACGGTAGAGATGAGAGTGGTATAGGCAGTCTTGAAATCGTTTTCACCGACATTGTTGTTTTTATCGTTGATGCCGAGAAAAATAACAACTACATCTGGAATCCACGACGAGAAATCCCAGCGGGTAGATCCGTCGCATAAAATTTCAGGATAGCGTGTGAGCATCGTTGGTTCATTATCGTTGCTTTTCACCAGACCACATCCCCCTTTGGCAATCAGTATATCCTGGGCATGGTAGGCACTACTGGCAAGTCGTGCATACGACAGTGTGGCGTTGAAATCTTTCAGATTATAATCAGTCTTCCCGAGTGGCGCACCGACTACATCAGCAGCGGTCCAGGAATCACCGATGAATTCCATCCTCCGAATCGGTCGTTCCGGTCGTTCGACAAGTGTTTTTCCGTCGGCGATATAGAACCCGCCGAACCGGCAGGTCAACAGGCTGTTTGAGCGCAGGATGATACGTATCGTATGATCCACTGTCGTGGAAAGATTCGTTCTGATTGTGCGACGGGTGGCGGCCGTGGGGCTCAGGGAATCAACAAGCTTTCCGTCGAGTTCCACATTGAAGTGATTCCCGCCGCCGTCATCAAGCTCCACGCCGATGAAAGATCCGGAAAAGCATGCTTCGATGATGCTCCCGGGCCAGTTAAACTTCACCGATGCGGAATCGCTGAAATCGAAACGACCGTAATAATTGATGTTTGCATCACCGGGCCGTATCAGCACTTCCGCATTGATGTTGCCGAGCAACAAAAAAATCAGATGTACGATTACTGCCGCCGGAAACTCCCGCATGAACCCTCCTCGAAGAAATTTCAACACCGACCGCGCTCATCCCGGATTCCGCGGTGCATTCCACCGGGCACGGGCATACCGATACGGACCGGCCATAAAAATACTACCATTCCACCAGCATGCCCTGCGCTTATTTGTGAACAGACACTCAATCCGCCCCCCCCCATTCCTATATAGTTCCTGTTCAGGATTGAACAGTTTCTTCCAGAACGGTCATTGAGGTGGTCCCTAAGTGCATCGAAGAGCTCTCGAAATGACACATTTTAACGGGAAACTCGGTCACACTTTGATCAACTCAGTGCATTGCTTCGAGAGCATTTCGACGGGCTCAATGTACCACCTTAGTGTCCGGAAATGGCCAATCCTGAACAGAAACTATATAGTACTGAAATTAAATGACAGTTCCATTAGTGATGGTACGCAGGGTGCATACTATCGGCTTTAAGCACCTGTAGCACATTCAATCCTAAGGTCATTTAAATATCGATCAAATCGTTTTCACCGGATTTTGTTGCCAATTTAAATGAATTATTTTCCTTTTCCAAAATATGGCAGTATATTCCATAGTTGGAGATACCTTTGGACAAAAAACCTGTACTCTACAACTATTTTGATTATCGTGAATACCTAAGCGATGTATTTAACTATTTCAAATATATTGATTCCTCGTATTCACATCGAAAATTCCTGGCAGCTGCAGACATCCCCGGCTCAACATATCTTTTGCGGGTTTTACGCAACGAACGAAAATTATCGCTGAAATATGTTGCCAATTTTTCTGAAGCAATAAAGCACAATTCATCTGAAGCTAAATTTTTTAAAGTATTGGTAAATTTCTGCAACGAAAAAAATGTCGATAAAAAAGACCTCCTGCTCAAAGAATTATTGAAAATTCGCTCCGAAAAAACCACCTATGCCCTAGAAGATAAAAAACTTCGTTACTTTGAAAAGTGGTACTATCCCGTTATTCGGGATTTAGTGGCACTTGTTGATTTCAATAACGATTACAATGCATTAGGGAGGATGCTTGTTCCATCGATAAAGCCCGAACAGGCCAAAGGAGCAGTTACATTCCTTCTCAAAAACGGGTTTATTCGACCACGTGAAGACAATTCAGGTTACGAACCGACAGAACCGGTAATCGCAACACCACCAAGTGTCAATTCGACAATCCTCAGACAGTTCCATAAGAAAAACCTTCAACTCGACATTGCAGCATTCGAGAATTGTTTGCTTACCGATCGAAGTGTCTCCGGAGTTACCATAAGTGTGTCGAATGAGACCTTTGAGAATATCAGAATTGAAGTTCAGGAGTTTCGTAAACGATTGATTGCACTTGCACGGCAGGATAGCAACCCCTCGATGGTTTGCAGAGTTGGTTTTCAGATCGTTCCACGTGCTAAAGCAGCCAAGAAGAGTGTATGAATTTAATTAAAGTGATACCGTTGTTTTTGCTCGGACTTCTCACCGGCTGCAGTATCGATACACTATCCGGCGGTAATGGGACCGGAACCGATGCCGGAGAGGCCAAAATAGTCGGACAGGTCACTTTACCGGATAACAAAACAGGAAACGATGTCAAGGTAACACTTCGGGAGCAGGATTACATCCCGCTATCGCTGAGCACATCACAGCAGAGGACAACAGTAACCGGCAGCAACGGTTCTTTTGCCATTAATCGAATAAAAACCGGCTATTACCTTATAGAACTGTGGAATGATGATTCGCTCTGTGCAATCAGGCGTTTCTTTATTCCAGACGATACCGGCACCTTTGATCTGGGGGATGTGCCCCTTGATACGCAAACCCTGTTTTACGGTAAGGTACTTTCTGATGGGTTACCGGCATCTGGTGCGCTTCTTCTGGTCATGGGAACCGATAAGGTTTTTACTATTGCTGCAGATGGTTCATTTTCACTACCCTTACCCGCATCCGGTGATCAGGTTTTTCGTGTAAATATTGACAAAGATAACATTGCCAGCGATTTCCTCTTCAGCCCCGGCAATGTTGGCGATACGATAGTCGTGCAGCGTACACCTAAAACGATATTTGAGGATTTCAACCGGAAAGACAGCTGCAACAATCTGCACAACCTGCTGGGCGGTGGATGGTGGTTTGCCTATAAAGATTCCAGTATCGGCGGTAATAGTCTGGTATTACCTACATCTGAACTTGGCTTGGTTGCTGCAATTGATACTACACCGAATGCCTACTCCGAAGGCAGTTTGCATGTGCTGTTTCAGATCGATTCAGCATTCAGCTCACCCTACGCATTAATCGGGGCGGATATCAGCGGGTCGAAAGATTCTCCTTTAACGGGGAAATCCGCTTTTGATATGAGCGACATGACTGCGCTCACCTTTATGGCAAAAGGGTCTGGGACGATATATCTCCAGTTAACATGCATGAACCCGGTTGATCCAGGTGATTTTTATCTGTTTGAACTGCCGGTCACCCTCACATCCTCGTGGCAGCGCCATTCAATCGCACCGGAGGAAATTCCAAATGCAAAGAGTATGATCACATCAACAGAATGCACCTGGACTGTCGGATCATCTACGGTGAACAACATAACCTTTCTTGCCAAGAAAAGTGCTGAATTCTGGGTTGATGATATTATTATTGAAGGGATGAATCCTACGGATTTTGTACAGAACAAGTAGCGCACATCCGTTAGTACCTATTTAAAATCCCCGGTAGGAGCATTATAAATAGACGGTGAATTTAAAATTAAATAGGATCTTTTATAAGTCTTTGAGAATTCAAAGGATGAGAAAACGACCGCATTCTGTTGCCATTTAATTTGAATTTATGCTTGTTTGTATGATTCTTTTCTTAGAATTAGCCTTATATTAAGTGAGTATACCAACATTTCTGTTGCCATTTTATTTTGGTTTTTATTGTTTCGTCGGGACAGCATGTAATATTATTGCTCTTAACAGTAGTACTTCCGCATCGCGGAAATCATTTACAGCGGAAATGCATATCGCTAGTATACGGTCACAAAATACAGCGAATTGCTGTAAAGTGATGATTAGATAGTTCAACTTTTTTAAATTTATACCCTTAACAAAAAAAACCATCTTCTGTAAGGAGTTCTGCTTGAAAACAGGCAAAGTATTTTCACCAAATTTACCATCCATTGCAACGGCAGTCATTTTCATGGTAGCCTGTTCTTTTTCTGAAGACTTGCCCACGGCAAAATCCTTAGCCGGTGAAATGGGTTTCGCCTGGAATTTAGGGAACACAATGGAAGCTCCGGGAAGCCCGACAGCATGGGGAAACCCTGTTCCGAATCAACAATTTTTCGATTCAGTAAAAGCTGCAGGGTTTACAACGGTTCGTATTCCATGCGCATGGGATACCGGACACGCTAATCATCAAACAAACGAGATCAATTCAGCATGGATGGCTCAAGTCAGACAAGTTGTCGATTACTGTATTAACGACAGCCTCTTTGTCATACTGAATATTCACTGGGATGGCGGCTGGCTGGAAACCAAAATTGATTCATCAGTCAGTTTTCCCGCAATTCGAGAGAAGATCAATCAGAAACAGGGTGCCTACTGGCATCAGATCGCCACCGCGTTTCGCGACTATGACCGCCATCTCCTGTTTGCAAGTGCGAATGAACCAAATGTGAAGGTTGAAGGCGCAATGGAAGTGCTGAACTCATTTCACCAGATATTTATCGACACTGTCCGTGCAACGGGCGGGAACAATGCTTCACGCACCCTTGTGATCCAGGGCCCAAACACTTCAGCTGAAGAAACCTATAAACAAATGACGACTCTACCAGTTGACAAAATTGCCGACCGTCTCATTGTAGAGGTTCATTATTATCCATTCCAGTTCAGCCTTATGGATAAAGATACTGATTGGGGTAAAATGTTTTATTATTGGGGAAAGCAGTATCATTCAACAACAGATACCGAGAGAAATCCAACCTGGGGTGAGGAGACCTATACCGATTCTGTTTTTAACCTTATGAAGGAGCAATTTACCGACAAAAACATTCCGGTACTCCTTGGTGAATTTGGCGCGAGGAAACGTCTGACACTCACTGGTGAAAGCCTGGTACGGCACATACTTTCACGCCGTTATTTTTATGAATATGTCGCATCATCATCAAAGAAAAACGGGATAATCCCCGTAGCATGGGATGCAGGCAATAAAGGTGATGGTACCATGACCATGTTCGACCGCCAGACAGGTGAGTTTTACGACCTCGGCATTGTCAATGCAATGCGTTATGGATGGGGTATGAGGAAATTACCGGGAGACACATCACTGCCTGAAATTTCTTTGGTGAGTAAGTCAATGAAGATCCTCTACTCCTCAAAAGATTCTCTTTACGGACAAGTATCATTACCTGTCGCAAAAAAAGATATTTCCACCTATGATTCAATCATCATTCATGCTTTTGTTAATGGTGAAACCAACTACGATTCAGCGGGTATTTCCAAACAAGGCTATCTTGCTTTATCACTTGTAACTATGTCAAAGGACTGGACGTGGAGACAAGCGTCATGGGGAACAACCGTAATGAACCGCTGGAACAATTACACCATTCCTCTCGGTAGTGATACAACCGACAGTGTGGCACTTGTTCCTGCTGACCCTGCCAATATCGACTTCTTTGCAATTCAGGCATATTCACAAGGATATCGTGGAACGATCTTTGTTGACTGGATTGTATTCAAATCAAAAACCGGCACCTATGATACATTGTACAATTTTGATCAGACTGTTCCAGAAAAAGGCACCGGTAATATTGATACTATCAAAATAATTGCAACCAGTGATGTCGCTACGGATGTGGAGTGGAAAACCGCAACGAAAAAATATCCCAATGCATTAATTCACGCGCAGCATACATCTATCGTAATGCCGGATATGTTCAGTATTTACACGGTAAAGGGAATAGTGATGGCAGCGTATACGGCCGTACATGCCGGAACAGCTGAAATCTCATTACAGGACCTGCGGGGAAAAACCATCATGTCATACAAAGCTGATGTAATAATTGGAGCGAATTTGCTGAGTTTGCCTGCAAATTACCACGGGATAATGGTTGTACAAATCCGTCAGGGCGACAGACAGGTTTCCGGAAAAGTAGTTTGCCGGTAAACTTGCTGTTATGGTAAAATACCACCGCCGCAGACGTCGGCTGAATCGGCATTCTTTTAAATAGTACCTGTTCAGAATTGGCCATTTCCGGACACTGAGGCTCTCGAAGTGACCGAGTTTCCCGTTAAAATGTGTCATTTCGAGAGCCTCAATGACCGTTATAGAATATAACTATTCAATCCTGAACGGATACTAAATAAAAACGGATGTTTTCAATACCGATGCCGACCTCGACCTCGAAGCAGGAAACAATGGCAATTCAGCACGGACGATTCTCACAGGTCGCCGGTGTACGTTTATATAGAAATAGTAAAAGGAGTAATGGCATGAAAAAACAATTTAATCCTACTTTTTTTAGGGCTGGTTTTTTGCTTCTTCTTACATTTAATTTGTCGGTGTATTGTCTTCAAGATGGTCAAGCGTTAACGCCCCCGATGGGTTTTAATACCTGGAATTTTTTTGGATGCAACATTAATGAAGCAACGTTAGTCAATGCTGGACATTTAATGATACAGAAACATCCGGCTAATTGGGAAGGCAGGGAGATTAGTCTGAAGGATGCAGGGTATACCTATGTGAATATTGATGATTGCTGGCACGCAAAAAGCAGAGATACTCAAGGCAATCCTCAATGGGATACGACAAAGTTCCCGAAGGGTTTAAAGTGGCTTGCAGATACACTGCACCAAATGGGACTGAAAATGGGCATTTACTCGTGTGCCGGGACTGCAACCTGCTGTAACTATTTTGCAGCATTTGATCCGGACCATCCCGATGTCGGTTTCGATCAAATAGACGCAAACGCCTACGCAAATTGGGGCATCGATTACTTGAAAGAGGATTGGTGCGCCGTCCCGGGTGAGTATGCGAATGCAGCCGGTTCACAAAAACTCTACGCCAGAATGAGAGATGCATTAAAGAATGCAACGTCAAAAACCGGCCGACCAATAGTTTTCAGCCTGTGTAATTGGGGTCAGTATTCTGTATGTGAGTGGGGAGATACCGTTGGGCATCTGTGGCGTATGAATGGTGACATTGCTCCAACCTGGACCAGTATTATGAGTAATATTACGAATAATTCCATCGGTGCCCAGTATGCAAAACCAGGGGCATGGAACGATCCGGATATGATGCAGGTAGGTAATGGTACGTTAAGCTATTTGGAAAATCAGGCGCATTTTGATCTATGGTGCATTTCTGCCGCACCATTGTTACTTGGTAATGACTTTTCGAAAATGACCGATTCACTATTTACAATAGTATCTAACCGTGAAGTAATTGCGGTAGACCAGGATTCTCTTGGATATCAGGGGCGTAAAGTACGGACTGATGGTGAAGTACAGATCTGGTCGAAAAAGTTGAAGAATGGAGCCTGGGCGGTTGTTCTTGTCAATAACGGAACAGGCAGTGCAAACAGTTCGGTACAATGGTCTGACATCGGTGAATCAGATGTGAACAAGTCATATCCGGTTCGTGATCTCTGGCAACACAAAATAGTGGATCAAGCTGCAACAGGCAGCTATATGGTAAACAATATACCCGGTCACAGTACAGTTCATCTGGTGTTCGGTAAAGCTTACTGGATGGAACCGGCCTCCGGCAACAACGATCTATCGTTAGCAAGCACATCCCGGCCACCTGCAAACACCGTCCGGGTCAAGAAATCAGATCGAACAATCTCCGTTTATATTCCCTTTGCGGCAAGTAATGTGACCATCCTCGATTTGCAGGGAAAACAACTCCGTTCGTTTTTTGTCGAAAACCCGTCCTGGAAAACATTCCTGAATTCAGGGATTGCCGGTCAAATGAGTATCGTCCGGGTTATCACGAAAAACGGCAGAACAGTGACACGCACCATAAACGAAGCAGCCAGGTAGCACACCACACACGGCGGGCGTTGGTGAGTATCAAAATACTGAGGAAGCCTCTCCCTTGCAGCAGGACCTGCCTTTCGCGGGAGAACCTCTGGTGTCCTTATACACATCACCCACGCCCGACTGCGCAAAGCTCCTGACCATTGTACAATACTCCAGCCCAACGGTTATTCTACCCGTCGCTATTTGCACTTTAGTACCTTAATCTTTACAGAAATGGCTTCATTGCCGTTTTGAGTAGTATTACGACTCATTTTGCAAATAGGGGTATTCCTGAAAATGATATCTTAATATATTGAAAACGGGCGAAGGACGGCTGTTGTTCTCAATTTTCGGAAATAGTGGAGATAACTATGCGGATTTTTATCTGTTTTATTGTCTTATTGGTGCACTTTCCGGTGCAGGCCGCACCAGCTTTCCCTTTCCCGCAGAATGCCCACTATCCCTTCGGTATCCAACCGGCTGCAATCAATACCGACCGTATACAGGCTTTTTACGAAACGTACATAAGACGCTTCTACGAAGAGAGCCCTGATAAATCCATGGCGCGCATCAAATGGGATACCCCCTCACAGACGGTCAGCGAAGGAATCGGCTACGGGATGCTTATCACGGTATACATGGATAACGCCACCAATAATACGCGCGAAAAATTCGACCGGCTCTGGAAGTATTACAACTCCTTCCTCAATATGAACGGCCTGATGCACTGGAAGATTAACGGGTTCGGCGGCATCGCCGGGCAGAACGCCGCCACCGATGCTGAGGTGGATGTCGCCGTCGCGCTGTTGCAGGCACATAAACAGTGGGGAGACCAGAAGTACCTTGATGATGCGCGGGCAATCATCGACAAGATATGGAGGCACGAGGTCAATGCAAACGGTTATCTCAAACCGGGCGATACCTGGGACTCAAAGAAAAATCCTTCGTATTTCAGTACTGCGGCACTTGAGTCCTTCAAACATGCCGGTTCCCAGGACTGGGACCGGGTGATCACCAATTCCTATACACTGCTTAAAAAAGCACGAAACGCGACAACAGGCCTCGTCCCCGACTGGTGTCAGGAAAATGGCGGCTCCACCGGTAACGATTATTTTTATGATGCCGCGCGCACTCCCTGGAGGATCGCCTGGGGATATCTCTGGTACGGCCATGATGACGCCAGAGACTTCTGCTCAACTATCGCCGGCTGGATTACCTCGTCGAGTGGCGACAACCCGGCAACGGTCGGTGACCATTATACACTCGACGGAAACAAAACCTCCTCTGAACTTACGTCCACCTTTCTCGGCGGATTCGCCCTGGCGGCAACGGTCGACGCGGCACATCAGAACTGGCTTAACAAGGCATACAATGTACAGGACTCACTTATCGACGTTGAGGAAAAGTACTTCGGCAGTTCGCTCAAGATGATCTACCTGCTGCTGCTGTCGGGAAACATGCCGGATCTGTGGAACCCTCCGGCTCACGTCACACATCGCGAAAGAATTCTTGGCGATGCACCGGAGCTGTCGCTGTCGCCGGTATCAATGAGCAGCGGCAATTTCCACTATACGGTTTCCCGCAACGGTATGGCCACTCTTGACATACTTTCGCTGCAGGGAAAATTAATCGCCCGCCCGGTAAGCGGGCATCTGCAGACCGGCATGCACACAGCCCTCCTTCCAGCATCACTCGGTAACGGCGTGTATATGGCAACGCTTCGCACCGGATCCAAAGAATGCTCCCGTACATTCACGGTGAACCGGTAATCGATCGGGACGAATTGCGACATCTTTATTCGACTAATTCAAACAACCTTTTTCTCCAGACAGGAAACAATATGAACGACATCAGGAAGCTTCTCGTCAAGACGTGCCTGTCGCTCTCGATCTGCTTGTTACCGGTACCCACTACAGAGGCACAGCCTCTGGAAGGCTGGACACTGCAATGGTCGGATGAATTCAACGGAACCTCCCTCGACGACACCAAATGGCGGCTCGAACTTAATGAAGGTGACCATGGCATGTCGGCGTATACCAGCCGTCCCGAGAATTTGTACGTTGCCGATGGGTACCTGGCCCTGCAGGCCCGGAAGGAAGAGTACAGCGGAAGACCGTATACCTCTACCCAGGTTTCAACCAGGAACAAGGCCTACTGGAAGTACGGCCGGTTTGATATCAGGGCGAAACTTCCGTACGGAAAGGGCATGTGGCCCGCCATCTGGATGATGCCGAACAATCCTGCCTACGGCGGATGGCCGCGGAGCGGTGAAATTGATATCATGGAAAATCTTGGTCATGACCCCCGCCTTCTCTATTCCACCCTGCACCACAGCGCGGACAACCAGATGCTTCAGGGCACCTGGATCGCTCCCGAAGGACAATCGCTCTCCGATACCTTTCATGTCTACACCATGATCTGGGACACCGGTTCTTTTTCATTCTATGTAGACAGTATTCATAACTACTATAACTGCACCTCCTGGTCGCCCGCCAACGTTACCTACCCCAAACCGTTCGACCAGTCGTATTTCATGATGTTCGACCTCGCCATCGGCGGAAGCTGGGGCGGCGCACCCGATGCCTCCACGATATTCCCCCAGAAAATGCTCGTTGACTGGATTCGCGTCTATAAACGGGATACTACTACTGCAGTAATCAGACGACCGGCAGAAAAGCGCAGTCCCGCAAATCACTCCCTGACGATCTCCGGATCGTGGTTTGAACTGTACCTGAAAACCGGTAGGCCCGTGAGCATGCATCTTTATGATTTTTCCGGCCGCGAAGTTGTCAGGATTACCAACGGAAAGAGTGTTGACGGACGAACACGGTTCCCCGTTCCGGCAACTCTTGCCGGGGGATTGTACCTATGGAAATCGACAACCACCGGAGGCCCGGTCATCACTGGAACAATCACCGTAAATTGAACATCTTTCCTGCGGATGAATGCAGGGCATTCAGATACGAGAAGGAGTCATCATGAGATTAACCACGCTGTCATTCATTCTTGGTATGGCATTCCTCACTGCCACGGTTTCAGCACAAACCATATCCGGTCGTGTGGTCGACAAAAACGGTACGGGGATCGCTAACGCATCTGTTGCACTGAAAATAAAGGGGCTATCAGGAAACACCGATGCAACCGGAGCATTTGTACTGAATGGTGCATCGGTAAAAACACCCGGTGCTGCAGTCGGCGCACATCATACACTGCAGATAAGCGGACAAAACCTGGTGGTAAACAGTGCAGTTCCACAATTCCTCAAAGTTGAACTCTTTGATATGTCCGGTAAACGTACCGGTGCTGTTTTCAATCGTTTATTCACTACCGGCACCCACACCCTCAAATTGTCATCGCTTTTTACCGGGTACCATGCAGATGGTCTCTTTATTGCCCGCATCACCTGCGGGAATGAAGAATGCACCATACCGTTCAACTCTTTGGAACATATCGGCGGTGTACTACGTAAAAACACAATCAGTCAACAAAGCGATCATTTTCTGGCTAAAACACTTGCAACTGCCGACACTCTGATCGTGACAACTACGGGATATATCACCGCAACACTTCCCTTCGACTCCGATGTGAATATGAATTTCGGGAGTATCACGCTGCTGCAGGTGACTGATCCCGATGCTGTAATCGAAATGAAGATTGATTCACTGCTGCAGCTTATGACCATTGATGAAAAAATCGCCCAGACCGCCGAAGTACTGGTCGACATCATTTCTACTGATGACCTTAAAAACAACATGTACGGATCGGTTTTTAACGGCGGCGGCTGTCCTTTTCCGGCTAACACGAAAGAAACCTGGGCAACCAATCTTGATGCAATGCATGATGCCGCAAAACAGACCCGCCTTGGTATTCCGATACTGTATGGAATTGATGCAGTACACGGGCTCGCTACCATTGAAGGGGCGACGGTTTTTCCTCACAACATAGGCATGGGGTGTACCGGCGACACCGCCCTTGTTGCAAAAATGGCCAACATCACCGCCAGGGAGTGCCGGGCGGTCGGTATCAACCTCAACTTTGGTCCGGCAATTTCGGTGGTTCGGGACGAACGCTGGGGCCGTTCCTACGAAGGATATGGCGAAACACCGGAAATCAACAGTCTGATGGCCGCAGCATATGTCCGCGGGCTTCAGGGATACGGTGATATGACCCGGCCCGACGCGGTGGCAGCCTGTGCGAAACATTTTATCGGCGACGGCGGCACGACCGACGGTATCAACGGCGGAATAACCGAACTGAGTGAAGCTTCAATGAAAGCGCTCCACCTTCCGCCCTATCAGGCGGCAGTTGCGGAAGGTGTCGCTTCGATCATGCCTTCATACAACGCCTGGAGCAGGAACGGACAAAGTGTCCGATGCACCAACGACAAGTATTCGCTTACCGACCTTCTGAAAAATGAGTTGCATTTTGACGGCTTCTGCCTTTCTGACTGGGATGCCATTCCACGTACGGTCGATTCGGAAGTGTATGCGCCTGAGAATGTCGCTCCCTGCATCAATGCCGGAATCGATATGGCAATGGTTGCAAAAGTGTACACAGCGCAGACGAATATTGATGCACAGGCAAAAATCAGGGATTACAGTGCCGCATTAAAACAGTCTGCGGAAACCGGCACCATACCGTTGTTCCGGCTTAACGATGCGGTAAAACGGATTCTACGCATCAAATTCAGGCTCAACCTGTTTGCAGACGCGAAATCGAACACCACGCTTCTGGCGGAATTCGGTTCGGCGGAACATCGTACCGTTGCGCGCGAATGCGTCCGGAAATCACTGGTGCTTCTTAAAAACGAAGGCAGCGCACTACCACTTCTGGCGACGGAAAAAGTAGCAGTGGTGGGTCCATGGGCAAATAACCTCGGAGCTCAGTGCGGCGGCTGGACCATTACCTGGCAGGGCGGCTCCGATCTGACGACCATTACCGGAACAACTATTCTCAAGGGGCTGCAGGATGCCGGTGGCAGCAATGTTACCTTCGATGAAAGCGGCGATAATCTGTCCGCAGCCGACAAAATCGTACTGGTGATCGGCGAGACGCCTTATGCCGAAGGACAGGGCGATAACGGCCATGTCAACATGACCGGAGGCTATGCCGATTGTCCGCAGTGTGACCTTTACAAAAACAAAGAGATGTCCATCAATCTGGCCGACTGCCCCTACGCGGAACTCATCGACAAATGCGCACTCAGTGGCAAACCGGTAATTATTGTCCTGATCTCCGGCCGTCCGATGATCATCAACAGCGCACTGCAAACGAGCAGTGCGTTCGTGTGCGCCTGGCTGCCCGGCTCTGAAGGTGCCGGTGTTGCGGACGTGCTCTACAACAGTACAAACTTCACCGGCAAACTCACCCATACCTGGCCGGCCTCATTCGAACAGATCCCGGTCAATACCGGGACGGCATTCGCCGATGAAAAGCAGGGAAGCGGTGGAACACCGCTGTTCGAGTACGGGTATGGTCTGGCGTATTGATCTGATATATCGCGACTAAAATGTTAAAAAGAGCCTCACGTTTCGTGAGGCTCTTTTTTTGTATTCTTTCATATGATCAACACCGACTCCACCCCATCAAATACTTTGAAGATTCAATCAGTCCAAATCAGAATTTCGTTTCAAAGAGTGTAAAGAAGAGTATTCAATAACTATACCCGACGAATATCCTTTTACTGTACCACCGGTAATCCTTCGACCTCGCAGATCAAAAAACGTTTTTTCCGGCGTCAATTTTCCAAATGTATAGAAAGATCTGTTTTCCGGCCGGACATACCGGATGGCCGGTAAAACTGTCTCTTTTGTTGCTACTGCCCCTATTTTCGCAATACCCTCCTTCCATGCATTCAACGCGGCATCACTGGTATTCACCGCCCAGTCCGCTTCGGCGCTTTTACTCTGACTGAACCACATCAGGGCAAAAATACGGGGAAATTTTTCGGGAATATCCCTGAACATCTCCGTAATCCATTGTCCCTTGTTACCGCCATGTTCAGAGCACGAGAACTCCGGGATAAAGAGCGGCTTCGAAGAAACCGACAGAGCCTTATACGCAGGTGTGAAAACCTGAGTAAAACTCTGCCAGCTTGACCAGCTCTGCGCATCGCCCCAGTTGTACCCGTCGATAGAGACCATGTCCACCCAGTCATCGCCGGGGAACCAGCCGGAAAACGTTGCAGAACCACTGTTGGTTGCATTGGTGGTCCAGACCCATTTCACATTTTCCACCTTAAGGTCACGGAAAATGGTTACCACATGTTTCCAGGCTCCAATGAGGGTCTCATTGGTATTACCGGCACCGCTTTTAGCTATTCCCCAGTCATACCAGTCGCCGTTCGCCTCATGAAACGGTCGGAGCCAGATCTCTTTTCCGTAGGATTTTACTCCTTCAGCGTAAGCTTTGAGGTAGGCATCCGCATCACCATTTACAATCTGTTGCGTTGTATACCCGTTGGCCATCCATGTCACCAGAAGAGTCGAACCGTTTTCCGCAGCGATATCAGCATAGGTTTTTGTCCACTTCCAGTTATTCGTATCCCATAGAACAAAGATGCTGATAATATCAAGATGACGATTCTGCAGTACCTGAAATGCCTCGACATTTTTTTTGGTAGGCTGGGGATACGTCCCTTCACCTCCAACCCATGCCCCTATCTGTTTAAGTTCCGCAGATGAAATCGACACAAATAGTACTCCCGCCAATACACAAAAAGAAAAAAACCTTCGAACCATAATTCAGCTCCTGCATGTAGTTAACTCCACAAAAATTCCGGGTCGGAAACCCCACCCTATTAAAAATAGGTGAGCAGGAGATACCCTTTGAGATAATTATGTTAATTAATTTATTTTTTGTTACACTGTTATATTGTTTCTGTTCAGAATTGGGTGATTTCTATGCACCTTCTACTAACGCCCCCTAAGTCCCCCTTCGGGGGATTTAGGGGGCGTAAATGTTAATGCAGAACAGATACTATATAGACCAACACCAGAGGAAACTATGCCACCTCATAAATCACCAGTTTTAAACAAAACCATCGAGAACATACGCAAGCTGGTTGAAACCAGCGCAGGCAGGAGTAACCTCCCTCCGGTCCGCAGCATGGCACGACAGTTTGGTGTTTCACCGGTTACTGTTATGCGGGCTGTCAAGGTACTCGAAAACGAAGGACTTCTTGCGAGCAGGTGGGGAAAGGGAATTGCAAGAAAGGGAACTGCCCCTCCCCTCTCTATCACCGGCTGCCCGGGTGGAAACAAATTCGAAAGGACACTGGAACGGTTCAGGAAAGATATTCTCGGCGGCAATTTCCAGACACACCTTCCGCTCCCTCCGATCAACCAGCTGACGACCTTGTATAACGCAAGCTATCCGACAATCAGGAAGGTACTTTCCGTACTGCTTTCGGAGAATATTGTCAAGCGAAACGGTGCTCGTTATTACTTTTTTACCACGCGTCCTGTTCGCCATCCGCGAATCGCGATTGTCGCATTCGGACAGAGCAGGGGAGCGATCAAGATCGAAACGGAACGGGAGCGGTCGTTCTACCGGCATCTCTCTTCAATTGCAGCAGACAACAATGTCGCTCTGGAAATCCTGTGCTACAATGACTATGCGGACACGCCGTGTTTTTACACACCGCACAATGAACCACTGGAACAGTATCTTGAAACAGCAGGAATCCGCGGCATGATACTCTCCTCGTACCACATGAACAATTCGGCAGGATGTCTCGCCACGCTGCTGACCCGCAACATCCCGGTCTCCGCATGGGTTGAGGACAGCAGCATACTATCCACCGTTCATCGCTTCGGATCCTACTACAGAAAACTGACCTTTTTTGATTCGAGTTATTCAACGATACCGGGAAGTGATGTCGGACGCTACCTCCTTGAAAAGGGACACCGCACCATCGCCTTCATTTCACCGTTTCACGGGAGCCCATGGTCACAGAATCGCCTTGACGGGTTGAAGAAAGCGGTCACTCTCGAACCGGGAGCGAAGCTGCTTCAGTTCACCGTGTCCGAATACATCAATGATTATTACTATATGCGACCGTTTCTGGAAAAAACCGGTAAACAGTACCGATCTCTGGCTGATAGCCTTCGGAAACAGGTTCATGAATCTTTCATACCACATCTTTCCGCGTTAAAACATGAACATGACAGGCTGCTAAGAGACAATGCGATATTCACTTCCGTACAAACGGCGATCGATCAGGTAACTGCTGATCAGTCAATAACCGCTCTCGTCTGTGTCAACGACCTTGTCGCCGGTCTGGTAACCGATTACTGGGATTATCTGCGAATATCCCCGAACAAACGCCCGGCGCTTATCGGTTTTGACAATTCATTCGACAGCATCCGGAAACAATTCAGTTCATATGAATTCAATACGCGCGGGGAAATCCAGAACATGATCAGCCATGTTCTTTATCCGGAGAACAGCGTGTTTGCACGACACAAACCGGTGATTCGACTGAAGGGTACGGTTATTGAGAGGGCAAGTTCCCAGAAATGAATGCGACAGTTCGCTGTAATGATGGAGATGTTTCCGGTGGTATACGGTAAGGTACAACCGCTCAATTTGAAATATCCGGATTCCGAAAGTTCACGAAAATCGGTACTATTCAAAGGACGAATGAAAATGTCCCTTGTTTTCCATATACTCACGCTTACCGGCCTCTGCCGAACTCTCTGGGATAGGTAGTTCCTCCTGAATTATCCTGGGGAATGATCCCCTTGAATCCACTTTTCGCGAATTTAGACAGGGTCAGAATCGCCGCACCATTACTGATGGTTACATTTTTATCTAGGTGCGTACTGGCTTTATCAGGACTCTCCCAGAACCCCGTTTTCCAGCGTTGGCCAAGGGTATCAGCATCAAAACCGTCCTCCCATGCGAGGGTAAATTCGGAAGGTTTTCCTGGTGTGTACTGGTAGTATTTGACCCAGTTGATATACATATGCTTAGGTAAAACAGCCGGATCAAATGCTCCGGCCCAGGAGGCGTGCAGGGTTGGCCATATGTTGAATCGCAACTGCATTGGCACATCCCGAAACTTTGTGATTATCTCACCGGTATCTTTTCGTATCAGGCTGTCGTCGAGTTTCCAGCTGATATAATCGGGCGTCCATTCGACAGCATAGGTTTTGTAGTGCGTCGTCAGAGGTTTATTGAGATGATGATAGGTTTCCGCGTGCCCCATATTCGACCAGCCGCCCGTGCCATAGTGAAGCGCACTTTGAAATCCTTTCGGGCTGCACCCAAGTATCTCAATATCAATTTCATTCCAGTAGGCTTCATCTTTTTCGGATTCGTCCTTCCACAAAAAAAATGAACTGATGACACCGTCGGCAGCCGCCATTCGCATGCGCACCTCATAGCGCCCGTACCGTACGCCCTCTTTTGTGTAAAGTTCAGCACTCGCTACTAATTCCTTTTCTCCGCAAAATGTTTGAGCAGTCATGGCGAATAAAAGAAGAAGAAGCATGTAGATTTTTTCAGCTAACAAGTATACCGCCTTGCTACAGTGTTTCGATTCATTTAAAAATGGCAGCGGTCGTTTCCGCTGATCGTTCCGGGGACTATTGTCTAAAAATATAACCGGTTTCGTTACCGTGGGTCTTTGCACTTCGTATCTATAATGTTTACAGAAATGGCCCCATTTCTTTTTTGATAAGTATTTCGACTCATTCTGCAAATAATAATGTCCATAATTATCTAATCTTCAAGAAAGAACAAAAACTACCAAGGCAGATTTTGTTCTATAATACGGATCACAGTACGCCACTTGAGACCTGGTGTATAGCTGGTTTTGTGCTGGAACAGCCAAACAAGCATGCTTGCAGATTTTTATTTTAATAGAAGCGCAAAAAAGCAGTCTGTCAGGAATATATCGTAGAGGAATTTGAAGAGAATTATAAGGGGGGCGTTACCCCCCCCCCTACTCATTAGGTAGCATAGCATTTGCAGGCTATATTGTAACCTGTCAGCGCATATCGGTGATCGAAAACCGGGAGCTTACTCCTGCATACACCCCGTTCCTGAACACACGAACAAAGTAAATCCCGTTTTGTACCTGGTCGCCGATTTCCATGATGCACGGTCCCGCCCCTGCAGCGCTCCAGGCCAAACGACCATTCATGCTGAAGAGTTCCACACGGATACTCCCCTCTCCGGAAATCCCGATCCGGTTTTTACCGATAAAGCTCACCGCGCCCATCGAAGACAACCCGGAAGTCCCGGCCTGAGGTGGTTGCATGGCTCCTACGGGATTACAGGAATCAGGATCACTCTCCGTTGCAAGAGGGTTGTAATACTTTGATTCAGGATCAAGACATCCCTTGACAACAAGCGGTGGAAGCAGTGTGTTGCAGGAACCGTCGTCTACCGTGGCCATGGAATCGAACTGAGCATAGCGGGGATCAGTGCACCCCCTCTTTTCAACAAGTGCCCCATCGGTTGCACCCGGTTGCCAGTTCAGGGTTTTATGGGCAAGGTTTTTGAATATTGCATCAACTTCCTCTGCCCGGTACGGTTTACCGTCGTTATAGAGGATAGCGTGGAACCAGGGGTCATTATAACTGCCATACGATGTCCATGAGCGATCAGTATACATACGGCCGTTGATTACACTCCAGCAGAAGTTCCCGACACCGAGTCGCTTGAAAAGCGGCAGGTCCTTGAGGATATCCGATCCGGGAGATCCCCTCGCCAGCCACTCGGTGCAAAGGATCGGCCGCTGTGTTGCGCGGAATTTTCTGATCGCCGCATTGAGTCCTGAATTACCGAAATAGCCGTGAAACGAACAGACATCAGACATGTTATACGGCCAGCCATTGTTCTGCCCCGTCCACTCGGATACCGTCAGTGGCTGTGATGTTCCGATTTCGCGGGACCACTGAAATGCCAGCTCCACCAGCGGGAATGTCCTGGTTCCGATACCCGAATTGCTCGGTTCGTTATACAGGTTCCACATGAGGATTCGATCATCCTCCCCGTAGGTGCGTATAAAATCCTGGACATACCGCTTGAACTTCGGACGCATGTTGACATCCAGGACATAACGCGGACCGGGACTCGCTCCCCACTGCGACATCAGTTTCCCGGGATCAGGCTCGCCCTGGTCGCCCAGATGAGAGTTGCCGCAATCGTCGCCACTGCAGATAAAATTGACATCATCAAAAAAGGTGGGTGCCACCTTGAAATGGTGACTGTCGGCGAGTTCCAGAAAGTGGCTGAACCGTTCTTTACAATAGGCGCTGTCCTTTTCCCACACCAGGTACTGCAGGTAGACGATTATTGAATTGTAACCGAGCTGCTCACAGATCCCCAGTTCCCGGTGGATGCTGCTGTCGGAAACGTGGGTCTCATCCTGCCACCATTCGGTAGCGTTGACGCAGGTAGTAGGCGTATAATTCCATCCGACAATCCATGGATTGTCTTTATACCACGCCCACGCCCTTTCGGTTGACCACATGCCCCTGCCGAGAGTCCAGTAATCAATCATCTGGACAAGTACATCGCTCGAAGCACTGTTTTTCCGCCCCGTAACCGTGACAGTAATCGTGTGCGGCCCGTTCGCGAGATTCGAGGCAACAACCGTTTTCATATTCCACAAAACCGCCGGTGCATAGGTATCGACCTCTTTCATGGTTGCCGCATTACCGTCGACCACCACCTGGAGAATACCGCAATCCGGTCCCGCTTTATGAATGATAAAGGCTTCGGTCCCGGTGTCCTGGATAGTAGCTGTCGCACCCGACGTGGAGGAGAGATGCAGCACTGAACCCCACGGCCCGTTGCCGGACCACTCTGTCCAGCCGGTCGGTGAAAAGGTCACCTGACTGAAGGCGGAACCGGCAATCACGAGGACAAACAGTAGTAACCTGCTGTAGCAGGTATATCGCCGTCTGACCTTTTTGAAAATCGATAGATTGTCTTTCACAACTACCCTTATTCCTTTCTACCACTGATGGTCGGTTGAACCATCATGTGCACTGTTGTTATTTCCAGTTTATCGTTCATATCGGCACATCCTGAATATCATTACAAAACTGATCAAATATACTCACGATCGAAAAGCCTGAATCGTTAAAGTGACGATCCTCTCCTGCTCACAACCGGAAATCAGCATGACGAATACTCGTCATACTACCGGGAACAGGATTATCCCAACATTTCAAGATCATTGACCGGTATTGGACAGAAGGTGAAGAGTGAATAACAGTCATTATCATTAATGCCTGTTGCGAGCTTTTATGTTTCTCCCGCTAGTAGTTTCAAAGCCGGTCATGGTTTTTTATTATCTGAAAGTGATTTGTTATATTTGATGATATATACACTTTCCGACACTTTACTGTTTTTCGTAGTTACCTTTTTTCCGGTTAGGTCATAAACAGAGATTCTACCGGATTCTCCTGAAACATTCTTTTCAAGCATCGCACTTCCGGTTACCTTCTTTATACCGGAACGGGATGGCAGTAGTGTGACTTTGGAATCCCGCCTTTTTACTCCCACAGGAAGGGGACATGGTAACACTGCTCCGACAGTGACGGTATTGATAACGGCAGAGGTTCCACTCGTAACTGCTACTGCCTCAAGACGTACATAGCGTGCCCTTTGGGGTTTGAACTGTGCCCATTTTATGGACTCATCGCCGGGCCATGTTCCCCAACTGCTTCCTGATGAAGTACCGGTTGAAATCTGTGTAAAGCCTGTACCATTTTCACTCACGTAGATGCGATATGAAGTGATGTTACCGACCGTACTTCCGAAACGTTTCGGTTGGTACATAAGCATGTCAATACTATCCCTCACGGCGCCGAGGTCGAGGGTCACCGATTGGGGCAGGTTTCCCCCCGAAGTCCAAAGCGACTGTTCATGACCACCTGACCAGTCATTGGAGTTATCGATAGCATTAACCGCAGCAGTGCTGTTACTTGTGGCCGTTACCGAAACCGGGGTAAAAGGTCTTTCAAGCTGAGGGGGTTGGGTTGGCATAGGCGATCGGGAATTATCGGGGTTCCATGTTTCACCGACTTCGCGGAGACGCTGAACGATAGCATCATCCAAAACGCCGGTTTTGTTTGGCGGGCAGTTGAGTACGAAATTGCAATACAAGGGTTCCAGCCTCGAAAGGTGGTCAAGAATATCACTTGTTGACTTGAGCTGGCCCAAATTAGCGGCAGAGCCATCCCAGAACCAGTCTCTAGAGATGGTTTGACCTTGACATGATGCAAATATGTTTCCGTCCGGTGCTTTGACACCGAGAGGCTCCTCGAAATATACAATATCAACTTCCCAGGGAGCTGCGCCGTTGTGATCGAGAACAAGGCAGTTCGGCTGCAATTGTTTCACAAGTCCCCTTATTTTTTCGATCGGGAATGCCCAGTGCCCCATGTCCCAGGAGTAGCCGTCAAATGCAAAAAGCGGTATCTCGCCATAGGTTCCGTCCAGAAGCTCCCTGATCTGTCCGAGAACAAAGGTACTGCATTGCGGCCACTGTGCACGAACTGCCGAGGGGTCGGAGAAATGGCCCGGAATACCACTGGCCGCATCCCAGCCGGAAAAGTAAAAACATGGTATGATTCCGTAGGCACGCATGGAATCGACAAACATTCTTACAATGTCGTGTGGATACAAGCTTTCCATGACGGTGTAATGCGGCTGCCCGTTTGGCGCGTCCTGTTTGGAGGGCCACAAAGCGAATCCATCATGATGTTTTGTTGTCAATATCGCATATTTCATCTTTGCGGAAACCGCTGCCCGCGCCCATTGTCCGCAGTCAACATTCGTTGGCGCAAATTTTTTTGGATCAACCCTGCTTTCGCCCCAACCGGGATTGAACGTGTTCATGTTGAAGTGAATGAACATACCGAAACGAAGATTTACGTGTTCCTGCCGGAGCGAATCAAGACGTGTATTATACATTACCTGGGATGTCACCGTTGCCGCATTTGACAGCAATAGCACAACCATGATGCTGGTGCCGATCATTCTGAAGGATGTTGAGCAGATCATAGTTCTATTGTCCCGTTTTGTTTTGACAGCAGTTTTCAATCAGTCATTTCTGCAACACATTACAATTATGGAATATCTTTAACGGATGATAGCTTTTGTACCTTAACAAGATACATTCCTCTTGAAACCCCGAAGTCTTTTTTCAAATCAATTTTATTCTTTCGAAACACTTTAATGCATACTTGTTGTCCGTTCAAATTGTAAAGAACGATTGATTTCGTTTTACCTTTCCATGCCGGATCAAGCGCCAATGCGTCTGCTCCTGAGGTGACGAATGCGGCCGGCGATGGTCGGTGAAGCTTTACAGAATATCGTTCAGCGATTCCAACGGCCGGTTCATACATTTTATCGGCACCTACCGAAATATTGCCTATTACTGCAGAAGTACCGCCGTTTACTGCACGAGCTTCGAGTCGTATGAAACGAGCCTGCTGCTGCTCGAACTGCGACCATTTAATCTTCACATCGGCTACCCATGTTCCGCTGTCAACAGGTATGAATGAAGTGTCGTTGGTGCTCACAAGCACTCGGTACGAAGTGATATTTCCGGTCGTGCTGTTATTATCCCTGCGCGGTTGATACATGAGCATGTTTAACGTATCGTAAATACGTCCGAGATCAAGAGTGACATACTGCGGCAATGGCCCGCTTGATGTCCATAGTGTCTGAAAATGTTTGCTTCCTGACCAATCATTAACATTATCTATGGCGTTAACAGCAGTGCTGTTGTTGCTCGATGCAGTGGCGCTTACGGGTGTAACAGGTCTTTCCATAACAGGCGGCTGGGCAGGCAGAGAGTCCCGTGAAGGGTTGGGTTTCCATGCAATGCCGACCTCACCCAGTCGTGTTACAATGGCATCATCAAGAACACCGGTCCTGTTTGGCGGACAGTTGAGCAGAAAGTTGCAATAGAGAGGCTCCAGCCTGGTAAGATGTTGCGTAATGAAATCCACCGACTTTAATTGATTGATGTCCTCGGCGGAGTTGTTCCAGAACCAGTCACCGGAAATAGTGTTTTCTGTTTGTGAAGCATACGTATTTCCTTCCGGACAAACAATACCCAGTGGTTCTTCGAAATCCGCAATATCCTGTTCCCAGGGTTCATAAAGCAGGCCGTTATGATCGGTAATTATGCAATTTGGCTGCAATCGTTTCACCAGAGCCCGGACGTATTGATAAGGAAATGCCCAGTGCCCCATGTCCCACGAATAGCCATCGAAGATCAGAAGCGGGATGTCACCATAGTTTGACAACAGTTCCGTAAGCTGTCCCATCACATACGCACTATCCTGTGCCCACTCGGCACGAACCGTCGTGGGGTCTCCGGATGGACCTGGAATGTTGCATGCTGCATCCCACATTGAGAAATAGAGTCCAGGCTCAAGTCCGTATACCCGAAAAGAATCCACATACATTTTAACGATGTCATGAGGATACGAGCTCTCCATAACGGTATAGCGTCCAGCACCATGCGGAGGTGTCTGCTGAGAAGGCCACAGACAGAAACCGTCGTGATGTTTTGTGGTCAATGCTCCGAATTTCATGCCTGCTGATTTTGCTGCACGCGCCCATTGTCCGCAGTCGACCTTTGTAGGTGCGAATTTTTTTGGATCAACACGTGACTCACCCCAGCCGGGATTAAAGGTGTTCATATTGAAATGGATGTACATACCGAACCGCCAGTTGACGACATCACTCTGGTTCTCATAGAGTGTTTTTGCCTGAGTGGAAAATAGAAATGGTGAAATCAGCAACACCGAAACGGTTGCCATTCTTTTCAACGGTTCTCTTAATTTGTTATGAAGCATTAAGGTATCTCTTTCCCGAAATGTAACTTTTCCAGTCTTTCTTCATTTATACCGTACCAATTTATCGTCGATTCGCTGATTCATATAACAAAGCCGTATCCAATCCGCCGAACGAGCAGTACCTTCTATACGGATTTCATCCATGATACCGTTAACAAAAGAATGATTAAACGACTGGCCGATCGTAAGAGGTTTGGAATTGGTTCCGGGAATCACCGTAATCAAATTCGACATTGCTACTTCAGTGCCGTTTTCATACAATCGGATGGCATTTCCATCAAATGTGCCCGTAAGGTAATACCAAATCCCGGTTGTCATCGGCACACGAGTCCCACCGTCCTGCAGTAGCCCACGCCATGGTGTCGTGGTGCCCATGTGCTCCATACGAACACTGACGGAATCCTTGTCGTACCATAGGGTATAGCATGAATCTTTTAAAATAAACCGCTGATAATTTCCAATCGTATCCAACAGCACCCATAATCCGATCGAATAATTTGCGGGAACCTGGACATTTCCGGCATTTATGTAATCATCAATTCCATCGAAGTTTATTGCTTTTCCAATAGCGCCTCCGATGGAATTCGTTGCGGACATTGTGCCGTATGGAGTTGCATTATGTGCATTGACAGTGCGGTCTTTTATAGAGGCGATTCCTGCCGAGGGGTCCTCGTTCATGTGCCACACGCTGATAAATTTGTTCGCCGTATCAAAAACAGTTTCGCTGCTTGCTGCAATCGCTGCATCCGGATTACCCCAGAACATGGTGATCGACTGTGTACTGTCGTTGCCGTAAACCGTATCAAGTTTCACCCACACCTCGGCAAGCCCGGCAACTGTATCCCAGCGCTCGATTTCATAAGGTAGTATCGTGTTGTCAGGTTTTGTGAATCGGATATCACTGCCGTCGGTTTCCGCCTGATCAAAGTTGAAATTGCCGGTAGTGAGTCGAACGAGCACCGGAAAACCGGACACGGTTCCCGTTATACCGGCTCCTGTTTGCGAGGTGTTCAAAATAAAATCACATGAGTAGTTCCATGCGGGATTCCAGACGGTGGTGGTTTCATCCGGCCTGACCGGTACATCGTATCGCAACACGGTTGCATCTGCCATTTCGGTTTCGGAGAATACGATCTCTGCCGCACTGCCGGCAGGAACGGAATCGAGGGTGATAAATCCCGAGGAGGAATTGGCGTAAGCAAAAACGGTCGTCCCGGGAATATACAGATACCCGGTTGCAGTGTCGATATCCGCAGGCAGCTGCACCTTAACCGCACCGGGTTGCGACAGTACTGCAGACGGGAAAAACGTAGTATCATCCGTTACTGCCTCCCGGGAAATCGCAGCTCGGGTCCGGGCCGCAAGAGCAACAATCTGGGCGGAGTACACCCCGGTTGCCGGTACCGATACAAGGTATGCGCCGTTATCATCCGTTGTATCAATGGAAAGGCCTTCCCCGCTGTCCCGAACCGGATCGTGACCCGCCGACAAAACCAGCACCTGTGCCTGCGGTGCCGGAGTACCGTCGGGATTCATCACCGTGCCCGCTACAACCCTGGTATTGACGTCTTCGGTACCACCACCGGTAATTTCACCGGTGGTACAACGGCAGATACTGCCTGTCATCAGAACGGACAGGAAGAATAACATAACTGCTGCACGTCGGTTATTCACCATGACCATCCCTGGTTTTCAGTAATTCTTTATCGGGAATTTTACCGCTTACCGGGAACATATGCAAGTTCACCCGGAAAACGCAGTTACTCGTTTTATCCTGTGCCGCAATTTCAAAAATTCTGCGGCGACATTTCTCCAGTTCGGCACGTACCGTATCTAGTGAATTTTCTGATATGGAAACAGTTACCCCTGAAATATCACGCTGTTCCGGGGGTACCACCTCAATGGCACGGGCGGCAAGCTGAGACATGGTTTTCTGAGCATTTCTTATCGCGAGTGCTCCGGTACCCAAACCGGCACTGGTCAGAAATCTGTCGGTCGGGACAAATCTTCCGCTCTCATCCTTCTCAATCAGGTGCAGATTCTCAAGGAGCTCCACCGATTCCTCTGCCTCTTTTGGAGTGATCGGCGGATTGACGAATGCTGCCAGTTGGTCAAAATCGCCATCAAACCGTAGTACGGAAAGTATCTCCCGAATAATCGGATGGTACCATTTGCTGAAATAGCTGAACTGATCGTCGGTAAGCCCACCCACGACAACCGATGACTGAACACTTTTCAGCTTTTCAAGAAATCCTATTTTTTTCTCTATGGTTTTAGCCTGTCCGAAGCTGACAAGATGCTTGAAATAACGACGGTCGGAGTTCTTAAGCCCCATTGCATCGCAAAGTCTGGCCACACTCGGAGGTGCCAGGTTCGCCTTGGCGTCGATAACAAGCTTTATGAAATTCGGAGAAGAAAATCCTGCCGCTTTCGCGAAATCACGAAAAGTGAATCCTGAAGACTTCTTCTTTTCCAGATAGAAATCCCTCAGATATTCCCTGAAATCCAGATATGAGACAATTGGTTTCACTTTTCGCTCTCCAAAAACCCTGGTACAGTAATAACATACTAAATAATATGGCATAATGCCATTATTTTTATAATACACACAACAATATGTAACTAATTGTTAAACTAATAGTTACATATTTTTTAAATGTATTTAATTATTTTTCACATAATACAAACACTTCATAAACACCTACACGGTACCCATCATTTCACTGCCCGACAGTAATGAAATTTCAGGAACAATGCTCAGAACAAACATTTTAAACGACAGGAACTGGAAGGAATGAAACGGGGAAGCCTGAGAACGTGGAATTACCATTTCGGGAGTTAGCGGCACTTTTTCGGAATGTCGATCTTTTACCAGGGGAGATGGCTACCAGTCAACCAGTTTATCATCCGGCTGCTGATTCATAAAACAGAGCTTCACCCAGTCAGACGAAACTGCAGATCGATGGATCCGCACCTCATCAAGCAAACCGATGAAATTGAATTTGGTTTTGCCGTTTCCATGGATACCGAAATAGGTATCAGTCCCGAGCCCTTCGTAGTAGATCGGTGCGACATCATTTGAAACCGCCTGCTCCACACCATCGATATACAATGTCTGGACATGCGCTACTGCGTCAATCGTATAGGTCAGGAAATGCCATCCGGTTGTTTTCAGATACAGGCCGGAACTGGCATAGGTGTAATTGGTATCGGTGAGAATGGTGTCACTATGGTAGGAACCGGATGTTCCGATATCGTTGATGGGAACGTCCACACGAATCAGTACCGCATCGCCGATTGAAATGATGTCCTGCCCATCGGTAGTGCTGTCATAGCGAACCCATGCACTCAGGGTGACGTTCTGGGGAGTTTTGCAGAGACCACTGATTCGGATGAAATCACTGTCGGAAAATGCCCTGGCATTTCCGATCATCCCGCTGTTCACTGAGCTGCCTGAATTCACACCGGTTAGTGCGTTCACCGTCGCATCACTGAGCATGTCACCTTCATCATTCAGATGCCACACTCCGGTAAATCCGTTCCCGGTATCAAATACCATTGTCGAGTCCTCCGGTCCGGTAACGTCCGCATTACCCCAGCACATGGTCAGCGTTTGGGTACTGTCATCACCGAATACCGTGTCCACCTTTACCCACACCTCGGCACGCCTGGCAACCGGATCCCAGCGTTCGATCTCACAGGGCAGCAGACCGGCACGGGAGTTCAGGAAGCGAAGATCCGATCCATCGCTCTGCGCCTGACTGAAGTCAAAGGTTTCTCCGGTCAACCGCACCAGTACCGGAAAGTCCGTCACATCTCCGGCGACATCCGCACCGGAGGCAGCTGTATTGAGGTGCAGAACATGCGCAAACCGGCCGTCAGCCTGAACCGCCAGAGAAATGGTTGTTTCCGACGCAGCATCAATGTCGATAATGTCAACGGCCTCGGCAGTCGAATCACCGGAAACAACCCGCAGGTCGAATGCACCCTCCGGAATATTATCAAACGAGAACGTACCGTCACTTTCCACCGGAACAAGACGCTCAAGCCCCCGGATCTGCACAAAAAGCTGCTGATCCACTCCGGTACCCGATACCACCCCATTAATCCGTGCATACGGTGCAAGAGAGAACTTCCCTGTACTGGCGGTATCGTACTCCTCATCAAGCGACAGTCGGACAAGGGCGGCCGAAGATTCCAGATCATTCGCTTCCACCGCGTAGTTACCGGTATCGACTCCCGAAATGAAAAAGTTTCCCTCAGCATCGGTTATCGCGGTAATCGCCTTAACATTTTCCAATGACGAATCAGGGTTTGAGAGATAATCCACCGGGAGAATACGTATCTGCGTCCCTTCCGACGGGGAACCGTCAGCCGAAACGACACATCCCACCATTACCCCGTTGCCCTGCTGGCTTGAGCCACCGGCAACGGGGGAGGTGCAGTTGCAGCAGAGTGCAATAAGCCATAGTACGACAACTAGTAGAATCTTACTCATTATCCTGATCCCCGCGTGAGGATTCGACACTCATCGGAAACAGATGCACATTGATATTATACACCCTGTCGGCATTTTTTTCGTCATCGACAATCCGCACCACTCTGCTGAAAAACTCCTGCATCTCCTGTTTAATCAAACTGAATGTTTCCTTTGAAATTCCCACGGTAAGACTCTGGATATCCCGCTCGGTGGTCGGAAATTCCTCAATCGCCTTCTGTGCCCGTTCCGCCATGAACCGGTTGTAGTTGCGGATTCCCAGAGAACAGACTTCAGACCCGCTGGTAAGCGCCGGTTCAGACTGAATATAGCACCCCTGCTCCTTTTTAAGGAAACCGGCCCCGGTCAGGAACTGGATACTTTCACGAGCCTCGTTCTTTTTTATGGCCGGAACGACCGATTTGGCCAGCAGATCATAATCATCGTTCCAGTCGATCAGACAGGCAAGCTCACGAATTATAATATTATACCAGTTTGAGTAATACTCATAGTAATCCGTTGATACAAGCGCCTGTTTCACCTTGCGCTTCATGCCGCGCATCTGCAGAAGCAGCTGCTGCTTTTCGGTACTGTTTTTACTCTGATTGAAATGGACGAGAATGGTGAAGTAACGGGCATCGGTCTCTGAAAGCCCAAGCCCTTTGATGAACGAATCGAGCATCTTCGAGGTCAGTTTCCGCCTGCCGTCCATGATCTCAATAAAATGTGACGGCGATTTCAATCCCGCTTTTCCACAGAAATACCGATAGGAAAAGTGCGGAAACCGCTTTTTCTGATCCTCATAAAATTCCCGGAGGTACACCCGGAAGTCATCATAGAATTCGATACGTTGCATTATATCCTAATATAGCAAGTCATCACAGGATTCGGTGTAACTTTGGTATAAAAGGTAACATTTTGTACTGAAGTTCAGTACAAAGAGTCGGTTTTAAACTCAATATTGCTATTTATAACCAATTTTTTCTTAATAAAAACAGTACAGTCACCGTTTCCCGGGTAGTGCTGCATCACTTACATTCGTGGGTGCAACATTCCATAAACAATTGCCACGTTCTGAGTAACACCGGTGCCGGCAGTTCTTTTCTGCATTTCCGACAACCACGTATTGAGGCGGGTGAGACACCTGATCCCTTCAAAATAAGCTGCCTTAGCTCAAAAATCATTCCAACTCGGATCGACGCTCAATATATCGCTTCGAGATCCAGAATCTGAATAATCCTGATTATTCATGGAAACCAGGCATGCATCACATGCAGGTATATCGGCCACGTTTACAACAAATGATTGGGTTGTATCACCAAAAGTTGCATTTATGTTCCTTTGTGGATATCTTACTGATCAGAAAGTCCTCGGGGGAGAATACGAGAGACCAGTGCTACTGCACCTGAACTTTAAACGGTTAAACTATTTTAAATCCGGTTGTAATTTTCACCATTTCTCTTTCCGGTTTACGAAATACGTATCGACGGAAACCAATCTCCCTGGAGGAATCTGCATGAAAAACATTACTCTGCACCTTTCAATGACATTCCTGCTCACTGCGGCCGGCTGCAGTTTTGCTGCTGCAGTTACCGTCAACGTTGAAAACCAGCACCAGAAGATCAGCGGATTCGGCACCTGCAGCGCCTGGTGCGGCACCCTGACCGCCTCTGAAGGCGAACTGCTGTTCTCCCCCACTAAAGGTGCCGGTTTATCCCTGCACCGGGTTATGATCGAGAAAAACGGTCTTACTCAGAGTGAGATAGCCAACACGAAACTGGCCTCCGGTTACGGCGTAACGGTCTGGGGTACACCGTGGTACTGCAAGAACGGGGTGAAAGTTGCCGGAAAAGATTACGATACCCTGTACGAGAAAGATTATCAGGCGTGGGCCGACGTTCTCGCGAACGCAGCAACATCCATGAAAAGTGCGGGTACTCCCTTGTACGCAATCTCATCCGGAAACGAAGCGGATCTCGGCTGGACTAAATATGATACCCGTGCACTGGCGAACTGGGTGGGGAACTACTTTGGTCCGACCATGGCCGCAAAGGCACCCGATACAAAGGTCATGGGTCTTGAGACCTGTAACTGGTACGGATTCAGCAATTATTACAAAGTGTTCAAAGCAGACGTCGATGCATGGAATCACTCCGCGATACTCGCCACCCACCTGTACGGCGGCACCCCCACCCTCTACCCGGAGATTCAGGCTGCGGGCAAGGAGTTCTGGCAGACGGAGATCTACGACACCGACACCAGAGTCGAAGATCCCGGAATGGGCAGTGCGCTTCGCGTCTGCAAACTGATCCACGAATCGCTGACAAAAGCAAATATGAACGCCTGGCACTTCTGGTGGATAAAACCGTGTTCCGGCTGCAACAACGGAGCACTCTGGGCGGAATCAACCCGCCAACCCACCAAACGGCTCTGGGTCATGGGAAACTGGTCACGATATGTCCGCCCCGGCTTCATCCGCATTGACGCGACGGAAACCCCGACCAACGGAGTAACCGTTTCGGCCTTCCGGGACTCGACCCTCTCACGGGTCGTTATCGTAGCCTACAACAAAAATAACAACTCCGTTTCCCAGGAGTTCTCGCTTCCCGGAACCGCCCCGGAAAAACTGACTCCCTGTATCACCGACCCGACAAAGGACCTCGTGGAACAGTCAGCCCGGACACTCTCGTCAAGTGACTTTACCTATTCACTCCCCGCGCAGAGTGTCACCAGTCTGGTTGTTGATTGCAAAGGTACGTCGCAGCAGCGGGTGAGTGCTGCCGGAGCAGAAAAGCAAACCGATTTCCGGGTACAATGCATCAGATCCATCATGACCCTCGATTTCCCGTCACCGGGTAGCGGATTGACCTCCGTTAAGCTGTTCAATCTCAGAGGAGAAATGGTGAAAAACGTACCACTGCGGAACCTTTCCGGTACAGCTGTTTCACTCAGCGTTGATCTTTCGGGTTTACCGCGGGATTGTTACCTTGTCAGGGTTGAAAACAGCGGCACAACGGTCAATGCGAAAGCAGTTCTTTACTTATAAAGCCCCATTCATACGAAAACCCATAGATGAAGAACACCGGCAATTATTACCACAGTACCAGTTGCCGGTGTACCTTCTTTACTATTTTATTCCCGTAATTACCGTTGCATAATTTCTCCTCAACGGGGCGTCGAAGTATATCTTCATGGTTCGACAGGTGGTACACTGAGCATCTCGACTCATTAACTGATCATTAGTACATCAGAACCTGAATTGTGCACGCCGTGATCCGGGCCTTAAATACCAGGGATGTCACTATTTAACTACTTGAATAATTAATACGTTGCAGGGATTTTACTACAATGATACAATAGGCTGAAAACGAATCTGGCTCCTTCAATGAAAGAATCCAATAAATGCATCCATCATCATTAAAAAAAAGACCGATCTTTATTACAGCTGTTGCCTGGCTGATTATCGCTAATCCAGGAGCAGGTTTGAGCGGGGAGACGAATTTCGACAATAAAGACCCTGACGAAAACACTTCCGTTGTCGATGAGCTTTCACTCAGCGACCTTTTCAACCTTCAGGTTGTTACCTCCTCCCGAAAAGAAGAGTCCCGCGACCTTGCTCCCAACGTCATGTACGTGGTGACAAAAGAGCAGATAGCCCAGCGAGGCTACAAAAACATATATGAACTTCTGCAGACGATTCCCGGCTATGTCATCACCATCAAAAATATCGGCGACTACCTGGCGCAGGTCCGCGGAATTGCCGCGAACGACAATGAAAAAATAACTATCATGATCAACGGCCACAGCATTAGCAATCTGCAGGAACCCATATTGCTCGACGGTCCGATAAACCTTGACAATGTTGAACGGGTTGAAATTATCGTCGGGCCCGGATCGGTGCTCTACGGAGCTAATACGCTCGGCTCCATCGTCAACCTGATCACCAGGGATCAGGACTATAATGAAATAACGCTGACGGGGGGGACCTACCGGCATGTCAATGGTACGGCACTTTTCGCGAAGAAAACCGAAAACGCACATTTTACCGGATCGTTCAGCGCACTGCACCGCGACGGATGGGATGCATGGCCGGGGAAAATAAGCAATCAGCTTCCGGGCGCGAAAGACCGGATGGGATCAAAACCGGGGAGCTATTTCGGCTTCATTCAGGCGAAGGTAAAAGACTGGACCGTTCAGGCGCTCACCATCAACGATAACGATCCGGAACTGGACCTGATTTCTGCGGGTGGATACAAAGACGCACGACGGTACGACTATATTGACGAAATCAGCGCTGAAAACAGCCGGTTCTGGAATGAACAATTCGGCACCACTATCGGGCTTGAATACGACAGCAAGCGCATGGTACGCACTGGTACGAAAACCGACCCGGTAACACTGCTCATGGGAAATGAATATGATCTGCAGCAGAGATCCTACAAAGGAGAAGCAGGTATCCGAATAAAAACGGAAATGATGTACCTGCAATCGGGCATACAGGTACAGATGGATCAGAACCGGCACGGGTACCTACTCCGTCACTCACCCGACCTGCCGCAGAGCGGTTACGACACGCTCGTCTACCGGGAAACCGATAACGATACAGTGAGAACGCTGGTGTATCCGCGCAGCAGTGTCGATCAGATAATTGCCGACCGGGAGACCTGGACCACCGGAGGGTATGGTTCTGCCGAATTTTCGCCGTCGGAAATGCTCCAATTGACAGCCGCATTCAGGCTTGACCATTTTTCATGGCTTACCAATTCACTGGCGAAACCGCTCTACTTCAACCCCCGCCTTGCCCTCTCCTTTTCACCGCTTGACTTCTGGACTACGAAAGTAATGTACAACAAGGCTACCCATACCGCAGATTTCGGCGGAACCGATGGTATGAACCAGATCTGGGGACGGGGCAATCCCAATGCGTCGATTTCTCAGATTTGGTTCAAAATGCAGCCGCTTGCACTGAAACCGGAGGTCATGCGCACCTATGAATGGCAGAATATTTTCTATATTCCTAAAACCCGTTTCGCTTTGAACGCCTACTACACCACACTCAAAGACTTTATCACCTGGTTCTTTCCTGTCAGCAATTGCGGTAATTTCAAAGGATACGGTGCGGAATTGGAAGTATTATGCAAACCGACAAATCTTCTGAACATCTGGGCAAATATAGCCGCAAACAAAACCCAATTCACTCCCACCTGGTATATCGATTCGGCCAGCCTCGTGACCGAGGGAGGACGCTGGATACCCACCTGGGGGGTGAATCCCGACAAGGAAATAATCGGTGTTCCGAAGATAACGGCTGCCGTCGGCACCGACTGGAACATCTTTAAACAGGCACTGTTCAGTAACGACCATCTGTTTTTCAACCCGAGTTTCCGTTACATGTATGGACAACCATCTTTCAGAAACGGTGATTTTCAGACCGATCTCAAAAACGTGGCAGGAGACTCACTCGCCACAGCAAGGATCAACAGCCGAAAAAACAGTTACTTTACTCATGTAAATAACTTTTTTCTCGACATCAGCTTCAGTTACAACAACGTTTTCTTCGACGGACTTGACCTCGGCATTGCGATTAAAAACGTCACGAACAACCAGTCTGAGCAGTCACAATCGTTCAATACCGGAACTAATGTCTGGCGGGGAAGGACTGTTGACGCGACACTGCGGTGGAAATTCTGACCGGAAGATTCACCGGCTCCACACCGCTATTCCGGTGCGACGTCGACACGATCTTTCCACGTTGTTACCTATTCCGTGATAACAGCGCGCTACCGTTTGACCGAACCGGAATCATAACGGAGGCTGCCGGATGACCTTCTCTGCCGGTTCCGGCCTCCACCATGAAAGTAAACGTCTTATCTTCGGAGCGTATGTTTAGCACCATCGATGCGGGGCTGAACCCTTCCGTTCATGATATAAATGCCCCCCGGAAGCACCTGCGGTTGCAACCCGCCCGCAGCACTCCAACGCCTGCCATTGATCAGATAGATAACCGGTGCAGCTGCGTCGGTACCACCTGAAGTGACAATCGTATTTTTCAGGACTTCATCCTCATCCCTGAACATGTTAATGACCTCCGTCGGAATACCCTCGGAAACAAACGTGGACACGCTCTGCGGATCGAGGGTAGTGGTGAAGGAATTGTCCGAGACCTCGATCTCCCCTTCCTTCTTCCCGTTTTTCGATTGCGACGAGGTGTACTTACGGACAGTGGTCACTGTTGCATCTGTATAGTTAAACGTCACGCTTTGCTGAGAAGAGTTGCTGTTCATGGCGACAACAACGTTGGAGTCTCCCCTGAAGGCAACGACATTCACACCGTTCTGCGGACTGTAGGTTGCATCGACCCGGTAGTATCCCGGGCGAACCCATTTTGAAAACTGGGCAAGAACCCAGGCCCTGTGGTTCGGGGCATCATTGACCCAGAGAGCTTCTTTACCACCGCTTCTGGAATCATAGGTCATCCACCACCATACATAGGCACTGAAATCGTTGTTCATGCAATCAAAAAGTTCTTTTGCAAACTTCATACAGGTACCGGCGTCATCGTATTCAAAGAACTTTTCAGTCTGCCAGACATGTTTTCCGAGATTGAGGGCTTTGGTGTACCTTTTTGGCCCCGACCCATACAGGTGTCCACCCATGTAAGTGACGTTCGCCGCAGCTTCCGGATCGTCAAGTGTTGGATCGGACATCCTGAAATTATACCCCAGACACTCCGGCATCATGACCGGTCTCTCGAGACTTTTCGCATGATTCTTGCAGAAATCCCTGAACTGTGACGATGTCCATTCGCAGGATTCATAATTAGGTTGCCAGTCCGGCTCATTCTGCAATGAAATGATATCAAGATCCTCGCCCGCGAAATCAATGAATTCCTTCAGATACGCCGCGTAATTTCCCCATTCCGACGATTTTATCTGACCGCCGTTATTGACGTTGTTGTTTGTTTTCATATTTGCGGGCGGTGACCAGGGCGTGGCGAACGTGGTAGCACCACGGGCTTTCGCTTTCTGAATATTGGATTTTTCGTCATCCCAACGTTTGTTCGGATCGATACGGGAGCGCAGAATAGTGAAACCAACCTGAGTGGGACCATTTTTGTAAAGACCGTCCATCATTGCATCGGTGAGTTTCCCTGACCACGCACTGCTCCCGCCAAAACCGTCGATGACCTGGTTTGTTTTTGAAAAATCAACGGTGACCGGCGCCGCCTGGACCGTGGTATTCCAAGAAAGCAGGAAAAAAAAGAGGCACAGTTTGAAGACAGACGAAACTGTCGGCTGAGTAAGCATATTCCCCTCCTGGGTATAATGTTTTATAAATTGAATTACTGTCGATTATGTTTTGCCTACCGTCTTTGGTTGAATTTTTCAGAAATTTCTCCTGGTACATTCCTGTGCGGTATAGGCATTCTTAAACGTATGGAATATGGTACGGTACGAGGATTCGAAATATGGGTTGGTTTTCATTCGATTTTTAAGCGGTTAACTTATATGCATCTATCAGTCTCGAAACCATTTAATGTAGCCTGAAAAGTAGCAGTTACCTATAACACTCGTTTACAGGTCTGCCAGATTAGTACAGTGGCTCTTTTCTCTCACTCATAATGTACCAATAAAATTAAGGCAGTGCATACATTTTATGCGACAAAAATCCCCCGGTACCGGAATCCGTTATCGAACGATCAGGTTTCCCGGAAGCTGTCTGCCGTTAAACCGCAGCAGCATTGTATACGGTCCATGCGCCAGATGCAGACTCTGACCGGTACAGCCGAAGTAGACGATTCCTCCTGCAACAGGTGCATCCGCTATTTTCGCTACCCGACAACCGTCGATAGCGAACACCGATATTGTCAAACGGCTCACACCGTCAACCACTCCCGAAGGAACGATTCTCATGCTTCGAACCTTCCCGGCGGTGTTGTCGGCGATACCGGTAAACCGACCCTCCCGAACGATCCGCCGTACCCCGACGCCTGCCGTTGTCCCGGAAGGCGTCAGAGCGACCGTATAGCGCTCCCCCGCAGTCGTAGCGAAACTCGTCCGGTTCGTGCCCGTTGAGCAGGTCACTGCGTTCATGGTCTGATCGTAAACGTAGAAACCGGTTCCGCGGAGGACACAGCTGTTTCCCTTTTTGGAAAGGATGGATGCCGAAACGAGTTTTGAGCCGCTCCACGAGAAATCAACGTCGAACGCCCCCCGTGCGCACAGACCGCGTACCGAACCGTCCGGCCATGCAGGCGGCAGGGCGGGCAGAAAGGAGATTTCGCCCGTATGCGACTGCAGCAGCATTTCGGCCACCGCCGACGGCCCGCCGCAGTTCCCGTCGATCTGGAACACATTATTGCAGTTATCAAGCATATTGCCATACACATAATTTTTTATCTGTAAACCGAGCTGATGGTATGCCCGACCACCGTCGAAGAGCCGGGCCCAGCAGTCGGCCCGCCAGGCGCAACTCCAGCCGGTGGTACCGTCACCGGCCGTGCCAAGCGCCAGACGCGCGGCATCGGAATAGACTTTGTCGATATACGGAGAAATCTGGAATCCCGGATACAGGCCGACCAAGTTGGAAATATGGCGGTGGTTCCTTTCTCCGGTAATACCGCTTGGCCATTCGAGGAGTTCACCGCTGCCCGACCTCACATGCAGGCCGTTATCGAGGAGCAAACACAGGCTGTCGACCGTCCGGCGATAGGCCGGATCTGAACCGCAGATACCTTCGGCAGCGCAGTAGTTCGTAAAAAGATCCCATATGAGTTGCTGGTCGTAAGCCGTGCCCGCCTCACGGTGCAACATGTTGCCGTTCGGGCCGTTTTCCGGTGACCAGCCGTCCGGCGTGACCAGCTTGCCGCTTGTTACGCCACTGTTTGAGGTGACCAGATGATCCTGCCAGAATTGGCAGACCTCCTTCATGATCGGAAGAGCACGGGTCCGTAGATAGGCAGTATCCCGGGTAAAGAGAAAATGGTCCCAGAGAAGGTTACAGTACCATGCGCTGCCCGGATTGTTCCACTCCCAGGAGTTGCCACCCATGGGATTGGTTTCGGTCTGCACCGTCCAGCCGCGCGTACCGGGGTATTTTGCCGCGGTACGTGCGCGGCGGACCGGGCGCTGAGCATCGACAAAATTGACGAACGGAGACAGGCATTCAGTCAGGTTGAGCGGTTCGACATGCGAGTAGTTCATCGTGACATTGATATCGGAATGGTAGTCGCTGCGCCACGCCGGCGACAGCGCGTCGTTCCACAAACCCTGAAGATTGGCAGGAAGGGAATTTCGCGAGGAGGCGATGATGAGATACCGGCCGTACTGTGTAAACAGCACCTCAAGTCCTTTATCGTTTCCCGCATCTACTGCATAGGCTAAACGGCGGACATCGGTCGCCCTGCCGTTAGTGATACTATCACCCAGATCGAGGGAAAAACGGTTAAAAAGTTTCTGGTAGTCGGCGATATGCGCCGACCTCAGCGCCACGTAGCTTTTCGCCGACGCCGCAGCAATCCGGGAACTCACCGTCGCGTGCGGTAAAGGACCACGCCAGTTGTCTGCAGCCGATTGCAGAAAATCGGTGGCTGCCGCCATGATCACATCGACCGAATCCGCACCGGTTATCGTGATGGTCTCACCCTGCGCAGTTGCCGAGCCGCCATGGGCCCTCACCAGCACCTGCGCTTCGAAGTTGAGCCTGGCAAGATCCGCACCGGAATTCTGATATCCCGACAAGGTAATGACATTACCGCTCGCAGCCACCGACGTGGAGGTCAATCCGGTAAGCGCAGTTACACGAACAGTCATTGTTATGCTTCCCGCAACACTTCCGGTTATATGGCCGACCATCACTGAATCCGGGAAGCTCGCGAAATATTCACGGTTATAAACCGTGGAACCGACGGCATATGAAACATGCGCCAGAGCCTCTCCGATGTCCAGATCTCGCCGGTAATTCGATGGTGTACCCGCCTGGTGGGTGATATCCATAAAGAGGTTCCCGAAACCCAGGTAATTGCCGGTTCCCTCGGTAGTGGTACCACCGGTCCAGAGCGTGATTTCATTGAACTGAATCTGCTCCGAAGCGACTCCTCCAAAAATCATTCCGCCAATCGATCCGTTACCGATAGGAAGACACTGGCTTTTCCAGTCCGTGGCAGGAGCAGTGTACCACAACCGGTAGTCGGTTGCAGCCCCGGTCCCGAGGAAAATGGCGCAGAAAACAGTGAGCAGCACTGCCGTGCGCACCTTATGACAAGGGGTTAAGATCAGGTGGTGTATCCGCATCGTTTGTATTCCTTTACGCCTAAAATAGCATTTTAGATAAAATAAGTGAGTACAAATGTAATCACATCAGCTACCCGGGCGATATGATATCCGCAGAGACACTCTGCCCGGCTGATCTTACCCTGTTTCATTTGCCGTATCCGGGGAATCATCACAACTCAATGATGATGCTGATTCTGAAAAACATGCGGTAACTTCTCCGATTATGAGTATATTATTAACTGTCTCATATTAATTTGCATCACGGTTATGTACTTTAATCTCGGAGTCGGGGTCGGTTTTCGGAATCGGTATCGTCTTTATTTCAAGCCTTTTCGAAAGCGTATGATAGAAACGGTGTGAACACTGGATACAATGCGCTTACGTAACGGTGGTGAAATACCGAAAACCAACTCCGACTCCGTACGAACAAAGATCGGTGTCGACTATCACGAGACGGTTATTAAGTAGTGCCTGTCCGGAAACTACCATTTCCGGGCACTGAGCGGAGTCGAAGCGGTGCACTGAGCTCTGTCAAAGTGTAACCGTTATCTGATGGAATTGATACATTTCGACCTTTCGACTGCGCTCAATGCGGCGCTCCGCTCAATGTTCGTATAGAGAGTTTCCGGACAAACACTAAGTATCAACAGTATAAATCTTTCACCATGGCAATTGTATCCAATCCGACAATCTAACCAATTATGTATTACTTCCGGGGGAGACGGTTTTCGGGCTATTATTCACTTTATCTTCAGGAGGTAGAACGTATGCGTTCCCGCCAGATGACAACTCTCCTACTGTTGATCGGCATAACGATTAACGCTCAAACAATTAACCTGCGTGGCAAGGTATCAAATTCTTCAGGGAAACCGATATCGGATGCAGTCGTCACTTTGGTTGGTCAGAACCTGACCGACACCACCGGATCGGATGGTACCTATGCCATTGCCACCACCGGTACCGGGCAATCATTGTCATTAAAACCACAGAAGAAACTGATTTCATTTGAAAACGGCATTCTCACATTCAGTGTGCCTTCCGCATCACCGGTAAGAATCGAACTGTTTGACGTCAACGGCACGCTTCTGAAAAACGTGGTTACACCGAACCCGCAGGCGGGATTCTACCGTTACAATGTCGCGGAAAATACCGGTGCATCCCGTCTTCTTGTAATCAACGCCTCCATCGGCAATGAAAAACAGACCTTCCGCTACCTGCCGCTCGGGAACGGCACTTCCGTCATGCATCAGTCAGTCGAAAGCAACAGGGATTCCGGCGGTCGGCTGGCAAAAATCGCAGCTGTCGATGATACGCTTAACGTCGCCGCAGAAGGATATATGCCAAAGGCAACAGCTATTACCTCGTACGATCAGGAACTTGATATCATCCTCGATACCGCCGACGGCACCGGTCATAGTGCCGGTTGCGGTACTACACCCACACTGCAGAAAAGCACACCCCCTCCCAATACCGAAATGAACTATAACTACGTTACGATCCAGGGAACGAGGCGTCAGTATCTTCTCTGGTACCCCGACAATTACGACAACACGCATCCGTATCGGCTGGTTATCTGTTACCACTGGTATTCGGGAAGTGCCAGTCAGGTTTTCGACTGCAGAACCGAAGGTATCAATTGCTACACCACCCAGATTCCGTTCTTCAACCTTCTGGAAATTTCCGACAACAGTACCATCTTCGTTGCACCCGATGGTATCGATGCCGGATGGGCCAACACGAACAATCGTGACTTGGAATTCACCGATTCCATCCTCGCACAGGTCCAAAAGAACTTCTGCATTGACACAGCCCGCATTTTCGCCTGCGGATTCAGCTACGGCGGAGCGATGTCGTATGCGATCGCCTGCAGCCGTGCACCGGTATTCCGGGCCGTGGCGGTCTATGCGGGCGGGGCACTGAGCGGCGGCAATTCGGACAGTAATATCCCCATTGCCTATTATGCATCACACGGGATAGATGACGGCGGAATCGGCTCCGGACGAACAGCGCGCGATCACTTTTTAGAGGTCAATGGCTGTACACCGGAGGATGCTCCCGAACCGAGCAGAGGCAGCGGAACACATATCTGTACCAAGTATTCCGGTTGTTCGTCAGGGCATCCGGTGGAGTGGTGCGCGTTCGACGGCGGTCACGATCCATCCCCCAAGGACAGGGGTGAATCAAGCACCTGGAACGCTCCGGAGACCTGGGAGTTCTTTACACAATTCTGAAGACAGCTGGAGACCCCGGGTAACCACCCCCATGGTCTCCCTCGCTTTTTACCGGTTCAGATACCCGTGGGCTACCGCTCCTGTATCTTGACGATATACACCGACGCGGGCACGTTAAGGTCGAGTTTCCGACCGGCCATAGATTTACCGACAGTACTATTCTGATATAATTTTCCCGAAAGATCATACACTGAAATCCGTGCTCCACGTTTGTGGTATTTCTCAGGAAGGATAAACGGTCCTCCACCAAAAAACATTGTACCGGCGGAGGCACGAAACGACTGTACCCGCGCAACCGACCCGGCAGTGTGCATTATTTCATCACTGACGACAATCTCTATACCCTCCGGCCCGATACTTCCGGACCAGGTAAGACGCAACTCTTTCGCATAGCCGCTTCCCGTTCTGGTAAACGGTACCGTGGCACCATTGACCTGCACCGTCGAGACAGTCGAATCGAAGTTATCGCGTACGAGAAGTCGGGAAACGGGGATCACTTTCGAGGCCGCAACCGAAATGGTTTGTGTCAGAAACGACGGACCGCTTTCCTCATAATTGATTGTTACCGTACCTTCGGGAATAAAAACCGTTGCATTCTTTACGACATGGTTCATTTCAGGCAGCGGTTTCGGTTCGATAGCCAGCTCTCCGGTGTATGCATTGCGCCGGAACCCGGCAATATCGTAATACGTGCGCCAGATCACCGGGATGCTCATATACTGATTCCCCCCGGCAACCTCGGTGGCCGGATAGACCGTACCGGTCACCTTGGGAGGAATGCCGAGTTCTATATTGAACACGAGATTCCGGTTGAGAAAGGTGCGGTTGAACCAGTCCTGCTGAAGCCCCATCCATTCACCGAACCTGCCGGTCTGCACACTCAGCCCGCCGTAATGACCGACAATATAGGGTGCCCACTCCTTATAACCGGCATTGGGTAACCCCGCTGTTTCCGGGTTTTTATAATACTCCTTCATCCGATCAAGCATATAGGTTATCTTGTCCGTCGGATACATCTCGCCGAACCCGAGCAGAAATGCCATCCATTGACCGGTCGCAATACTCTCGCAGTGTATTCCCGAAGGAAAGTTGTTGCTCAGCCACCGTTTTTCGAATGAAGCGACCGAAAGGCGATACAATGAGTCGAATTGCGTTTTGAGCGCCGGTTCTGACTTGATGTCCGCAAAAGCAGTCATTGTTTTGAAGGCAAGGGAGGCAAGGGTCGCGTTGTAGAAAGGATAGGTGCCATCGACATCGTACGTGTTGCGTGAAGAGTCGTTAAAGGTGCAGGGATACGTCCGGTCGTCGAGATACTGCAACTGCTTGACAATCCGTTGCGCCGCCCGTTTGACATGCGACCAATGATAATCGAGCTTTTCACTGTTGTTGGTAGCGATAAAATTTTCGTATACCGAAACTATGTAGTTGCAGTTTAAATCGACCCAGTCGGCATTTGCCCCGAATGACCCGTCGGAATGCACGGTCTGGTCCCACGGTACCAGGTTTGCCGTCATATCATGATGGATCTGTCCATCCGCGGTGTCGGGCGCCGTACGCTGGGTCCGTGCCCAGTATTCAAGCTCATTCCAGGCAACTTCGGGAATCATCTGGTACATGATGAATCGTGCCGCCCACTGCTGGTCCATGGTACCGTTGGTGTTCCACTGACCTTCGGTATGAATGTAGCGGCCGTCTTTCATGTAAATGCTGTTGTTGGTGAGAAGTGAGAGTGTGTTGATGGTCTGGTTGACAAGCCAGTCGGGGAGATTCGACCCCCGCATGGTCTCTACGATCGACACCGCATTTTCCCGATAGGTTGCAAACATGCTCAACCCTTTATCCGCCGCTTCACCGGCGTTCCGGCAGAGATTCGTGTAGTAAAACCGGTCACCGTAACCATTCGCACTGTTGTACCATCCGATGGCGAAATTGATGTGCCCGGTTGCATTGGCTCCAAGGGAGATCTTTACCGCGACCCTGTTCGAACCGTTGGAAAGCGTGTTATTGCAGGCGCCGGTGGTGAAAAATCCGTTGTCGCCGCCCCAACTGAGCACCGGAGCAGCCGCATCGGACATCGCAAAAGCGGCCCTGCCGTGGGCATCACTCGAAACGATTCCCTTTCCCGCCACTGCAGTGGGTGTCCCCGAGGTCGGCAGCAGTAGCGCCACCGAAGCGTCAACCGGGCTCTCCTGTGTGTTGGTCAGGGTCAGTTCGTACATCGCCATCGGATAGCACATGTTGTCGATAGTCGAAAAATCTACGGGAGAGAATGCAAGGAGGCTTACGTCGACACCGTTGATTGTACCGAAGTTCGCCGTCTGAATCGGGTAGACTGCATCATCGTCGTACGTACCATTGACACGAGGAACCTTCAGAGTATCCGCCGTTTTCACCGTTCCTCCGCGGTTCGAATACAACTGAAACCGCATTCCGGGTACCGCAGTGAATGCAATATTGTTGATGGTGGCATCGGCAAGAGCGAAGCTGCCTCGCCATGCGCAGAACTTTATCGCCCCGCATCCAAGGCCACCCATGGGTGCTCCGGTGGTTCCATCGATTTTCTGATACGCGGATACACTTCCGGCCACAAGGCCAATAAATGCAACAGCAGCAAAAAAACAGGGCTTTTTCATTATCTGCAGACCTCTTTTCTGATAATCGTGGTTCCGCCGGTCCGGGTCATGATAAGGTGCAGACCCGGAGCAGCTTTGCCGCCGGTCGCATCGCGACCCTGTCGAAGCGCTGCCGGGCCGCCGGCAACGGATATACGACGGCCCATAATATCATAAACTCCTGCTCGCTCCATTCCTGCAGTGACCATCTGTTTTCGAGGCTGGTCCATGACTCCGGTCGCGGGAACCCAGTCACCTTCCGGCTCGGTGCCGCCAATATTGAACGTGTTCACCGAAGAACCGGCAAGCTCCGGTCGGAACTCTTTCGTCCCGATCCGGATAAGCGGGGAAACGGTACCGCCGGCGGTATTCTGAACCTCAAGTATGATGGTACCGTCCGGATTTTTAAAGGCAACGGCACGAAGACTGTTGTTCGAGTTCCCGGTGAGTACACGTACGGCGCCCGGACGGATATAGTAACTCCACTGTTTCACAACATAGAATTCGGGATTATACCTGACCGTCTGTGTTGCCGGAGTGATCGTTATCAGGGAGTTCTGTTCACGGGTCATCCATGAAACATAGTTGTAATCGGCATCAAGAATCATGTTCCACATATTGTAGCTCTGGCAGTTCGCCAATTCGTGGGCGTAAATACGTTCATACGTTCCCATGGCATCGTTCCAACTGTTGGCACCATTCCAGCACATGGCTTCGGTCTCCATGGAGTGATAATGGAGTGAACGGTAATACCTGTTTTGCGTGGCGGTGAGCAGTGCTTCTTCCGAATACCGCTGGACCCCTACCCCCGCCATCATGATACGTGCCTCCGGATCATCAAGGGTGGGCTGGATATCACCACGGTAATTGCTGATGAAGAACGTTCCCATCCAGATCTGTGCACTGATGGAGTCCGCTACAAATTTAGGATACAAATAATCCCGTACCCAGTTTTTCAGTTCGGTACCGCTCCAGTGACATGATGGATGATTCACATCGTTCCATCCGGGTTCATTCTGGGGATACACGATGTTGACCGGAATTCCCTCCTTTTTCCACCCCCTGACGAACTTGCTGAAATAGAGCGCGTAGGCGTTGTACGTCTGCACATCCTTGTGAATCGTAGGATTACCGCCACCCTCCCAGCTGTTGTTCGTCTTCATCCAGGAGGGCGGTGTCCAGGGCGAGGCGTAGATCATGATGTTCGGATTGACGGCCATCGCTTCCTTTACAAAGGCCATATTCATGACGGAGTCGTTCGCCAGGGAGAAATGTTCCATCGCGTAATCGCCGGGCGTCTCGTTGAGGCTGTATACCTTGTTGACGGTGAAATCGCTCATACCGATGGGAACACGGCCCATATTGAACCTGCTGCCGACAACCGGATCGTACAGTTCCCGCATGACCGCGCGGCGCAGACCGGGAGACAACGAGCTGATGCAGTGGTAGCCGTTCTCGTTGAACGCACCACCCCACCCGTCAATGCGCTGAAAGGTACTGTCGGGATCGATCTGAATAACCGGATTCGAGCCGGAAGCATCGGAAAGGGGAATCGGCTGTTTCCAGACCCCCTTCGCCCTGCTGGTGGACTGCCGCCAGTTGGTCGCGGAGAGAACCGGTGTCCCATGGAATTTAAACCGGCTCAGGTTGAAGAGGTTGGAGATCTGATACGGTCCGACACCACCTTTAAACACCAGGTAGAGCGTATGGATGCCGGTTGCGCCGGTGATCGAACACGCCTTATCCGTCCAGATCTGCCAGCCGCCGGTCGGCGGCAGAATTTCGCAGGTGCCGATGAGCGTCCCGGTTTGAGCGTCGAGCCGCAGCTCGATGAATCCGCCGTTGCCGTCACTTGCGACCCTTGCCTCGAAACACTGAATTCCCTCGTCGCCGAAATCGACGTTTTCAAAAGAGAGGTAGTCGCCGGCCTGAATGGAGGTTACGTTCTGCCCACCCTCGGAGCAGGCCTCCACGGTGACGCCGGATTGTCCGGAGAAGGATGCTGCACGGATGGTGTCGGTCGCGTTCAGCGCAAGAAGGTTACCGGCTAAAAGAAAAACCACCACCGGAATACTGCGTACCCGTGCGGATAAAGAGTCTGTGGGGAGATGTCGTTCGCACATACAACCGTCCTTTTGTTAAAAGGTAATGCAGCTACGATTCTCCCCCTTGTGACATTCCGGATCTGATAATTCCCGCCCGTTAAAAAGTCTTCGGAAGAAGAGCGGGTGACGGGTGGTTCTTATAACCGTTCCGGAATGGCATTCGTTGTATCTGCAGGCTGTTTCACGAAACTACCGCCTGCCGGAACAATACAAACAATATACATTTATATTGATTCACCGGCTAAAGTAATTGAAATCGGTAGTGACTATACGGTGAACCGCCGCCACTGCGGCGAAACTCGAAGTGAAACCGGGGAGAAATGCCACCACCTGTTCAAGGTGGTGGTCTGATTCAGTGCGGACACAAATCCAAAGGGCAGGTACGTAGCCCCTCTATTTGGTTCCTGTTGAGAATACAGCAAAAAAGTCCGCACATACTTCGACCAGGCTCAGCATGAGCGGCCTTTTTAAGTGAATTACGCACATTCCGCTCATTCTGAGCTTGTCGATGGGCTCCGTGGTCCCGCCTTGGTTCGATAAACTCACCACAAGTCGCGGGAATGACAATCTTCCTGAAAAAGTCCGTTTTTAACAGATACTATTTAAGCATTCTCTTCGCCCTGGCGATGATTATACCGTCGGCAATATCACGTCGTTCGATCCTCCCGTTACGTTGCGGCGTTACGTGGCCGATCAACCTTCCCCGCATATCGAAAAGTGTCACCGAAACGTTGTTTCCAGCCATGCCGTCCGGCAACACAATGCGGTTTCCGATTCCGGTAGTCACCATTTCCTTAAGCGCCCCGGTAACCGGTAAGGCGGCCTTGATTCGGGATGCCACTACCGGCTCATCATCGGCAACTGAAAGCACCGTGAGGGTTATCGACCCCGGATCGAGATTTCCCGAAGTCGCCTCGATAGTAACCGTACCCGCCTTGTAACTGCGGTATTCGATCGATGCCTGTCCATTGCGCACACAACGGTCCTTTGCACCACCGACAAACGAAATGGTTTGCCCGGTTGGAAACGCTCCCAAACCCGATTTGTCGGTAAGCGTAATGTCCGGTGAATTCGACAACCATTTCCCGGAAGCGTCCTGCACCTCAACAATGAGCAAAGCATCACTGGTACCGTCGTCGGTAATGGTATCCCTGTCGGTAGTCAGTTTGAGCTTCGCCGGTGTTCCATTTACCGGCCATGCAGGCGGTGCAATACCACGAATAAAATTACGATAGAAATACCACCGTTTTTGTGGCAGACGGGCATGATCGATCATTCCGGCATCGGAATAGCCATTCGTACCAATGTAAATACTTCCGTAATTAAACCCGCACCAGATCGCATACCCGGCACGCCACCCGTACTGATCCGCCGAAGGAGGACTCGAAATCTGGTCACCCCAGCACGCATTGTAATTCTCACCACGGTCCCAGCAATCGGCACCATATTCCGACACCAACGATGGAACCCCCGCATCCGCATGCAGAAAACCGCCGTTGAATCCGACGACATCACAAGGTCGTGCAAAATCTGCGGTATTGAGCTGAACGCCCCCAACGCCCGCCGGGCGGGTGGAATCTTCCTCATGGGACACGCCGACCATCTGCGTAAGCAGTGAAACCGTCTGGCCGAGATCCGAGGTGAACCACAATTCATTTCCCATACTCCAGACGATTATTGACGGATGATTACGGTGAATCCGGATCATCTCTCTGGTCTGGTCAAGACAACTTTTTTTGAATTTGTCGTTATTCGCGTAGCAACCCCGTTTCCAGTCTTCGGAACCGGTCAGACATCCCCATAACGGCGCCTCCGACCAGAGGCAGATACCCAGCTGATCGCAGGCATCTGAAAATGCCGGTGCATGCGGATAATGCGACCCGCGGATGAAATTCATTCCACACTCTTTGATCAATCGCACATCCCGGTACGATCCGGTATTCACACCGGCATCACACCATCCTGCCCGGTCCTGATGCACATTCGCTCCCTGGAGCCACACCTTTTTACCGTTAAGCTCAAATCCGTTATTCATCGTCCACTTGAACCAACGGATCCCGAGCGGAGACTCGAAATTATCCGCAATAGACGTCCCGTTGTATACCTCGGTATGCACCGTATACATATAGGGAGATGACGGACTCCACAATTGCGGATTGGAAATCGGATTGCTGCTCTGCACCAGGGTGACGGTTGCACCAGCAGCAACGCTCCGCGTCGTCTCGAATGAGGTTACTTCCATGCCTGCCGAATCCGCAATAACGGTTTTCACCCGGCAGTCGGCAGTCGCAGTCCCGTCATTTCTGATTTCAGTCTTCACCTTTACCGTTGCCGAGGCTTCCGATACCTGCGGGGTGGTGACAAACGTACCATACCAGGTGACATGCAGCGGGTCGGTTACCACAAGTGATACATTCCGGTAGATGCCCCCGATGAAAATATGATCGCCGCCGATCGGAGCAATGGTATCACTCCACCGCGCGTCAAGACGTACGGCAATCACGTTGTCTCCCGCCTGAATATGCGGTGTAATATCGAATGAAAAACCGGTAAATCCGCCTTTATGCATTCCCGCCATAGTACCGTTAACATAGACAAAGGCGATTTGAAACGCCGCTTCGAACTCGATAAAAACGCGCTTCTTCGCGTCGATGACCGACTGATCAACAGTAATATGTTTGCGGTACCAGCCGACCTGTGGAGATCGGGCCTTGTTTGCCCGCCAGTAGGGGATATCAAATGAATGCGGCAGGTTGATCGACGACCAGTTCGACGGGTCGGAAGCTGCGGTCGCCTGGGAAACGGCGACATCCTGTCTGATGAACTGCCATGACTTGTTGAGGTTGCGGACCATCCGAACCCGGGGGGAGGTATACGCCCATCCCGAAGCAATCAAACCACCGGAAAGCATGCAAACACAGATAAAAACCAACCTTGTACTATTTCTCATACCTGCTCCTTTACAGACAGTATTTATGGTATGTTACAAACTATTTCGAATCTGTTTCCACTCAGTATTCAGGAGAAAAGGTATAAAGAAGCATATGTTAACAAAAACAATACATGCACTTTTGAAAGTGTAACTTTTTGATTTCTTTATGTGCCTTATTCTGAATTCTTACTACTGACTCCTGAATACCTGAGTAGCTACGGTTATCTTTTTACTCTGCAGACAACGCGTTCCGTGCGGGCATTTCCGGGAGCATTCATGCACGTTCCACCTACCACCGGACGAACACATCCGACTCCTTCTGATTCATATAACAAAGCTTCACCCAGTCCGCGCCGTATGCCACGTTCGCTATACGGACTTCATCGATGATGCCGTCAAAATAGCGGTCAGGATCCTCTCCACCATCAGGACAGTGACCGATTTCAAGTGGCTGATCAAAGGCGCGGGTGCCGACCATCGGTATAGTGACCATGCCGGAATCCACGCACTCCCCATCCAGGTACAGGCGCTGCAGAGAGCCATCTCTCACCCCGACAAGTGCATGCCAGGAGCTGTCCGCCACTGGAGCACGCGACATCTCCCAGGAGACGTTTTCAACATAGGTGAGAAATTCCCACGTCGCATCGGGGCGAATCTGAAGCCCGTACTGGAAGTTCGATTTATAGACGACACCATGGAACAGCGTATCGATGACATCGGTTCTGACCCATGCGGATACTGAATAGGCAGCTGTTTCCGTGAAATTAAGCTTGTCGCCTGCGGCTCCGGCAGCCCTGATGAGGCTCGAACTGCCATTGAATTCCTGAGCCGTCCCGATCATCCCCGCAACTGAACCGGTTTCAGTGGCAACGGCATCGATTCCGTTCACCGTGGCATCCCGTATACCGGCACCCTGTTCACTCAGATGCCATACCCCTGCAAATCCAGCCGCCGTATCAAATACCGCCTCGCCCTTTGAGGCATCAACGGCAGCACCGTTTCCCCAGTACACTTTTATATGCTGCAAGCTGTCGTTCCCGTACACCGTATCGACCTTCACCCAAATCTCCGCGGATCCGGAAGGTGCATCCCACCGTTCAATTTCGTAGGGCAGCACGGTGCCGTCTTGCTTTGTAAAGCGGATGTCCCGCCCGTCGACAGCTGCCCGGTCGAAGGGAAATACTCCTTTACGTAAACGAATCAGTACGGGAAAATCCGTTACGTTACCGGCCACCCCTGCTCCGGATGCGGTTGTATTGAGGTGAAGATCCGCGGAGTACTGCCACCCGGGCAACGATACTACTGCGGTATCACCCGGCGTAACGGCTACATCATAGCGAAGCACTTTCGGTTCTGTGGCGGTTTTGGTTGTGTAGCAGATAGACGAGCCGCTGTCGGCAGGTACCGAATCGAGCACTACCTGTGCACCGGCCCCGACCAGAGTAGTGAAAACCGTGGTACCGGGGATATAGAGATACCCGTTTGATCGGTCGATGGAATCCGGCAGGTCAACCAGAACGGCACCTGCGGATTTGAGGGTATCGTCGAATGCAACCACCGAATCCTCGCCCTCATGAACAACAATACCCCGGTTAAGCGACCGGGTTCCACTGATGAGATGTACCGCCTGCAGGTTAAAGGCCCCCTCCCGTGCAACCGGCAGGGAATACCGTCCGAAAGCATCGGTGGTATCAGCGATAATTGCCACGGTGTCGGCATTCGGGTCATAATCTTCGGGAAGCAGCACCACCCGGGTATCCTGAGCCGGACGCCGGTCTTCTCCGAAAATAGTCCCGACAACTTTCGGGTTATCGGTAGTACTTGTACCGCCGGCAACCGGCTGGGTGCAGTGCAGAAACGCCATGAGCCCGGTAATGCTCAACACGGCCAGCCGGGAGAGGATACGGGAGGTACTATGAAGTATCATTGTTCCTCCCTGGTCCGTTTCCTGCTGACCGGAAACACCTGAAAATTAAGCTGGTACACCCGATCATCAGGTGTCCGCTCGTCACTGTTGATTATCGTGACGACTCTATCTTTAAAGGCGTTTATTTCGGCCAGAATGATTTCATAGCAGGAAGGGCTCATGCCACAGGTAACGGTCGAGAAATTCCGTTCATTTCTGGAAAGTGTCCGAAGAGCCTCTATCGCCTTTTCCGTCATTGAACGGGTGAAATTCATAATAGCCATGGCATCAAGTTCGCTTTTTGCCTGCACCGCGCTACTGCTTTGTTCATACCTGCCGTCGTCACGTTTTCTCAGCATCTTCAAACGGACCAGCAGCTTGACCGCTGATTTCGCTTCCGAGGCAGTGATTGCCGGAATAACCGATTTTGCCAGATGAGTGAAATCATCCTTGAAATCCATAATGCAGGCAAGTTCCCGCACCACCGGTATGTACCAGTAATTATAAATCTGATGCTGCAAAGCCGTCAGCTGGAATTCCTTCACCGTGTTCATGAGCGACAGGAGTACCGCATAGTGGTCCTGTTTCTCATCGGCGCCTTTTGCCTGATTGAAAAACACCAGGTGCCTGAAAAAACGTGCCTCCTTACCGGTAAGATCCAGTGCATGGATGAATTTTTCAACCGTCTGCTTGCCGAGGTTCTTTTTCCCGTTAATGACTTCCCGCAGAAAACTGGCGGAAGAGAGCCCGGCTTTTTTGGAAAAATAGCGGGTTGAGAAATACCGGGTCGCCTGCTTTTTCTCATCGTAAAAATCGCGCAGATAGAGACGGTAATCGATATAGGACAGTACCGATTTCATACAGAACAATGTACTACTTTTCTGCGGTGCCTATCGGCTAAAAAAAACATAAAGTGTACTCCATGAGCGTACAAAACTTATTCTAAACAACTTAATTTCAGTAACTTATTATATTTATTCCAATTAATTGATTTAATTTGGCGTACATATCAGGTTCCGGTGCAATTTAAAAATTCAAAGCGGCAGTACCATTCGAACACCATCCCCACAACAGATACGCCCCCCCCTCCAACCCTGAAAGTACGGCAGCTTTTATTACTACCTGAACTGAGCGGTTTTTCACACAAAACAGCTCCGCATCCGCACCGATCCTGCATTTCAAAAAATGCTCAATTAACCTGCCGGGTTAACCTGCGCTTTTTTAAAACGTACTACCGGCACGGCTACAGAACTCTTTTCCGCGAAAAACCGCTCAGTTCAGGTAATATTTATTATATCTTAAGTAAGTAGTTCCTGTTCAGGATTGACATTTTACAGGATGAATGTCATCCCCGCGAAGGCGGGGATCCACAGTTTTTTAGATTGTTTTGGAAGATGGATACCCGATAAGACCAAAACGATATAATAAAAACAGTGTGAAACACTGGATACCATACGTTTAAAGAACAGTGTGACAACTCGGGTATGACGGAAACTCCTTATTCTGAACAGGAACAAAGCAGGATATACATCATAGTATCGGAGGAGTTACATGAAGCGATCAAAAACCGGGTACATCATCACCACCGCGCAGGTGCCCTTACCGGTGTGACAATCTTTAACCTGTGTGGCCGGGATCTGTGATCCCGGGTTCAGGTAAAGTAAACATACATTCATACTGCACCGATTCGCTGGCATTGGAACCTGGATCACAGATCCAGGGCACACTTGCCTGCCGGAACAATGTAAACAATATACATTTCCTTTGATTCACCGGCTACAGTAATTGAAATCGGTGGTGACTATACGGTGAACCGCCGCTCCCATCGGCGAAACTCGTGAAGTGAATGAGGATCTCGAACTCCTCGAAACGAGCTGTTTTCGTTTGAACGTTGATCCGAAATGTACCAACTCTGAATGCATGACCCTTTTTGCCCGTGATTTTAATATCTTATAGGTAAAACTTCGTGGAATCAGAGGAGAACTATTGTGCGATCAACTACCAGAACAATACTAACAATCAGTGTTGCGGCGCTGTCCGTACTGGCGACCTGTCAGCTGGACAGGCAAAAAGCGGCAGCCCCCGGAGAACCCGCCCCAATCACCATTGATTACCCGATCGACGGATCAGTATTTCCCCCCGAATTTCCGGCCCCCGCCTGGCTCTGGAGAGATACCGACACCACCACTGCCACCTGGACGATTACTGTTACCTTCGCCGACAGTACGCCCCCGCTGCAGACTGAATCCTCCGGTGAGCGGATGCAACCCGGCACCAGCGATCCGCGGTGTGTAACCTCCACCAACAAACCTCCGGCGCTTACCCCCCGGCAGGCGGCTGCACATACCTGGCGACCTGACACCGCTATGTGGAACGCCATCAAAGCACATTCGATAAATGCTCCGGCAACTATTCTTATCACCGGACACTCCCGGAACAAACAGAAAACGGTTTTGTCACGCGGCAGTATGACGATCCGGACCTCAACCGATTCCGTTGGAGCACCCATTTTCTACCGGGATGTTCCCCTCATGCCGTCGGAAAACGAAAAGGGGGTCATCAAGCCGCTTGCACCGCAGGCAATACCGTTGATCGCATGGAGACTGCGCAACGTCGCAGCGAAGAAAAGCCGCATCCTCATGCAGGGGCTCCACACCTGCGCGAACTGCCACTCGTTCTCGGCCAACGGGAAAAAACTGGGTATGGACATGGACGGGCCGAAAAACGACAAGGGACTTTACGCGATTGCAGCTATCAGGCAGCATATGTCAATCAGTACCCGTGACCAGATAGCCTGGAGCACCTTCCGCGGAAAGCTGGGAAACAGGTTGCGCGTTGGATTCATGTCACAGCTCTCTCCGGACGGCCGCCATGTTGTCACCATGGTCAATGATCCCGGCATTGAGCAAACCGACTACGAACGTCGCAAAAATCCGATTGATCTTGAACAGACGTATTATGTTGCGAACTTCAAGGATTACCGTTTCCTGCAGGTTTTTTACCCCACACGCGGTATTCTGGCATGGTACAGTCCCCGGACAGGTCATCTGCGCCCGCTGCCGGGAGCCGATGATACCGGTTTTGTTCACACCAATGCCGTGTGGAGTCCCGATGGCAACTACCTCGTATTCGCGCGAGCTAAGGCGCGGAATGCCTATCCGGAAAAATCCCGACTTGCGAAGTTTGCAAATGATTCCCATGAAACACCGATTCAGTATGATCTGTACCGCATCCCCTTCAACAACGGGAGGGGCGGCAAGGCAGAACCCATAATCGGGGCATCACAAAACGGTATGAGCAACTCATTTCCGAAGATCTCTCCCGACGGCCGCTGGATTGTGTATGTACAGGCCCGTAACGGACTGCTCATGCGCCCCGACGGCAAACTGTATATCGTACCGGCGAAAGGCGGAAAAGCACGGCGCATGAACTGCAATACCCCGCTTATGAATTCCTGGCACAGTTTTTCGCCGAACGGCCGCTGGATGGTGTTCTCATCCAAGAGCAGGACCCCCTACACACAGATGTTTCTGACTCACCTGGATACCTCCGGAGAGGATACCCCGCCCATTCTTATCGAAAATGCCACAGCAGCCAATCGGGCGGTCAATATTCCTGAATTTGTGAATATTCCACCGGACGGCATCGACACTATCGAGACACCGGCTGCCGACTATGCTCTTTATACCGATCTCGCAACCGAATACATGAAACACGGCCGATTTGCAGATGCCGTTCCGGAATGGAAAAAAGCACTGCAAATGGTTCCCGACGAATTCCAGTCCCACAACAACCTCGGTGTGGCATTGATGGAAACCGGAAAGATCGATAAAGCAATCACACACTACCGAAAAGCTATTACACTCAACCCGCAGTATTTCGAAGCGTATAACAATCTCGGTGAAGCACTCGCCGGTAAAGGTGACGACCGGGAGGCAATCGTACAGTTCAGGAAGGCTGTCCGTCTGAACCCGGAATTCACCGTTGCCCATGCGAATCTCGGCCTTACCCTTGCACGCAACGGTAAAACAGATGAGGCGATACTTCACCTGAGAACGGTTGTCGCGGAAACGCCCGGTGCCGCGGAAGCCCATCGAAGTCTCGGGCATGCACTCGCTGAAAAAGGTGATCTGGAGGAGGCTGAAGTGCATCTCAAGCAGGCAGTTCTCCTTTCGGAAAGTAAGGATCCACTGGCTCTTTTTCTCCTGGGGCGAATCTATGCCGACCAGGGAAAAACCCGGGATGCCTTTGAAAATGAACGACTCGCGCTCGCGATTGCGATACAGTTGAAAAACACGGAACTTGCCCGGGCCATCGCTGCCCACCTTGATGTTCTGAACCGGCAAGGTAAGTAGCCTGGGTAAACAACTCCGCCCAAAGCGGTATAAAAGAAACAATTGCGCGCAATTGTCAACCGTGGGATGGGAAATATGGAGCAGGAGAGAGTTGTCCCGGTAAATGGTGATGTTGTTTTCTCCCGGTCTGTACCCCCACCCCGGCATCCGGTTCCCTTCGATAAACTCAGGGTAAACTCAGCTCACCGCACCGCCTCCCGCTGACAGGAGAGGGAAAATGAGTAACTGCATTTTTTGTCAGCCCCGCGACCAGTGGTGAGGCAAGTTTAAACGGTCTCCCCTCCGCAGCCTGCCTGCGCGAAGCCGTCCACCCTCCGCAATGCTATGGAGGACGGGCTACGGCGAAGGCGGGTGGTGGCGGCCCACCACTCCTGAGTAATATGAGAGATGTAGATTTATATGGAAATATTTATCCAATTTCTCCAAAC
>JBNLDC010000020.1:0-5450 GCA_050304135.1 Chitinispirillaceae bacterium | reverse complement strand
CCCGCGCCGCGCCCAAAGGTGTTCCGGCGCGAAAGCGGTATAATGAAAACAGTGCACAGCACTGGATACCACACGCTTAAAAAAATGGAATGAAAAACACCTCTGGACACCACGCGCTTTTTTCCGCCGGGCGAGCCGCAGTCGCCCCTTGGGGCCGCGGATTTAGTTAGGGGCGGGTAGTAGCATTGTTGCGTGAACGATCGGCTGGAGGCTTGTCAGTTTGCCTGGCGTGCGGCGCCTTTTCGGCGGAGGAATTTCTCTATACCGATGTCACGTACGTTCCTCTCTGGGCTATCAGAATAACTATACTCATCTGCTAGGTACTCATTTTCCTTTTACCAGTTCCCTGAATACAGATCCAGGTTTCTTCCATATAATCCGACGGAACGGACGTGACGAACGACAAACCGCTTGTCTTCTGTCCGCGATAGCGCCGCACGCCAACGATTGTTGTACATGAGGGTGTCTCCTTGAGCACAATACTCCGTAGATGTAAACTCTCCCGGTCCCACAGGGCGACTGCGGCTCGCTGCGGTGCTGAAAAAGGCCCGGGATCTCTAAGGGTGTGAGCCAGCACACCCTTAGGCCGGGGCCGCAGGGGCGGAGCGCCCGCTCCTGTGTAATTTAAGTTTAAAAGTTTAAAAGTTTAAAAGTTTAAAAGTTTAAAAGGTGAAAAGGTGAAAAGGTGAAAAAATGGAGAAATGGAGAAATGGAGAAATAGTAAAGGGATTACTGCATGTCCAATCTTTTGGCACCAGATCAAGACATGACAGCGATTTAGATCGTATATGCCGTTTCCGATACGTTCTTGAATAGTTACACCCCTCACGATGTTGCCACTTTATTCCGGGAGTCGAACGTTGTATTATTTTTTGCAGGTACGGGGAGTAATTGCAAGACCCCCTCGTACCAAATAAAAAAGCCATGGCATCCGCACTTTATCAGAAAGAATAGCAACCTGAAGCTTCACCCGAGTCCCCCGGTACACCCGGAAATCAGGTCCGAAGTCCAGTAAAATCAACAACGTAGGCTTTACAAGGGTGTTTCGATGTTGTATCGATGCCGCAATGAAAGATTCTTATGATGGAAATCAAAGTGATAAACAAACTACTGCTGTTCATCATGTGTTTGAACGTTCTTGTCGCCGCAACCCCGCCACTGCGTTACCGGGATAAAGTATTCAATCAGGTACGGATCACCTCTGACGTTCTTTACGGCTCCAACAATAATTACAGGGGTGAAGTTACCGATCTGTATCTTGATGTATACGAACCGGTGGATGATACCACCGCGAATCGTCCCTGTGTGGTGCTTGCTCATGGAGGAGCATTCATAACCGGGCAGAAAAACGAGACGGTTATAGCGACCCTGTCCGAAGAACTCGCACTCCGCGGGTATGTCACCGTGTCAATTCAGTATCGGCTGGGAACATCCCTGAACTATACCAGTTTTGTTGAAGCCATAGTTCGGGCGGAACAGGATATGCGAGCCGCAGTGCGTTTTATACGGAAAAACAACACTACCTACGGTGTCGATGCCGAAAAAATCGCTATTGGTGGAATATCCGCCGGCGCTGTAACCGCCCTTCACTACGCATTCATGGACAACGGAGAGATACCCTCCGAAGTTGATACCACCGTTCTCGGCGGGATTGAAGGAAACAGCGGAACACCCGGTGTGAAATCGGACATTTCATGTGTTATAAATTGCTGGGGTGCCATTGGTGACACGGCGTTTATTCAGGCGGATGAACAATTTCCGGTTATCAATTTGCACGGAACCGACGATAATGTCGTCCCCTATGATGCCGGTTTCGCCTTTGGTATGCCGTTTCTGCCGCTTTACGGAAGTGCGGCCGTTGACCGGCAGTGCAGGAGACTCGGTATCACCTCACAATTACATACCTACGAGGGTATGGGACACGGACACGATGTCGATGAACGTATGGATACGACCGTTGCACTCATCAGTTCCTTTCTGTACGACAACCTCTTCACCGCAGCCCCCGTTGTTCAAACGCCATCGCGGCTACAACATCTGCCGAACAGTTCTTCCGTCCGGATGGTTGTTGCCCCGCGTAAAGCAGCAAACGCCGGCATTTCGCAGAGAACAACCGCAGGAACACTTTTCCGTCCAGATGGAAGAATGATCGGCAATGCCCGGTTGAACGGTAAAAGCGCCGCATCAGGGGTATATCTCCTCAGGAGTACTCCGCCAGAGTAAACTACAGCTCACCTGCAGCAACCCCGTGCTGAAATACCGTTCGGCCCGATCGGGAAATACCGTGACAATAACCCGGTCGGGATGTTGCTTGGCAATCTGACATGCCGCCCGGGATCATCATTATTATTCCGGCAAATAAATATTACCCATAACGGTCGTTCATACTTCCCTTCGATAAACTCAGGGTAAACTCAAACTCAGCATGAACGGTATTTTTCCCGCTCATTCTGAGCATCGTCGAAGAATCTCTGAAACACGAGTGAGGTATATTTAATCGCCGGAGTAATAGTTATGGGTATTTCATCAACAAGCAGTCATTTCGTTTGCTACTGCTCCTTATTCAACACAACAGTGAATGGTACCGGCATTCGAAGAGTAACAGTAAGAAGCAATGAGCAATATGATTCCGCGATTTTACAGCAGTACCGGATGGTTTTGATGAGTCCTGATTCTCGCCCTGTACGGAGTGGGTGCCTTGATGCCGAGTGGATTGTCTCTGTTTTCCACCAGAAAACGGTTTTTCCGTTCCAACGGATTTAGGTTAACAGAAACAGTATATATTATTATCATGGCAATTGAATATGATCCACCACCAATCACGGCCTGGTTCGAGAGCATCATCGAGGTATAATTAGTTTCTGTTCAGAATAGGTTAAATTCGGACACTGAACGGGATTTTGTTTATAGAACAGGAAAGAGTAGTATGAAAAGGTATTCAATATTGTTCATGGTTTTCTACTGTTTACCGTTACGGGCTGAAAATATTGGAGATTTCGCACCACTGGTGGCGGGAAATGTATGGGTGTACGATGATGTTTCGTCCAGCGGAGTAATGAGCGCAGGTACATTAACCGACAGTATAGCCAGTACCATAACATTAAAAGAGTCTGTTCTGAAAGGTGATACGGTGTACCATTATTTTGAAATCAACAGCACTACCACCCACATCATTTCAAGATTAGGTAAAACAAAATCGTCTCAAATCACGACTGAAAGTTCAACGGATACCGCACTACTAATGGAGATAGACAATACCATCCTGGCAAAGGGGAGCTGGCCGGTTTCTTCGCCGGTATTCACCCGTCATTTCATCGACACCAGTGACACCACTATTCCACTCGGCGAAATTAATTCCACATTCTACAAACTTAAAAATGTCAATGGAGTTTTTGAATACTCGATAAACTCACCCTCCAGACTGGTTGCCGGAATGATGACGGGATCTCGCATCACAACCTATCGTCAGAATGTCGGATATGTATATTACTCGAGTTACAGTTCTTCGAATCCCGGTGTATCAACATTCAGCAAGAGGAAGGTGCGGCTCAGTTCATTTTCCGGGGCTTCAAGTGTTACCCCGGTTTTGACACCGACATCTCGGGTAAAACTACTGCCACAACAAAAAACGGCAACAACATCGCTTGGCTTTCCCTGTCTGTTTATTGTCAACAAGGGTATGCAGTTCAATCTGCTTGGCAGATTGGATCGCGGACCTGCCGGGGTCATTCAACAAAAGCCGCAGCTGCATCGGAAATACCAGTAACAGTTCTGCAGGCAGGCCTTTCGGACATTTATCAGAAGAGTATACCAGCCAAATAATGGTTACTTTTCGCAGATCGGTTTCACTCCCCGGAAGCTCTGTTAAAAGCCACTCATTCGCCGCATTTTTCAGGAGCAGAAGCATTCGTAGTAGCATTACCTGCTCCAGCCGTTTCATTAGCTGCCTCAGGCACGCTTAAAAGCTCCACTCCATGACACAATCGGCACCGTACTCCGGAGAATACCCGGGTGCAAACGTCAACCGGTGACGGGCATGGCTTCGCAACTTTGAAGAGTAGACAAGCGACATTATGGTGGAGGTTGTCCAGGCGACTTCTCCCGCAAGCGTAAAATAAGGTGCAACCTTGTGCAGCCCTCTATTGCGGGTAAATCCGAAAAGGACACCCATGCCACGACCTACCCAACCGATAATATTGGGTATCCATACATACACTTCGCCAATTCCCGGATCCACCAGCTCACTATAGGTTCCTCTCATCCGGGAAGCTCCGGCACATGCCATACTGGCGCCACACATTCGCAGCATATCAACGGGTACTGCCAAAATAGTAAGGAGACGCGCTTCCTCAATATCGTCAGAAGTAATAGTTCCGGACTCTACGATACGGTTCAACCGGGGTGCCATCACCAGATACTTGTATCCGATACTTGCAAAAAAAAAGGTTGCACCTGCAATTGTCTGTGCATTTTGTCTTCTGATCGTTGGAAAGGCATATCCCCTTTTCCGATCCAGAATTCCCGATGCAGATGGATATGATGTTGAATCGCCGGTTAGCCGGCTTGTTGTGGTAGCAATTTCGTATATACCCTGAGCAGAGGCAGATGAACCGCAAATAAAAAGTACCATTACGAGTAACGACAAACATTTTCTGGTGATACTGATAGTATACTCCTGTGATGCGATAAGCATAGTTGCCTTAATAAATTTTATTATCGATTACAGTTTCATCATTACCAATCCTTGAAAAAAGGAGGAATGCAACAGGTGGTATAGTAAGTATTGTTCCTACGACACTTAGAAATGCGATTTTCATTTTTTTTTCATTATACGAATCAAATTTAAGGACAGCCTCCACTTTTTTCCGTGGTCCGTTAGTAGTCGTATCCCAAGGTATCTGATCTTCAACTGCATCGAGAAACAGCCGATCGATAATATGGTTCCCGACATCCGATATCCGTACCGAATCAATCATGCCGGACGTGTCGGAACAGAGTTCAAGCCATATCGTGCCACGACATTTATTGCATCTCTTCTGTAGTTCAGTATAGTGTTTTTTAAACCCGTCAATTTGTTGAATAATTTTATTTTGAACCGTTATCTTCGCATCAAAGGATAATGATTCTTCGAATAGCAAAGTATCAATTTCCATGAGAGGGATTCTTGGTTGTGCACATGCGGCACTGAAAAGAAACAATAGAATAAAGATACGGTGATTGACCATAGTAACCGTAGTTCAGCAGATATTGGAGAGTGTAGATAATTAGTTCCTGTTCAGGATTGAACAGTTTATTCTATAACGGTCATTGAGAGTTGGGTGAGGCTCTCGAACCCCTCGAAATGACACATTTTAACGGGAAACTCGGTCACACTTCGATCAACTCAGTGCATCGCTTCGAGAGCCCTTCGATGCACTCAGGGACCACCTCAGTGTCCGGAAATGGCCAAT
>JBNLDC010000019.1:0-39101 GCA_050304135.1 Chitinispirillaceae bacterium | reverse complement strand
CAAACGATGGTATTCAATTGAATTTCTTGGCGAGTCTGGTGTGATCACGAAAGCGAGTGTCGGCGAAGAGCCCGGTGCGGGAAATCTGCACGCCGGGATCTGTGGCGGGGCGGTCGGGTAACCGGCCGTTCTACGCTGACTCGGTAAGCACCCGGGTATACCCCGCCAGAAGCGAGTAAATGGTTCCCTTGAGATCGTTTTCGAGAAGAGAATCCAGATTACTTTGCAATTGTGTCTGTTCTTTATCGTTACTACAGGTAAAATTGGTGCTGCTCAGATGTGATGAAGACAATAGTTCCTCCCTGGAAATACTGCGACTGGAAACCGTTCTGTATAGTGGCGGATGATAGTTATCTTATTTACGGACAAAGGATTAAAATAGGTAGCGTCGGAAAGGGAATACAACAGTAATATTGAAAGATTGCCGGTGAATAGCCGACCATTAATTGCACACTTCAACGGGCTCAGGCGTTACGCAGCCGCCCGTTATACAATCCCCCGGACTACACCGGAAGAGATTTCCCGTTGCATCACCTGGTGGAAAACATCTAAATTCCTGATAGTGCCTTCCCATAGTTTGCTGTTCTGTAAAATAATTTTATGCTTTTCTACACCATGCGGAGTCCCTAATGAGAGCAACCATTCCGTTATTGCTAGCATGTACCGTTTTTTCTCTACGTGCACAAGAGTATGATACAAATCAGACATTTGCTCCCACCCCACCCCCTGCACCACTGCCGCGGGAAGAAGCACCGGCTCCATCCACGGGTTCATTCCATATTATCGCTTTTTCCAAAAACGCGAAAATATACCTTGACGGAAAAGCTGTTGGTACCGGGGAATGCGTCGTTAATAATGTTGCAATCGGCCAGCATGAAGTATTTATGCTTGAAGGTGAAAAATCAGAGAGTGTGCAGGCATACGCCGTCGAGGGTGTAACCAGATCCATCAAGACGGCACCAGGACGCGAAACTTTTGTACACGTTATGCCCACCTTTTCGAACATGTGGTGTCACGGCATACGAGCATTCGGACCCTCTCTGGATATTGGCATTCAGCATAAAGCAAGTTATTTCGGGATCAATTTTCATTGGAATTTCTTTAATAGCTACTACTGGGACAATGCATCAAACGAAGAGGGATTTCTTGTCGGTGGCGCAGCGCTGCAGTGGTATTATACGGTATACTCGTACAAAAACATTTTTGAAGTTGCCCCCGGCCTCGCCTCGGGGTACTGGTATTTTGATGGCTATAAATATTCGGTATCCTATGATCCCGAGTCGTATTATGGCTCAGGGTATGAAAAATCCTATTCAGAAATGTTTTTCAGCGGTCCGTCGGTAAAAATCAGTATTGGTTTCAAACGGATCTTTCTCACCGGGGCCTATACGATGCTTATCGGAACCAATCTTGGGCATGTGCTGGTTTTCGGGACACGGGTGGTGCTGTAAAAATTCAATACCTTTTCGTTTTCTGTCACTTTTGGGGATTTACAGACATGTTTTTTTACCCATCTTATCGGCAACAGAGAACCGTTATAGCGGTTTCTGCATCAGTTTTCATCTTCAGCGTTCTGGTTTCAACTGCTTTTTCGAGTCCCCACAAAAGCATGGCCAAAGGATTGACATACTATTTAACTATTCAAAAATTTCCGGTCGTTCAGAATATCTCGCCCAAAACCGGATCGATAACTATTGATAGTTATGAAATCATTCCATCGGTTGATACTTTTTTTACCGGTGATACACTCAGGTTGGTCAATCACGTTTTCGGGATTTCGAATCAACCGAGAAACGGAATATTCACCTGCAGCGACAGTCTCCGTTTCTCATTATTCTTTAGTGAGGGATCACCAACGGTAGAACTATTCTCAGGAAGAAGCAGATTGAATCCTGAAGCGTTTTCAAGTATTTGCTCGATAGAGGAACCGGATACCGTAGAATTCATCTTTACTGATATTCAGGATACATCAAAATGTAGTATTATTGTTGCCTTGACATTAAACATGGAAACGATATTTGACACAACCCGTATATTTCATCTGAAACCACGAACGACGGGAGTACTATCGAACCCCCATCAGGTCGTTTCATCGGGAAACACTGTGAAATCAAACATTTCTTCGGAAAGTGGTTCCGGATGTGGAACGGGGTACGGGTTAGCAATTATACCGTTGGTGTACCTAAAGAAAAAGGGATTTCTTCTTCGTGATAAAAATCGATCATAGTTTACATCAGGCCCCTCTTCTTGATGTATTGAAACTTGTTCCCGATAACCGAACCATTTCTTTTACTATTCATGAACCCGGTCTATGAATATTTCAACGAGGTAGCACTTTTAAAGGGAGATGCCCTGCAAATAAAAAGAAGTTGTATCAGGTAGTCGTTACCACCCTTGAACGGAAGCATCGTATCCCGGTGGATACGGTAATGATCATGTTTAATGAGCAACCGCGGGAAAACATGGGGCTACGCGGGGGAATTCCTGCAAGTGAACTTACATTTGATGATACCATTGATGTCTGATGCAGCCCTGCAATAGAAACAGTCTTGTTAATCAAACAGTGAGGGAAGACCTTTTTTCACGGCAGGCCAGTCAAGCTGCAGCGGGTGTTCTTCAAACTCGTCGGTAACCGCTTCGGTATTGGCTTTCTGAATCCGTTCAGTCATGGCGGGATGTGTACTGAAATACTTGGCGACGGTATGCTCTTTACTGTCAACGTTCAGCCTGTCCATGAACAAGGCGAAATGCTTCGGACTGATGGAAGATTTTTTGAGCATAACAAAGGCAAGGCTGTCTGCAGCTGCCTCCTGTTCCCGAGTGTAAGTGGCATCAAGCAGCGTTTCAACAGTGTTCTGCAGGTAGGGAGAGTTCCCCGTCATAACTGAGAGAACTGTTGATATACCCAGTTGGCGTATCATTCGTTTGACGGGATCGCGATGAATGACGTGAGCGGTTTCATGAGCCAGTACCGCGGCAAACTCTTCCGCTGACTCGGTGGTCCTGACAAGGGCGGAGAAGGCGATTATTACCCCACCTGGAAGCGCAACTGCATTGACCTGACTGTTGTCAACCACCAGTACCTCGAGATCCACGGGAAATGAATCGACCGTCGCATGCAACCGGTTGACGACCGAATCTACAGCCGCAGTAACAGCAGGGTCGGTAATAACCGCTTTATCAGTTTTCATGAGACTTACCACCCGGTTCGCAAACTGTTTTTCCAGATCACTGCTTATTTTCTCAATATTATTCTTCTTGAGCTCCGGAATTTTTTTCCAGATAATTTTCTGCAGATAGAAACTGCCGATTGCGGTAATTACAATAAACACTGAAAGCAGTAGTACTTCCCGATAGAGTGCTTTGGGCATGATTACAATCCTTGCGGTGGAAGATTCGCCGGTTGCGGTCTGTTTTTTTGAGCTGCCGAAAAATAGTGCCTGAAGGCGATTCTTCCGATTACCCAGAAATAGTAAAAACGGCCGTTTTTCGCATTGATACAGGCGATGATCGAAAACAGAGCATAGATCAGATTCCAGATAAGTGCAAAAATGCAGAGGGTCAGAAACCATTCGGTAATATGTACACTCTTCATCCACCAGATGCGCATTCCCCAGACCACCACTATTGCATTAAGCACCGAGAGCAGGGATTCGGTCAGCAGAGACTGCAACGAATGAAAACCGATAAACGGTGATTTTTTCGCATTGAGTACATGGTAGATAATAGCGGCAATCGTACTGATGAAGGGTAAAGGAAGGCCTGCCCCCAACGCACCGAACATCATGAGGTAGGCTCCCATCGCATCGTCCTTTTCACGGTTGGTCAGTTGATCGGGCTGTGGAATTACTATAGTAGATTCAGTATTCACCGAATGGTTCCTTTCCGTTAAGTAAACAGTACTGGGGGAGGGTGAATTACTCTTTTCCCGAAAATGGAGGATAATCATCGGTTAACAGACCCATGTATGCCTGCAGACGCAACATCCATCTGGTGGTCCCGACATTGAATTCATGCCAGTTCTGTGGATAGGTGCCGGTAAACAGGACTACCCACCAAGCAATCATACGAAGAAAGGCACTGGCAATCATACGGAACCCTAGGCAGAATCCATGAGGGATAACGACATAAAAAGCACCCAGAAAAAGGCGCAGGAATACGAGGCCTCTGCTCGATCGTTCGGGATGTTCAATCTCTAGGGTCACTTTATCAAAATCGACATTGAGGCCAAAAGGTGGATAACCGTCAAACATATGCTCCAAAGAGGCCGTCATTCGCGTCGACCATGCCAGAACTTTCACCTGAAACTCATGCATACTTATCGGGTAGCGGCCGGTAAACAGCACCGCAAGAAATGCAGCCATACCGAGAATTGCCGACCAGATGCCAATAAAGAAAAGCAGAAATGCATGCGGTATGCCGATATAAATCATGCCGAAAAAGGTGCGCAGAAGCAACTCTCCCCGTGCAAATGATTCCTGATACTTGATGGAGAATTTCATGTAGACATCTCCTTTGGAGAAAAGGTGAAATGAGCATGTACTGTTTTGGGTGGTATAACCCAATATACATTGAACAGGCCGGGATCCAGTAGAGAAAAGACAAACCGCGCTTGTCCATTATTGACCCCGGTCTGCGCTGGGGTGACGGTATACCGTTTATTCTTAGACGCTTAATAACTCACCGAGAAATGAACTATTAGTCTGTTCTGCTAATGGTAAAAAACCGAAACAATTTTCTTTATAAAATCATTCTTTTTTGAAATAGTCCTATAGAATTTGTTCCGAAGAAGATTTATTTCACCTCCATCGAGCCATACTCCTCCACACTGCGAACAGTTGTCGGTAAATAATTCAATACCAGACCTGGCAACTTTCTTTCTTTCAAGTTCCGGATGGCCGTCACAAATCGGGCAACGTGCCGGTTTTGATTTCAACAACTCTTCAATCGGCCCGGTAATTTCCGATCCGTCAAATTTTTCATCATCCAAATCAGGTACATCGATATGAAAGGAATCCCTACTGAGCGCTTTTTTCAATTCCCCTGCATCAAACCAGAGTCCCTCACATGAATCACAATAATCGAGTCCCACATTTTCGACTTTGACAGGTTCCAATTTTCCGGGACATTTCGGACAGATTGCCATAATAGAGCTCCTTTGTAAGTATAAACAGCTTCGATTTCTTGGATAAAGATTGTCCAAACACCTGCAGATCATTGAAAAACAATACAATTCTCAATTCAATGCAAATATAACATCTGCCTTAAAACAGTCCCCTCCCCCGTTTGCAGCTGCACCATGCAGACCTGCGATCCGGATTTTCTCCCGTCGCTCCATTTCACCTGATGGTCCCCCGCTTTGCGGAACCCGTCGATGAGGGTAGCAGTTACTCGCCCTTTCAGATCAAGCATCTGCAAACAAATCTTGCCGTCGGAGGGGAGGTTGAAGCGTATCCGTGAAGGAGTGACTGAGGTGATTGACAGATTGTTCTTCTGCATGACAACCTGCGGTTGAACTGCAACGGTTGCCTGAGGAGCATTACCGAACGCTTTACGCCAGGTGTACCCGTCCCACTCTTCGATGAGGATGTTGTCAACGGTTTTTTCGGCAACGGCACAGTGTTTTGGGTTCCAAGTGGTAACCGGCACACTGGAATTGTCAGGAGCGGGGTCGGTGAAATCGGGGGTGACGGGGAAACCGGGAGAAACATCGTCCGCTGTTGCATCAGGATCCCACGACCAGTCGTTATCCCATTGTACATCTTCCCACGATGTTGAATTTAAATATAGTACCAATCGTAAGGATTCCCGTACTCCACGATGAATACGTGCCCCTATTCCCCGATATTCTTCAAGATGAATATTTGTTGTTGCCAGATTTTCAGTTCTGTTTGTATCTTCTGGATCTGAGAATTGTATTATAAGCCTCTGATTCCATCTTTTACCATTGATCGCCCCGGGGATTAAACGCTCGTGCAATACTTTTACATTTTCTCTAACAACACCTTCCGCAATCACCAGTTGTATATTCCACCCGTTTTCACAAGCTTCTGACCCAGCGAGACACTGATTTTCTTCATCATATAGAAATATTGATATCCGATAATTTCCATAATCGATATATGGTTCCTGTGCATCATTGAACAAACGTAAGCCGATAGTTCGTATAGTTGTAGACTGGGTATTATTCCCGAACCAGCAGGAGAAATGAATTCCAGATCTACCCCCATGGAGTGGTGGAATAATGCCATTTTGAGAAGTTTCTTCCGATAAGTGAGGAATAATGTCGATAATATTTCTCTTCAATGTGGCAGAAACCTTGTTTGGATACTGATTTGATGTCCATCCAGTTCCATTAGTACAGGTAATTGTTGCTGTATTTACAGATTGGCGTTGTGTTGCATCACTTACTAAAACCTTAATTGAAACTTCACCAGTGGTTGGGACATTACCTGTAGCGGTCTTGAATCCCGGAACAGTACCGATATTCCAGGTAACAACACCAGAAGCATTGTCATATCGGCCATCACCTGTACTATATATATAAGAAACTCCTTGAGGAAGCTGATCGGTAATCACTACGTCCTGTGCATCAGCCGCCCCGTAATTTCGGTAGGTAATGGTAAGCTGGATGGTATCAACCGCGCTCGCACAAGTTTTATCCACATCACAATATATTTTCATATTAGCTGCAGGTTTTATTTGTGAAGGTGATTTGTAATTTCCCGAGAGGATTAACATTCCGAGAAGCCGAAACCATCCATGGAAGTAATAGGGCACGGTTGTTAAATAGTCATCACCCGGTTCGTTAACCGCAAACTCAATTTCACACTGACGATACATTTCAGCCATGAGGTTGAAATCCTGAGCAACTATCGCAGAGGGACTACCAACACCATGTATCCAGTTTAGGGAAAAAACTGAACTGTGAGTTCCTCCGCCATCAATTGCCGTACTCACACTAAGCACACTCGGGCCCCAATATTGATAAGGACTTATTCCCGGAGCTTGAACACACTCATTTCCCCACGGTTCCTGCCGGGCATCCCAGAGAAAACGTGCAAATCGTATCCCGATATCCTGCTCAAAAGTATTCGAGACTCCCGTTTCTACCTGATGTGTCTCTGGATCCCAAGAAAAAACGGGATTGCCATTCCAAACACGATTCAGTACAGTTCGCCATGGCAGCCGAATATCTTCTGACTCATTAAAATTGTTAAATGTCGCTGTTGCTGTCGATTCAGTAAGACTAACCTGACCGCAGATCGGAATATTCTTAGGATCGGCATTATACAATTGCCCCATCAACCAGTCAGATGACGCCGCAGCTCTCCTGAACTGATAAATATTCCAGGCACACGCTGCAGAATCTTCTTCCGCAAGAAAATCAGCGAACTGATGAAAATAGGCCGGTGCAAAGTAATCAAAGTATTGGTATACCGGTCCGGGTTGTCCAACCTCTTCGGAAATACCCATTTGTGCCAGATTTTCGGATGTTGACCATCCCGAGAGTTCCGCCCATGCATCCCCACCTTTAACATATCCGTCAATTCCGATATCACCTGACAGTATGTTTCCGTTCGCTGCAAAAGCCAGCGTATCAGTCAAAGCCTTTAGAAAATCGATCGCCGCCTGCTTATACGAAATCGGATTCCCGCAGGCATCATCGATCCCCATGAACTCTCCCCACTGCTTGTGGGCCTGCAACAGTGCCAAGGCGATATCGAAATCTCCATCAGCCGCAGAGCTACTCCCCAGATCATCCCATCCGGGGAGTTGGCTATATGCATGATCAGGACTATTCTCTCCGCAATCGATATAGCGCTTCACTTTGTTCATTCGAAAATCATGAATATAGAGCCACATTCCGTCAAACGTGGTTTTATCCGCCATAGCTGCGGCCCCCAGAAGTCCATACCCGTCACCTTCGGAACACTGTGGATTTGATAAATACCTGATATAATCAACCCCCTCAAACGTCTCCCCCGTCTTTTCCGCCCGGTTCATCATGATCTGATACGCCTCCCGGATGGACTTCTCCATCTCCGCATGGGGCACCCCGACGGGATTATGCGTTGCCAGATTATAGAGCGTGTCGGTTGGATTCACGTACGGCTGGAACTGCGGGAAGGGAGATGCGGGATTGCCGGAGTTGATGTCAACGGTGATCGCGGAAAAAGTTACTGAGGTACCTAAAAAAAAGCAGATTATGGTCCTGCGAATGAATGAACTCATTGTCATTCAGAACTCCCTGAGCGAAGAATGGGTGAAGATCAGCGGTTACTTTCATTAAAGTATATCATTTCACATTGGCCTGCGGGAGATTTTGCAATACCGCTCATTGTGCAGTGCACCGGGTGAAATCGAGATGTAGACTTATACGCCATATCGGGATGAGCGTAAATGGCAGGTCTCGATACTCTCACGAACTCGACCAGCGAATTCTCTTCATCTTGTATCAAATACTATTTTTAGCGGGTGACAGTTACATGAACACCTATGACAAAATAATGACGTATACGATTCTGTTCTTTTACGGTATCCCCTGTGAAAAACATCCTTCATCATGAACATCCTCCTCGCACCCGACTCCTATAAAGGCAGCCTCTCCGCCGTCAATGCCATTAAGGCCATGTCCACTGGAATCCGCCGGGTTTCCCCGGAAATCTCCACCATCGGTATCCCACTCTCCGATGGCGGGGAAGGATTCGTTGACGCATTGACGTCATCCTGCGGTGGAATCATACGGCGTAAAAAAGTCTCCGGACCGCTCGGAGAGCCAGTATCGGCACGGTACGGTATAATCGATAACGGCAAAACCGGTGTTATCGAAATGGCTGCCGCAGCAGGACTACCCCTTCTGGGCAACCGCCAACGCACTCCACTCAACACAACCACTTTTGGAGTGGGAGAACTCATTACCGCTGCAGCCAACAACGGTTGCACCACTATCATTATCGGAGCCGGCGGCAGTGCCACGGTTGACGGCGGCATCGGACTGCTGCAGGCGCTGGGGGTAGAGTTTTCAGACTCGAAAGGAAAACCGGTTGGGCGCGGCGGAAAGGAGTTGCTGAAAATATGTTCAATGAATACCGATGCACTCGACCGTTTTAAGAAGATCTCCTTTACTGTTGCTGCAGATGTCTCCAATCCGCTCTGCGGCAGAACGGGAGCCGCCAGGGTTTACGGTCCACAGAAAGGTGCAGATCCGGTAGCGGTAAGCCTTCTCGACACCGGACTGCGGCATTTTGCAGATATAATCAGGCGAAGCTCCAACAAAGATATCCTGACGATTTCCGGGGGTGGCGCAGCCGGAGGAATGGCTGCCGGTATTCACGCGTTTCTGAATGCGGATATCGTTTCCGGTGTGGATATGGTGCTTGGAAAAAGCGGTTTTGAGGAAAAACTCAAAGGGTGTGATGTAGTCATTACCGGAGAAGGCCGCACCGACCTGCAGACCCGTAACGGGAAAGCCCCTCTCGGGGTTGCACGACGTGCCTGCAACCAGGGCATTCCCGTTGTCTGCATCTCCGGGAGTCTCGGGAGAGACATTGACAATATATACAACGAAGGGTTCAGCGCATTTTTCAGTTTGTGCGATGGTCCAATTGATGAATCATCCGCATTAGCAGAAGCTCCACGTCTTCTGGCACAGGCTGCCGAAAACGTTGTCCGGCTTTATTATCAAAGGAAATAAGCTGCAGAACAAATGCACTTAGCGCAGGCTAAACGTCCTGATCCTCATCCTGGTCCAATTCCTGCATGTCATCGATTTCCCCGGCATTTTCTTCGTCGATGTATTCACCGTTTTTACGGTCTTTGGCTTCCTGCCGCCGATCAAGTTTCCGCTGCAGTTTTTCCTGCCTTTTTTCCCGTTTCGCACGTGCGATAGCAGTCTTATTGAAGGTTGCTCTTGATTTTCCTGCCATAAATAGTCCGCTTCCTGGTTTATTCGTTCAGTAACGAATCCGTGCCGATGGATGTCAACCCTGCTGCACGTGGTTATTTACTTACAATACATATACATTACAACAGACACTGTCTATAATACCGGTCGCTGATGCCCGTTATACATTGCATCCCGTTTTTGAATAGTGATTGCATCCGAGAAATACTCCTCAAAACTCATTCTGCAATCAATAATTCCCCGTGGCGTAAACTCAATCACCCGATTGGCCACCGAACTGTTCAGTTCATGATCATGCGACCCGAAGAGGATTACTTCCGGATATTTGTTCATGCCGTCGTTGAGCGCGGTTATCGCCTCGAGGTCAAGATGGTTGGTCGGTTCATCAAGCACCAGAACATTGGCTCCCGAAAGCATCGTACGGGCAAGCATGCACCGGACCATCTCTCCTCCGGAAAGCACTTTTACCGCTTTCATTGCATCATCGCCCGAAAAAAGCATTTTTCCGAGAAGACCGCGCAGTTGTGCAACATCCTCTTCGTCTCTGGCAAATTGACGCAGCCAGTCAACAATTGACAGGTCACTGGTAAAAAAGGTTGAATTATCCCGGGGCATGTAACTGACATTTGTCGTAACTCCCCATTCGAATTCGCCACTGTCAGGCGGCACGGTCCCAGCCAGAATTTCAAACAGGGTTGTTTTACAGTTATTATTGAAACCGATAAAAACAATCCGGTCGCCACTGTTTACCGCAAATGAAACATCCTTGAGCAGATGCTCTCCGTCAATTGTTTTGTTCACTCCGGTAACCTGAAGAATATTCCTTCCGCAACCGCGGTCGGGTTTGAACTCAACATAGGGAGATTTTCTTGAAGAGGAGGGCATATCCTCAATGGTCAGCTTTTCAACCAGTTTCTTCCGGGAGGTTGCCTGACGTGCCTTTGAAGCGTTCGCGGAAAACCGGGCGATAAAATCCTGCAGGTCTCTTATTTTTTCATCCCGGCGTTTTTTATCATCGGAAAATCGTTGAAACGCAAGCTGACTTGCATGATACCAGAAGTCGTAATTTCCCGTGAAAATTTTAATGGTACCAAAATCGATATCGGCAATGTGCGTGCATACCTTATTGAGAAAATGCCGGTCATGACTCACCACAATTACCGTATTCTGAAAATCGTAGAGGAAGTTTTCCAGCCAGGAGATTGATTCAAGATCGAGATGGTTGGTCGGTTCATCGAGCAGAAGTATGTCCGGATTACCGAACAGGGCCTGTACCAGCAGAACCCGCACCTTTACACCACCCTCAAGAAACTTCATGGGAGTAGCATGCATATCAGGCAGAATACCTAATCCGTCAAGAAGACGTCCGGCCTCCGATTCGGCCTCGTAGGCATCGAGTTCACCCATCTCCGCATAAATTTCGGACATTCGCATGCCCTCATCTTCGGTTATATCCGCTTTCGCTTCAAGAACATCCCGTTCCTGCAGAAGATCATACAGTTCTTTATGACCAAGAAGAACGGTCTGCATAACCGTATAGTCATCGAAAGCATAATGGTCCTGCTGGAGGGTTGCGATCCGTTTTCCTTTAGGCAGATGTACCGTACCCGAAGTCGCTTCAATTTCACCCGAAAGGACTTTTAAAAAGGTCGATTTACCGGAACCATTTGCCCCGATAAGTCCGTAGCAACTCTCTTCACCGAATTTAACCGAGACATCCTTGAATAAAATATCATGTCCGAATGAAATGGACAGATTTGTCGTTGAAATCATTACAATTCTTTCTGAAACGAGCAGGCAATAGTTACACTATTTGACGTATGGAAGTGCAGCCTTCCAACAGTAATCAACGCCTGCCACCTCCGTTTACCCGCCAACCGATCACCACAATGAACCTGTTGTACAAGTGTTCAACTTCATGCCCACATGAATCAGAACCAATAAAAATCAGAGAAGATTTTCAAAAGAGGTAATAGAGCGGATACAATGAAGGGTGGTAGCTGTCTTATTTTTCTACTGAAAGGCGCCGCTCCAATATACTTAATAATTGATGCTGATGTGCCGATTTCTTTGGTTTAACCGCATCAACGACATTCCGGTTCCTTCAAAATCATGCACCGTTCCGATTACGATAGTTGTTCACGGTAATCTGCTGAGTATATTTATAAATATCTCACCACAAGGAGGAACAATGGCTTTCGATGAAGGACTCGCCGAGCGTTTGCGGGATTTATTGCAGAAATATCCGCATATTGAAGAGAGAAAAATGTTCGGGGGACTCTGCTTTCTTATCGGTGGAAACATGTGCTGCGGCATTGTCGGCGACAAGCTGATGGCCCGGGTTGGTCCCGCGAATTACGATACATGCCTCCGGAAAAAGCATGCGCAGGAGATGAACTTTACCGGCAAGCCGATAAAGGGAATGGTCTATGTGTTGCCCGAAGGGATTGAGGAGGATGAGGATCTTGCATCCTGGCTGGACGACTGTATGAAATTCGTTGGAGCGTTACCGCCGAAGTACAAACCGCGAAAAGTACAAGAGAGTGAATTTTTCGGTATGAAGTCTAACAAAAATTAAACCACTAAAAAAACAATGGACCGTCTTCGTGGTAATCGCCTAAAAATTTAATCAATGCTCTTTCCTGAAATTTTTAACTGCTACCTACGATACATTTTTCCTGATCGGATCAAAGAGGTACTCCAGCCCGTTCACCTTTATTTCGTAGAGTAACCCGAGCATCTCACCCAACTGCCCCTTGGGAAACCCCTTCTGGTGGAACCACACCACATACGGTTCGGGGAGATCGATCAGAAGACTTCCGGCATATTTTCCGAACGGCATTTTCATGGTGGCGAATTTGAGCAGGTACTCTTTTTCAGTGAGGTTTTCCATGCTGGAGAAAATACCTGGCACCTGTAGCGTTTTCAACAATTATAATTGAAACCGCCTGACGAAGAGGGAGATACGGGACAGAGAGAGAGGACATCTGTCATATGGGCACATGAAACAAACGTCTCCCTCACCACTGTCCCCTGATCTCTCTGCAGCGGAAAGCGCATCGGTGGAAATTTCAACTGCCCCAACGAGGCGACAAAAAACCAGCAAACGTGATCAACAAATCATAACCAGTTAAAGACCCACTCACATAAGGACAGCGCTTACCTGACGGAAAGAATTGACTGCGAACGATTCTTTCCGTCAGGCTTCACCAGCACTATTCCCGGAGCAGTGCTTCGTATATGATCGTTTACGACATTCACATTGTTGAATTGATGCATCGTCCCGATATTTCTACCGAGAATATTGTACATCCTTACCTCTCCACCAATAGTTTTATCCGCTGATTGTCGGATACTCGGAAGAACATGTTGCGGCGATATTTCCTCAAAAGGAGGAAGGGGGGCAGCATATAACAAATGCATAACATATTCACGTTGAATTTCCATAATAGATCCAGAACTGTAAGTAAAAGGTTCTCCATCAGCTGTCAATACCTCGCCTTCCTCCCAGGGAAATGTGGTATCCTCCAGTGGATCTCCGGTTACTTTTACCATTCTGTACGTACCAGAAGGCCCTGTCGCATAGGGATCAAAGTAAACTCTTAGTTCGCCCCCGATTAATATTGGAGACGGGCTCTCTGTCCCGGAGTTAGTTATGCGTTCTGAAACTTCACTCCATGGCCCCTGAGGGGTCGGTCCATATACATAATGAATATTCAGCGTTCTCATTCCCGCTATGCCCGGTTCGCGCTCATCCTTGAAAAACAGATAATACTTTCCTTCAGAATATTTAATAATAGAGGCATCGATTTCCGTATAGCCCGGGTCAAACAGAATTGCCGGATCCGTAAAGGTAATAAAATCTTTCGTCATTACATAAAAGGTACGTTTACCACGTTCATCAAACTCCGTGGACCAGTAGATCATCACACTGTCTTTAAGGTCGTCATAGAATAGCTCCGGCATCCAGCAACAGACACATCCGGGTATTTTGTCTCCTACAGAGAGAAACTTCTGATCGCTCCATGCCTGCAGATCTGTTGACGTAGCGTACCCAATTCCCGTTTCGTGCCACCCGGAAGTCCAGACACAATGAAACACTCCGGTTGTAGGGTCCAACCATACACTTGGGTCACGGGCAAGTTTTTCAATACCCACCTCCGGTGTGAACAGTGGTTCTTCATCATTTATTTTAACCCATTCGATTCCATTGGAGCTTACAGCTATACGAGGCCCTGCCTCCTGCTCCAAATTTTTAAAATAGGTATACAGGTAGTAGTGTTCACTGGTGGTGTCCACCTGCGTGTATCCTGTGGAAACGACTCCCGACAACACGACAACAACTATCATGCACCCGACAAAATCCAATCGTTTTTGCATTGTGACCTCCATTCATTTTCATACTAAAAGAACTACCACCTCACCTTGCATATGATAATATTTGCTTCAGACGTATTTGTAGTTGCACTCATCGAAACATCTTCAATGAATATCCTGCCGTCAGCATCAGACCCGATAATACAGGAATTCTTTTTCAACGAACAACGACCAACCATATTGAAGTCCGGATCACTAAGAAGCATCCCGTCCGAACTTGTAATAAGCATCCCACCCGATGCAAACCGAATGACATTTCCTGCCCTGCTATTCTCTATAGGTGGAAACTCTCCGACACCCAAGGTTTCCAGGCTCCATTCCTCGACTAAATTCCCTTCAAGATCAAAACTGGCGATTCTGCCGATATCGTTATAAAAACCTGCGAGATATATGGTATCATTTGTTACGAATGGTAATGAACTCCCCGCAGGCATTGTATCGATAGCGGTTTCTGTAAATGTTGTATCGTATGTCACTACTATCATTTTATCTGTTAATGTACTGTCATTCAACTTGTAGAACAGATGAATGTTTTCATTTTTATCTACCGTAACTTTAAAAGGATAGTTTTTTCGACCATAGGGATCAATAAAGCTCCGGGCAGTGACATTTGCAACTGGTACTAAATCGGAAGTGAACTTTATCAGAACGACACTGTCCGGCTGCTGCATCCCAAATTGATCCGGCCCGGAACCATATACATCCAGTGCATATACGTGGCTGGTGGCATAGCTGTAACAGACCGGTGAATATTCTACTCCCCCCCAGATCGTGATATCGGGATTATAGCTATCGGTATTGGTATAACTTTCAATTCGAGTTCCATTGTGATCATATTTCGCGATCCACCCTGGCCCTACCATAAAAACGATGGGATTTCCATCAAGAATAAACACGGAAAAAGTGTACACATCCGTCATAGGTTCACAAATGATCGTATCAAGAGGAACAAGCATAGTTGCCGCTAAAAACTCAGAAGTAGTGGAACGTGCTCCGACACGCCGATCGGTACCCACCGCTGCCACGGAATAACTGACCGGGTAGGCGAACCCTCCAAAATGTATCGCATCTGCCCTGAACATCGTATCGGTACTTTTCAAAATGGCAAGTGGCGTTTCAGTAAACGACGGATTTTCGTAAATGTAATAGCCGGAAATTCGGGAGGTGTCCGCCGGCGGCCATGACAGAGTTGCATACATCATATTGGTATCATAGACTATTTCCACAGGGCCGATTTTCGGAACCCCTGAATTTTTCAGCTGTATCACCTGGGATAGTGTCGTATTTTTTTCCGACAGGACCGATACAGGTATATCAACATATTCATAATCAGGGTACGTGGTGAGAATCCGGAGAATGTAGTCACCTTCCGCAAGTGCAGGGAGCGAAAAAGTACCTGATGTATCGGCCGGTACAGTGTAGATGTTGGTTCCCAGAACAAGAATAATTATTCGTCTGTTGTCATCACCCGGATCAAGGTGTGCGACTCCTGAAACTGAACCGGTTGCTTTCAAGGTGTCGTTCACCGTGGTTTTATTACCAGTCGACACAAATATGGAATCCTCAAAAGCACTCGCGTTGTTTTTCTCCGCAGACACGTTATAAAACCCGCCGGCAGTTAGTTTGTAAGCATAAACACCATTTTCATCGGTGTAGGTTGATTCCACCAGTGCAGTATCTTTTGCGTAATAACCATTATAATCAGTCGGAACAAACCTTACGATTGCATCGGTAGCCCGGGTTCCATCGCTATTGTACATGGTACCGGTAATATTGGCACTGGTTGATTCCGAGGAACCTCCTAATTCAGATACCAGACTGGTGTCACGATTGCAGAGACACATCATAGCAACAGTAAGTGCTGTCACCAGGAAAACCAATACTGTTCGGTATTTGATTTTCGGTATACATTCCATGTCACATCCCTTCGGATTTACAGTAAGGTTTCATTGTACTACCTGTTATCGGTATAGTTCCGACCATTTTATTTTGTAGAGTACTATGGCCGATTCTATTGAATTGCAGGTAAACAAGCGGTCAACACCGTCAGAATCAAAGAAGCGCCTCTGGTAAATAATATCTTTATCATGGATTCTACCAACCAGCTGTTTGTCCTCATCCACAAAAAAGATATTCCCATTGCAGCCGAATGACAGCAGGCCATTGTTATAAACCATCACATTGGCAGCCATAGAAAATCTGAACGGTTCCAGTTTCGGAAGATATGAGGGTCTTTCCACAAACGCATTTCTTCCGATCAGTGAATCATATTGCGGTTGTAATTTGTTAAGTTCTATAGAGTCGATCGCGGTAAAACTGGTGATATCAACAAAGTATATTTTCCTTCCCAAATCACCGGTAAATATTAAATTATCGTTATGTATGCACTCCAACTTTTTATAAGGGGTTTCGGAGCAAAGGAGTGTATCCAGAATCATCAGAGACGTATCCAGCTTCCACAAGGTATCCATTCTACCCGAAACAATCAACAACCCCCCATCACCGGCAAAAAGTGAATTAGGTACAAATACCGGTTCATGAGTGAATATTATTGATTGCTTAGCGGACAGATCATCCGACAATCGCATGAGTAAACTATCGGCTTCATTTAATAAATAGATATTTCCGTTATTATCGGCTGCAGAACCTGATGATTTAAGGTTGAAAATGTCATCTGATCCACTCTGTTTACAGTATTCAGAACAGTAGTCCTCCAGTAAACGGCCGGTTGAATCCAGTTTAGTAATCCTGCCGGCTCCATAAAGATATACATTATTTTTTCCATCAACGGTAAACCCGCTAAATGCACTCCGTGAATCCGGATCAAATGGAATTGAACCAATTCGAATGAGCAGGTTTTTATAGAGGACTTCCGGTGCCACACCCACCGGACCGATACCTTTGTTCGCTCCGCAAGCAGCCACGGTGTATCGCAAGGTATCTCCTTCTTCGAAAGAACTTAATGAATCATCAACAAAAACCGTAGCGAAATTTTTTAACACAGCAATCGGAGTTTGGGCTATACTGGAGTTACGAAACACATACAACTGCTTAACATTGGTTGTATCAATCGGAGGCCATGACAGTGCAACCATATCCATGGCTGCATTCAGTTCTGCTTTTACCTGTCCAATCGCCGGGATATCAACCCAAGGCACGACAAGCGGATTTTCAATGGTTGAATTGTTATCGGCAACGATCTGCACCAAAGTATCCAGAATACCGTATCCGACCTCGGTGGTCAGAATTGTAAGACGATACTCTCCTTCCGCAAGATTATCAATCACAAAATTCCCCACGCTGTCGTGCGGCTGTGAATACACGGATGTACCAAGCACCAGAATAACAGCAGAGCGGTTGTCATCTCCCGGTCGCAGCCGCACGATACCGGTAACAGAGCCCGTTTCTTTGAGAGTATCGGTCGCTGCATCAAACTGCATATTTTGTGCACCGTATACCGAATCCTGATAGCTCATCAGCGAGGCACTACGCGATGTCACGGTGTAAAAACCAGACGATTGAACCGAAAAAGCATAGCCACCCTCATCATTGGTGGTTGTTGACGCGATAGCTACGGAATTACCGTATTCAAACGGATTGTAATCCGCAGGAGCAAGACTAACGGTTACCCCCTTTGCAGGATTTCCTGATGCAGTGCTTATCTTCCCGACAATGTTGCCCTGCAATGGAGAATATTCAACGGGATTCACCTGGTGGTTACACATAGTCTGCAGCATGAAAAACACTCCACCACATACCGAAATCGCACAATGCCGTTTGAATAGTCGCATGACCATCATCCTTTCGAGGGCTTCCTGATTTTTGACAGGGGAAAAAGCTGGTAATTAATCTGATAGACACGGTCGGCGGGGTTATCCTCTGCAACGATCCGACTGATATGCGCCCTGAAATCCTTGAGTTCATTGCGGATACGTTCATATCCCTTTTCCGAAACTCCAATCGTAAGTGTCGAAAAATCCCGCAGTTCCCGTTCCTCAATCTGATGCGCCTTGAGCGCGAGATCCATGGTCTCGCGCTGGTACTTGTTCACCGCCACCGCAACCACTGTATCCCGAGTGGTAATATGCGGGTCGCTGTACTCATAGTATCCGGTACGTTCATTTTTCCTGATCAGACCCAGGTTAAGCAGCAACTCCACCGACTCCCGCGCCTGCTTCGGGGTAATCGCCGGATCCATCGCTTTCGCCAGTTTTTTATAGTCGCCATCGAACTTCAGCTGCGTCACCAGTTCCCGCACTACTGAGTGATACCATTTTGAAAAGTATTCAAACTGATGTTTCTGCAGTCGCACCCAATCATGTTTCGGCTCGACACTCTGCATACGGTCAAGGTAATACTCCCGCTCCTGCGCGTTCGAGGCATCATTGAAATGCACCAGTGATTCAAAAAAATCTATCTCACGACCTTTTAAATTAAGTACCCGTGCAATGGTGAACAGACTGTTCTGGGAGAGCGACCGCTCTCCGTTAATGACTTTATGAACAAAGGATTTCGCCCTGAATCCGGCTTTGTCGGCGAAATACTGATACGAAAAAAACGGCTTTGTGGATTTCATGAACGAGAAGAAATCCTTCATGAATTGCCGATAATCAGTATATGCGAAAATATCCGGGGCTTTCAGTACCGACAAGTATACCTCCTCGTAATCCCGACGCCTCTGTCCGGGTGTATGATAGATAATGTAGGATATCACAAAGGAGATGTCAATGGACAGGGAGCTTTTTTCGTACCCTTTTAGGGAACGACTAACAACGTCAGCGAACAACACCGGTTACCTTAATTAATTTATTTTCAACTACTTATTCCAACATTAATTATTATTAACCTGTTTTACCATGCAATTTCATTATTTAATTTTCATTAATTTAGGGAACGATCCACTCACCACAATCACCAATTATTACTTGCCCGATTCATTACAGACTGAGCCGCAGACACTGTCCTAAAACTAAACAAAGAGCAATGCAGTTGTTTTGATAAGGATCTGTGGAGAAATCTTCCCATTTCCCACCAGCGGGAACAATTCTGTATATGGTTACAAAATCAGGTAGGAGTGGCTGTGGCGCAAAAAAAGACTATATGGTGAACTGCAGTGTTCCTATCTTATTTCCCGTTTAACTGGTGTCTGTCCGGATTAATTGTTCGGTGGCGGAAAGTATCGTTCAAGCTTCATGAACAGGGATTTATCTCCCTCGACCCTGATCTTGCCGGACATCAGCGCATCACGCATGGATAGTTCTCTGGTGAACGCCTTCGCCCAGACAATGCTGTCCGCAGTCACCCGCATATCGGCATTCGGGTCATCTTCCGCAGAGAATGCGCATTGAGCATCTTTCACCGCAATTCTGAACGTGTACGATTTGTCGGGAAAGTCGAACACCATAACCGTTCGTAACCGCGCCCCGGCAACCGGGTCGAAACTGCGGGCAAATTCGTTCATCAATATCCTGACATCGTGGAGTACAAGATCACGGATACTTTCAACCGAAGCGGCTCGCGTTGTATCCCGTCCGACGTGTTCCCAGTAAATGTTGGAGTACATCTGAAAATAATTCGTATCCACAGCGAGTGTCGTGGCGACATCATTAATTGTCTTTTGAGAAAAACAACCATCGTTCGCAAGCTCGTATCCCGCCCGTTCAAGGCCCGTTTCAATAATTTTCATTGTTTTCGGCTTCGCCAATGCGAATTGCAGCAGATACGTCTCCGGCCGGCGCAGCAGACCGGCATTTCCGAAATGGATTCCCTCCGCCACCATTTCAAGTGTTTTTTCGACACCGTCAAACAAGTGCTCACCCCGCAGCGCGGCGGCACATAAGACTGCAATGTTTTTCCCCTTCCATTTATCATCGCGCAGCAAATTGCGAAAATTGCCCGAAGGTCCCCGTTCGATTCCCTGTCTGGTTATAGGTAGCGTCCTCTCGAGAACGACTTTCATCAACGACGATATGGAAAAATGATAAAGTGGTGTTGCGAAAAGAACCACGTCGCACCAGGCAAGGTGTTCGGTGATCTCCGTCATTGCATCGTTGTGAACACAGGTACCCTCATCGTTTGTCCAGCAATGATAACAACCGATACAGGGATTGACGTTTTTACCGACCAGGTTGATATCCCGGTATTCGGCACCGGAACCTGCGATTCCCGCAATCAGTTTATCAGTCAGATACCGGGTGTACCCTTCCTGCCGGGGGTTCGCCCGTAAAATCAGTATTTTATTCATGCGCCACGCATCCGTTGCTGGTTATACGTCTCGTCTGAAGGTGAAAATAGGTTTATAGGCCGCAAAAAGGCAATTTCCACCGACTACCATTATAAGAACAGATCTATCGGCAACCAGAAACTCAGGACACCTCGCGCCCGGTTCGATTGCCGGAAAATTCACATCGCACTGTCGTAGTTCATGAACGCAGCATCTCCAAGTTAAGCAGAAGGAGCACCCCGGCAACCGCAACAGCAAACACGCTCCCCGACCAGGGAATGAAGTTGCCAACCGCTATACCGGTAAATAGAAGGAAGTCGGTGACACCATCCTGATCACGCCGGCTACCGGAAGAGACCCGGAAGGCACCGATAGCTGCGGTTACCATAAAAAACAGCAGTTCATTAGCACCGCGTACCACCCCTGCGGGAGTTACCAGGGTGGAGGCGGTTACCAGATAATACACCGGCAGTACCACCGCCAGTGGCAGTATCAGTGATAGAAGATTACTAACCAGTATTGAGCGGGACCTCACTGCAATCCAGTAGCAGGCGGGAAGTACCACTGCTGCCTCACCGATTTCGCCAACAAAGTGCAGTTGCATCATGAACGCGGCAACAAGCGGCAGGAGCGAAACAAAGGGCGACCATGGATCACCAATCAGCAACATCAGGAAAAAGAGCAGAACCGGCACGGCAATGAGCAGCAGCAGCGTGAGTATGATCTCTCCCCGAAGCAGATAAAGCAGGTTCCGCATCAGAAGCATGCGTATGGATCGCGATCGCACCCATCCACTCAACCACCGCGCAACGACAATACTGTTCCGTGCAAGCAACGCCCTGAAAAACGGTACATCCCCAACGGCATGGGTACCTTTGGTATCGTCACGGTATGTAACCCCGATCCTGCGCCGGCTGATGGCAAATCGACAGAGCAATCCGGTTCCCACCATGAACAGCAGCGTGACACACGGGAGTGCCGCAAGCACCATTGGCGACCGTTCATCCATTGCCACCGCTTCGAGTACCGCGGCAACCGCGAGTGCGGCACCGGTAAAGGGAATAAATGCCGCATGCGCCCGTTTCGACGCGTGCAGTGCAACTGCAATCCGTTGGGCATAATCAAGACGTGCGACGAACATGAAATCCGGCTTTCGTGGAAACCGAACAAAATTCACCAGACGAGACAGGAGCACCGTTTCAATAGCAAGAGTCACAAGTATCAGCAGCCATGCAACCGGAACGCGGGGAATGTTCTCATTGAATTTCGATGCGAATTCGAAGATGAGGAACGCCAAAGTACCAAGCATGGCCCCCTTTACGACTGCCCGCCCCGGATCAGGTACCGGACCGATCAGTGAGGCGGACAGGGTTGCGAGAACGCGAGTATTCATTCCGCTGCAGGTTCCGTATCCTGCATGAACAGATGATAGTAGATCTCATCGAGCGGTTTGCCGGGATGTTCCTCGAACAGATGCGCGACGGTTCCGGCAAAAGCAACGTTGCCCTTTTTCAGGATACATACTTCGGCGGCAACCCGTTCAACGAAATCAAGCATATGCGAGGATACCAGTGCACCGATGCCCTGACCGGCGCGTCGGGAAAGGAGTTGCTTGAGTCCGAAGGTCGCCAGCGGATCAAGACCATTGGTCGGTTCATCTATTATAATGAACTTCGGGCGTCCCAGAAACGCGATCATCAGCGACACCTTTTTACGCATTCCCTGCGAATAACCGCTGCAGGGAGCATTGTCGAACCACTCTTCAACATGAAGAGCTTTTCTGCATTCGGCAAGCTGCTCCTCATACTCTCCAGCGCTAAGCTGGTGAATATCACGAAGGAGTTCCATTGTCTCTTTACCCGTCAACCGCTCTTCGAGTACCGGATACTCAGGAGCATACCCGATACCGCAGGTTGCAAGGAGGCTGCCGGTCGAATCGCGTGCCGGGCGCCCGTCAATGGAGTACGTACCCCGGTATCCGATCAGTTCGTTGATGAGCACCTTGATAAGCGTTGTCTTTCCGCTGCCGTTTGACCCGATAAGTGCCGTCACCTTTCCGGTGTCAAGCCCGAATGAGAGCGGACCCAGGGTAAACCCGCTTCCCGCGGAATATTCGTACGAAACAGCATCCAAAAGCAACTGCATACTCAAGGCCTCGTTAGATGAAAAATGAAGAGGAAGAACTACGTTACGGCAGTCGGAATATTTTGTGGTGTAAACCGCCTCAGCAAAAGTGAACGGGTAACCACCGTCACCGAACTCATTGCCATGGCGAGCCCGGCGAGTTCCGGTTTGAAAACGATATGCCACAGCGGATAGAGCAGGCCCGCGGCAAGCGGGATTAGTGCACTGTTATAGGCGAATGCCCAGAAGAGGTTACCCCGTATTTTTCTGTAGACCGCCTGACCCAGCTGCAGTGCCGTTGCGCCGTCTACCGGAGAACTCTTCACCAGAACAATTTCAGCGCTCTCCATTGCGACATCGGTACCACTGCCAATGGCGATACCAACATCCGCCTGCGCGAGTGCCGGGGCATCATTGATGCCGTCGCCCACAAACGCAACCTTCTCTCCTGCCAATTGCAGCCGTTTCACCTCTTCCGCCTTATCCTGCGGCAATACTTCGGCGCGTATCGAGGCGATACCGAGCTGCTCTGCCACAGCAGAAACACTGCGACTGCTATCGCCGGAAAGCAGCACTGTCGCAATACCCATATTCCCGAATACCTCGATCGCACGGTGTGCATCTGCCTTAACCACATCCGCCATACCGATACAACCAAGCATTTTTCCGTCAACAGCGCAAAAGACGACCGTCATGGCCCGTTTTTCAAAATCATCGGCAAACGCACTCACCACGGCAATATCAACTCCCTCATCCGCCATCATTGCCCGGTTACCTGCTGCGACCAGTTTTCCGTCGACCGTACCCCGAACCCCCTTGCCATCAATCGAGGTAAATGCACTGCAGGGCGCAGGAGCAATTCCCCGGACGGCAGTCTCAGCAACAATCGCCTCGGCGATCGGGTGACGGCTGTTCGCTTCGACCGCCGCAATCTGACCAAGTAACCGCTCGCCGGTGGTACCCACCGGACGTACTCCGGCGATCGTCAGCTTTCCCTCTGTCAACGTTCCCGTTTTATCGAATACCACCGTGGTAATCCGCGAAGCCTTTTCGAGCACCTCGCCGTTTCTCACCAGGATTCCCAGTTCCGCGGCTCTGCCGATCCCGACCGTTACCGCAGTGGGCGAAGCGAGCCCGAGGGCACACGGGCAGGCGACAACAAGCACCGCGATCATTACCGAGAGCGCGAACGGCAATGCTGCACCGAGCACCACATACCATACAACGAAGGTTATCAGGGCAATGGCAAGAACAACGGGAATAAACCACGCTACTGCAGTATCGGCAAGCCGCTGCAGCGGCGGTTTGGATCCCTGCGCTTCACGTACCATCCGTATGATAGAGGCAAGCATTGTCTCACTGCCCACCCGCTGCGCGGTGAACCGAAGAACACCACTACGGTTGAGGGTTCCTCCGACAACGGTGGCACCTGCTTTTTTCACCACCGGAAGCGGCTCCCCGGTTATCATCGATTCGTCAACTGAGCTCTCCCCGTCAATCACCAGACCGTCAACGGGAATTTTATCTCCCGGCCGGACAATAACCGTCGCTCCCACGACAACCTGCTCAACCGGAACGGTTCGCAGCGTACCCTGATCATCGATAGTAGCCGTTGCAACCTGCAGGCCAATGAGTTTCCGTATTGAATCACCGGTCCGTCCGCGGGCACGAGCCTCGAGAAAGCGACCAAGTGTGAGAAAACCGGCCAGCATGACCGCAGTGTCGTAAAGCATGAAATGATGAGCACCGGTAACCCCGAGCGTGTCCAGAAGACTTGCAACAACGGCGGTCGAAATTCCCAAGGCATACATGACGTCCATGGTGAGGCTGCGGGTCAACAGTGCTGCGAAAGCAGCCCGGTAGATCGGCAGCGCAACGAACACAAACACCGGCAAGGCGATAAAGGGAATCAGATGATGCGGTAGCAGGGCAATTCCGGCCAGCATACTCGCCATGAGCGGCAGACTGAATGCAAACGCTGCACTGCAGCGGATAATTCTCAACCGCTGTTCTTTTCTGAGCGCTTTTTCAGGGGAACCTTCACCTTCGGAATCGTCGGATAGAATGCGTACCACATACCCCGACCCGGAAAGAGTTTTTCCGATACTCCGGGAAGCCGCGACTGCAGGGTTGTACCTGACGGTCACGACTCCTCCAGCAAGATCCGGTTGCACCGATATCACCCCATCACAATTCTCTGCAGCGCTGACTATCTTGCGCGCATCTGACTCACTTGCCATCGTTTCAACCTGGAAAACGGCCATCGCAGCGGCAACGCCAAAACCGGCATCAGCAATGCATTGTTCGAGCTGTGTGGTTGTTATTGTTTCAGAGTCAAAAGTGACACGGGCGGTCTGATTGGAAAAGTTCACCAGTGCGTCGGTGATACCTGAGCGGGTATGGAGTTTTTTCCCGATAGTGAGTGCACACTGAGCACAATGCATCCCGGTGACCGGGAGTTCCACCGTTCGTTGCGTACTCATTATCGGAACCCCCTGATGGTAGAAGAAAGAGACCTGCAGCTGCAACAGCTTGAGCGGGTTGTCGGGTTACTTCCGTTTCCCGAGAAACTGAGAGGCATCAAAATAGTAAATTCTTCGGCCGGAAGACTGACCCGCCAACTCGATTTCGACTACATCGATAATTTTATTTTTTTCCCGCACTGCCGTCTGCCCGACAAGGTGCCATCCGGTGCTGCGTGGTCCGTGTTTCTGTGCGATAAACCGGTATTCGGCGGCAACACCATCACCCTGTTTTTTCGCCCCGTTGATCACGACTGCTTCAGCGAGCGATTCCCCGTTTCCGCCGGAATAGGTTATGGATGAGACCGACTCCCGCGCTTTACCTTTTGCGACAAACCCCCGTTGAATACAACCGAACATTGTGATGCATACCATTACCACCACTACCGAACGTACCGTCATGCTTACTCCTGAAATGATATTGTTTGACTACCAGCAAAAGCTTTATAAAAAAGTATTGCACGGAAACCACCCGTGCACCGTTTACCAACCAGGGTCATTCACCGGTAAGCGACTGCCGTGAGAACCCCGCCGGAATCGAATAAATCCCTTCCGGTGCTTTTTTTTCGGCACTTTCGAGCAGTGTCTCCGTCGTGACAATAGCGGTACCCATAGACTGTGCTGTTGACACGGTTTTCACCGGAACACCTTTTATTTTCTCAAACTCTCCGGCAATATCGGAAAATCCGGGAATCATCGCCATTACACCGTTTTTAACCATATTAAACGCCGCCGCATCAATTTTTATCTGATCGGTAATCCACATTTCGCTGCGACTTCCCGCGACAGCGAGATTGACAGAAACATCGTACTTCGTGCATTTCCAGGAGCCGATCGTCTTTTGTTCTCCCGTATTGGTAACGGTCATCGCACCCTTCATCACCGTTCCCATGATACCCTGCATCATTGCTTTCATCGCCGCTGCAGACTGAGCATCTTCGGTATTATCGTCTATCACCTGATCGATCATCGATGACAGACTGTCAAGATTCAAAACAGTATAGGTTTTTTCGGTAGTATTGATTACCGTCAACGTCCGGGTTGCAAAGGTCATTATTGAACGATTACCCTCACCGTCGTCATAGGCAGCCTGCCGGGAGCCAACCCATGCGGTAGCCTCCGCTGTCGCCGCCGGATACGACTGCCCCCCCGCGGTATACGGATCGGTTGATCGCCGGTATTTGAGATACGTATCGGCATTCACTGCAACGACGATACTGAACAGTAGAACAATCAGCACTGCCAAACGCTGCATCACCATCCGGATCTCCTTTGAAAACAGTTACTTCGTACCCCGTACCTGTTCTGAATATACTTTATGAATGGCGGTACATCACCAACGGTTTTGCATCCGAATTTCGCGATGTGGTAATTTTTCAATGAAGGACGACCCTGATACCGCATAATTTTTTTTATACTTTTTATCACTTGCCGCAACTGCACCGTACTCATTGGTTGGGAAAGTACTGTGAAAGTGGCAGTACACAGGATACATCAAAAACTGATACCGAGGTAAAAATGCATCGTACAACAGCTGTAACCACGTTTATAGTCATTCTGGTGCTGAGCACCTTCGCCCAGCTCAACCTTTCGGGAATCAACCCGCTGCAGCAGAAGTTCAAGGAACCGGTTGAACTCACGATAGAGCGGGACGCTGCCGTAAATGATGACTCCCTGTTCCTCACACTGACGTTCACGATGGAACCGCACATTCACCTGTATGCCGCCGAATCGCTTTTCTTCAACTGTTCGGTCATTGAACAGGAAGGACTCGGCAAGGGTACCATTACCCTGCCGGAACCACACCCGTTTACCAATTTCGACAAATCAACCGTGGGAGTATTTACCAACGGCCAGAAGATCCGCCTTCGCTATCCGATAACTGCAACACCGTGGACACTTGAAGGCACGGTCAGGTTTCAGGCGTGTGATACCGCAATGTGCTTCACCCCTCGCACGATCACCTTTCATGCGGATTCGAAGGGAACCCTTACTGCCGATCAGAGCAACACTCAGAAAGGCAGCAGCGCAGCAATCGCTTCCGGCACAACATCCGACCTCGACAATTTTACCGTAACCGGTTCCCGCGGTGGGTATCTCAACGTCGAACGGTTTTCAGCCTTTCTGGCCGACCCGTCGGGCGGCTCAGGTAAAAAAAGCGGTTTCGAAGATAAGGGGCTGCTTATTATCGTACTGCTGATTCTCCTGGGCGGAATCGCCCTTAACCTCACCCCCTGCGTGCTGCCGATGATTCCGATCACCATTGCGGTGATCGGTGCCGGTTCCCAGGCCAAAAGCAGAGCGCGCGGTATGCTCACCGGCGGGATTTACGGATTGGCCATGGCACTGACCTATGGCATACTCGGTCTGATAGTGGTACTTACCGGAACCCGGTTCGGCGTCATCAACGCCTCCCCGCTCTTCAACATCATGATTGCTGTTGTTTTCGTTCTTATGGCGCTTGCCATGTTCGATATCATACAGATTGACTTCACCCGGTTCCGTAAAAACAGCGGCGGACAGGGCGACCGCGGCAAACTGCTCACCGCATTCTTTATGGGGATTGTCGCTTCGCTGCTTGCCGGTGCCTGTGTTGCACCGGTAGTGATATCAGTAGTGTTGTATGCAGGTACTCTTTACTCGCAGGGTAACCCTGCCGGGTTGCTGCTGCCGTTTCTGCTGGGTACCGGAATGGCCCTCCCGTGGCCATTCGCCGGTGCGGGTCTGTCGTTCCTCCCGAAACCGGGTAAATGGATGGCCTGGGTCAAATATGTGTTCGGAATTTTCATTCTCGTAATGGCACTTTACTACGGGTATACAGGTGTCCATCTCCTCAAACAGAACACACCTCCCCCTACCGACCAGACGGAAGCTGTCCCGGAATCGGGTTTGCCCTGGCATACCTCTCTCGAAGAAGGGCTGAGGAAAGCAGCGCAGCAGAACAAACCGGTGTTTGTTGATTTCTGGGCAACCTGGTGCAAAAACTGCAAGGCGATGGATGCGACCACCTTCCGGGATCCGGCAGTGGAAAAACTGTTAGGTAACTATGTACTGGTGAAATATCAGGCGGAACACCCCGATGAACCTGAAACCAAAGCGTTACTCAACCGGTTCGGTGTGGTGGGGCTGCCAACGTATGTGGTGCTTGAAAAAAAATAAACATTGTACTACGTGTAAGAAGTCGTGCCCGATAGAGAGCCTCCGGTAATCTCAAACACCTGCGTCCAGAGAGACCAACGTGCAGGAAATCTCCGCCTCCGCAAGGAGCGCGATAATCTGCTCACGGTCTTCAGGCCGTATCTCTATCGCCATGCCGCATTCCGAAGAGATGGTGCGCGGTACCGGAACAACTTTACAGTAAACATCACGGCTCCGGCAAAGTCGCTCGCCCCTGATCACCGCCCGTGTTGATTGAAACAGCAGTAAATGACGCGTCATCCGACTGCCACCGATTCAATTGCGCTTCGAAGATACTCCAGATCTTCGTTTGTATGGTACGGCGACACTCCGAAGCGAACCGTTCCATCAGGAAAAGTACCCAGTGTTGCATGGGCAAGCGGGGCACAGTGGAGTCCCGGGCGCGTCTCGATACCGAACCGTTCGAGCAGACGCTGTGCAAACGTTCCACTGTCGATCGACGTGTGGATTACTGAAAATACCGGTCCCTGCATAGCCTGATCGGAAGCACGGACGATACGGATCCCCGGCAGAAGTGCGACGGCGTCAATAAGTGCGATAAGGTCATCGTGGGAGTGGCCTGCTACCGTATCTGCCGTAAGTGCCCCATACAGTCCGTAAATACCGGTGATATTCGGTGTACCGGCTTCGAACCGGTCGGGAAGAAACTCCGGCATTGCATACGATTCCGAGTTGCTCCCGGTACCGCCGAAAAGGCGGGTTCGCACCAGTTCAGGCCGGCGCACGAAAAAGCCACCGATGCCGGTCGGTCCGAGCAACCCCTTATGGCCGGTGAATACAGCATAATCGATTTCCCATTCATCAACCGCTACCGGCGAGTGCCCCAACGACTGCGAGAGATCAAGCAGTACGGGAATACTCCCCACGGCATTCCTGATGGCAGCAACCGGTTGCACGACACCATTCACATTGCTCTGATGGTTTATGATGACCAGTCGTGTTCCGGAGCGCAGGACCGATCCAATACGGGATTCGTCCACTGTCCCGTCGGGAAAATGAGGCAGTACATCATATGCCGCACCGCTCGAACGAACCAGTTCCTCGAGGGGACGCATGACGGCATTATGTTCCATTGGTGATACAAGGATATGGCCACCTGAGAGGTCGAGTCCGAAAAGCAGAGTATTGAGTGAATCGGTAGCATTGCGGGTATAAAGTATGTTCTCGACACTTCCGGTTCCCAGCTTTCCGGCAAGCAATTCCCGGACGGTTTCTACCGTGCCTGAGGCTTCGAGTATTCGCGGATATGCCCCGCGGCCGTAGGTACCGCCGCACTCGGTAAGATACCTGCTTATCGATGCCGCAACAGCCGGTGGTTTCGGAAAAGAGGTTGCCGCGTTGTCAAAGTAGCAATTGGACATCGGAGTGTTACGGTTCGATAATCTTACCGGCTGCGGTAATCGTTTCAAGAATGGAATACATATTGGAAATTGTACCGATTGAAAGATTTGTTTTGATGCCGAAAAATTCAGCACAGGTACCGCAGATCAGCAGCGTAACTCCCTGTTTTTCAAGCTCCCGCAATGCTTCCACGACCGGAGAATCGTCGGTGGTCATCAGCACGCCGCTGTTGTAGAAGACTATTGAACCCGGCAGCGGTTCGACCTCTTTAATGGTGTTGATGAACGCCTTGAGGAGTATCGTCCCGAGTTCATCGTCACCGGCTCCCATCCGGTTACTTTTTACTACGATCACATGGGGTGCAGGAGCCGGAGCCGATACGGTACAATATGACGCCGCATCAGGCTGCTGCAATTCACCGGCAGCCCCGTGAAGCAGCAGGGTATACACTCCGTCGTTCTCCTTGCTTTCAGCGTTGATCCCGTTATCGGAGAGGAACCGCATCACATTGTTTCTGGATGTTTCGTTATCGATAAGTACCCGCATCGGCTGGCCGGGAGCACACTCCTTTAGGGACTTTTTCGTCATGATCAATGGCTTTGGACACAACTCGCCTCGTGCATCCACCAGAATTTCTTCCATCAGGTACTCCTTTTACATTTGCTTCGGAAATACGGCACGGACCGTCGTTTAAGAATCATGATAAATATACGAAAAGCCCGCATTCCGGAGGAATACGGGCTTCGTAATTTCCAAAATGGTTACACTACTTCGCAGGCGGTGTTGCTGCTTCCGACGCTGCGGAAGGATCAGCTTTCAGATCGTCAAGAGTCTTGTTGACCTCGTTGACGGTATACTCACCGATGAGAAAAACCTGCTCTTTGCCGTCGGTTTTCACCCAGTATTTATTGTCACTGTTCTTTTTACCGAACAGGATATTCCGTGATGATCCGTTCGTGAAGGAGATGGTAACTCCAAGCTCCGGACTGTCGAATCCCGTTTCAGTATCGGGAAGTGGTTCATCCTGAAAATCCGTCGCGGTAAGTGCGGCGAGTTTTTCAAGAATACCCGTTACCATTGCGGTTTTCGCCGGATTCTGGATCGGTTCGAGAATCTGCCAGGTATCGCCTGAATCGGCATGGGAGAGCGTAATCATCTCTCCGCCTTTTTTATTGAGGGTGATACCCTTTGCCGTTGCCTTATCAAATCTGAGGATGGTTTTATCACGCCACCGTTTCAGATCAGTGAAGAACGAATAGCGGATGCCACCGCTCGACAAATACACTTCGTTCGACCCTTTCATCCGTATGTAATTACTGTTGTAGTCGGTGCCGTTTTTACCGATTATAAACGATCCGATCTCATTTCCGCTATTATCAGCAATGGTGACATTGATTCCCTTGACGGAATCAACCTCGAATATCGGCTGTTTTTCCGGGTTTTCGGATATAAGGGCATCCTTTTTAAGGGAAGTCACTTTTTCGATCGCCGTAGAGATGGATGCACTGTCAACCGGATACTCCACTTCGTCTGTGGACGCCGCAGCACTCTCCGCAGTCGCAAGCGGAGTCGCCGCAGCAGGCTGAACGGCAGCGTCGCCTGCAGGTTGTGCAACCACCCATACTTCGCCTTTACGTTTCAGGCGAATGGTTTTCTCGCCTTCGCTTATCGTAACGACACCAATGGATTGCTCTGAAAGCTCCGCGAAGAACTTCTTTTCTTTCTGGCTCGGTTTTTTGTTGCTGAGGTTCTCGTTGAGGATAATGGCCCCCACGGCAACGACCAGAATTACAGTAAGCAGTACTAGTTTATTCCCTTTCATCCTTTACTTTCCTCCTTGTTGGCAGGGGTTCCCGACACAGCCGACGGTGCTGCAGCAACCGCCGCAGGTTCACGACGCTTCATGTAAATAAGCAGACCGACAACCACCAGAATTACCGGCATCAGAAGGATATTCACGATTCTGATCAGGTTGGGTTTCGATGAGCCCTCCTGCAGAAGATCGGCATTCATGGTCCGGTCTTTCATTGTACGGGTCCGGATCGCGATCAGATTATTATCCAGCGACAACCAGTCAACCAGGTTAAGCAGCAGCGAGACATTATTAGGTGTCGCATTCTGCCCGCTTACCAGATCGGCATCGCCGATCACCACCAGATGGCCGTCGTCATTCGACGGCACGATCTCACGTGAAGCATCGTCCGCAGGGTTGAGATTGATCTGTGCCATTGTATCATCAGCGGAAGTTTCCTTAACCGGCGGCATCTTTTTACCGTCAAAGAAACTCTTGAACGATCCGTTGAGGTATACCATGAGATTCTGCAGCTTCATATCCGATTCAGGTGGAAGATCCCACTTCTGCTGCGGATTGAGATCCATGGGATTCCGGGCCGTCCAGCTTTTCTCGGAAGAGTGTGCCAGCACCGTTGCCGTGACCTTCTGATCCGCCCCGGTACTGTCCGCTTTATCAACAAGGAGCGTCAGCGGGCTTGCCCACGGAGTCACCACTTCGGAAAGTGGAGCAACTGCCGGATTGGCAGTATTGAAACCCGATTTTCCTATTCTTACGAAATAGGGATATGGAACCGCGACGTTCATCTTAAAAGGACCGTAGTTCTGCGGCACCGTCACCTGACCGCACGAAGCATCAAGCACCAGACTTTTTTCCACCCGGACACCGTAGTTTTCAAGCATATCGAAAGCCTTTGATTCCTGCTGCATGGCACGGATACCGTACTTGAACTGTACCTCCATAGCATCCGCAAGCATAATGAGGTTACCCCCCTTCATGAAGAACTGATCGATCTCGAAGAGCTTACGCGATTTGAGGTTCTCGATCCCGGGAACAATAAGCGTTTTTATGGTGCTGTCGATCGGTTCCCCTTTTGATACATCAACCACGGTAACTTTATAGGTATTTTTAAGTGCGGTGATCAGCTGTTCCAGTTTTTTCTGGGTAGTTCCCGACATGTCCATCTGTTTCTGGTACTGCGGCGGCAGTTCAGGCATGGTATCGAGTTTGAGAACACCGACATGCGGCTCGGCGCTGCGCGATACCTTCATAATAGCCATGGTCAGATCGTATTCAAGGTTCTGGAGGTTCTGCACCACCGGAAGCGCCTCTTTTTTATCTTCGAACAGTACGGCAATACCGAGGTACCCGTTCATCACCTGCTGCCGGTCCTTCTCGAAGGTCTGCAACTGCACCTCGGGAATTCCGAGTGATTTGGCGAGATTTTTGGTATCCTCGTTTTCCGCCGGATCTTCCCATGAAACCAGAAGATTCTTTCCGGCATACGCCTGATACTCAGACAGAAGGTCCTTGACATCGGTCACTGTTTTGTGAAGATGCGGCGGGAGGTCCTTCGAAAAAAACACTTTGATGTTAATGATATCATCAAGCCCTTTGAGTACCTTTTTTGTAGCGGTCGATACGCTGTACTGCTTGTCTTCGGTCATATCGATCCGTTTGAACCACCGTACCCCGAAGTAGTTGACCACGGCTACCAGACCGAGGATCACCAGAATATAGACAATCAATTCCGTGCGATTTTTTACTTTTTGTGTTTCCATAGATTCATCCGTTTCCCGTGTGTGGTTATTCCCATTTCCTGCTGCCGAGTGACTGTACATTCAAAAACAAGAAAAATCCCATTATCGACAGATAGTAGATTACGTCTCTGCTGTCGATCACGCCACGCTCAACGCTGGCGAAATGATTTCCCAGTCCGAGATAGCTGAAAATCGGTACAATCCATTTTGGTGCAGCCATTGTCACGAACGGGTTGCCGACCATAAACAGGATAAAGGTGGCGACAACACCGAGAATAAAAGCGATGATCTGATTTTCGGTATGTGATGATACCCAGAGCCCGATTGCAAGATACGCACCACCCATGAGGATCGCTCCGAGATACCCGCCGATAATTGGTCCCATATCCGGCTCACCGAGAACCATGATGGTCACCGGAATCGTCAGCGACAACAGTATCGCAGTGGTCAGGAAACAGAACGAGGCAAGAAATTTTCCCAGTACCACCTGAAAATCACTCACCGGCCAAGTAAGGAGCAGATCGAGCGTTTTCACCTTCTTCTCTTCCGCCCAGCTGCGCATGGTAATGGCAGGAACAAAAAACAGAAACACCCAGGGGAGCAGACTGAAATACCCGCGCATATCAGCCTGATTGATAATGAAAAAGCCCTGAAAAAACAGAAAATTCGTTACCACCAGATAGACAATGATGAACACATAGGCGATCGGTGATATGAAGAACGATTTGAATTCCTTTTTGAAAAAGGCAAATACGGTATCCATGGTTATCCCCTCGTGAGTTGTGTGAACACTTCTTCAAGGCTGGCCGCCTCATGTTTGAGCTCGGAGAGGCTCCACCCCTTATCAACAACACATTTGAATAGTGCTTCGCCGATCTCCTCTTTTTCGCCAACCACCACTTCCGCGCTTACCCACTCGCCGTCCACGCCGGCAACAATGACACTGGATACTCCGGCAACTCCTTTGAGAGCAGTTTCCGCATCCGTCCGATCGGCTTTGATACGAACCTGGTACCGATTGCCGCGGGATGAACGGGAAGTAAGCTCATCCGGAGTACCGCTCGCGACAATTTTTCCGTCGTTGATAATAAGAATCCGGTCACAAGTGGCGCTTACTTCGGAAAGAATGTGCGAACAGTAAATAACGGTCTTTTCCTGCCCCATTTTTTTTATCAGATTACGGATCTCGACAATCTGGTTGGGATCAAGACCCGACATCGGTTCATCAAGGATAAGCAGATCAGGATCGTGTATCATCGCCTGTGCGAGACCAACCCGCTGCCGGAAACCTTTTGATAGTTTCCCGATCTGACGCTGGGTCATTTTACCGAGACCGCAGATAGTAATAAGTTCCTGAAGCCGTGCTACCTGCCGATCGCCCTTGATACCACGAATCTCAGCAACGAATTTCAGGTATTCGTCCACCGTCATCTCGTTGTATACAGGGTTGTTTTCGGCCAGATAACCGATTTTCTTTCTGACAGCCATGCTATCGGCCGTAATATCGCAGCCATCAACCTTAATGGTTCCCGTGGTGGGAGGAATCAGGCAGGTTACCATCTTCATGGTAGTGGTTTTTCCAGCCCCATTCGGGCCCAGAAAACCGAAGATCTCACCTTTACGAATTTGAAAGTTGAGATCTTTTACTGCATAGAAATCACCAAACTTTTTGTTGAGGCTACTCACCTCCAACATAAATTGAGTGTTCGTTGAACTCATATGATACCACCAGTGATTGAAGATACAGTGATTAATGTATTGGCCAAAATTCAGGCCTTAAAATGGTTTTCGGCCGGTTTTGAAGTCAACGTTCCCTACCGGGTAAAACGTTGTCGGAAATTTCAGAACTCAAATACGCTTTTGTTTCGTTTTTATTGTCTGGAAATTGTATTTCAACCGGGATAAAATAATCCAGCTTTATGTTGTCCGCTTAAAGAGGCCTGCTTATCGGTAAGGAAAGAATGATGTGTCCTGAAAAAAAATGGGGGAACGAACGCTCCCCCGAAACTTCAGAAAGACTAATCTGAAACTATTCCTTTTTCGCATCCTGAATCTGAACGCGGATATCCTGCGAAAGTTTTTTGATATTCTGAAGGCTTTTACGTGCACGGGTACCTGCAGATTTGTTACCCCGTTCAAACTTTTCGTACTCCTGCTTCAGAATTTCAATTTCATCCAACAGTGCCTGAATACTCATAGAGCCTCCTTAAGCTTAATTGATGATGTGATATGACTATTTCGTATTGCCGTCAGTGCAATTCCTGTTATAATATCATTCGTGCCGAACGCTTTGCGCCACACTTATATCGTTTTTTTGCTGAATTGAGGTGTTTTCAGAGGGATTACTGCAGAACAGATCAGTCGAAGACTGCAAGACAGTGCATTCCAATCGGTGAGAGAATCCGGTAGAGTTGCGGGAAAAACCGTACACTCTCCTCGACCAGCCAGTCACGCATCCGCAACGACGATTCCTTTTTATTGATGACACGTGCGGAGGATCCAACGCCGGTTACGGTACGAAGATACGAAAGAGCCGCTTCGTAACCGCCAAGAGTATCCACCAGGTGGGCCTTTACCGCCTGTCTGCCGGTGAAGATTCTCCCGTCGGCAATCTTCCGCAGAGAATCCACCTCCATTGAACGGGCCTCGGCAACATCGGTTATAAACTGATCATGTGTATCATCAAGCAACTCCTGAATCATTTTTTTCTCTGCAGGAGTCATCGACCGGTACGGACTGGCCATATCCTTGAAGTTTCCCGCTTTAAACGTCTGCATTTCTATACCTATTTTCCGGGCGAGTTCCTGATACATCGGTATGGTCATGATAACCCCGATGCTTCCCGTGAGTGTTCCCGGAGCGGCAAATATGCGCATTGCGGGGCTGGCGATATAGTAACCACCCGATGCGGCGATATTTCCCATACTGACAACAAGCGGCTTTCCACACTTGTTGAACATCCGTAGAGCCTGGTAGATCTCCTGTGAGGGTGCCGTCGCACCTCCGGGGGAATTGATACGAAGCAGTACTCCGGCCACCGAGCGATCCTCCTGCAAAAGTTGCAGCTGACGCACAACCGATTCCGACTCCATGATCGGTCCTTCAACCCGGACTTCTCCCAGTTTTTTAAATGCCGAGGTCCCGACGGCACCTTCGGACAGTCGATTCTGACGCAACAGCAGTGTCAGTCCGGCAAGCACCGGCAGTATCAGCAGCAGCACTACCGCAGCGCGTTGCATACTCTTCACATTTCACCCCTTGTCACCACGCGAAGCGTATCACCCGGCATGATCACCGAATTCGCCTCAAGACCGTTGTACTCATACAACCGCTCAACGGATATGCCGAAATTGCTTGCGATTCTCCAGAGATTGTCACCGTTCTTTACCGTGTAAAAAACCACCTCATCCGATACCGTTCCCGCCGCATTCGCCACCTGGACCGTATTCAATGGAAGCATTAGGGTATCTCCGAGCCGTAGCACCACGGAACGTTCAAGATGATTGATTGCCAGAATACGTTCAACAGGAATGGAAAAATTCCGGGAAATCCGATAGAGGTTATCTCCCTCCGCAACGCGATACCGTACCGTATTTTTCGATTGAGCAGCACTCACCCATTCCGGTGTCACAGGAACCTTCTGCGTTTTCTTTAACGAAACGCCGGATTTTACGAGGAGTGTATCACCAGGGCGAATCACCGGATTGCGGGGATCTATAGAATTAAGCATACAGAGTTCGTCGATCGAAATACCGTTCTGCTGTGCGATCCGGAAGGCATTCTCTCCACTCTGGACAACATGACGCCCTGCCGACATACCGACCCCGACAGTCTCATCGGCAGGGGCGGATTTCTCGGGTGATCCCCCGGTGGAATAAATTGAAAGCACCTGTCCTGCCCTGATACGGGCATTGACCAGCTTGTTCCACCCGCAGATCTGCTTTGAGCTCACCCCGAAGAGTTCAGCCAGACACCAGACGGTATCTCCGGGCTTAACCTCGTAAACGGTGAGTTTGGCCCCTTCAGGCACCTCTTCAGTCATTCCACCCGGTTGCCTTGCCTCCGGTGGTTTTTCTTCTGGAACCGCGTATTGCGCAGACCCCACCGGAATAGGAATAAAAAGGTATTTACCGGCAATAATCCGCGTTCCCTTCATCCGGTTGACCGACTTGATTCCCTTCACCGGCAATCCGAAGTGGCGGGCAATCGAACCGAGGTTATCCCCGGGACGAATGCGATACCGGTACCACTTGACCTTTTTTTCGTCGGGAAGATCAGCATAAAACGCAAGAAAAGCCTCTCTGCTCCCGGCGGGCAGATACAGCTGCACGCCACTCATATCGGGCGGTGTGCACCAGTGCAGCAGCTGCGGATTGATTTTTCTGAGGGAATCATAATCAATCCCCCCCCCTTCGGCGATATCCCGCAGGTCCAGGCAGTCACTCACTGTAACAGTATCATACGGAAGTGTATCGGCAATACCACTTAATCCCCGAGAAAAATCGGAGGTTTTCGCGATTGCCAACGAGGCGATATACAGCGGAACGTAATTCATTGTTTCGGCCGGCAGCCTGAGTTGCCAGTAATCATCGGTACCGTATTTTTTTATTGCACGGGCAAGTCCGTTTTCTCCGCAATTATATGCGGCGAGCGCAAGGTGCCAGTGTCCGAAATCGCCGTAGAGTTTTTTCAGGTAGCGGATCGCCGCTTTCGTTGCCAGTACCGGATCTCGTCGTTCATCGATCCAGTAATTCTCCCTGAGACCGTAGCGTTTTCCGGTTGATCGGATGAACTGCCATATTCCCGAAGCATGTGATCGGGAATAGGCTTTGGGGTTGAAGCCGCTCTCGATAAGCGGAAGATACGCCAGATCCGCGGGCAGACCGCTGTCAACGAACATTTTCTTCATAAACGGCAGATAGGTTACCGAACGCTCACGCCACCGTTCCACCGTCGCTTTATTTCTGGTCAGGTAATAGAAAAGCGCCCGCTGCACCCTGCTGTTCCATACCACCGGCACTTCGTACTTGGCCTTCTGGGAACTCCCGAAAACAGCGGCGACATACGCACTGTCAGCTGCGGTAAATTCCATTGTATCAAGAGCTCCCACCAGTTGCAGATGAAAAACCTGCGGGGCGAGTTCCTCCGGTGCAGAAAACGTATCCGGCAGCAGCTCGGCATAGATCCCGATAATCCTCTGGATGATCCGGTCCGGTGCACCGGTTGAGTCAAACAGCCCCCCTCCGTCACTGATCGCGGTAAAGACCAGTCTGCACAGGGAGTCCGCACTCGCGTATTCTTCACGATCGCAGCATTTTCCTGCCTGAGCAAGCAATCGGGTATAGAATTCTGAAGGATCATTTACCGGTGATTCACGAGTTGTCGCCGTATCGGTAATTGGCTCAATCGTCAACTGGTTATCATCACCGGTAAGTACGGATTGTTTTTGTAAGGAGGAGCTGCATCCGGAGGATAGTAGCAGTGCTGCAGCCAGAAAAACCGGAAAAACTGCCGGGCGGGGGAAACATAATCTGAGGTGCGTCATAAATCTCTGAACTACTCTATTGTCATACGCGTATCTATCAGACGGAAACATCGTCACTTACCGCTAATTATACCACGTGCACCGGTATTTGGCAACTATCGAAATGTTCAGGAGAAGAAACGAGGGCACACCCCTACCACACTTTTAAAGTAAAACTGAGTATTACCAGGAGAGTCAAATTACCACCGCTTAAAGCGGTGGCTTGATTTTATTGATACCTGGAAGGTATGCCGGTGTCATTGTTTCAAATTATCAATCTTCAAACTGTAAACCAAGCTGTTCCGCTTCCATTTCCTGCTGTTCTTGCCAACG
>JBNLDC010000018.1:0-130374 GCA_050304135.1 Chitinispirillaceae bacterium | reverse complement strand
CTTAGAGTTTCAGACCGTTGTACATCGATTTTGAGGCACTTGCTATACCATTTTCTATAGTTACTTGGAGTTTCGGGGTCCGTACTTGCATTTCGGATCTGTTGCTTAGCTTTTTTACAGTCCATCTTACCTTCACAACGGCTGAATTGCCCTGCGTTACCGGACGGAACCAGGTTGTATTCACAGCAGATACGTGCTTATACCATACTACTGCTATCTGAAACCGGCACCCTTCCCCACCCGCGGACGAAGCCGTTGTACCGGTACCCTTTTCATGAATCTCCACCGGGTCCGCCGGGAACCGCTCTACCCGTACACGACAATCGGAGCAAACCTGGTGCACGGCAGCACGGGAAACTGAAGTTGTCCGGCATATCCTGTATCTCGTTATACGACAATACATTGCAGGAACAATTATACTGCAGTTGCACCACAACTTTTCCCCTTTACAAATAGGGTCGCATTTTTGCGATTCCAGACAAGCCCTTAAAACGCCATTTCTGAAGCCTGAGAGGTACCTTGTCGCAATAACGCGACCTTGAAAAGTCACCGTCGCATTTTTGCAACCCTTTTCATATGATAAAATGCCTTTTCTACGCTGTTTTGGGCACTTTTTACTTTTGGCACGATTATTGTTATTCGAATAAAGCGTAACTGATTCCGGAAAAGTTGCAGAAGAAGTGCAGTACCAATAACAATACTCATTCATTTCAATCAAAGGAGTTTATGATGTCAACCACAACAAAAAAAACAGCCAATGAGAAAGCCGTCGTCACCGACAGTAAAGCAACCGGCACCATCGTTGCAACCGCGGATTCCAACATTGAAGATTACAATGCGAGCCTCGATGAGATCAGCGGTATTCCCGAAGAAAATATCGAAAAGATTTCAATCCCCCCGAAACAGCTCATCGCCGAGTCGGAAACAACCTGCTGTAATATCGGATTAGACCGGGAGCAGCTCGAAAAAGCAGGAATGGCGCCCGGTACCGGGGCACACATTGAGCAGCTGGCGGGGGCACTCCGGTATGCGATTTCGAAGCTTGAAGCGGTAGTTGCCATGAAAAACGAATGGCGGAACGAGTCGCCCGGGGCGATAGAACTCCATGACTATCTGCGGCACCACCTCCTGTTCGCGTATGCGGATAGCCCGGAAAAACTGCAGCGGGTCCGCGAGATGAGCGAAGGTAACAGTATTGTAGACAAAGTGCAGCACCTGCAGAACTACAGTACGTTCGGTCGCGAGAACCCAGAGGAACTCAAGCGAACGGGGTTCGACCCGGCGCTGCTCGACAAGGCAGCCGCTCTCTCTGCCCGTATGGGTATGCTGCTCGGACAGAAAAATGTTCGCGATCAGAATTTAGCCACGGCAGAGCTTATCCACAACCGGATCTACACCTGTCTCAAACGGGAAATTGCAAAAGTCCGGGGATACGGCAAGTTCATATTCTATCGTGATCCGAAGAAGAGAAAACTCTACACCAGCGGTTACTATCGTAAACGGAACCACAAGGCGGAGAAGTCTTCCGATCCGGCGGATATGTCAACGGCAGCATAATCACAGTGCGGTACCATAAGGTTGTCTTTCGGAAGAAAGGGATGAGAAGGTTTCATCCCTTTCTTTTTTCCCCCATACCAGTTCCATGAATACATATCCAGGTTCCTCTCATAGATTCCGACGGAACGGACGTGACGTAAGAAACGGAGTCTGCCTTCTGGCCGCGATAGCGCCGCACGCCAACGATTGTTGTACCAGAGGGTGTCTCCTTGAGCACAATACTCCGTAAATGAAAACTCTCCCGGTCCCACTGGGCGTCTGCGGCTCGCTGCGGCGCTGAAAAAAGCATTTTGGTTCCTTTGTTGCTTAGGACAAAGCGGTATAATAGAAACAGGACGAAGTACTGGATACCGCACGCTTACTGAACGGTAGTGAAAACGGAACCCGCCTGCCGGTGCGGGAACCGGCAAATAGAAAACAATATATGTGGTTTTCAAATAGCTTTGTAATCAGTTAAACAAAGGTCAAGGAATTTATAGATCTGTATTTATTCATTTCTGTTATTGGGTGGGTCGCCACCCAAACCCCGACCAGAGGTGTTCCGGCGCAAACACCTCTGGACACCGTGCGCTAAACAACCGCTGGGCGAGCCGCAGTCGCCCCTTGGGACCGATGGTTTTTCGTAGAGGCGGGAAGCATTGTTGCTCAAGCTACTGGTTGGCGGCTTGCCATTCGTCCTGGCGTGCGGCGCCTATTCGGCGGAGGAATATCTATAAGCCAAGGTCACTGCCGTTCCCCTCAGGGTTATTAGGATAAATAAACTCATCTGCTATATAATCATTTTCCTCATACCAATTCCCTGAATACATATCACTGAAATTTCTAATGTAAACCAACGGAACGGATGTGACGAAAGATAAGGAGCCTGCCTTCCGGCCGCGATAGCGCCGCACGCCAACGATTGTTGTACCAGAGGGTGCTTCATTGATCGATATCGATACCCGTACATGACAACTCTACCGGTCCTACATGGCGTCTGCGGCTCGCTGCGGTGCTGAAAAAGGCCAGGGTTTCCTAAGGGTGATGGCCCGGAACACCCTTAGGCCGGGGCCGCGGGGCGGAGCGCCCGCTCCTGTGTAAATTGAGTTTGGAGAAACGATAAAACTGAAAGATGTAGGTAATAGATACCCCCTGCCGGGGGATGGGGGAGTTGGGGTGAGGCGATGTAAATAGACGGATATCGGGAAAAATGTTTATCGTACCGAAGTTGAATTAATGAATACTTTGCTATTCGAAGTAAATTGTTTATTTTTCAGTGATCCCACCGGTGTTTACTATCAGAAGAGATGGGCAAAGGAGATCGTAATGCTCAAGCGGATAATGTATGCGTTATTACTCGTTCCGGTGATTCTTCCATCTGCTGTTTCCGCACAGATATGCACCGAAGTCACCGGGCAGACCGTATCGTTTAACCTGGCTGCCGGAACCAGAGCCCCATGGAACCCCACGGCTACCATTCTGAAGCCGACGCTCCGGTCAGAAAAAAGGAGTTTATTTTCCGTTGATCAGTTTTCCGCCGGCAGGATCAGATTTAAAACCACCGGATTCGCCCCGGAGGCCAATCTGCAGATATCACTTTTTACTCTGCATGGAAGATGCATCGGTACGGTGGCGATGCAGGACCGGTCGTACGCAACGTACGGCAGGCTGCTTCCATCCGGTGTGTACCTTGCACGATGTTCTGCTGAGGGTATGGTTGCTCAGTCAGTTCACTTCGTCGTAGCGGGGAAACCATGAAAACACTACCTGTGGTTGTTTCGGTTTTTTGCTGCATTACTGCATCCTTCGGCTGGAGTGTGGATTCGGTTTCCGTTGACAGTGTATGGAACAGCGACAGCTCCTGGTACGACACAGATGGACTTCTGCAGCAGCGAACGGCAAGGGATTGTATTATCAGCTTTATTCCGCAGGGAACCGGAGACGTTTCCTGTTCGCTTGCGGTTTCCCTTGACGGCGGCACTACATGGGGAGCGATCCCCGATCCGCTGAGAATTATTGACAACAGCCAGGAAGTAACCTTCCCCTGCGGAAAAAAAGCGTGTATTAAAGCCAGAGTATTCGGCGCCGACAGACAGAACGTTGTTTTCAAGGTAATTGCCAGGAATTGTGTTCCCGTATTTTTTGAAGATTTTGAAAACGGTTTAAACAAATGGTATCCAACGTATATGGTCGTTGTAGGTCAACGGTATTATCCTCAGATGCGCATAACCACCGATGCAGCCCACAGTCAAACGCATTCACTCACTGCCGATTCAAACCGGACGGCACTTTTGTATGCATTAGATGTGACTGCCCGTATTGAACACGGTATTGCCGGGGTCGGTTTTTACCTCATGACCAAAGAAAAGGGAGGGATCAATTTTACGGTAGCACTGGGAAAAACTGGAGGTTCTTCCGGAGGGCTCAGTAAAGCTTTCGGCATAGGGTTCGACCCGAACGATTCCATTAAATGCAGCAATTACGATATGTTGTCTATTGAACCAGTCGCCGACAGCATGATTGCTCCCATTGAGCTGAACCATTGGTACCAATGCGCTGTCGAGGTTGATTTTACGACAAAAAAAGTTACCTACATCATTGATGATGTCACGGTTCGGTCACAAGATCTGCCGACGAGCAACATGGGATCCATAGACCGGCTGCTGGTGTTGCGGGGCACGAAGGTGGATCGACCCCATTATGACAGTGTGAGTTGCAAGGAAGGCGTGAAGCGGTATTATGTCGACGATATCACTTTATATACAAAGTAAATCCTGCCGACTCCTCCCCGATGATTTCACCGCTTGATCCCCCGGACTTTCCCGCTGCAGTGACGCGGCATATACCCACCGCCATCTGCCGTTTATAGTATAGGGGAAATGTCGGAAACTGCTCCCGGTCTATGTCAGGAGGTTTCGTTTTATATTATTTTATTACCGTTCCAGGTATCGTACAAAGGGGGACAGATGAAAAAACTCCATCGTATTTGGCTGCTGCTGTTTACTGCAGGGGTAGTCATGGCTGTTGATGTTGATATAACCGGAACCGTCACTCAATCCGGTGGCGGTCCTCTGGGCAATGTTACCATAACATTGAAGGGTGTTTCAGACATTACCGCAACAACTGATTCCGAGGGAAAATTCAACCTCAGGACACCGGTCAGGGTTACCGGTATGGACAGGTCAACGTCGATGCCGCTTGATTTCATGATCAAGGGGAGAGAAATCGTTTTCAATTCGTTGATTGAAAAGATTAACGGTAATGTGTCCATTTTTACCGGCAACGGCGCAATGATCGTTTCCCGGGACTTTTCGGATCTGAGTTCGCCGAACCGGCATCTGACACTTCCCGCCCCGGCTTCGGGTCTGAGTTTTCTCCGGGTTTCCGTTAATCGGAAAACCTGCACCGTTCCCATTGTTCGGATCGGTTCGAACGTCTATCTGAAGAAATCCCCGTCGACATCGGGAATGCAGCTGCACCTTTCGAAATCAATGGCCGATTCAATTATCGATACCCTCATCGCGGTTAAAAGCGGTTATGCCGATAAAAAGACGCCCGTCAAATCCTATAATCTGTCGGGCCTGTCCATTACCATGGATTCGGTGCGCAACTGCAGTGCCGCCACACTCAAAGAAGCGGGAGCATGCGGCAGTCACAATGTCCTGATCGGTACGGCTGTGTCATCAGGCAAGCTCACCAGTCTGGCCGCTCGCGAATTTAATTATGTGACCGCAGAGAATGAGATGAAATGGCAAAACACGGAACCTGTTGAAGGGTCGTTTACGTTCTCGTCGGCTGATGCCATTGTAAACTGGGCACAGCAGAACGGTATAAAGGTCAAGGGGCATTGCCTCGTGTGGCATAACCAGATACCTTCATGGGTAAGTCAAGCCAGGGGGCGGGATAGAGTTCTTGGTATAATGAAAAATCATATCGAAAAAGTCATGGGGCATTTCGGAAGCAAAGTTTACGCCTGGGATGTCGTCAATGAAGCATTCGTCGGAGACAATGATGCCGGCGAGGGGACGGTACACATGAGGAACTCGGTGTTCTATAATGAGATAGGCCCCGATTACATCAAACAAGCTTTTACAATAGCCAGGAATTATGCAGACAACAACAATATGAAAGACATCAAATTGTACTATAACGATGCCAGCCTTGAGGGTGACCACAATAAAACACGTTTCGCTCATCAGATTATCAGGGAATGGGTTGATGACGGAGCGCCGATCGATGGTATCGGTTTTGAAACCCACCTCGGGCCGCCAAACAATCTGGCTACCGCAGAAACGGTAAAAAACAATTTGCAGTTCTATGCGGATCTGGGGTTGGACGTGCTCATTTCAGAATGGGACATCAATCTCTGCGGTAACCTTATATCCAAAGCGGAACAATTGGCACTGTATTACGAAATCACCAGGGTGTGTGTCGATCAGCCGAGATGTGTGGCTATAACCTTTTGGGGGGTTAATGATGGGGATTCATGGTTGAATACTTTTAATACATCATTGTGTAACGGGGCGAATTCACAATCATTACTTTTCAGTAATAACCAGAAAAAAGACACCTATACCCGGGTACTGAATGCCTTGAACGGGAAGTAGTTCCGGCAGATGCAACCGGCTAATTGAATTTCCAAAATTAATGAATAGGCGGGTATAGGTGGTATGAAGCGAGGTACCCCAACGCTTATTTGCGTACTGTACCTCTCCATTGGAGACAATGGAAGATAATGCTGTGGTATTCACTTACGTACACCAAATCAGATCATGATGCGCTGAAAGCGCATTGCATACCAGCCAGGGCTGCAGGCTTGGGGATTATTACGCCGTCCAGGAAGCCCTGTAAGGGCGATATATAATCCTCTGTAAACCAACTAATAATAACAGAAGAACATTTGATGACAATCGTGTTGAAATTCTACTTCGCCCTTTCAGGGCTTATTACTATTTAATTCTTTCGATTCCCGGGCCGAAAGCCCGGGCTGGAATGTTTCGCGCCTTCAGCATTTATCGGATTCTTGCTTCAATTATTATTCCGGCAAATAAATATTACCCGTAACGGTCGTTCATACTTCCCTTCGATAAACTCAGGGTAAACTCAAACTCAGCATGAACGGTATTTTTCCCGCTCATTCTGAGTATCGTCGAAGAATCTCTGAAACACGAGTGAGGTATATTTAATCGCCGGAGTAATAGCTTCAAAAGGTGTAGTAAAGTGGATACCTCACAAATGATATTTTCCATAGGACGGTTTTTTCTGGTACCGGGAGTGGCATGTGGAGGAGTATGTCGGAGGGGGGGCTCTTGCATGAGACAATAGGAAACGGTAGCGGAAAGGTGATGATCGGAAGGCGTTTGTTATGCAGGATGCAACATCGTTATCGTGACGTGGTCAGTGTTCAGCTGAAAGTTTAAGGATATAATGTCCCTCGGAAAGCCGGAACACTTTCTTTAAATCGATACACGGTACAGAGGCCTTCGAACGCCGCAGTAATCTGCCGTCGCAACGGTAAATGTTGAATGGCGCATGCGCCTTCACCCAGGATTCCGGAAGATGCACAACACCGCTATTGACTCCGGTAATTACCGATTGAACGGTTTTTGTTTGAAAATTACTTCCATGGAGTCGTTGCACCGGATCCGCATCAAGGTTGACCAGTTTCGCCACCCATCCGCCACGGACGGGAGTGTTGACGGTAAACGATTCACCCGCGGAAACGGTATCGCTGGTTTCACTGAAGGTCGTGGCGGATGAGCCGTCGGTGATGAGCGTGAAATGGTAGCGAACCGGTGCATCCGGTAGAAACGTACACGGAATGGTCATCTCCCGTGCGGTATCACCGGCAATACCGGCAGCATACCAGTCCGATCCTTTACGCCGTGCAAGTGCCACCCAGCTTCCGGGATAACCCTGCAGGTATTTCGTATCATCCCATGCGACGGGAACTGTTTTCAGGAATTCCCGAGCTTCCGGTGGTATCAGGTTCTGATACCCGGTGTAATGGTCGGCGAAATGCTGAATGCCGGATTCGAATATAACCGAGAGTGCCAGCTCATGTGCGAACGTCGTTTTGTGCGGATTGCTGAGACTGGTGAAGGTTACCGGTGTCCAGTCCATCGAGGCGACCGCATTGCGGATAAACGGCATCATGGTATTCTGCCACGGAAAACGGTCACCGTCTTCAGGAAACCAGATGTAATTTTCCGCTCCCCGCACGGCTTCGGCAGTAATGAGATTCGGATAAGTCCTTTGCCATCCGCGCGGAATCGTGTTGCCGTGAATATTCACCAGCAGATGGTATGTGGCAGCGTCTCTGAATACATCCCAATAATACTGCACCATCTGCTGTTTATCGCTCAACCAGAAATCAACTTTTATCCCTTTCGCACCGGCACTGCTGATTTTCTGAAATTCACTGATGCGCGTGTTCTGATCGTAAAGACGATCACGCGGCGTAAGGTTGGAAATCGTATTGTTGGGGCCGCCGGTGTTATACCAGAAGTTCAGACCCACATTGCGTTCCGCTGCATAGGCGATAAGCCCTTCCCATGTACCGTTGGCAAGGCTATCCCATCCGCAATCGACAAGACTGTATTCCCAGGTCATCTGCGAGGCCAGGTCGATAAAAGGAATGATTTTATTGTAGTCGACCGGACTTTCGTTATCCGACCACCACGACCACGACGACCGTCCCGGTCTGATCCAAGAAACATCGTCGATTACCGAAGGGGAAGCGAGGTCGGTTGACAGTGTCGACTCAAGAATCGTTCCCGGTGATGTGCCGGTGATGACAACCCGCCACGGTAGAGTCCAGGGGAGAGTGGATACCGGATTGACTGCACCGATACCTTCACCTTCACTCGAATCGGGAAACTGAATACGATAGACCCCAAAGGTAGCTTTACTCAGGTGGGAATTGCTGTATGACGGGGTCACGTCACTTTCCCACAAGAGCGCCCAGAGACCTTCCGGAGTGCGGTAGAGTGCCGGCATACACCATGAACCGTCGCTCGGTTTCACGGTTTCTCCGACCTCGGCGCCGACCGGAAGGTTTCGTTTCCAGATATCTTCGTACGCGGGGGCATAATCGTCCTCGGTGGTATTGTACGGCAGCATCCACATGACGGAGTTCTCCGGCGGCCTGAATCCGGTAGCTTCGTGAATAACCGTTTTTACTGAAGAATCCGTTTCCGGAAAGCGGTACCGGAACGCGAAACCGTCATCGTATGCCCGCAGATATATCTCCATGGTTGCAGTTATTCCCCCGGAGGAGAACCCGAGGACCTTTTCGTTGCAGTAGTTTCTACAGGTACTGCGTTTACCGGTAAGCATACTGTAGGTCGAATCAATTGCCCGGACGTCGCTTTCCGATACAAATGTCAACCCGTCAAGTAAATCGACGTCATCCCTTGTAAGTCCCATCGGAGATGCCTGCACCACTTCGGTATAGTCAAGTGGCCCTCCCGCCTGCACGGTATAGTAGAGCCGTACCGCATCCGCCGGGTAATCGGCCTGTCCACCGAGGTCCGACAGCTGGACGGTAGCTTTTACCATGTTTCCGGGGGAGGTGATGGTCCATATGTTCGGGGCGGCGGCAAGGCCGGGTAGATGGCATAGAGAACAAATGATGAAAACGATTGGAAAGTAATAGTTCATGGTAATGCGAAGTAATTCAACGGTGATAGGTAACCCGGTTATCCATGTATGTTTCACAAGAACGTGAATGTATTCCTATACAGAACCGGTGAATACTGAATTCATGATTTTCCGTTTTCTGCAGCTTGCCGGTTGTGATCGTGTAGTTCATTGTTTTCAATCTGTGGTATATATTACGGAATATAATCGACGGAATACCACCAAACAATTTTTTTTGAATGCCCATATTTTCATAAAAAACCCTGTTGAGCAGACTTGCGCAATTACGGATGAAGAAATCGAATTTCAGATGACCTTCCTGAAATTGTGTTTCTATATAGTGAAAATATCGCGCAGCACGTTACAGAACCGGATTTTCGATATTATGAATCGATATAAAGTAAACTGACGTCTTTGCCAGTTCACCTTCTTTATACAAATGAACATGACGGTATGCAGGTGAAGCGGGATCTCTGTCAACCCAACATATGCTGCTTTCATATAACCATTTGGTCCGGGGCATAACCGGGACCAGAAAACCGGATTTCAGCAGGGAAGGGTTGTAGATCTGGTATACGAGATCATCGATACCGAGTGCCAGATGGCCGTGGCAGAAGTATGTTTTGGATCGTACCGGATAGAAGGGAAGTGAGAAATAGAGCGTAAGAGTAGGATCCGGTATTACCGTATTCATGGATTGTTTTTCCGTGTCTGCAGTGTCTGGTGGTAACGTTCTGCCGGTGATGGTTTTTATCGTGTAACGAAATCAGGTACTTCCGGCAATATCCGAAAAAATAGTAACGGTTGGCAACGGATAGCAGTAGTATCTGAAATGCAGCCAAAATGATACTTATCGACAGCCTGCAAAAGTTAGTAAGCCGATATACAATGGTATTTCACTTGGCAGTTACTGACGACATAGTTATTTTACTACTGTTCCGAATTGTCCGGGAAGAACAGTTGCTCCCTGTAGTACGACCTGCCGTTTCCGGTCAAAGCGATTCAACAGTAAACCGAATGGAAAAACAGAGAGATTTACACATCGCAGGAACGAAAACGAGCGTTCTTTAATTGGAACGATATATACGGTACAATCCGGTATCGTGTGATCGATAACGCATTTGAATCCGCCGCACGGTAGAAGTACTCTTGCAGGTAAACTATTCACAGCGGCAATCGGCAAAGGAAGGAGAATCGTATGCTGGTGATTTTCGTCCATGGATGGAGTGTTACCGATACCGGTACCTACGGCGAATTACCGGAAGCATTGGCGTACCGGGCGGGAGAAGTCGGGCTTGACATAGAAATCAAGCATATTCTTCTGGGAAAGTATATCAGTTTCAATGACACGGTAACGCTTACGGATGTCGCTCAGGCATTTGATGCTGCATTGAAAAAGGAAATCAGCAATAAAAATGGAGGAATATGTGAGTTTTCGTGCATTACCCATTCCACCGGAGGTCCCGTTGTTCGAAAGTGGGTTGATAAATTCTATTATGAAGAAAGAAAACTCAACAGCATACCGATGCGCCACTTGATAATGCTTTCACCGGCGAATCACGGTTCGGCACTGGCGATATTGGGAAAAAAACGTGTCGGCCGTCTTAAAGCCTGGTTTGCGGGTGTGGAACCCGGAGAAAAAATTCTTGATTGGCTGGCACTTGGCAGTCAGGGCCATATCGATCTTGCAAAAAATTTCTGCAGGTATCCTGATTCATTGCAGTTTTATTCATTTGTAATAACCGGACAGCATATCGATAAAAAAATGTATGACTTCATAAACAGTTATCTTGTTGAAAACGGATCCGACGGGGTGGTTCGTGTCGCCGGAGCGAATATGAATTATAAAATTGTGTCATTGATTGAAACGACAAAACAAATCACCCTATCGGGGGGCGAGGACGGTTATTTATTGACGCTGAAAGAAAAGCCCGCAGCACCGGCATTTGAAATTCCCCTGGGGGTGATTCAGAATACCAGCCACTCTGGAACAAAATTCGGTATTATGGGAAGCATCGTTTCTCAGCGGCAGTATAACAAACCTCAGGTTGCGGAAATTTTGAAATGTCTTAACGTTGCCTCCGCTGCAGGATATGCCGACAGAAGAAATAAACTCAAAACCGTAACCAGGACTACTCAGAAGGATAAACACCGGTATTGTATGCTGGTATTCATTATTATTGATGATCAGAAAAATCCGATAAACGATTTCGATCTGTATCTTCTGGGGAGAGATTACAATCCCGGTAATCTGTCAAAAAAATTCTTTATTGACCGTCAGAGAAACGTACTCAATCCCAATCATCTGGTGTATTACGTTGACTATGATGTCATAACCAAAAAAAGATTGACCGGGTTTCGGGTAACGGCGCGACCAACCGCGGGATTTGTTTCCTATCACACGGTGGAATTCAGGTCCGATTTAATTGATATCAATACTACCATCAAGCCGAACCAGACGCTGTATATCGAAATCGAATTGCATCGTTGTATCGATCGGAATGTCTTCGGGTTTGACAATGCCGCGGATATCCCGTTGGAAAAGAAAGGCAGAAAATATACCCGGAATTCGTTTGAAAAGACCGACCCTGCGGGGAAGTGTATCGATGAGTGATGGTAAATATAAATCAGACGGTGAAGTCCTCTCGGCTGCAGTGCCGAGGTAAGAGTTCATGTCCGCAGCACTGCCCCGTGCTCTTTTTCCACTTTTGACACAATCGTCCCGCAGAGCTGTTCGACATCCTTGTCGGTGAGGGTCTTTTCCGGTGAACGGAAACGGGTGCTGAACGTTATGCTTTTTTTACCGGTACCCAGTTTTTCTCCTCTGTACACATCGAAAGGGTAGACGGCTTCTATAAGGTCGGAGAGCGTGCTGATGGTACCGCTTATTGCACCGGTACTCAACCGTTCATCCATAACAAAGCTGAAGTCCCGTTCCAGCGCCGGATAGCGGGGGAGTGGCGTGTAGGATTTGACCGGGAGTGCTCCTCTTTCGAGCAGATCCGTAATGTCGAGTTCCGCGTAACAGACCGGTGTTTTGACGTCGAAAGCTTCACGTGTCGCCTTGGCGATCTCTCCGGCATATCCGGTAATATCGCTTCCGATCGATACGGTGGCGACTGCGTCGTCGAAATATTGCGGTGCCGCCTCCGGTGTGTTGAAAACACAGACGGCATATCCGAGATGGGTCGCGAACGCGTCGATCAGTCCTTTGAGAATGTAGAAGGATACCTCCTGAGGACTGTTGTTCCAGGTCGCTCCCCAGATATTCCCTTCGATAAGCAGGGCGACCACCGTGCGTTCCCGGTAGGTACCGGACGATGACTGTTCATAGGTTTTTCCGATTTCAAAAAAACGGTTGTTGACGTTCTTACGGTTGCAGTTGTACGCGGTACTGTCGAGCAGGCTTCCCGCGAGGGTGGTGCGCATGAATGCCATATCGGGCGTGAGCGGATTAAGCAGTGGTACCGCTGTTTTTTCAGGTGTAAGGCGCTCAAGCTTTTTTCCTGAGGTCATGCTGTTGGTCACCGCTTCGTGAAATCCGCAGAAGGCGAGTGCCTGACGGATGGTATCAGTGATCCGTTCCACCGTCGGTAGTTTCGTGTTGAGTGAAAGGGTAACGCTGTCGGATACCGGAATATTGTCGTAGCCGTAGCAGCGGCCTACCTCTTCAATCAGGTCCTCTTCGATGGTGATGTCGTGCCGGAACAGGGGAACCGTGCAGGTGATCAGGTCGTCACCGGTTTGCGTACAGTCGATCTGCAGTGGCTGCAGGAACGCGACAATCTGCTCGGCGGAAAAGGGGGCACCGAGTACTGCCGAGACTTTTGACGGATGCACTTCGATCGTCCGCCGTGCGGGCGGAGTGGGGTAGTTGTCGATTCTTCCCTGTGCCACGGTACCTCCCGCGAGATCGGCAAGCAGCGCGGCTGCGGTGTCGACAGCGGCGATGAGCGATTCGTCGGGATCGACACCCCGTTCAAAACGGTAGGAGGAATCGGTGGAGAGTGCCAACCGTTTTCCTGTTTTCCTGATGCCCGTCGGTTCAAAGAACGCGCATTCCAGAAAAACATCGCTGGTGGTGTCGCCGATTTCCGAACCGGCGCCGCCCATGATTCCCGCAAGAGCGACCGGACTGTTTCCGTCGGCGATCACCAGATCGTCGGCAAGGAGGGCACGGTCGATATCGTCAAGTGTTTTAAAGGTCTGGTCGCTGCCCGCGGTGCGCACGATGATCGACTGTTTACCGATACGGCTGTAGTCGAACGCGTGCATCGGCTGACCGAAGTGCAGCAGCATGTAATTGGTGATGTCCACCACATTGTTGATCGGACGGATACCGGCAAGGGTAAGCCGGCTCTGCAGCCACTGCGGCGACGGCTGTATCGTTACGCCGCGTACGAGTCTTCCGGTGTAGCGGGGGCAGCGGTCCGGTGCGTCAATCGTAACAGTGATCGCTTTATTGACAGGGTCGGCGCTGTTTTCCCGGGGTGTTTTTACGGTTGATTTGAGCGGCAGGCCGAATCGGGCGGCGATCTCACGGGCAACGCCGATGTAGCTCAGGCAATCGCCACGGTCAGGGGTCAGTTCGATCTCGATAATGGCTTCGTCGGGAAAGTGTTCTGAGACCGGGGTGCCGGGAGTCCATTCAGAAGGCAGTTCCATGAGTCCTTCGTGATCGTCGGAAATGCCGAGTTCCCGTTCCGAGCAGAGCATACCGAATGATTCCACACCGCGCAGTTTCGTCTTTTTAATGGTGAAATCCTCGTCAAAACGGGTGCCGATCGTTGCGCAGGGAACCGTGAGGCCTTCACGGACATTCGGCGCTCCGCACACGATGGTGAGCGGTGTGCCGGTACCTGCATCTACTTTGCAGACGGAGAGACGGTCGGCATTCGGATGCTTCTCCTTTTCCAGTACTTTCCCGACAACAATACCTTCGGGGGTGCTTCGTTTTTCAATCGAGGCAACTTCCAGACCGCATCCGGTGAGCGCTTCGGCAAGTTCCTCCACCGGAACATCAATATCCACAAAATCCCTGAGCCAACTGTAAATGATTTTCATTAGAATGCCAATGTAAATGAATTAAATGATGTGAACGTCATTCCTGTGAAAGCAGGAATCCAGGAGAAAAAGGTGGATGACGGATACAACAATTCCGGCATGACGTACTATTTTAAAAGCTCATTACTTCTGATATTGTCGGAAACACCAGGTTAAAACTGCCTGAGAAAACGGAGATCGTTTTCAAAAAAGAGACGGATATCTTCGATGCCGTATTTGAGCAGTGCAATACGCTCAATGCCGATTCCGAAGGCGAATCCGGTGAACTCGTTGCTGTCGATGTTGCCGCTTGCAAGAACCCGCGGATGCACCATGCCTGCGCCGAGTACTTCGAGCCAGCCGGATTGTTTGCAGATGCTGCACCCCTTGCCTTTGCAGAGGAAACACTCCACATCAATCTCGACACTCGGTTCGGTGAACGGAAAGAAACTCGGACGGATCTTGAGTTTTGTATTGTCGTCAAAAAAACGGCGGGAGAAGGCAAGCAGGGTGCCTTTCAGATCGGCGAACGAAACCTTCCGGTCGATGTAGAGCCCTTCAATCTGATGGAACAGGCAGTAACTGCGCGCACTGATCTCTTCGTTACGGTACACGCGCCCCGGCATGATCGATCTGATCGGGGGACGTTCAAGCTCCATGGTGCGGATCTGTACCGGCGATGTATGGGTCCGCAGCAGTTGCGTCGCCGTAATGTAAAAGGTATCCTGCATATCACGGGCCGGATGGAACGCCGGCATGTTAAGCGCCTCGAAATTGTAATAATCAGTCTCAATGTCCGGACCGTAGGCAATGGAAAATCCCATGCTGACGAAAATGTCACGGATTTCATTGCGGATTTTCATCAGCGGATGAAGGCTGCCCTGAGGAAAAGGAAATCCCGGAAGAGCAGGGTCGAACACTACCGAGCTGCTTCCTTCGTTCTTCTGCCACGGTGCCGCGGCGAATTTTTCCTCGAAGGTGGCGTGAAGTTCGTTGACCCGTGCACCGAACGAGCGTCGCAGTTCCTCCGGTACGTCCTTTATTGATTTCAGGAGGCCACGGAGGGTTCCTTTTTTGCCGAGCCAGGCAATACGGAACGCTTCGGCCGAGGCGGCGTCGGTAATGGCACAAAAGGCCTGTTCGGCCTTTTGTGATAATACTTCGATCTTAGCCGCCGCAGGGACGGCTTTCGGAGAATCTTTCATAGGTTATGCTTTGACAGATTCAACAAGCGTCGCGAACGCTTCCGGTTCATGCATCGCAAGGTGAGCGAGCGTCTTGCGGTCAAGATCGATTCCCTTGGTCTTGAGACCGGACATGAACTTCGCGTACGGCATACCGTTCAGGCGTGCAGCTGCATTGATACGCATAATCCACAAGGTATGAAACTGACGTTTCTTCTGTTTGCGATCGCGATAGGCATACACACCGGCACGGAGGAACGCGTCCTTGGCGATCGAGGAACAGCTACCGCGTTTTCCGTAATATCCGGAGGTTGCGGAAAGCAGCTTTTTTCTTTTTGCCCGTGATGCTACACGGTTTTTTGCCCTGGGCATAGATACTCCTTTATTATTGCAAGTTATTTTTCGCTAAAAAAATTAGACCTCAATCATCGCGCGCATGTTTTTCTCGAGACCCTTGAACACCAAAGCGGTCTTTCGGAGACCTCTTTTACGTTTGCGGTCTTTTTTGTTGAGGATGTGTGAGGTGTATGCTTTTTTGCGTTTCAGATGACCATTGGCGGTGAGTCTGAACCGTTTCTTCGCGCAACTGCGTGTTTTCATCTTCGGCATGGTGTACTCCGTTATTGAAAAGGTTAATTAGCTTCCGTCGGTGGTTCGGTAACAGGGGTACCGGCACTCTCTTTTTTCTTCTCAAGTTCCAGTTTTTCCTGCTTTTTTGTATAATCACGAATCTTCAGTTTATCCGGTACGTAAATGGACGTCATGTTGCGTCCTTCCATTTTCTGTGCCAACTCAACCTGTGCAATATCGGTGAGAAAGGTGTCAAGACGGTTGAGCACCGCTCTTCCGAAGTCGATATGCGTAATCTCACGGCCCCTGAAAACAACAGTCGCTTTCACCCGGTCACCTTTAAGAAGAAACTTTCGGGCATGATCCATCTTGAACATGAAATCGTGTTCATCGGTTTTCGGATGGAGTTTGATCTCCTTGAGATGCATCACATGCTGTTTTTTCTTGGCTTCCTTGGCTTTTTTGGATTTTTCGTATTTGAACTTACCGTAATCCATAATGCGACACACCGGCGGATCTGCCATCGGTGCTACCTCGACCAGATCAAGCCCGACCGCTTCGGCCTGCGCGAGCGCTTCGGAGGTCGGCATAATTCCCAGTGCCTCTCCGGTGTGGCTGACAACACGTACCCGCGGTGTGCGGATCGCGGTGTTTATGCGCGTTGAGTCTTCTCTGGGTGATGATTGGTATCTGTTGTTAATAAAGCGCCTCCTTTGAGCCTGTTTTATTGTGCAGAAATACTATTGTTACGTTCTGTAAGCTGTTTGATGAACTCATTTACCGTAACCGATCCCGTATCTCCCTTGCCGTGTTCGCGGACGGATACTCTGGCTGCAGCCTGTTCCTTTTCACCGATAATACCCATTAAGGGAACTTTCTTCAGTTCCGCATCACGGATTTTGTAGCCGATTTTTTCGCTGCGGTCGTCAATTTCCACCCGGATACCCGCTTTGGAAAGATCATTACGGACGGAAGTGCAGTAGTCAATAAACCGGTCGGCAATCGGCAGCAGTTTTACCTGCACCGGTGCAAGCCAGAAAGGAAGTGCCCCTCCGTAGTTTTCGATCAGAATACCGATGAACCGTTCCATTGAACCGAACAGTGCACGGTGGATCATCACCGGACGCTTGTGCTGCCCGTCAGAGTCGGTATATTCCAGTTCAAACCGCTCGGGCATGCTGAAATCAAGCTGAATGGTACCGCACTGCCAGCTGCGGCCGAGCACGTCTCTGATATGAAAATCAATTTTCGGACCGTAAAACGCGCCGTCACCGGGATTAAGCTGATAATCGATACCGCGGTGTTCAAGGACGTTTTTGAGCGCGGTTTCCGCGTTGTCCCAAATTTCGGGTGAACCGATGTACTGTTCCGGACGGGTTGACAGTTCGATTTTATAGCTCTCAAAACCGAAAATTCTGTACATGTTCATAATGAACTGCATCACCTCCGTAACCTGATCCTCGATCTGGTCCGGGGTGCAGAAAATGTGCGCGTCGTCCTGAGTAAACTGACGGACGCGAAAGAGACCGTGGAGCACTCCCGCTTTCTCGTGACGGTGCACCAGTCCGAATTCAAAGAATTTGAGCGGGAACTCGCGGTAGGAGTGGGCGCTGTTACGGTAAATCAGCAGATGCCCCGGGCAGTTCATCGGTTTGACGGCGTGTGTTGCCTCGTCGATTTCGGTGAAATACATGTTTTCGCGGTATTTGTCCCAGTGCCCGCTGCGGTGCCAGAGCTCCTCGTTGAGAATAATCGGTGTTTTCACCTCCTGATATCCCGCTTTGAGATGCAGCGACCGGCTGAACTCGGCAATCAGATTGTACAGAAGCACCCCCTTGGGATGCCAGAACGGAAAACCGGCTCCCTCCGGATGGAACGAGAAAAGATCAAGTTCCCTGCCCAGTTTACGATGGTCGCGCTTCTGGGCCTCTTCAACGAGGGTAAGGTATTCGTCGAGCAGTGACTGTTTCGGAAAGGAGATCGCGTAAATCCGCTGCAGCATTTTGTTCTTCTCGCTGCCGCGCCAGTAGGCCCCGGCGATCGAGAGAATTTTAAATGCCTTGATGATTCCCGTAGAGGGTACGTGCGGCCCGCGGCAGAGATCCTGCCACTCGCCCTGACGGTACACACTCGGCGTTCCTTCGATATCGTCGAGCAGTTCGACTTTGTAAATTTCACCACGTTCGCGGTAATACGCCAGCAGTACATCCTTCGACGGTTCGCTGCGGGTAATTACTTCTTTGCGGCTTATAATCTCTTTTACTTTTTTTTCTATAGCCACGATGTCATCGGGCGAAAAGGGGCGTTCAGTATCGAAGTCGTAGTAGAATCCGTTTTCAATGGCCGGACCGATGGCCAGTTTTGCCGTAGGGAAGAGTTCCTGAACCGCCTGCGCGAGAACGTGGGAGGAGGAGTGCCAGAATACCTGTTTACCTTCGGCACTGTCGAACGTGAGAATCGTGACACGGTCGTTTTCGTGAAGGGTGCGTGAAAGGTCGGATGGCTGATCGTTGATAACTGCGGCAACGGCCTCTTTCGCCAGGCGGGGACTGATACTTTTAGCAAAATCAAGAGCGGAAATCCCGTCCGCGACTTCTTTTGTTGCTCCGTCAGGTAAAACGATTTTCATACGTGTGTTGCCGGTTCCCAGTTCCGGGATAAATATAACTACCCCATAATCATCATTTTCAAATTTGAGAGAAAAGATGAGTACGAGGTAAAAAAATGGGCGATACTGGACTCGAACCAGTGACCCCTACCATGTCAAGGTAGTACTCTAACCAAACTGAGCTAATCGCCCTGAAATGTTCGATGTTAAAAGCCATCCGGGGGCTCCGGTTTCCGAAAACCTGACATCGATGAGGAGAACCACATCCCGGATAATTCCGAACAGCAAGCACCTAAAATACGAAAAGTTACGTTGAAGGTCAACTACTTGTTACGCGGCGGTGTTTTTTTTTAAACCGGTGTCAAACAACCGGATTGGAACAAAATGTCCGCCAGGATGGTTGTTCCCGTTCCAGAAACTCAAAGCCGGAGGCAACCTGAGGTACTATGGTGGTGATTACATAAATTATATGTAATCAAATAAAAATAAAAACAATGTTAAAAAAGGCCATAAAACAGTTAAATTTATCAATTAATTGGGTATTATGTAATCTTAAAAAATAAATAATGTTGAAAAGTACTGGTTTTCCGGGTATATTATTACGGTAACTATAGCACCATTTCCGGGCGGGTTTCTTTATGAATATTTATGAATACGATGATTTCCGTCTTTATCTGCAACACCGGTACGAGGAACGTTGCAGTGAGGACTCGTCGTACACCTACCGGAAATTCGCCGCTGAAGCATCTTTCAGCAATCCCGGATTCCTCAATGATGTCATTAAAGGGAGGCGGAAGCTCAGCAGGGCTGCCACCGAAAAAATGATCCGGGCGTTCAGCCTTTCGGAGATTGAGGCGGAATTCTTCAGGTTGCTTGTTGCCTACCGGCAGGAAAAAGACCAGCAGGGGCAACAGGAGATTTACCGGAAAATTCTCTTTCGGAGAAACCGGAGCAGTTTTGCCCGTCTCAATCCGATTCAGAGCAAATATTATCAGGACTTTCGCTATGCACTCATCCGGACTGCAATTATGGCGACTGATTTTTCGGGTGATTACGACGCATTGGGGCGTTTCACTATTCCGGCACTACCATCGGCACTGGTGAAAAAATATGTACGCGATCTGTGTGACTGGGGCATGATCACACAGGGGGGCGACGGAAAATACACCGTTACCGACCTCGTCATCGAACCTCCCGAAAAACTGCGCGATCAGGTCAAGCAGATCAATCGCGAATGGATCATCCAGACACTCGAACCACTGCTTAAACTCCCCCCCGACCGTCGGCATATCTCGTCGATGCTGCTGAGTGTCAGTGCTCCTACCCGGAAAAAAATACTTGAACGTATCGAGTCGTTTCGCGAGGAGATTTGGGGGCTCGTTACTGACGATACCGAGAAAGCAGATTCCATTATGTTGCTCAATGTACAGTATGTACCGAAATCACGACGGACGGAGCGGTTATGAACGGTTGCATAAACAGTATCATCCTTGCCGCCCTGTGCGGTATTGTCTTTATCCGCTGCAGCGAGTCGCCGGTAAGCCGGTCCGGTGGAGACGATTTTCCGAACATGATTGCCGATGCCGGCGGGGAAATTGCACAGAATCTTGAGCAGGAGTGGGAAAATCCCGGTGTCGCGAAGGTTGATCCCTCTGCGCTCGCGCTACCGGCACTTCCTTCCCTGGAACCCGATGTGGGGGGGATCGGAAAACGATCACTGCTCGCGAAAACGTCGGCGGCTGATTCACTCTGGTATGCGATCGATCCGGTGGCCGGGACCATAACACTCTTCAGCCGCAAGAATACCCTTGATGCGGTCAGGTATGATACACTGGTGGCAAAAGTTAACGGAACCGATACCCTGTTCGTTTCCTTTGCCGGTGCCGTGGTCGCAAACGGTGTTCCGGCAACCATCGAGCGTTACCGGTATACCGATTACGACGGTGATTCGCTGCTTTATTCGAGTACGGCGCAAAAGCAGCAGGTGCTGGTGGTACTGCAAAGGGAGGGTGTGCTCGGGAGGGTGGAGACAGGTCGGTATGTGGTTGATGCCGGGCCCGACCGTGATTTTGACCTTGAGGAAGACAACAAGGTGGTATTTACCGATGCGCTTGTTACCGTACGGGGCGATACCCTTTCGGCCACTGCAGTGCACGACGGCGACGGCGATGGTTTCGCGATCGATAACGAAGCCGATGGCGACAGTTGCCTGGTCGATCTTTCTACCGTAGCGTTTGCGGAAACCGCTCTTGCGGTACTCAAACGAAGTGCGACCACTGCACGGATGGTGGTTTTTCCCGCCGACAGTCAGAAAAATTATGCGGTACGATACGCGGTGGAGAACACCTTTACCACGCGAACCGTTCACTGGACGGTGCTCAAGACCGACGGGGATTCATCATTCTTTCCGGATGATAGCGTCAACGTCTACCGTATTACGACGGCAGCGGATGATTCGCTCGACACCGATTCCATGCGGATTTGTGCGCTGCTCGGTAAGGACGGGCCTGATACGCTTGATGATTCGCTTCTGGGAATCTATCTGCACGTGAAATTTCTGCGCGGCACCGACCGCGAGGTACGGTTCGACTATACCGCAGAAACCCCCATTCCATCGGGTGGAAAGCCTTCCGATGGAACCATCTATTTCAGTACAACGTTCAGAGACGACTCCCGGATCGAGGTTGACGGATCGTTGGAGGAGACGGTGATCACCGCGGAGGTGACCATTACTACCGATTCCGGAGAAAAAAGGTATGCCGTTACCTGGGATTACGTGGGGAAAGTGGTGTCGGTGGAGAAATTGGATTGATAATGGTAATTGAAATGCAAACGTTGCAGAGACGTCATGGTATGGCTTCGCTACGATGGTGTCCGGTGTGTTATTAAACGTCTCAAAATAGTCAACACAGATTTCTGTAGATTCGGGGTCGGGGTCGGTATCGGTTATCGGTTATCGAAAAAGGCTTGAAATAAAAGACGATACCGATTCCGATGTCCGACCCCGACCCCGATGCACTTAAACGATACAATGCTGATTATTCCGTTGCCTCTTTGATAAGATCCTCAATATCTTTTGACCGTTTTGTTAGAACGAATTTACAGCGTGAAAAAGAATCCGTTGACCAACCGTTCCAGATTACATATTCAAGGTCTTTGTTTTTGGTATTATATATTGCTCTGGTTTCATTATCAAATTCCCATGTCATTACCGAATCGTTCCAGTTTTCGAATGTTACCTCGACATCTAAAAACTTATGGTAGATCACAACGTCAAGGTAGTCGCTACCAATTCCTAACCAGCCAAGAAGATCTGTCAATGCTTTTTGACCAGCTACTCCTTCCAATTTCATTTCGAGGGTAAAACGAGTCGCTTGCCCTCCATCTATACTCCATTCACCATGGTTAAGTCCAAGACTTGCGTAGTTGAAGACCTGATCAATTTTGGAGGCGATAGAGTTGTATTTGCTGCCACCATACACTAAGTACGTTACCATCGGACCAGCCGTAGAAGTAACTGAATTATCGCTTGAAAGGTGAAAAAGCGTAATTGGCATACTGATGGAATCAAGTATCGACTCTCCATCCTCATTATACGCCTCGGTTACCTCCCAGACGCCTTCCATTCGGCTTTTGGTCGGATCCTGCTCAAGCAGTTTATCAAAGTTAAAGTAATCACAGCTGATGAGGGTCAGCAGGGCTGCAGAACAGCAGAACAGGAGTGGTGTGAGTCGATGTGTCATAATTAAAGATGTCCTTGGTTAAACTGAGATGACTTTTTAGTTAGTGCCTTCCGGAAACTACCATTTCTGGACACTGAGCTCAGTCGAAGTGTGCCCGTGATCTGATGGAATTGATTCATTTCGACCTTTCGACTGCGCTCAATGTGTGTATGGAGAATTTCCGGACAAACAATAGTTAATTGCACTATTCTGAATTCATACTATCATAGGGTCTGTCCAAGTTCAACACAGACGGCTTCATCCGCTCAGCGGCAGGGAGAGATAGGGGACGCAGCGGAGATTTCCGTTCAGGAAATTCCCCGCCATTCGGCTTCGGCGACCAGGTTCTGTTTCTCCTTCTGAGCCTCTTTACCGTGAATGCCGTTGGGTTTGTCGGCAACCAGCTTCAGCAGCAGATTCCAGCTGTCCAGTGCCGCCTTGAGATTTTCCGAGGTCGGATTCGCTCTGAATATCGCGGTGAGTGAACGGGATTTGTAGAGCTGCACCTCGCGTCCGAGGATCCTCTTGTCAAGAAATTCACACGGGAGTGATACCGCCTTGTCAAGGTTCGCCAGGGTTTCCTTGTACTTTTTATTCCCGAATAGATAACGTGCTTTATGGAAATAGTACTCACCGTCCGGAACTTCAGTCTGGTCAAGCAGCTTTCCGAGTTCCTCGCCACCGCGTCCGAGTGCCCGCAGCTGGTAGAGACGAACCTCTTTCGATTGTGCAAGTTCGGGCGGCAGACGTTCAATCAGTGCAATCATTACATCGAATTTTCTGGACGACCATGCAAGACGCACGGAATCCATGAGGGCAGACTGCGTGTTATCGATTGCCGGGGCGTAAAACTCAGTCTCTTCATTTCCCGCGTCGCTGTTGTTTCGGGTGTGCCCGACCTGCTTCGGCGGTGTCGGAGTCGGGGTAGACGGTTCCGATGCCTCGACTGTTTCCGGTTCAGCCTTCACGGTAACCGCAGCAGCTTTGTCCCCTTTATAGGTGGTCAGGGCATAGTAACCGGAAACCAGTACCACCCCGGAAATAAGCAGCAGTATACCGGCAACACGGAGACCTGCCTGTAAAGAGTGTACCGGACGGGGGAGTGTAAAGGGTGCGTTTGCTCTGCGCTGTGTTACATACAGTTGAATCGTGTTTTCCGGCGTCAGACGGGTAACCGACTGATGAATGGTCTCAAGATCCCTGCGGATTGTTTCAATGTTAAGGGGGCGTCCGTCTTTCCGGAGACTCAGGCACTCTTCGATCAGTTTCAACAGTTCCGCCGGAATCGTGCGGGTCAGCTTTTTGAGCGAGACGAATGTGTTGGTCTGGCGCAACTGGAGAACCGCATCCTCTTCCGGGCCCGGGAATGTTTTTACGCCGGAGAGCAATTCGTAGAGGATGCAGCCGAGTGAGTAAATGTCGCTGCGGACATCGGGTAGCGCCTCGCCCAGAAGCAGTTCCGGAGCGATATACTGCGGCGAACCGATTCCCGCTTTCGGGTAGTCGCCGTCCTGTACGTCTTCGGAGGGGGTCGACAGGCCGAAGTCCATGATTTTCAGAACACCGGAATCGGAAAGCAGCACGTTAGACGGTTTGAGGTCGAGGTGCAGAAGGCCTTTGTGCCGTTTTTTGTCGATCTCGTAAGTACAGGTATGAAGGTATTCGAGTGACTTACAGAGGATTATTCCGATGGCGGTAACCAGTCCGGTGGGCAGGGGGCCGAACTGGGAAACAATTTCCGAGAGGGTGAATCCGGTAACTTTTTCCATCTCGATGAACGGTAGTTTGTTCCACTGTCCTATTGTGTGCACTACGGCGAGATTGGGGTGTGAGAGCTGAATGCTGATCCGGAATTCACGCAGAAAACGGTTGTAGGTATCGCGGGTATACTGTGGTTTGAGCAGCTTTACCGCACGCTGCAGACCGAGCTGGTTGTTTTTTATCTCGTAAATGACCGCGGAGCCGCCTTCTCCCAGTACTCCGGTAATAACCCCGGAACCTAACTGTACCGGCTGTGAACCGTCGGGAAGCACCGGCATATTGGTTACCGTTTTTTTCTCTCGAAGGCCGGATGTCTCCAACTCGGAATTTGTCATATCGATTGCATCCTGTTCAGTCTGCACTATCCGATTGATGTCGGTCGCCGGTTTTTTTCCGGAAAACATGCGACCTAATGTTTTTTGAAAAAGGTAACCCGGAAATTCTCCCATGGTCACTCCTGTACCCAGAATTGGATTGGTCCTCAGTTCTCATAATGGCGTCTTGCTGCTGTCCGGATAAAACGACCGAAACACAATTACCGAACCGATAATATAGTATTGTTCCACCGGCAGACGGTTCGACTGCTGCTTCTTTTTTGAAAGCGGGTGGCAGCTGTATTGTTATGTCACTGTTTAAAAAAGAAATAGGAAAATAATGTCTGCCTCCATCAAGGAGAAATAGTACTGCATCAGACGGTATGCTACCGGTGGTACAGCCTGTCGCAGCCTCCGGGAACAGTTGGTTTTCTGTTGATGTCGGAATCACACATGAACTCCCGGGCGTGGAAGAACTATAGATCTGCCGGACTGCAGCGGGAAGAGAGGCATGTCATTTCCCGATTCCCGATAAATTTCATTAATCCAGCTGATCAGTCCTATATATTTGTATCGATCTGAACGTATATTTCTATCGTCATTTTTTATTTTTTGCTACCACACGGAGTTTATACAATGCCCAATACTGTCAGAGTCCGTTTTGCACCATCGCCTACCGGCTATCTCCATGTGGGTGGTGCGCGAAGCGCATTATTCAACTGTTTATTTGCCAGGCACCATGAGGGTACCTTCATTTTACGTATTGAGGATACGGATCGCAACAGATTTGTTGAAAATGCGCTCGATGAAATTTATGAGAGTCTGCGATGGTTGGGAATCACCTGGGATGAGGGGCCGGAAAAAGAAGGCGACTACGGACCGTATGTGCAGTCCGAACGACTCAACTTGTATAAAGAGTATGCGGAGAAGCTGATTGGCAGCGGGAATGCCTACCGCTGTTTCTGCACTTCCGAGCGGCTCGCCTCAATTCGCGCAGAGCAGGAGAAGGCAAAAGCGAAGATCGGCTACGACCGTCACTGCCTCGCACTCTCAAACGAAGAGGTGGCGGCGAAACTAGCGGCGGGCGAGCCCTCCGTTATCAGGTTTAAAATGCCGGAGGGGCGTTCAATATCCTTTAGTGATCTTATCCGCGGGAACATTGAATATCAGAGCGATGTCCTCGATGACTTCGTTCTGCTCAAGACCGACGGGTATCCCACGTATCATCTTGCCAATGTGGTGGATGATCACCTGATGAAGATCAGTCACGTGCTTCGCGGTGATGAGTGGATTGCCTCAACACCGCGCCATATCCTTCTATACGAGGCATTCGGTTGGGAACCACCGCAGATAGCGCATCTCCCGGTGATACTCTCGTCTACCGGCGGGAAATTATCCAAACGCAAGGGTGCCGCTTCGGTGATGGATTACAAACGGGCAGGGTATCTTCCGGAAGGGTTGTTCAATTTTCTGGCGCTGCTCGGGTGGAATCCCGGAGACGACCGGGAGAAAATGAGTGGAGAAGAACTTGCCGAAGCCTTCGTACTCGAAAAGGTTTCACCCAAAGCGGCAGTATTCGACGAACAGAAACTTGAGTGGATGAATGGCCTGTATATGGCGGAGTGTCCGATACCGGTTCTTGCCGGAGAGCTGTTGCCGCTCCTTGTCGAAGGTGGCATCATTGACGCCGGATTCACTGATACTCCGTATCTTGAACAGGTGATTGGCCTGCTGCGGGAGCGTTCAAAACGGCTTACCGATCTTGCCAATGGGGCCCGATACTTTTTTGCCGATCCGGATACGTACGATGAGAAGGCGGACCGCAAACACTTTACCGTCGAAAGTGCCGATCTGCTGCGGCAACTGCAACAGGCGATTGAAGCAGTTGAGAAATTTACCAGAGAGGATCTGGAAACTGTTTTCAGAAATACCGCTGAATCGCTCGGCATTTCTACCGGAAAGCTGATTCATCCGGTCCGACTGGCGGTAAGCGGGGTAAGTTTCGGCCCCGGCCTGTTCGAGTTGCTCGAACTGGTGGGGAAGGAGCGGGTTCTCCAAAGAATAAGCACTGCCGTAACCTATATCGAAAATAAATAGCGGGACTGGGAATACCACCTTTCACCCTTGTGAGGAACTCATGGAGACGCAGCCACGCGACACCAACGGAGCGGAAGCCCCGGCGCAGGTCGCGAATTTTATCAAAGAAATCGTTATTGAACACAACCGGACCGGAAGGTTCGGCGGGAAGGTGGTTACCCGTTTTCCACCGGAACCGAACGGTTATCTGCATATCGGTCATGCGAAGGCGATCTGTATCGACTTCGGAATGGCGCGGGAGTTCGGGGGGGAATGTCATCTCCGGTACGACGACACCAATCCGAGCAAAGAAGAAGAGGAGTACGTTGCCTCCATTCAGCGGGATGTCAAGTGGCTCGGATTCGACTGGGGCGAGCATCTTTATTATGCTTCCGATTACTTCCCTAAAATGTATGAATGGGCTGTCAAGCTCATCAAGGACGGCAAGGCGTATGTTGATGATCTGAATGCTGATCAGATAAGGGAGTACCGTGGGACATTGAAACAGCCGGGGAAAGAGAGCCCGTTTCGTAACCGTAGTGTCGAGGAGAATCTCGATCTCTTCACCAGGATGCAGGCGGGTGAATTTTCCGACGGTTCACACGTGCTGCGGGCGAAAATCGACATGGCGCACCCGAACATGAATATGCGTGATCCGGTGATGTATCGTATCCTGAAGGTACCGCATCACCGCAGCGGCTCCACCTGGAATGTGTATCCCATGTACGACTGGGCACACGGTCTTGAAGATTCGATTGAAGGGGTGACTCATTCACTCTGTTCTCTTGAGTTTGAGGATCACCGCCCGCTGTACGACTGGTTCATTGATCAGCTGGGTATTCATCACCCGCAGCAGATCGAATTTGCCCGTCTCAACCTGACGTATACGGTAATGAGCAAGCGCAAACTGCTGCAGATGGTAAAAGGCGGATATGTTGACGGCTGGGATGACCCCCGTATGCCGACCCTGGGTGGAATGCGCCGCCGTGGCTATACCCCCGAAGCAATCCGCAACTTCTGTGAACGGATCGGCGTGGCGAAACGTGACAGTACCGTTGATTTCGCGCTGCTGGAACATTGCCTCCGTGAGGATCTCAACAAACGGGCGGTCAGGTTTATGGCGGTTCAGTCACCCATCAGGGTTATCATCGATAACTATCCCGACGATCTGGTCGAAGAGGTTGAAGCGATCAACAATCCCGAAGATCCGTCGGCAGGCAGCAGAAAACTGCCGTTTTCCAAAACGCTGTTTATTGAGGCGTCCGATTTTATGGAGGACCCGCCTAAAAAGTTTTTCCGGCTTGCTCCCGGAAGGGAAGTTCGGTTGCGGTATGCGTATTTCATCACCTGCACCGGTGTGGAGAAAGATCCGGAAACAGGAGCGGTAACCGTCCTGCACTGCACCTACGATCCGCAGACAAAGGGTGGGAGCGCACCTGACGGCCGTTCTCCCAAGGCGACTATCCACTGGGTGAGTGCCGCCCATGCAAAAGACGGCGAGGTACGGCTCTACAGCCACCTCTTTACCAAAGAAAACCCTGATGATGCACCTGACGGAAATTTTCTGGCGAACCTCAACCCTGACTCACTTGAGGTACTCAAGGGGTGCAAAATCGAGCCGGCACTCGCGGAATGCTCCATCGGAACCGTAGTGCAGTTTGAACGACTCGGCTATTATTGCATTGATACAACGTCGACGCCTGAAATGCCGGTGTTTAACCGGACGGTCGGTTTGCGGGATGAGTGGGCGAGGATAAACAGAAAAAAAGGTGCCAAATAGGTTCCCGGACTGCAGGGTAATGCCGTATTTCGAGAGTCTCCAGTAACGATTTTGTTGAAATCCGGCCAATCAGATGAGATACTGAGTAAAATTTATTGACTGAACAGGGTCAATTGTAGTAATTTGTATCAACTTCAAGGGGCTGTAGCTCAGTTGGGAGAGCATCAGGCTGGCAGTCTGAGGGTCAGGGGTTCGAACCCCCTCTGCTCCAAAAAAAATCCTTCATTTTCTGCTTTAAAATAGCAAAAATGGAGGATTTTTTATTTTCTCCTCAATCGGGAGCATATTCGTAAGGGCGTTCGAGTGAACTCCCTGCTGTAACCTCCGGCGTTCCGGACCGGTGATCCCTGATGCGTTTAATCTGCCTGTTGCATGTCCAGTGCACGATAAATATATTACTTTATTCCCGTCTCAACGGTAATTCAAACGTTTAAAGGATTTACAGAGACGAATTGAGTTTTCCTTCTCGGTAAGCCTTTCCCGTGAGATACATTTGCTACTTTTCGGAGGATATATGAAGACATATCAGGCCGGTTCCATTCGCAATGTCTGTTTTATTTCCCATGGCGGGGTTGGAAAAACAACGCTGCTGGAAAACGTCTGTTTTACCGCAAAAGCTACCACAAAGCTCGGGAAGGTTGACAACGGCACCAGTATCTTCGATGCGCGGGCCGACGAAAAAGAACGGAAAATGACAATTTCCATGCATGCAGGGTTCTGCGAATGGAAAGATACGAAGATCAATATTCTCGACACCTCCGGGTTTCTCGATTTTCTGGGCGACGCCCGTGCAGCACTGCATGTGGTCGAAACTGCCGTGGTGCTGATCGATGCCGCCGACGGCGTTCAAGTGGGAACCGAAATCGTTGCGACGTTTATGGACAGTGTCAAGGTTTCAAGAGTGTTTTATGTCAATGGATGCGACAAAGAGAACGCCGATTTCAGTAAAACACTCGAGTCCCTTAAAAGCAGCTTCGGAACCGCGGTCGCCCCGCTGGTAATTCCGATCGGCAAGGGGGCAGCTTTCAAAGGGGTGATTGATCTCGTCAGCAAAGAGGCGTTCGAGTATACCCGCGACGGCGATGGTATCGGTAAAAAAATCGACATTCCCGCCGAAATGAACGATCAGGTTGAAGAAATGCGTCAGGCACTCATGGAGTCGGTTGCGGAAACCGAAGAAGACCTGATGAATGTCTATTTTGAAAATGGTGCTCTGACCGACGAAGAGATCCGCAAGGGGCTCAAGACCGGTGTTCTTAACGGAGCTATTTTTCCGGTGGTCTCCGGCTGTGCTGTACACAATATGGGGGTTGATCAGCTCCTGACGAAAATTGTCAATCTCTGTCCGTCGGCGGCCAGTCGTGATGAAATTACCGTTCTGGACGGCGACGAAGAAAAACCGTTCGCCTGTTCGGAAAGCGCGCCGGCAACGGCATTTGTTTTCAAAACCACGTCAGAAGAACACCTTGGTGAAATAAATATCGTACGGGTGTTTTCAGGCAAATTGAAAACCGGTACCGATATGGTCAATTCCTCCAGAGGGTCGGCTGAACGTGTCGGCAGCATGTATTTTCTCAGAGGTAAAGAACGAACCGATACCGGCGAGATCGGAACCGGAGATATCGGCGGACTGCTGAAGCTCAAGGATACCCATACCAACGATACACTTGCGGATAAGGGAACCAGCCACCGGGTGCCTCCAGTGCCTTTGTCTGATCCGCTGGTTTCCATCGCCATCTCGGCAAAGGATAAAGGCGACGAGGATAAAATCAGTACCGGATTAAATAAACTGCACGAGGAAGACAACAGTTTTACCTATAAATTTCATCCGGATATTCATCAGTCGATACTTTCGGCAATGGGTGATATTCAGATCGAAGTACTTCTGGAGAACCTTCGGACCCGGTTCAAGGTTGAGGTTGACCGTAAACAACCGAAGATCTCCTACCGTGAAACTATCACCAAATCCGCCAAGTATGTCGAGTACACGCATAAAAAACAGAGTGGCGGCGCCGGTCAGTATGCACGGGTGTTTATTGATCTTGAACCGCAGCCGCGCGGCACCGGGTATGAATTTATCGACAAAATCGTGGGTGGGGTAATTGATCAATCACTGCGTCCGAGTGTGGATAAAGGTGTTCAATCCAAACTGACTGAAGGTATCATTGCCGGCTACCCGATTGTTGACGTGAAGGTAACGCTGGTAGACGGAAAAACACATCCGGTTGATTCAAAGGACATCGCATTCCAGATTGCCGGTCGTGAGGTATTCAAAAAAGCGTTCGAAATGTCGAACCCCATTCTTCTGGAACCGGTGGTGGATATGCAGATCACCGTACCGGAAGAGTACACCGGTGATATCATGGGGGATATGTCTTCTCGTCGTGGAAAAATCGGCGGGATGAATCCGAACGGGAAATACCAGGTTATTTCAGCAAAGGTACCCGAGGTCGAGGTGATGACGTACTCGACGTCACTGCGGGCGCTTACACAAGGGCGGGGATTTTACACCAAGGTTTTTTCCCATTACGAGCAGGTGCCGAGCGAACAGACAAAGAAGATTATTGAAAAGCACAAACAGGAAATTGAGCAGGAAGCCTGAGTCGCTGTAACAGGTGGTCAGTTTCAACCCTCCGGTACCGGTGTATCGGGGGGTTCGTAATTTTACCGCTCCCCTGCATCCTCTCCCGTGGAGAGAGGGGGAGTGAATAGCAGGCTTCCGGTCACGGTGAATGGCATTTCCGGTGGATGGTTTGCCGGGACTAAAAAATTTATACAAACGGACATTTGAGTATTATCCAGTAGGGGCGTTCAATTGAACGCCCTGCGGGAACAGGGAATATCGGTGGAGAAGATGAACTGCAAGGAGAACAGATGGAACGGTTGAAAACAATCGACTGGGTTGACGGAGGGGTAACGATTATTGATCAGACCCGTTTACCGACGGAGCTGGTATATGAACGGATCGATACGGTAGAGGCCATGTATCATGCAATTAAAATTCTCAAGGTTCGCGGGGCTCCGGCAATCGGTATCGCGGGGGCCTTCGGGTGCTATATCGCTGTCCGGGATGTTCCCGAACAGGGAAGCTGTACCGATCTTCTGGCTCTGCTGGAGAAAAACGGCGACTACCTCGACAGTTCCCGCCCTACGGCGGTGAACCTTGCATGGGCCGTCAACCGGATGAAGGGTACGGCACGCGAGCTTGCCGCTTCCGGTGATGTCGCATCGGTTAAAAAAGGGCTTCTTGCAGAGGCGATCACCATCCTCGAAGAGGATCGTGCGATGGGACGCGCGATAGGGGAGCACGGTGCGAAACTGCTCGAAGGGGTTGATGCGATCCTCACGCACTGTAATGCCGGAGGGCTTGCCACCGCTGAATACGGTACCGCCCTCGCACCGGTCTATATCGCCGCAGAGCAGGGTAAACTGTTTTCCGTTTACGCTGATGAGACCCGGCCGCTGCTGCAGGGAGCGCGGATCACCGCGTTTGAACTGCAGAAGGCGGGAATACCGGTCACCCTTATCTGCGATAATATGGCGGCAACGGTGATGGCGCGCGGAAAAGTGGGAGCGGTCATTGTTGGGGCTGATCGAATTACGGCCAATGGGGATACCGCCAATAAAATAGGAACCTACGGTGTGGCACTGCTTGCCAGAGCACACAATATCCCGTTCTATGTTGCCGCACCTTCTTCAACGTTTGATCTGCAGCTTGCCGCCGGCAGAGCAATTCCAATCGAGGAACGGGGAGAAGAGGAAATTACCTGCGGATTCGGTAAAAGGACTGCTCCCGAAGGAGTACCGGTTTTCAATCCTGCTTTTGACGTTACCCCGGCGGAACTGATTGCTGCGTTCATTACCGAGAATGGTATTGCACGCCCGCCGTTTACGGAGTCGATTCCGCACATGGTGGGGAAATGAACGGTCACTTCAGCGGTAGCCCGCCTCCGCGTTCACGGTCGATCCGGGGAGCGTATGATCAGGGTAAACCAGACGAAGCCGATAGAGGGTGCCCGTCCTGCGGCGGCGGGGAGCAGTATAATGCGAAAATGACAACTGAGAAACACGACGGTTTCTCAGTTGCATAATAAAACAGGAAAATATCACATTTGGAATTGCGGTAAGAAAATCAGACAGTGGCGGGCAGATCCGGTGGTAATCCGGAAAAAACGCTCCTTACTTTTTCTTCAGCAGCTTATCCCGCTCGTAATGAAGAATTGGATCACACTTCCCGGGGTATTTCTCGGTTACCTTGTCGGTGCAACCACCGGGAGAGAGCTTGTCGCAGCTCTGGCAGACGTTTTTATACCATTCATCTGAAATACCATTGGGCTTGTTTCCCTGTTTACCTCCACCGGCACCGACACTGTCGAGTTTCCGGATGATGTTCTGTGCCACCTGGGCCAGTTGCTGCACCTGCGCCGGAGCTGCCTGACGGGAAATTACCTGCAGGTAGACGGAGAGCGCCTCTTCGACCAGTCCCTTTTCGTCGTTTGTTAATGCCATATGCCGACTCCTTCAATGTTTGATGTTGTAAAATACTATTTTTTTACGTACAATTTCCAGGGAAAGAGCGATCTCCCTCCATTCAGCGAAGGTTCTGTTAATGAGTAATGTCATTTTTATATGTAATGCGAATATGTGCCGCAGCCCGATGGCCGAGGGAATTCTGCGGATGGAACTTGAAAAAAGAGGGATCAGCCAGCTCGCCGTTTCATCCATGGGAATACATGCTCTGGAGGAAAATAGGGCCACGGAGAATGCCGTCACTGTGTGCGGAGAGGCCGGAATTGACATCAGCAATCACCGGTCACGCCATCTGGTTCCCGAGGAGCTTAAAAACAGCAGGCTGATTCTGACCATGGAACAGGTGCAGGTTGATTATCTGATCATTTTTTTTCCACAGGTAGCCGACAGAACCTATATGCTCGGTGCGTGGCCGGAACAGAAATCCCGCAAAGCGACAATAAAAGACCCGGTGGGGAAGTCGATCGAAGTATATCGCAAGACATTTACACTGCTGCAGCGGTCAGTTGAAAGGCTGCTTCCGGAGATTAGCGGATGGGTACAGTAATAATCGTACATTGTCGCGACCGGTTCAGGGGGTGAGACTCCATCCACCGTCGATCCGGACAATCTGACCGGTGCAACTGGTATTGGAGATCAGAAAACGGTAGGCCCCGATTATCGCGGCTACCGGAGCGGTTTTACGCAACGGGATCAGGGCTGCGAGATTGCGAAATGCGGCGGTACCGGTTTCACTCGAAGGAAGTACGGCACCGGGGGCTATGGCGTTAACCCGAAGGTCGGGAGCGAATCTGAGCGCCTGCTGACGGGTGAGTTCCTCGAGGAACAACTTTGACATGCGGTAATTCTGCCATGCCACGTTCGTTTTACCCGCAAGAGCATCGGTTATGGTGATGATCCATCCCTTCCTTATGCGATCGGCGAAAGCCGCACCGAGTGCGGCAGGTACCAGAAGGTGGATGTCGAGCATGGAACGCAGGTGGGTGCAGTCGGACAGATCACCGCGGGAGAACAGGGAGGCATTGTTGACAAGGCCGGTGAGTCTGCAGGGGAGGTCAAGCGCTGCCTCGACGAGTGATTCGGGGTGGCTGATGAGGTCCTGCTGAAGAAAGTAAACGCGGCTCGCGTACTCCGGATGGCGCTTCAGCCATTGCCGTGCGGTACGATCTGATGATCGGTAGTGAAGGATGACACTGTATCCGAGGGTGAGTGACTCCTGTGCAAGACGAAAGCCGAGCCGTTTTGTTCCGGCGGTAATAAGAACTGCTTCGGGTTTTCTGCTCATATCATGAAAATACAACCGGGGTACCCTGATGGTGAGAACAGTGTGATTGACGCGAAAAACAAACAGCGGGCGGTTGAGCGGGAAATGGTTCAGGTACTGCTCACTGGGTACGTGGAACGCATTGCGCAGCCGTGTCGGACCGCTGTAGCAGGTTTCAAGTGGAAAAATCTCTCTCTGTAGCGGAGGAATCATGCTGTATAAGGATCTGCTGCTTGAACAAGCCAATACAACGCTGATCGGTACGGCTACACTCGGGGTACTGGTCGCTGCCACCGGTAAGACCGCTCTCTGGTCGGACCGCAGTGGCGCGCCGGTGGATGTAACGGTACTTCATTATTCAAGCGCGATTAACCGGTTTCCGGACGATCCGTTCTCGTTGGGGAAGGTACTTTCGATTTTCTGTGAGTACGGTGTAAGCAGCCATTTTATAATCGATCGCGACGGCGGTGTTTTCCGGCTGGTACCACTCGAAAAAAAAGCATGGCATTGCGGCGGCAGTATAATGCCTGAACCCGACAGTCGGCAGGGGGTTAACGATTTTTCGGTTGGAATAGAGCTCCTGGCTACTGCGGAAAGCGGATTTACGAATCAGCAGTATGCGGCTCTGGCGGAACTCTGTATAACCAACGAGGAAGCACTCGGGCAGGCGATGCACTATATAGGGCACGATGCAATCGCCGGAGAACGCGCGGTTGCACTCGGTCTGCGGCAGGATCCAAAAATAGACCCCGGCCCTCTGTTCGACTGGAGGCGGTTTTCAGCGATGCTGGTATCCCGTCGCAAACCGGGAGGGATCATTTGCTAACAGGGCAGCGAATTACCATTTTTAATGATTGGGCAGGACAATCGAAAATATGCACGGTGGGGCTGTTCAATGATCTTTTTCCGCAGATACCATTCCCGTTATCTAAAACAATAACCGGTTTTTGAAAATTCAGAAGGGGTGTTTATCATGATCCGTTTGAGAGAAGTCACGGTATCGGCAGTACTCCTGACAGTGCTGTTTTCCGGGGGAGCTCACCAGGCGGCGGCAGACGCTACATTTGATAAGTTGATTTCTGCAAAAAAATATCAGGAAGCAATCGATTATGCCGACCGGAGTCTCTCCGCACCGGATCGGGATGCCCTGATCTGGATACAACTCGGAAAGGCGAACAATGCTCTCGGGATGCCTGAAAAAGCGCTTGCCTGTTATCTGGTTTCATGGCGGATCAATCCTGATGATTACCATGCGCTTGTGGGAGCCGCGCATGCATACAACCTTATGAAGCAGTCCGAGAATGCTATGGAGATGGCAAAAAAGGCGCTCGATAAAAAATTCACCGCAGAGGCCAGCTGGGAGTATGCTCAGGCGTGTATTGATCTGGGCAAACCGGCAGAGGCGAAAAAGGCCATGGAGAAGGTGCTCGAGGGGGATTCTTCAAATGTGATCGCTGCCCGGGAACTGGCGAACATTTATTTCGGTGAGGGAGCGTGGTCCTCGGCGATACCGCTTCTGAAACGGGGGTTTGCGAAAAACACCTCAGGTGAACTCGCCTTTCAGATCGGTAAAGCATACGCTGAACTTGGTGTCGGCGATTCTGCGCTGGTGTATCTTGCAAAAGCGCTGGAGAAGAACGGTCCGGCAATACCCTCGAAAATGATGCTCGCCCGAGCCTACTTCAGTAAAAAGAAATTCGCTGAATGTGCGGCGCACTACCGCGATATTCCTCCCGACAGTATGAAGGGGCGGGACTGGTATGAATACGGGGGTGCTCTTGAAAAAACGCAGGGGATAGCGGTTGCCGCTGCTTTTTACCGGAAGGCGGTGGAAAACTTCGGGGCATCATCAACCGTTCCCGAAGCGCTTCTGGCAAGGGAGAAAGTTGCACGGGCGCTTATTGCCAAAGGGGAATTCAGTACTGCACTGACGCATTTGAAAACCATTGTTGCTGCCGATCCCAAAGGGAGCGCGGTCGCCGACGGTTACTTTCTGCTCTCGGAAGTGTATAAGGGAATGAAGGATTCCAGAAACGCGATCGCGAGTCTGGAAAAGGCGATCGCCGTGAACAGCCGTAACGTTGAGGCGTATGCACGCCTTGCCGATCTGTATCAGAGTACCGGCAACAACGAAAAAGCGAAGCAAACCTTTGAAGTACTCATGGGGCTCAGTCCGGATGATCCTAAAATCTACCTTGCTCTCGGAAAGTATAACCTCAAGAGCGGGCGGTTTAGTGAAGCGTTGAAGCAGTTCGAAAAAAGCGGAAAGCTGAAAAACAGTGCCGCTGCCCATGAAGGATATGCACAGGCAGCTTTTGAACTTAAAAAATATAATCTTGCACGGGATGCCGCACAGGCAGCACTGACTATTGACAAAAAGGCCCGTGGTGCGCGTCTGGTGATGGCCCTGGTACACCTGAACAGTAAGAACTTTACCGAAGCGCGTGATCAGCTCGAAGTCCTTCTGAAAAATGATCCCGACAATGCCGAACTGCTTGAACATCTGGCAATCTGCTATAAGCAGCTTAACGAGACGGAAAAACTGGTGGAGATTGACAAAAAAATTGCCGACATGAACAGTGGCAACACCGTCTCCCGGAAACGACTGGCAACGTATTTCGAAGCAGGCGGGAAATCATCAGAGGCTCTCAGATATTACCGGCAACTCTCCGTGCTCACGCCCAAGGATACCGCCGTGCTCAGACCGCTCTCGCGGCTTGCGGCCAAAACGGGACTGGTCGACGAGGCGATACGATATCTTCGTGAGTATCTCGCTCTCAACGGCAGCGATGCGGAAGCGCACCGTGATCTTGGCGACCTGTACTATGGGAAGAAAAAACTGGATGGCGCGCTCACCGAGTATCGCACGGCCTTGAAGATTGATCCGTCGATCACCGGCTTTCATAAACGGTACGCGGAAATCGTCATGGCGAAAGGTCAGGAGGGTGAGGTCATTCAAGCGCTCAACGGGGTGGTCAAGTCCGGATCCGCCGATGTGAGTACCTTTATGACGCTCGGACTGATTTACCAGAAAAAGAAACAGTATACCAATGCTATCGGAATGTATCAGAAAGCGCTTCTGTTGGAACCTTCCAATTTTGATGCACTCGTTGCACTTGCCTCCTGCCAGGCGGCTACCGGCGATAACAACAATGCTATCGTATCCTATGAGCAGGCGATTATGATGAATACCAAGGCGGTCGATGAACTTCGGGAGCTTGGCGAGCTGTACGAAAAAGTGCATCAGAAAGATGAGGCCTATAAAAAATACCGGCAGTATCTTGACCGGAAGCCGACGGACGCGCAGCTGGCCGAAAAAGTTGGTGCTTACCAGTTCAGTAAAGATGATACCACGGGGGCGTTACGGTATTTTAAAATTGCCGGGAAGAAATTGTCGGTTAAAAATTCGGTGAACTATGCGCAGGCGTGTCTCAGCACCAATAATAACAGTGACGCTCTGAGCGTGCTTCTGTCGCTCAAAGCGAATAAACGACTCGCTCTTTCACTGCAGCGTCGGGTATATCTGATGGTCGCTCAGGCCTTTGAAAATGATTCGGATCTGGTTGCCGCTGCGCGGGCATACAGGGATTACACGGCACTTAAAGGGGTGAGTGATCCTGATGCATCCTTCAAACACGCGCTGTTTCTGGAGAAAAAAGATCCGATGCAGGCCCGGGCGGTGTATGAGAAAAATTGTAAACGTTTTCCCGCGGACTACCGGAATTATCTGCATCTGGGACTGTTGTATTCTGATGAGAAATCAATGCTCTCCAAAGCGATTCCGCTCTTCAAGCGTGTTACCGAACTTGCGGATTCGATTCCTTCCGTCTGGCTTGAACTCGGAAAAATTTACGCCAAAACGGGTAATGAAAATGAAGAACTGCGTGCCTATCAGCGGTATGTTGAAACTGATCCGCAGAATGTTCTGGCCAACAAACGTATCGGCATCATTATGATGCGGAAAGATCGGTACAATGAGGGAATCGTATTTCTGGAAATCGCCAATACACTGCAGCAGGACGATCCTGAAATCACCGCCGCTCTGGCAAAGGGATACATGAAAACCAATCGCTCCGATGAGGCGATAACCCTGCTTAAGAAGGCCAAAGAGAAAATGGGCGACGATCCCGAAATCCGGTTTCAGCTTTTTGAACTGTATCAGAAAACCGGGCAGAAAGACAAGGCGAAAAAAGAGATCGAGGTGCTCGTCGGAATGAAACGGGAACCCCGTTATTTACGGTTATATGCTGAAGCACTCATGATGCAGGGTAAAAACAGTGAAGCGGAATCTGCTATCGAGGAAATCCTGGCAACGGTGCCTGATGATATCCCCACCCTGATGCTCAAAGCAAAGGTGCTTCGCCTCCTGAAGCGGTTTGACGAAGCGATTGAAGTATATAAAGAGATCAATTACATAGAACCGGACTATGCTCCCTCGCTCGGTGAACGTGCCTTTGCGCATTTGGAGCAGTCAAAACCGCAATGGGCCGAAACCTTTTTCAAACGGGCTTTGCGCTCGGATTCGAATTTCGGCAGGGCTGAACTCGGATTGGCACTGCTTTGTAAAATGAAAAAGGACACGGCCGGGTATAACGAGCACCTTGAAAATGCCCGCAGGCTCAGTCCCGATGATGAGGATATTCAGAGGGAACTTAAAAAAGCTAAACGATAATTTTTATACTTTCATCACAATAATTACCAATAGAAGCCGTAGTCTATGCAAGAAAACATGAATATAACGTTTGAAGATGATCAGAAAGCCTTTGATCTCTGGCTTAAAGGAGACAAAAGGGGATTCGCGGAACTATACGAACGTTATAAAAACCGGGTGTTTGGTTTTCTGATCCGGATGACCGGAGAGCGGGAAATCGCAGAAGATCTTTTACAGGAAACGTTTATGGCGGCGCTGCGTAATGCAGAGCAGTTTGACCGCTCAAGGAATTTTTTGAGCTGGTTGTTCGGAATCGCTCATAAGCGTACGATCGACTATTTTCGTCATGTAAAGGTGGAAAACGATCATAAGCGCGATGCTGAAAATGCGGTAGGCAGCAAGGTTGACAGTCCCGATTCGGCGCTGTCGAATAAAGCCATACAGCATATTGTCAGGGATGCGGTCGCAGAGCTTGATCCATTGCAGAAAGAAGTTTTTCTGCTGCGTGAAATGGCGGGAGTACCGTTCAAGGAAATTGCGGTAATAATGAATTGTCCCATAAATACGGCCCTTGGCAGAATGAGGCTTGCTTTGAAAAACATTCGAAAAGAACTCAAAAAGAGGGGGATCGATGGAGTGTAGTAAGTGGGAAGAATACGGTTTGCTTTATGTTTCGGGTGAACTCGAAAGTGGCGAGCGTAAGTCGTTTGAAGAGCATCTTGCGGAGTGTGCCGTTTGTGCAGGAGAGGAGAAGGCGTATCTATCGGATAAAGATCGCTTTTTTACACCGGAAATCCTGTGTGATACTCCGTCGGCAGCTTGTGACGCGGAAATTATCCGGGTTTGTTCGGATGGGCGTCGGAAAGTGACCGGTTTTGCCTCGATGCCTCTGTTTATCAGAAGGGGTGTGATATCGTTCATGCTCTTTGCCATCGGTTTTATCGGGGTAGGGTATGTGACCCTTAAAACAGGTGTTGGAAAAAGAGGTACTGCCGCACCTGCCGTCGCGAGTGAATCTTCGGTTACTTCCGATCAGGTTGCCGGCGCGTCACTGACTCCCGAAAACAGTGTGGCAGACTCTTCAGCAGACTCATCCTCTGAAAACGGGGTCAATTTCAGCAAAACACGAGGAAATCTTGATCTGAACGGAGTGTATCCCGTCGATCTTCAGAGTAAATAAATTGTATTGTTTGTTGTTGTAAGCAATGGCCTTTACCCCCCTTTGGGCCATTGCTTTTTTATTTCTATCTGCTATCGTTACAAAGTTATTGGTAGTCCAACCCTGATTCCGTATCTTTTATGTTTCGGAACTTGTTTATTTTAAGTATTTTACCCATAGTGATCAGTACAAATTACCGATTTCAGGCAAAAATGGAACCGGTTGCCTTCTGGAAATTCCATCCGCGGCAGCAGATTGATATGAAACAGTACAAGAACCTTATGAAACTCTTAAAGGTGGCACAAGTGGTGGCACTACTGCTTATGAGTTTTCTGATGGTACGTGCCATGAAGCTGCTGTTCCTTTACATGCAGGGAAATTGAAACAATGATCTGGAGCACGCTGCTCTCTCCTTCATTTGATGTTCTCTATACGGTTGATGAGCTACAGAGCGGAATGACATTCTGTGACAGCGAATGCACGCAGATTCCGGCCGGAAAGGGAATCAACGTTGCACGGGTAGTGCGGTCACTCGGTGAGGAGGTGATGGTTACCGGACTGGTTCCTGAATATGGTATAAACCGGTTTGCCGCCATGCTTGATTCACTGGGAATTGGTCACCATCTGTTTACCGTTCCCGGAGATGTGCGGATCAATACGACCATTCTTGAGCGTGGATCGGGAGCAAGTACACATATCGCCGCTGTGCCTCCTGTTCTGCCGGCTCGTCTTCAACATGAATTCGCTGAATTTGTTATCGGCAAGATGCTGCCGGGAGACTACTGGTGCTTTTCCGGGGCCGTACCGAAAGGGTTTTCTGACGATACTTACGCGACACTGCTTGATTTCTGTTCGCAGCGCGGAGGACAGGCATTGCTTGATACCAGGGGGGTGGCGTTGCAGAAAGGGGTACGGTCCCGCCCGCTGATTATAAAACCGAATCTCAGCGAGCTGGAGGAATTTTTCGGTGAACAGATCCGCGGGGTTCATCATATCGCACTCAAGGCGAAGCGGCTACTTGACATGGGTATCACCTATATTTTCATATCACTGGGTGCCGACGGTATGATTGGTCTGCATAAAAATGATTGCATTCTCTGCAGTGCACCCACGGTAGACGTCAGAGATACCGTCGGTTGCGGCGATGCTCTCGTGGCGGGTGCAATGGTGGCGCTCAAGCGGCAGTTTTCTTTCACTGAAACCTGCCGGATGGCGGTGGCATGCGGCAGTGCGAAGGCCACCTGCAACGGACCGGGAGTAATCGACCTCGATACGGTATGGCAATTGATGGAAGAAGTACGGATAACATCGGTCTGACAAGGAACTGCAATGAAATGTAAACGGATACTGGTAACGGGTGGTGCGGGATTTCTCGGTTCACACCTCTGTGAGCGTCTGATAGAAGAAGGACACGATGTAATCTGTCTCGATAATTTTTTCACCGGGGTAAAGGATAATATACGCCATCTGATCGGTCATAACCGTTTTGAACTGGTACGGCACGACGTCACTTTCCCGGTATATGTCGAAGTCGATCGTATTTACAATCTCGCCTGTCCGGCATCACCGGTGCATTATCAGTACAATGCGGTGAAAACCATCAAAACCAGTGTTATGGGAGCAATCAACATTCTGGGACTCGCCAAACGGGTGAAAGCACGGGTGCTTCAGGCGTCGACATCAGAAGTATATGGTGACCCCTCGGTGCATCCGCAACGGGAAGATTACTGGGGCAATGTCAATCCGGTCGGTATCCGCTCATGCTACGATGAGGGCAAACGGGTTGCGGAAACTCTCTTTTTTGACTACCACCGGATGAACAATGTTGAAATACGGGTCATGCGTATATTCAACACCTACGGGCCCCGTATGCGGCCCGATGATGGTCGCGTTGTGTCCAATTTCATTGTTCAGGCTCTCAGGGGAGAGGATATCACCCTCTTCGGTGACGGGACGCAAACCCGCTCATTCTGTTATGTCGATGATCTGATCGAAGGCATGGTGCGGTTGATGCGGTGTGAGGATTGTACCGGACCGGTCAATATCGGCAATCCCGGTGAATTTACCATTCGTGAACTTGCCGAAAAGGTAATCGCGATCACCGGAAGTACATCAAAAATTGTCTACCGTCCACTGCCCTCCGATGATCCCCGGCAGCGACAGCCTGATATTTCCCTTGCCCGTAGAAAACTGCAGTGGAAGCCGAGGGTAAAACTGGACGCGGGGCTTTCCAAAACGATTGACTATTTCAGGGAGTATATAAAAGAGTAACCGGGAATGCTGATGCACCGTGTCTTTACGTGAATGCAGGGCAGACAATTTAACTAGTTCCTGTTTAGAATAGAGCAAAAAAGGCCGTGCATACTTCCCTTCGGCAGGCTCAGGATAAACTCAGTTCTGCATGAGCGGCCTTAGTAAATGAATTACGCACATCGCGCTCATCCTGAGCTTGTCGAAGGATGGCACATAGATAAATTCTGAACAGAAACTAATTACCTTTATAGTGGAGTCAGCTGTGACAAAATACGTTCCTTCGGAAATTGAACCGAAATGGCAGCAACGATGGGATGACGAAAAGTTGTTTTCGGTAAAGACCGATACCGCCAAGCCGAAAAAATATGTTCTGAACATGTTTCCGTATCCTTCCGGTGCTTTGCATATGGGGCACGTCATGAACTACACTATCGGTGACGTGATCGTCCGCCGGTCAATCATGCAGGGATATCATGTGCTCTCACCGATCGGATGGGACTCCTTCGGTCTGCCGGCCGAAAACGCCGCAATCCGTGAGGGAATTCACCCCGCCGATAATATTAAAATCAATATCGACCGGATGCGTATACAGATGAAACGTGCCGGATGGGGATTCGACTGGGACCGGGAGATCGCCACTTCGCATGAGGGGTACTATCACTGGACCCAGTGGCTGTTCCTGCAGTTCTACAAGGCGGGACTTGCGAAAAAGAAGCACGCTCCGGTCAACTGGTGCCCCAACGATAAGACCGTTCTTGCCAATGAACAGGTGCACGACGGCCGGTGTGAGCGGTGCGGGACCCCTGTTGAACAGCGCGATCTGGATCAGTGGTTTTTCCTGATGAGCAACTATGCGCAGCGGTTACTTGACAACCACACTAAACTCGACCGGTGGCCGGAACGGGTACTCAAAATGCAGAAGGAGTGGATCGGAAAATCGGAAGGTGCGACAGTCAGGTTCAAACTGGAAAACAGCGATGAGTCACTTGAGGTGTTCACCACTCGCCCGGATACTCTCTGGGGAGTTACGTTTCTTTCGATGGCCGCACAGCATCCGCTCGTTGATTCCCTTATCAGTGATCATCCTGATGCTGAAAATGTTGCGGCTATCGTCAGAAAAATGCGTATGCTCGGCACCTCGGACCTTGAGGTGCTCAATCGTGAGAAAGAGGGAGTATTCACCGGAAAATATGTGATTAATCCGGTCAATGGCGACCGGGTACCGCTCTATGTTGCCAACTTTGTGGTAATGAGCTATGGAACCGGGGTTGTTATGGCGGTTCCGGCACACGATCAGCGGGATTTCGAGTTCGCACGGAAATACGACATACCGGTAAAGGTGGTTATTGCGCCTGCTGCCGATGAACATCTTGATCCCGCCTCCATGGCCGAGGCGTATACCGCCGACGGTATCATGACCGAAAGCGGTGAATTCTCCGGGCGCAACAACCGCGAAGCCATGGCAGATATCATCACCTACCTTGACAGCAAAGCTATCGGGGGTAGAAAAATTACCTACCGTCTGCGCGACTGGCTCCTTTCGCGTCAGCGGTACTGGGGAGCACCTATTCCTGTTGTCTATTGCAATCACTGCGGAGAAGTGCCGGTGCCCGAGGAACAGCTGCCGGTCCTCCTGCCACGTGATGTCTCGTTCAAGCCGACCGGTGAGAGTCCGCTTCTGGAGAATGCGTCGTTTATGGAAACCACCTGTCCCAAGTGCAATGGGCCGGCAAGGCGGGATGCCGATACCATGGATACCTTTGTTGATTCATCATGGTATTATCTCAGGTATGCTTCGGCACGGGAGGAATCCTCGCCGTTTTCCCGCAGGGACGTTGATTACTGGTGTCCGGTGGATACGTATATCGGCGGCATTGAGCATGCCACCATGCATCTTATTTATGTCCGTTTTTTCGCGATGGTGATGAAAGATTTCGGACTGCTGCCCTTCGAGGAACCGGTTAAAAATCTGTTCTGTCAGGGTATGATCTGTAAAATGGCACACTACTGTGAGGTGGACAAATGGCTGCCGGAAGACAAAGTAAGCGACGGCAAATGCCTAATCTGCGGCGGGCCGGTAGTAAGTGAAGTGACGAAAATGAGCAAAACGAAGCTCAATGTCGTTTCACCGGAAAAGATTATTGAAGCCTATGGAGCCGATACACTGCGATTCTGTGTACTGGCAGATAATCCGCCTGACCGTGATCAGCTCTGGAGCGATGAGGGCGTTCAGGGATCATCCCGCTTTCTTCACCGGTTGTGGGATACCGTCGGGGAGTTGCTGCCCCGGATCGCTTCGGCGTCGCTGCCGGATGAATCAGTGCTTGCCGGACTTTCGAAGGTGGATAAAGGCCTGCGTTTCGCCACTCATTCAGCTCTCATGCGGGCTACACAGGGCATCGAGACCAACTGGCAGTTCAATACGGCGATCGCACGGATTATTGAACTGACCAATACGGTTCGAAAACTCGGTCCGAGTGCCTCCGAGCCGGTCTTGCGGGAAGCGTGTGAGACTATGCTGCTTCTGATAGCGCCGATGACGCCGCACCTGGCGGAGGAACTCTGGGAACAGCTCGGTTACCGGACCTCCATTTTCCGCCATCCCCTGCCGGAGGTTGATCCCGATGCACTGGTGATGGATGAGGTGGCGATTGTCGTACAGGTCAACGGGAAGCTTCGGGGAACCTTTACCGCTTCTCCCGAAGAACCGCGCGAGTCGCTCGAACGGAAAGCACTGGAATTAGACAAGGTGCAACCGCACCTTACGGGGAAGACGATCAGGAAAGTGATTGTCGTTTCGGGTAAACTGGTGAACATCGTCGTCGGATGAAAAACGGACAGAATGCTATGAACAGGCACCTCATTATTGCTACCGGAAACAGCGGTAAAGTCAGGGAAATCGGTGAGATCTTCGGTGACCTGCCACTGCACCTGCTTACTATGAGCGAAGCAATCGACCCGGTACCGGAAATTATAGAGGATGGTCAGTCCTTCGCCGAAAACGCCCGGATAAAGGCGGAAGTTGTCTACCGGCAAACGGGAATCTGGTCACTTGGTGATGACAGCGGGCTCGTGGTTGATGCACTTGACGGCGCACCGGGAATCAGAAGTGCCCGTTACGCCGGAGAACTGGCCGATATGGAGGCGAATAAAAAGAAGTTGCTCGACGCACTTGGCGGGGTTGCACCTGCATTGAGGACTGCACGGTTTATTTGCGCCATCGCGCTGCGGATTGATGCAACCACGCTTCTTGCAGTGGAAGGCGCATGTGAAGGAAGGATTATCGATACACCGCGGGGAAGTGGCGGGTTCGGTTACGATCCGCTTTTTATTCCCGAAGGGTTCGACCAAACCTTCGCTCAGTTGCCTGCTGCGAAAAAACATGAAATCAGTCATCGCGGCAGAGCGCTACGGAAGATGAAGGAGTTCCTGCATGACTATTGCATCTGAAAACGGAATGCGACAGGCGGAACGCCTGCTTATCGTAGATGACAGCAGCGATGCATCGATGTTTCTGCAGTCACTCGTTGCAGAGGCGGGGTTCGAAGCCATAGTCGCCGACTGCGGAAAACGGGCACTTGAGGAGGTCGCCACCGGCAATGTTGATCTGGCACTGGTTGATGTGGTAATGCCTGATATGGATGGTATTGAGGTGTCACGCCGGATTAAAAAAATGTCCGGTAACGATTTTCTGCCGGTTATTCTCGTAACGGCACTTTGTTCGGAAGCCGATAAAGTGAAAGGACTCAGGCATGCCGATGACTATCTCACCAAACCGTTTTCGGGTGAGGAACTTATGGCGCGGATCAATGTTCTACTGCGAATCCGGCGTCTACATCGGGAATTGTACCAGTCCAAAGAGCAGTACGAGTGTCTCTACGAAAATTTTCCGCATTTGTATATTTCGATTGATTCCAGTCGGATGATCACCAACTGCAACCGTTTTTTCAGGGATATGTTTTCGGTGGCCAGCGAGGATATTCTCGGGAAAAGCATATTTTCGCTGTTTCGGGAGCAGGACCGGTTGACGTTGGAATCATTTCTCAACTCGTTCGCGCTCTCCGATCTTCCATCGGTAAAACAGCGTACCTTTACCGTACCGCGCGGCAATGATGCCGAGCCGTTGCAACTCAACCTGAAGGCGGTATATACGGGAGAGGCCGCCGACGGGCTCAGCATCGTGATCGCACTTGAGGATGTCACGGAGCAGGTACGGCTCCAGGAGGAACAGCGCATTGCACGGCAGCATCTCTACCGCAGCGCGCGAATGGCATCGATCGGGACCCTCGCATCGGGAGTGGCGCATGAGATCAACAATCCGCTCACTGCCATACTCGGATTCTCGAGTGCGCTCAACAGCCGGTTTAAACAGAATGAACCGATTGACACGGAGGAGTTGAAGGAATATCTCGGTATCATCTACGCCGAAGCCCTGCGATGCAGGGACATCGTGGAGAACCTGTCGAAATTCGCGCGGGAGGGCGATAGCGCTGCGGAGAGTCTTAATCTCCGACAGTGTGTGGAGGATGCGGTAAAGTTGACTCATGCACGGGCGGCAAAAGTCGGACTTGAGGTGGTCAATAAGATCGGCCCCGTTGTCCTTGTGCAGGGTGATTCCAACAAAATCGAACAGGTGTTCATCAACCTCATCACCAACAGTATCGATTTCTGTCCGCCGGGATCGACGGTTACCATCGAAAATGATACAATGACTGAAGCGTCGCGGTTCTGCAAGATATACTGCAGGGACAACGGGCCGGGTATCGCTTCTGAAATATTACCAAAAGTTTATGATCCGTTTTTCACGACCAAAGAGGTCGGTATGGGAACCGGTATGGGGCTTGCCATCTGTTATAAAATACTTGAGGAAAACAACGGGTATATCGATATACGGTCGGAATCCGAAGGCGGTACAACGGTGATACTGGAACTGCCGGTAGCCCGGTAGCACACCTGCTGAATACAGGGGAATACAATGCCGGGATGCCCGCGTTCGCCAAAATCCGGGAGGTATGATGAGTAAAGGGAAAATATTAGTCGTTGATGATGAAGCTTCGCTGCGGATACTTCTCGGTAAGGAACTCAGTCGGGTCGGGTACAGTGTCGAAACCGTTGCCGATGGAGCCGAGGCACTTACCCGGTTGCGGGAAGATTTCTTTCATGTGGTACTGCTTGATATTCTCATGCCCAATACTGACGGGATGGAGGTGCTCAGGACCATCAAACAGGACGCGATACCCTCCGAGGTGATTATTCTCACCGGGAATGCAACATTTGAAAATGTAATCGAGAGCATGAAACTCGGCGCATTTGAATATGTTCGCAAGCCGTATGAACTCAGCGAATTGCTCATACAGGTGGAACGGGCGATTGAACACCAGCGCTCACTGGTTGATCTCCGTGTGCTTCGCGAAGAACTCGCGCGAACCGGGCACGGCGGGCAGCTTATAGGAAAAAGCAAGGTGATGATTGATCTGCAGGCAATTATCTCCCGTATTGCTCCCACACAATCGACGGTGCTTATTCTGGGGGCGAGTGGAACGGGAAAGGAGCTCGTTGCGCGGTCCATACACGAACAGAGCCTTCGGAAGGAAAAGCCGTTCATTGCGATCAACTGCGCATCATTTTCTGAAACATTGCTCGAAAGTGAGCTGTTCGGTTACGAGAAAGGGGCATTTACCGATGCTAAAAATCAGAAACGAGGTCTGGCTGAAATAGCCGATGGCGGTACTCTGTTTCTCGATGAAATAGGGGAGATCCCCATCCATTTTCAGGCGAAACTGCTGCGTTTCCTTGAAACCGGCGAGATACGACGAGTTGGGGGAACAAAGGATATTACTCTCAATGTCCGTATTCTCTGTGCCACTAATCAACCGTTGGAACTGCAGGTTGAGGAAAACCGGTTTCGTGCCGACCTTTTTTACCGGCTCAATGTACTCTCGGTGAATGTGCCGCCGCTCAAGGACCGCATTGATGATATCGTGCTTCTGGCGAAGTTTTTCATCGCACAGCAGGGGTTTCAGAAGGAGCTTGATAAAAATGCGCTGCAAGTACTTAAAGCCTACGACTGGCGGGGTAATGTCAGGGAACTTAAAAATGTTATTGAACGCACCTGCATTCTGACCCCCGCTACTGTCATTACCGCCGAAGATCTATCATTTCTGCGCGCTCCGCGTGATCCGGACACCATTCCGAAACAACCTGTAGCTGCGGCATCGGGATCAGCACCGGATGTTTCCGATGACGAACCGGCTCTCTCTCTCAAGGAGATGGAACGGCGTCACATTATCAAAGTACTGGGGCAGGTGAACGGGCACAAAGGAAAGGCTGCCGATATTCTCGAAATCCATCCCAAAACGCTCTACCTCAAGATGAAATCGTATAACATCGTTTCAGTGTACGGATAGGAATCGATCCGGTTTCACCTGCTGAAAAATCACTCCACTTTAAGCAGGTGATTTTCCACCATCTTTTTTCTGATCATATCCTTGATGTTCGCCCGGCTGACGATTCCCTGGAAGGTGCCTTCAGGGGTAGTAACGGGGATTCCTGCTTCGTCAATCTGATCCATCAGATGCAGTGCCTCCCTGAGCGGGCGGTCGGACTGCAGTACCGCTTTAGGTGCAGCTGCAACATCCTCCGCTATAAGCCAGTGCCAGGTTTCACCCTCAAGCATGAGGTTGCGGAGTTCTCCGATCCCTATGCAGCCGGTAAGGTGCTGCTCCACATCAATGACCGCGAGCTGATCGAGGTTGTTTTTCGAAAACTGCGAAAACACATCGTGTACTGAGGTTCCCGGTGCCACGGAACTTTGAGCAACTGTCGGAATATCGGCAAGGGTAAGTTGATCGGCAATGTCCTCTTCGGTGACATCACGGCCGATCTCCTTGGAAAGCGTAATGGCCAGCTTCGTCATAAGCGGGCCTACCAATTGAACGATAAAGGTAGTGGTGGTGATCCCGAAAATAATAACATCACCGAGCATCAGTTCTCCGTTGATTTGCACATTGCCGAGTTTCTGGGCCGCCATGATCGAAAGCCCGACGGCAACACCACCCTGCGCAAGTATTCCCATACCGCTGTACCGTTCTACAGTAGGGCCGGCCTTGGAGATCCGTGCACCGATCCATGCTCCGCTTAGTTTACCCAGGCTTCGACCCACCACGTACGATCCTACGATTGTCCAGAGCCACCACGGCATTGATTGCAGTCGCAGACGGGCACCCACCAGGACGAAAAAGAGTACATAAATGATAGTGGAGAATGCCTTGATTCTGCTTGAAAGACGCTCGTAGAGATACGGATACCGGTTGGCAACGGTAATTCCGGCCGACATTGCCGCGAGAATGACGTCCATGTTGTAGTGGTCGGCAATTCCGGTGATGAACATGAGGAGACCGACAGAGGAGACGGTTGCGGTATCAGGTTTAGAAGCCCGTTTGAGGATGGATGAGAGAATGAGTCCTACTACAATCCCCATTGCGATACTGCCGAACAGCTCAAAGCTGATATGAGCCATCTCCTTCGGGATATTCGCGTTACCATGACCGAGCAGTTCAGCAACCCCGCTGCCCAGTCCGTAGAGGGTCATCGCCAGTGCGTCGTCAAGGGCCACGATCGCGGTGATGGTGGTGGTGAGGATTCCTGCGCTGCGGTACTCCCACAGCACCGCGATGGTCGATGCCGGATCGGTGGCCGAAGCAATTGCTCCGAATACCACCCCTCCTGCAACGGATAGTGCGAAGTTTCCGGTTACCACGTACAGAATACTGGTAATTGCGATCAGTACAATAAAAAAGGTAGTTAGTCCCTCGCCAAGGAGAATCGCGGTAAACTGCTTTCCGTATTTCTTCATGGTGTCGAATTTGATCTCTCCGCCCACCATGAAGCCGATGATTGCAAGGCAGAACAGGTTAACCGGAGAAAGTTTTTCGATATCGTGCGGGGTGATCAGCTTAAAACCGCTACTGCCGAGTATGATTCCTGAAATCATGTACCCGAGCACCTGGGGAATACTGACTCTTTTTACAATCAGAGCGTTGAGAATCCCACCCGAAACTGCTATACCGAGGAGAATCAGAACACCGGAGCCCTCAGAAGTAATTGAATTCATATAGATTTCTTTATCGGGGAAACTGGTGGAATTAAACAGTGGTTGAGTGTTCCGAAGGCTGCAGCAGGGATCGTGCAATTGATCAGAACTGCATCCTGGGTGATTGTGAAATCAGGGTGGGGAAAATTATGTAACGGTTGTGATTTGCTTGAATATTCCATTAGTACGGCAGAAAAATACATTATAACGTATCCAGTATCCAGTATCCAGTATCCAGAAGACAGAAGACAGAAAACAGAAGACAGAATCGGCGATACGCCTTTTCCTCGTGATCAGGAAGGCTGCAGCCTGGCCGGAGAACAACACTTCTGACTCTACTCCGGAGAGGGGCTCAGGTAGGGAGTGGCTCAGGACCCGATCGGGTTGAAGCATGCCATGGCGTGGCCGGGTTTTACTTCTGATAATTCCGGCACGTTCGTCGAACACGTTTCACGTCGCCGGGGGCAACGGGGGTAGAAGGAACAGCCGGAAACAGACGCATTTCGCAGGAGATCCTCGGAGTCGGCGGTGCCCCTTTTCTTGCGCCCTATACCGGGAATCGGCACACTTTCGAGCAACAGCATGGTGTAGGGGTGCTGCGGGGTGGTGAAGAGATCGTTTTCATTACCGCACTCAACGATTTTGCCAAGGTACATAACAGCTATCCGGTCGGCAAGGTGACGAACCACCGCAAGATCATGCGAGATGAACAGCTGTGTCTGGTTGCGTGAAGAACGCAGATCCTGCAGCAGGTTGATGATCTGCGCCTGTATCGATACATCGAGAGCACTGACCGGCTCGTCGGCAATGATCAGTTCAGGGTCGGTGGCCAGTGCCCGCGCAATTCCGATACGCTGTCGTTGTCCACCGGAAAATTCATGCGGGTATCTGCCCAGATACTCCTTTGAAAGCCCCACCTGTTCGATCAGTGTATCGATACGGTCACTGCGGTCGGCACGGCAGCCGATCCGGTGAATGATAAATGGTTCCTCGAGCAGTGCATACACCGTCATCCGCGGGTTGAGTGAACTGTAGGGATCCTGAAAAATCATCTGCATGCGCTGGCGGACCGCTTTGCGGGCCGCGGTGTCCGAGGTAGACCAGCTGAACTTCCCGGATTCTCTGAAGGTAAGTTCCACTGTACCGCCGGTTATCCCCTGCAGCCCGGCAATCGCCTGCGCGGTGGTGGTTTTCCCGCACCCTGATTCCCCGACAAGAGCAAAGATGGTTCCACGGGGAATGGTAAAACTGATGCCGTCAACTGCCTTGACGTAATCGGTAACATGACCGAACACTCCCTGACGGACTGGAAAATGCACCTGAAGGTTGTTTACTTTGACAATAGTATCGGTAGATTGCGCATCATTCATAGAGAAAACACCGGACGTGGTGATCGTCGCCGCGATCAATCAGTGGAGGAATTTCGGTGCTGCATTTCGGCATCGTGCGGCTGCAGCGCGGATGGAATGGACATCCCTGCGGGATATTGCTCAGGGTGGGAACTTCACCGGGGATGATTGTCAGTCGTTCTTTGCGGCGGTCGACTCCCGGCAGGGTCTCGAGCAGGTTGACGGTGTAGGGGTGCAGTGGTGTGGCAAACAGTGGCGCAGTTGGTGCATATTCCATTACCACTCCGGCATACATCACCATGACACGGTGTGCAATATCGCCGACAATACCCAGATTATGGGTGATCAGCAGCATGCTCATCCCCTTTTTCTGCTGTAATTCCAGAAGAAGGTCGAGGATCTTTGCCTGCACGGTCACATCAAGAGCAGTTGTCGGTTCATCGGCAATTAGAAACGCCGGGTTGCATACAAGTGCCATTGCGATCATTACCCGCTGCCGCATGCCGCCGCTGAGCTGGTGCGGATAGCTGTCGGCGGTGCGTTTCGGATCGGGAATGCCGACCTCGGAAAGAATGGATTCAATACGCTTATCGGTTTCGGATGTCGCCACGATCGCATGATGCAGGAGTACCTCTCGGATCTGATACCTGCAGGTATAAACCGGATTGAGCGAAGTCATCGGATCCTGAAAAATCATGGAGATGTCTCTGCCCCTGATTGCCCGTATCTGGTTCGGGGTCAGGGAGAGAATGTCGGATTGCCTGAAGGTGATTTTGCCCCCACATATTTTTCCCGGAGGTTCCGGAACGAGGCGCATGAGAGCGAGAGCGGTCATTGATTTACCGCAACCGGATTCACCGACAATACCGAGGGTCTCTTTCTCGTTGATTGAAAAGGTTACCCCGCGAACCGCTTCTGCAAACCGGTCTTCGAGTTTAAATCCAACATGTAGATCATTACAACAGAGCAGGGGGTTGGACATGCGGTTCGGATACCTGATAAACAATTATAGTGTTGCCGTAGGTCTCATCAGATTTTTTCAGGACGTTACAATGCCCGGAATCACAAAGTTTGCGATTTGCCGGAATCCCGTGAGACGACTGTACGAAAACTGTTAAATGGGGTGCAGAAATACAATATTATTGCAATTGATTATTACTATGACTCCCGCGCTATTCCCGGTTCGGTCTGTGAACAGTGTCCGCCGGCAGTGTAACCGCTGAATTCACTTAGTTTCTGTTCAGAATTTATTTAGTGCCTGTCCGGAAACTACCATTTCTTGATACTGAGCGGAGTCGAAGCGATGCACTGAGTCCCGTCGAAGTGTGCGTCCGTGAGCTGATGAAATTGATACATTTCGACTCCGCTCAATGTGCGTAGAGAGCGTTTACGGACAAATGCTATTCAGGTGACATCCTGCGGAGGTACGCCCGGGCGGGAACGTCGAGCGCCTGCGCCACGTTACCATTAACCTAATACCGCCTCATCTTTAGTTCTACTTCGGTAGAATAACGTAGTATCATCATTCCTTCCTGTCGCCTCACCCCTCTTCCCCTCTCCATGCATGGAGAGGGGAAGAGGGGTGTCCGAAGGACGGGGTGATGGGGTGAGGCGATGGAAATAGACGGATATCGGTAAAAATGTTTATCGTACCGAAATGGAATTAGTACGTCTACACTTTTCCGCTGCACGGGGGGAGAGAGAAATCGGGGATGAGGCGAACGAGAGAATAAGCAGTGGTAGGATGTTGTAAATAGGTATTTGGAATAAATTAGTTGTCAAATAAATGAATAAAATCAATAACTTAACAATTTTTATAAATAGTATGTGAAAACAACAGAATACGATAAAAGGTATAATCCGTTGACGCAAAATGTTGATGATGCTATATTATTTAAGCATTGAAAACGATGCATGAAAGTGACCACCCCATCAGGAGGTATCCATGAATCGTATTTTTATTTCCGGTAGTTTTGCACTGGTTCTGTTTGTATCCGGTGCCTTTAGCCAGATGCTGCTTCATAACGTTAATTCACGGGGCGTGCAGGACGGCTATACGGTGCAGACTTCGATTGATTCACTGCTGATCGACACCAGGATGAGTTCGGGTGTTGCCATCAGCAGGTATACGCTGGTTATGACGCCGAGTGCACTCGATGAAACCAAGGCAACGCGGGTGGTCGGCGGGATAATGGACAGCATAGAGATGGTAATGAACTTTCAGCTGCCGTCGGATTTCGTTGCCGACAGCATGTGGCTCTGGGTGGACGGTAAGGCTGTTCCCGCTTATATTCAGGACCGGGCACTTGCGTCGCAGCAATATACACAGATCGTAGGGGCCAGACGCGATCCGGCCTTACTACAGACGTGGGGGAGAGGGTACTATAATCTTCGTATTTTCCCTACATCGTCACTCGTATCCCGAAAAGTCATGATAGAATTCCGACATACATTCGATGATGATTCTGCGGCAGCTGGTTCACCCCTCATGACGGCCAGTATCCCGATTATGTACGACAGCCTCTATGCTCGCACTATTTATTATTCCGTTATGCCGAAGGTAAAGGCAATCGGTCAGGTTACCGCGACGTTTACCGCAGATGACCGGACTACCTATCAGGTTGAACTGCCCGGGGTAGGGAAAGGTGAGGCCGCTCCCGGTAAACCGCTGACCATTTCAGCAGAATCTGTTGTCAAGCTTGATGCCGGAACTATCTCCGCAGATGATCCGTCGGAAGCAGATGAATTGCTCTGGACCGGACGGATTAGCGACAATGCAACTGCAGGGCTCTCCTTTGAGCTTTCGGATGCAACCATGCGATTTGAAAATCCTCCCGATACAAGGATTATCATCATTGATCTGCGAAATGATGAATGGGACTGGAATGAGTATTATCGTAAGCGCGCCGAGGCGCTCGGGCGTACCTACACTCCGAACGCACGATACGAAGCGGTCAACATAATTAACCGGGCGAGGAAATTTGCGGTTCTGGCGCTGCAGCAGTATCTGAAACCGGGTCAGAAATTCAATGTTCTGTTCGGAGGCTCCCCGGTGCAGATGGTGTTCGATGCTCCGGTGGAGGCTTCCGACGAGAATCTGGAAAAAGCGTTCCTGGCGGTGGTGGCTGCGGAAGCTTCAGCGAAATCATCAACTGAAGATCTCCTGCAGGAGGCAGCAAACCAGGCCCCCGATGGTCTCGCCGTTCTAATTTCCGACCTTTTTCAGCCTCCCGATTATCAGGTACGTATTGACACAAAATATCAGATTTCTGATGCCGGGACCGCCTATGATTCTCTGATGAAACATATTCTGGAAATGGCAAAAGAATCCGGTCTGACACTGTTTACCATCGAAGACAACTATCAGCTCTACCGGGTTGCACTTGAGTCAGGAGGATTCCGTCTTTCCGGTATTCTCAACCGTTATGCAATCGCCTACCATTACGAGGTCAAGGATGGTAAAAGAGTTGCCGTACCGGATCTTCCTCCGCTTTTCGGCAGCCTCAACCGCAGTGGAATGCGTGATCTTACCGTTACCGCCGAAGAAATGACCGATATGTCCTATACTGTTGACGGCTACTATAATGGTGTGTACTACTACTATACCGGCGGTATTGCCGTTGATGCCGTGGAAAGAAGTGAGACTGCACTTGTAAAAATGAGGCTGCCCAACACAACGGATATGAACAGCGGGTTTGTGCGCGTGGCCGGGAAAATAGATTTTGACAAGACGGACAAACCGGTAACCGTTGCAGTGCGGGGAAAAACAGGCGGATTGTGGTTTTCAACTGAAATGACCGCCGTGGGATTCTATCCGCCTGAAATATCTTCGTACCGTCCGTACGAGGATCCGCAATGGGCATTCCGCAGGGCCGAGCAGTTGGCATTCGATGATTACATCGGCAATGCGGCGGCAATTGAAAAGATCGGAAGGGAGTATCACATTGTTACCCGGCAGACAAGTCTTCTGGCACTGGAACCCGGGATGGAACTCTGGGTGGATTCCAGCTGGCAGCAGGAGGAGCAATCAAACGTCGCCAGGAACGGCAGTGCAGAGGGTGCAGTTCTTTCCGATGCCTCTTCAAATTTCGCGACAGAAGGCGAGGCACCCACCACAACAGCAACAACCGGTAGCGGTGTGGATCTTGACGGCATCTCACTTGAGGATATTCTGAGTAATAAAAGTGCGGTTATCACCGGTGGCAGAGCCGGATTGACCAGGAAATTTTCGGTGAGTGCTCAGGGGGCGCTGCTACGGATCACTCTTCCCACCGATCAACCGGGAGAACCGGTTTTAGTGCGGGTGTTTAATCTCAAGGGACGAATGGTTGCGGAAAGCAGTATCAAATCATATGCGTTCAAGGCCGGGATATACACCTGGAATATGCGGCAGGCTACCGGTGGCATGAGCTGTGGCATGTATATGGTCAATGTTACCACCGGTTCACATAAGAGAATACTCCGCATCACCCTTACCGACAGGTAGCAGTGGAATTGCAGGGTGTGGAAAGGAGCTTCGCGGCAACCCGTGAAGCTCCCGTTTTTACAGGAATATGGTATGGGAACAATATTTGAATTCATGGATTACCGCGATTTCCTGCGTCAGCTCTTTGAGCAGCGCAAGACGGAACACTCATTCTATTCCTACCGGTTGTTTTCTCAGAAAGCCGGTTTCAAATCACCGAATTTTCTAAAACTGGTGGTTGATGGTAAGCGCAATCTAACCAAAGCGAGTGTTTACCGGGTTTCGAAGGCTTTCGGACTCAACAAAAGTGAAAGTGATTATCTTGAAAACCTGGTGTTCCTCAACCAGAGTAAAACCCTCGACGAGAAGAACCTGTATCTGGCCCGGATAATGCGCTATCGGGTGAAATGTAACCCGCAGCTTCTTGAATCGTCACAATATGATTATTATTCACAGTGGTTCAATCCTGTTATCATGGAACTGGTCACCGCGATTGATTTCAGGGGGGATTACCGGAAACTCGGGGCTGCGGTTGTTCCTTCGATTACTGCTGCAGAGGCGGAAAAATCGGTTGCGTTGCTCCTGCGGCTTGGCCTGATCTCCCGGAATAGCGACGGTTCCTGCCGTCGTGTGGCCACCACGGTGACCACTGGTGCACAGGTACGCTCAGTGGCTGTGGCGAACTACCACAAAGCAATGATGCGGCTCGCCGCTGAATCGATCGAGCGCTTCGGTTCCCGTGAACGGGATATCTCAAGCGTTACCGTGGCGGTTTCCGATGATACGTGGCAGGTGATGCAGGAAAAATTGCAGCGATTCCGAAGCGAAATGCTTGAACTCGCCGAAGCCGACCGCCGGCCGCAGCGCGTTATGCAACTCAACCTGCAGTTCTTTCCGATGTCAAAGTCGTTTCCGAAAGGAGGAGACGATGCGTAGAACTATTGCCTTGTGTCTGCTTATTGTCACCATTTTCGCCGGAGCGTTACTACTTGCTACATGCACATCCGGACCGGTTGCCGGTACTGAAACCGGGAATCCGGACATTACCGCATGTCTCGAATCGGCCCTTTCGTTGTTCGATACCACCGACCGGTGGATTCCCTCTACCTATCTGGTCGACGGAGAGCGACAGCTCAGCCCGGATAATGTGTACAATCCACCCCTGGTAGCGAATGTTGCCAAACGGAAGGGAACCGATACGGTAGGCGAGGTGCCGGATGGTAGTATGGTACTTTACGACACCGTGATTATTGTGGATACCACTTTCAGGTATGACACGCTTGTTTTGGAAACCATTACTCTCGATACTGCTCATCAGTATTTCGAGGAGGCTGATACTCAGATTGTTGGCGAACTGATCTCGCAGCAGCGTCTCTATGATACCGTATTCGTTATTGATACCGTGGTGGTACTGGACACCTTTCTGATTCCTGGAGTTGATACCGCCTACGAGGCGAATACTCCGGGGCGATCCACTACCACCACAAATATCGACATGACCGGAAAATCGGCGGATACTTCATTGTCGTATCAGGTTGAACGGAACCCGGTCACCGGTGAGGTGGTGCTGACCTCCAACTGGGGAGCGACTTCGGGGAATAGCTTCAACCAGCCATCATTCGAAGTGAGTTCCGATACTAGTCTCGAGATGATAGCCAGAAGCATACGGATTGCCGGGGTGTTGGTTGACGAGGCATATCGGGATGCCGATGGTGACGGCATTTTCACTTCAGCAGGCAGTGGCATGATACCACTGCTGTCGTGGACCGGGGTCTATAGCTTTTGTGCGTTCCATGTGGAAATTGCAACTGATTTTGACGCCGGAGATGATCAGGTGTTTTCGACTAGTACCGACAATCGTATTCATTCCCTGATTCGAAATACAATGAAAATCGATGGTTCCACTGAACAGGTTCGGTACGGATCACGGTATTTCGGGCAGAGTGGTGATACCTGTGTGCTTCTTCGTGAAAAAGATTTTCCGTGGGATAGTATTGCACGTGTCGTTACCCGGTACCTCTGTCGAACCGGCAACGATCCGATCGATCACCGGAAGAACCGGATGATCGCCTGTCAGCAACAGGTTGGGTACCGGAGCGGGCACATCAGCACTATTGATCTTACCGTACTACCTGCAAATGAATTGGCAGAAGGAAATGTACCCGCAATGGCCACACTCACGGCATTGATTGATTTCGGAAAAGGACTGACCGGAAGAATCGATGCGCAGGTGAACTATACAGATGAAACAATTACAGGAACCTATGCACTGGCGGGGAAGGAATACTCTCTATTTTACCGTCGATATGACACTACACCAAACCTGCTACCTTTGCAGTAGCTTCGTAATGTTCAGTCAGGCATCAGAGACTGTATTTCAAGCGACTGAGGAAGAAAATGACTGAGCCATTTCGAAAAGAACCGGTTCGATTCCCTTTTCTTCAATCTGTGATTCAAAATGAGGCGATGTAAGTTGTTGAAGGTGGTTGGAAACAATCCTTGCTTCCTCGATAAGTTCATTTTCTTCAAGGGCTTGCTGAACATCAGTCAACAGTGCTATCGCACCTGAAAGGTCTCTGCTGGTGTGTGAGGGGCTTTGGGTAACCATAGTGCTTAATCGGTTAAATTGTGTAAGGGCATCTTTATTCAAAACGATTTCGCTTATGGAGACAGAATATTTAATATAATCTTTTTTTAACCTTTTCGATCAAAAATAATTGATATCGTGAAAAAAATGCAGCCGAGAAATTTTTTCCGGCTGCAGACAGACACCAGTCATCAGGTTGTTACACGGTGTCAGAACTCACTGAGATCGGCGTTGTGATTCTTAAAACAGTTTGTTGCGCAATTAATCGCTCTCCAGATATTGTGCGATGCTCCGAATGAATTACAGTCACAATCTGTTTTATCCTATTGGTGTTGCTACCAAATAAATCTGCCGGTGAGAAGACACTATTGCTCCGGTCCCGTTTCCCACCGGATTGGCAAGCTGCATGACCATGGCATTGAGGTTTTAAGCCAGGGGCCGGAGAGTTATTCTTCGCGATTCTATCATCATGCAGGGAAATGGTGAACTTAAAGTTTCGGCAGGGAATATTAGTTGGAATCAGCCGGCATTACTGCTGGAGAGCTTGAGTATTTCTGCAATAGTTTCTTCCGGTTTTTCCGACTGTGTAAACTGTCGTACCATGCAGAAGTTCGGGGCTCCGGTATCGAGTACCTGCTGCACATTGGTAAAATCAATACCGCCGATGACTACCGCAGGTACGGTGGCCACACTGAGCATTGCTTTCATCCCGTTGATTCCGATGACAGGGTCGGGATTCTTTTTAGTGGGGGTGGGGAAGACCGGACCGATACCTATGTAGTCCGGTGCGAGTGCACAGGCGGTTTGTGTCTGTTCGGGGGAGTGGGTGGAGAGTCCGATGATTGCCTCGGGTCCGAGAATTTGGCGGACTGTTTCGATCGGCATATCATCCTGTCCGATATGAACGCCGTCGGCACCGCATTTCAGGGCAATTTCCGGAAAATCGTTGACAATGAATTTTGTTGCACTGCCCGAAGTCAGGTTGCGCATCATCTCCGCAACGGGAAGAATGTCATCGGGAGAACGGTCCTTCATCCGCAGCTGCACAAAGGCAACGCCGGCATCGACTAGTACTCTGGTGCAGTACTCGTAGCCGCGAAGCGGATCGGTAAGGATCGCATAGAAACCGAATCGGAAAGGTAGTTCCGGCATAAAACAGCGTTCTCGGACAATCTGGAAGTTTTTTGTTATTCTACATTGAAATATACCATGTGCGTTCCTGAGGAACTCCCGGTTTTCCACCTGACCTGCGGCGTGTATATTTTATCCACACTCCACAGATGCTAAATGTTCAATGACTTGCCGGAGGTGAGCCGGAGTGTGCTTTCGGACCGGTGCAAAAGTGAGGGGGCGACTCGTGGCGGTTTTATACTATTTAATTTCAGCGGGTGGAATTTTACTGGCACGTTATATCGGAAAAAAGTGGCATTTCGGTCATTTGATCGGCGGACTTATATTCGGTGTTTACAACGAGATCTGTTTCGAGTTCTGCTGGACCTACAGCGATAAATTCGGATTCATGGTCTGGCGTGATGTGCCGCTCATCATTATCATCGGGTGGGGAGTTTACACCGGTATCGCGCTCGGACTTTCAGAGCGAATTCTGGCATGGGTAGGGACTGACAACCGGTGGATGCGGAAGGGACTCGATGTGCTGCTCTTTGTGGCCATCGGCTTTCCGATGGAGACACTTATGGCAAAAACCGGTTACTGGCACTATAACTTCGCGATTCAGGGGATTCTATGGATGCAGCTCTTCGGGTATGTCTTTGTCGGGGTGCTGGTGTCGAGTGCCGGGCGATCCTTTCAGGCGCTCATTGATAACCAGTGATCGGTGGTTTTATCGGCGAACTCAAATCCAGTCCCTTTACACAGAGTGTTTGCTGATGTAGTGTTTTTACTATCGGTATAATAAAAAAGCTGTTTTCCATTCGACCTGACGGTCTGGGAAAACAGCATGAATTTGCTGTACTTCTTGTTATACTGTCAATAATTTAAATCCACTATCAATATCCAGTGTACTCAGCTTCAACTTTTGCTTTGTCGGGATTTTTTGCTTCCCATTTCTGATAATCCTCGAGTTCCTCCTGAAGGTCATCGTCGTCAAGATCCTCATGATCATATTCCGGATTCAATTTGGTGTATTTGACACTGCCGGTTTCCTGCTTGATTTTTTCTGTCGCTTCCGATCCCGGCATCGGGGTAAGGGAAGTCCCCACACCGACCATCGGAATCGGGTATGCTGCCATCAGGATGTAGTACACTTTTCCCGCGGTAAAATTAAGTTTTGTTTTTGACATCAGATTGACTTTCGTCAGGACGAGATGTGATCCGGGGTCAACCTCAAAGGAGGTAATGGTATTGCCACTTGTGCCGCCGACACACTTTTTGTCCAGCCATAGCGGTGCATACTGTCCGTACATACCGGTAGGACGGATAATTACGCAGAGTGCCTTATCGGCCGGTGCCCTGAAATCGGGAATATCTGTTTCGTACAGCAGGGGTGATGTGCAGGAACTGATAATCAGACCTAATGCGGCAGCGGATAAGAGTCCACGGGCGACAGACAGATTCATAAAGCCTCCTCGGGCGGATTGAAATTGTAAGAGAGGGATAATTGCATCGGAAATTTACACTCCGGCAATAGTGATTACAAGCATTGTATATAATTTAACTGGTAAATACTATAAAATAACACCTGTGTCAAGAATATTTCCGGAACAGGCAGATATGAAGACCCACGATGTGGTGCCGAAATTATTCCCCTGTAAATAGTACCTTTCCACTCACCGCATGATCATTCACCCGGAGCAAAAACAGGTACATGCCGTTGGGGCGAAATTTATCGCCGAAGGGTATCCTGTGCATTCCCACAGTAAATTGCTTTCCTGCAAGCTCTGCAATCTCCCGGCCGGACAACGTATACACTTTCAGCGATATATGCGACGTCTGCCGTAATGTAAAATCGACCATGGAACCGTGGAAAAACGGGATGGCCGTAATCGGGTTTACGGAACGTTCTGCCGATGCTCTGCCGCTGACATGTACCGGCGGGGGGGTAAACATATCGAGAGCGATGGATTTTCCCATGGCTTCATGTCCTGCCGGACCAGGGTGCAGCCAGTCATTCCAGCCGCCCTGCGCGTATTCCTGCTTTATTTTGGAGGGGTCGTTCGGATCTGCAATGGTTTTTGCGAAGTCAATGTAGCCATCCAGATCGGTACTGGTACGTATCAGATCGTTAACCTGATTTCTGACTTCTTCATGAGCGGTGGAATAATAACTATGTCCGTTGAACGGAGTAATGGTACCACCGTAAACCTTGATGGATGTATCCTTTGCATGAGCTTCATTGGTCATCTGTTTGATTCCGTTAAAAATATCATTGGCGGATTTCCCTGCATTAATATCGTTTACTCCGTAAAAAATGATGACCCAGTGCAGTCCTGCCTGTCCGAGAATGTCGTGCTTAAACCGTACAACTCCGGCATCAGCACCGTTTCCGGGAGATGTTACCAGTGTCGCCCCGATTGCAAGGTTGAGAACACCCACCTCTCTGGTAGGTTCATTTGCGAGGAGTGCTTCGGAAAATCGGTCGGTCCACCGATTCTGCAGTCCGCCTGATAACGAGGCTCCATCAGTGATGGAGTTCCCGATGGCCGCAACGCAGAGTGCCGATTTCGGCGCTAAAACGTCGATGGCGGAAATAGTGTACCAGCGTTCCACTGTCGTTGCTCCGCCGAAATCTGCAGATGTCGTTTTATCGCCGGTAAGTATGTAGGAATTGGTGCGTGATCCGTAATGAAAGGTCATATCTGCAGATGTCTTGCACTGGCCGTAATACGTGGTGATTGAAACGCGCATGCTCGTATCCAGATCGAATGCGACCGGATCCGAGTAGACTTCAGATTTCGGATCTATTGTGACATCTGCATTCCCGTTGAATGTAACGTCGGTGATGGTGGAGGCATCGACAGCAGGTTTTGTTCCATCAGGAGAAACGGCAATATTCACTTTGTTCAACGTAACTGCCGAGCCGCAGGTGATATTCGAAAATTTCAACCGTACCGTATCGCCGCCGATCGAAACTCTGACAATCTGTCGTAAGGTATTGTTTGAAAGTCCCGGTGAGGGAGGAGTATTCGTTTCTGCCCGATAGGGTGCGCTCGCCCAGGTTCCCACCCAGTGTTTATTGGTACCTGCGGCACGTTGTGCGACTGCGTCCCATGTACCAAATAAAAGACCGAAAATAAGTGACGAGTAAATAACTTTCTCGAAAACTCCCGAAGCACTCGTCCTTCCCGACATCGAAGAATACTGAACTCTGGTTAGAGATCGCGGTGCCTTCATGCAGTTCTCCCCCTGTTAGTAGTTCGCCGGCAGACCCTCTCCACCTTTAATTTCCAGTAGCAGAATGAATCTGTACTAAAAGTACTAAATTTCGGGAAATATTACAGATAAAATAAACATTTCAGGGAAATATTTGAATACAATTTGTGTACAGCCCGGAACGGGAAGACCTTGTCGCTACGGGAGTGAGATGCGGGCGGACCGGGCAGGAATATTTTTGCCGGTAAGATATATCGTATAAACCCCACCGGCGATACCGACAAGTGACATGGAGGTTCCCGCAGCCGATCGAACGGTTTTTCCGGTGAGGTCTATCAGGGTGATTTGTGTACTGGAACGCCGCTCGGTTTCGAAGGCGACGGTTGTGCCGCGAAGGTGCGGTAAACGATCGGCAGTGGTTCGTTGACGCCAGGTTTTTTGTACGGCAATCGGTTCATTGATCAGTGGTGCACAGAGCGGCGTGACCTGATCGAGTTTCCATTGAACGGGAGATGCCCAGTCGTTGTCGAGCAGACCTCCCGTGTCGCCGCTGTTGGGATTGAGTGCCCAGAAGGTCCAGGAGATCCCGAGTGTTTTCATGTAGTCAAGAAACTTCGTGAACCACTCACCCGCTTTCCTCTCGTAGCTTTCCATGTTACTGATACCGAATTCTCCGATGAGCAGGGGGGCGATTCCCTCCTTTGCAATGAATCCGAATGCATCATCCCATATTTTCGTCAGGTTATCCGGAAATCCCTTTTCGAAGAACCAGGGTTGCTGGTGTACTTCAGGACCATATTCATGCGGCGAGTATACTAATTTATCAGGATGTGACAGTTTGATCGGATTCTTTCCGGCACCACGCATATTGCTACCCCACCAGTACATGGTGGAACCGAACTGCTCTACTCCCTCTATAATAATGAGCACATCAGGATTAACGGCCAGAATCGCGTTGCCGCATCGTTGCGCAGCACTGTTCCAGTCGGTGGCACTGTTTCCAGCCGCCCAGGTGGCGCCGCCGCTCGCGGTCTTTCCATGCGGTTCGTTTTCGAGATCAAAACCGATTACCGTCGGATTGTTTTTGTACCGTTCAGCAAGCATCACCCAGTCGTCAATCCAGATTTTCTCGGTGATTTTATCGGTATACCAGACCAGTTCATTCATGTATCCGTCGTGTTCACGGGAGTGGTTATCGAGGATAACTGCAAGGCCGAGCACCCCGGCATACCGGATAATCTCGTCAAGAATCTGCAGGGGGGTGAGTCCGCAGAGCTCATAATTGAAGAGTGTGTTATCGCGCGGGTAAAAGGGGTCTGCTCCGTAAAAATTCGGCTTATCGGGTTTCGCATCGTCGCGCAGCATCTCATTACAGTAGGGAATACGGATGCAGTTAAAGCCCATTTGAGCGACCTGATTCAGGATTCCGTGATAGTCGCGGGCCCAGAGCCCGTGGGGGAACATATTGGTGGTTTCAAAGCCGAACCAGTTTGCCCCGGTCAGGCGGACCACTTCACCCTTGTCGTTAAAAAGTTTTGACCCTTTTGCGGTAAGATAAGAGGCGAATGAACTTGATGCAACGATAATAAGGATTACTTGAAACAGAATCCATTTGAGAGTTGACAGGGTATCTGGATATGTCTTTTTCTGGTGAACCATACTCGGTATCTTCCGTGTCCGGGAAAAAATCCTGAAAAGGCAGTGTGATGAGAAAATATCGGCAAGGAAAACAGGGTTAAAACTTAGTGGAAATACCACCGGTTACCGTTCGAATAGCCGATAAAGGAAACAATCGGTTTCGGATAGCCGAGTATTGAAAAAAAACGTTACTAACCGGGTTTCTATCTGTTGAGGAAGAAGTACCTTACCGTGGGATTGATACGTATATATTTTCCGGTATGAAGCCCTCCGGGAAGGTAGCCCGGGTGGCAGGATACAACAATGTTACCGAGCTGTTTCGAAAACTCACAATTAAAAAAGCCGGCTAACCGCAATTATCTTTCAATCTGCCTTTAAATGAAATGGGGCACCCAGTGAAAACAATGACCTGCAGACAACTCGGAGGAGCATGCGAAAAAGAGTTCCATGCGGATACCTTTGAGGAAATTGCCGAGATGAGCCGGATACATGGCATGGAAATGTTTGAAAAAAACGATGCGGACCATTTGCTTGCAATGAACGCCATGAAGGAATTGATGCAATCCCCGGAAGCCATGAACAAATGGCTGGCTGATAAAAAAAGAGAATTTAATATTCTTTAGAGGCCTGAGTCCCGGTAGTTTGCGAAAAATTCAGAAGATATCGCGTAACCGACTACCCCTGTTACCGGTAACGGGTTTATCAAACCGGACATGAGAGGATACGGAACGTGCAGAATATGCCAAACGATCCCCAATCCCTTCCAGTACTAAAATTCAATGAGAATAAAACGTTTGAATCTGAACTGCATCAGAGAGTGAACCGATATTTCGAGGCCGGCGGAAAAAGCCGGACCGCTACTCCCGGGGTTTATATCAAGGGCCTTTTTATAGGGATTGTATATGTCACGGTCTATCTGTTTCTGGTTCTGAAGGCAGATCAACTGTGGGAAGGAATTGCCGGTTCGGTGCTACTGGGGTTCGCACTTGTCGGGATAGGAACAAATATTCAGCATGACGGTTCACATGGCGCCTTTTCAAAACGACGCTGGATCAACAGGGGTATGGCCATGACCGTGGATTTCATCGGAGCCAGTTCCTATTTCTGGCGCTGGAAGCATAACCGGATTCATCATCCCTTTACGAATGTGTTTCAGTTCGATACCGATATCAATTTCGGGATTCTTGCACGTATGGCACCTGCCGCACGGCGCTACTGGTTCCACCGGTGGCAACACTGGTACATCTGGGCATTCTATGTATTGATGGTGATGAAATGGCAGTTCTTCGATGACTTTTACAGTTTTTTCAGGGGGCGGTTAGGCAATCATAGAATTCCCCGTCCGGCGGGACCGGATCTTCTCGTTTTCCTTTTGGGGAAAATCCTTTTCTTTACTTATGCTTTTGTCATACCACTATTGTTTCATCCCATCGGGCATGTTGTCCCTTTTTACCTGATCAGTACCGGTATCGCCGGATTGACGTTAAGCATGATATTCGTGCTGCCTCACTGTTGCGAGGATGCCGTTTTTCCTCTCCCGATCAATAACTCGGACACCATGGAGACTCCCCGGGCAATTCATCAGGTACGGGTAACGGTGGATTTCGACCGGTGGAACCAGGTTACCACTTCGTTTGCCGGGGGATTGAATTATCATCGTGAGCACCACCCTTTTCCCGGTGTCTGTCACGTCCACTACCGTAAAATTGCAGGGATAATCGATCGTTTGTGTGATGAAACCGGAGTTGCACACAAGGAACATCGAACCTATTTCGATGGACTTGCCTCGCATTACCCCGCTGGTTGCGAAGCATGGGCAGCGCGTACCGGTAGTCTTTTAAGATGATACTTGCGCGGTGATAATGCCGATGCGCATCACTCCACCACCAGTGCCACCGCTTCCTTCTTCACCACGCTTCCGATAACCGCTGCCGCCGGGTGCCCGGCCTTGTGCAGATCGTCAAGGATGCTGCCGGTATCCACGCCTGCCGGAATACACATCAGCAGCCCTCCGGAGGTCTGTGCGTCGAGCATGAGCATTTTCCGGTTGTAATCAACACCCTTTGCCACCGTGAGCTGCTCCTCAACGAACTCCTGATTGCGGAAACAGGCGCCGGGAATACAGCCGCCATCCGTCAGGTCATACGCGCCGGAGAGCAGAGGAACCGCACTGCTTGCAAACCGGAACGTTGCTCCCGATGCTTCGGCCATTTTCATGGCGTGTCCCAACAAACCGAACCCGGTGACATCGGTAGCACAGCGGACATTGTAACGCTGCATGATTTCCGCACCCAACTTGTTGAGCTGCTGCATGGAGTCAAGTGCTCCGGCGTAGTCGGCGTCATTCACTTCACCGAGTCGTTTTCCGGCAATGATCACCCCGACACCGAGCGGTTTGGTGAGAATGAGGGTGTCGCCCGCGCGCGCTGCCGCATTGGTGATGATCCGGTCGGGATGTACCGCACCGGTGACGGCAAGGCCGTACTTGGGAGGAAAATCATCAATCGTGTGACCGCCTGCCATCACCGCTCCGGCTTCGGTTACTTTTTCAAGGCCACCGGCAAGCATCTCGGCGAGTACTTCAAGGGGGATCTTTGTTGATGGGAAACAGACAATGTTCAAAGCCGTGAGTGCGCTGCCGCCCATGGCGTACACATCACTCAGAGAATTCGCGGCGGCGATTCTACCGAAGGTACGCGGATCGCTGCAAACCGGCGGAAAGAAATCGGTGGTCTGGATGAGGGCGGTCTCGCTGTTGATTTTAAAGACACCGGCGTCGTCGTGTGTCGAGATATCAACCAGAAGCCGTTCGTCGTACGGTTGCGTGAGGTGACCTAACGCCGCTTCGAGTTGCTTTGCCGGAATCTTTGCGCTGCACCCTCCGTAAGTGACTGTTGACAGAAGATCGAATTTCATACGGCAGAGAGGTTCCTTCCGGGTGATCAATGAAACAGCAGCCTGGCGGCTGCGGTGCCGAGCCGCTGCAGTGTTTTTCCGCGTGACCGTTTGTGGAAAAGCCGGGGGAGTACATTGTGTTCCCAGTGGCGCCACTGCTCATAGTGGGGAAATGTCTTCTCCTGCTTTTTAAAATCAGGTCCGTGCATGACATTCCGGCCGTTTTCACGGCGCGGCGGTATGTGGATATGCAGCATTTCGTGGTACATGATCGATTCAATCGCGAATCGGGGAACATCCGGGTGGTTGTAGATACCGGCGATGGTGATACAGTGATACGGTACCTCTCCCAGGCCTTTTCGGGTTGCCTCGTAGGAGGTGCGGGAACCGGGAGAACCCCATCGCAGGAGGCTGCGGTAGGCGTTGCCGAACCAGGTGTGGTTGAGGGTGTCGAACACTTCACGAAGATCGTAGCGCCGGCCCTGCGTAGGCCATTTCTGGACCGGCTCGGGGCGGGTAGAGGCAGGGGAGTGTTCATTGAGGAATGACCGGATCTGTTCCTCATAATGGCGTCGATGGGTACGGACCTCTTTTTTAAGATGGGGGAGCCGGGGATTGGGAAGTGTCGCCCAGCTGACGACTGCCTGTTTCACCGGTTCCGGGGCTTTTAGGAGGAGGTGCGGGATATGCAGCTCGCGGACCGGTTCTCCACGATGAATCTTCACGTACCAGTTTTTTTTGAGACGGGGATTCGTATGAACCGTCAAGGTAACATCGGAACATTCCCTGCAGAGTTCTTTGAATGAGCGTTCAGGAAACAGATCAAGTGTTACCTGTTCAACGATATCCGCAGCGGGAACATGATCAAGCCGGAGTGCCATTACACTGCCTTACACAACCGGTGGCGTGATTGTCTGCATAAAAGTGTTCGACGGAAGAAAAAAAACGATTTCAGAAAAGAAACGACAAACCGAAACCGGTGAATCCGAGCACCCCGAAGGCTGAGCCGATAATCGTTCCGGTAAGATTATTGAAAAATTTCTTTTTCTGGTTGTCATAGGTTCCTTCGTAGTCATTTCCGGTCCATTTTGTATAGACGATCGCTGTATTGATGCCGAAGGCGACTCCGGTAACTGTTCCCGCGATACCGACACCAAGTGAGCTGTACCGGATAATTTTTGTGGTTTTACTCAGCTCCTTTTTACCGCCTTTGTTATCGATCGGTGGGTTCGGTTTGTCGGGAGCACTTTTCTCATCGTACTTATACGAGTAGGGAATATTATCCTGTACGAACTGAATCTTATCGTTGATGGTGAAGTGAAACTGCCCGTTGGCACGGAAAATTCCATTGTCGATCACAATATTGGGGTTCTGTGATTTTATGCCGTATACCGAGAAAGAGAGCTTGAAGTTTTTAAGCGAAACCGTACCGGATTCACGGGTTATCAGGAGTCCGTTCCAGTCAAACGGGTTGGGGAGTTGTTCGCTGGAACTGTTGTATTCGCCATCGTTGATTGAGGAGAATACCACCGGTTGTTCCTGGGTGCCGTCCACGAGGAGATGGCCGTGTACCGTCAGACCGGTGAACGGTTTGAACAGGAACACACACCCCTCTTTGATGACGGCCTTGTTTCCCGACGGAATGAGGATATCCTGCTCAACAATATAGGGATTGCCCCCGGATTCAAACGTCATTCCGGTAATATCGCCGGTTATATGGGTTTCCGCAAATAGGAATACTGCTGCCAGGAGCGTTAAAATTACACTTCTGATCAAAAGGGACATAGCAACTCCGGAAAAATATGGTGAACTCGAATTCAGGTGTAAACCAAACATAAAATACTTGATCAGCAGGCTTAAAACAATATCTTGTGTAGGTCTGGAGACGATCTCCTGATTCGGGGATTGTACGAGGATTCCTGTTCCGGGAAGTCGATCAGACACAGAGTCTGCAGTGTACGGGCAAAATCAGTCGTGCAGTTGTCGGAAATGGAATAGTGACTAATGGATGGTCGCCAGCTCTTTGTTCGCCCGTTTGAAACGGGGGTGATCCGGTGTACCCATATAGGTACGCTTGACCGTGTTCCATGCATTGAGTGCCTGGATGCGTGAATCAGCTGTGGGGCTGGTCCGGTGCTGGGCACTCCAGAGAATCGCCGTCTGATACAGCGCATCGTTCCGTATCTCGCTGCGACCGCGGATCGCACTCGGCTTGGTGAGGGCGGACTGAAAGTATTCGAGTGCCCGTTTATCCTTGCCCGTACGCTCGTAGAGTCGTCCGCACAGGTAGTCAAATTGTGCATCAACGATGTTTTCATTATTGGCGATGAATAGTGCGTCCTTGATATTACCCGTTGCAAGGTATGCATCGAACAGCAGAAGCGTTTTAATGGTCTTTTCCGGATGGCCCGCTGGAACATTTTCCAGTGCCAGAATCGCGTCTTTGTAGTTTTTACTCATCATCGCTTTTTTACCGATGGTCATGACATCGTCCTGACCGTACCGTTTTTTCAGTTTTTCCAGCGGTGAGAGTTCAGGTTGCGGTTTAGGCGTCGAAACAACCTTGTCAGGTGTTTTGGGGCGAGGTGTTTCTCTCCGGGGTGTTCGCGGTCGCGGCGGTTTCGGCTGTGGAGTTTCCCTGGCTGTTGTGGTACGGTTATCGGATTCTTTATCCGTCGAAGATTTTGTATCCATTGGGCCAAGCGGTGTAAGACCGGTACCGGTACGCTGTTGTGGTGTCTGTTGTTTCGGTTGCGGAGTGGCTGTTTCGGTCTGGGTGGTCTCTGCCGACGTATCACCTGGTTCACTTTTCGGGCCGGTTATGATGAATATCGCAACAAGTGCACCGATACCCAGGACTCCGGCAACAGGCAACAGAATTTTCGTTGAAATCTTAAGGCGTACTTTTCCTTTGAATTTATCTTCAAAATCATCGGGGTTGGCGATGTAGCGCTTGAGAATTTTTGCCGGACTGTCGGAGGTGAGTGACCGGTGTGCCGCTTCAAGCTCATCAAGCAGTGCTCCCATATTCGGATAACGGTCGGTTTTGTTGATCTGAAGACATTTCTGTGCAATCCGGGCCAGTTGAGGAGAGACATTGAAATTGAAATCGGAAAATTTCCGGTATTCATTCATTATCTTCTTCTTCATCAGGTTCGTGATCGTATCCTGCGGAAAGGTCTTTGTTCCGGTAAGAATTTCGTAAAGAATCGCTCCGAATGAATAGACATCAGTCCGGTTATCAATATCGATACCATCCATCTGTTCCGGAGAGAGGTACTGCATGGTACCGACGATATTTCCTTCAACCGTATGCAGACTCGCCTCGGTGGGACGTGCGATACCGAAATCCATAAGCCGGACATCGCCGATGCTCGGGATCATTATATTTGCCGGTTTGAGGTCCCGATGGATAACGCCGTGGTAGTTTTTTCCATAGATCAGGAATTCCTGACCATGGGCATATTCCAGAGCCCGGGCGACAAGTATCGCAATGGCGCTGCAGACCGCATTGGGGAGTTTTCCGTTTTTACCGATCAGTGCTTCAAGCGAGACACCGTCGATGTATTCCATTTCAAGATAGGGAAGACCGTTCCAGTCGCCCACGCTGTAAATTTCAACAATGTTCGGGTGATGCAGTTTCGCGGTGATTTTTGCTTCGGTTTCAAATCTGCTTTTGAGATCCGCCTGCTGGGTGGGCAGGAGGATCTTTACCGCCCGGAACACCTCAAGTTTTTCGTTCCAGATTTTATACACTTTAGCCATACCGCCGGTACCGAGCAGTCCGACAACGGTACCGCTTCCGAGGGGAATCGGCTGGTCTCCGGTTGGGAGGGCATCGGCACCATACTGAACGGTGCCCTGACCGGTCTGCGTTTGTGAGGCACCCGTCTGGGTATACGGATTTACCGAAGGGAAGGATGTCGCGTTGACTCTGGTACCCGGCTGTAGCTGCGGGAATACCGGCTGTTGCTGCTGTCCGTCATCACCTCCCTCAACAAAGGTTTTATCGACACTCTGTGCCTGCGGACGGTAGCCGGAATTCGGATCTTGCGGGTTGTTCATCGCTGTTACTGATAACCTTTTTATTTAACGTTCTGACCGGATCCTTCCGGCTACTGAATCTGTAACAGTGCCGCCGGATTGTACCTGGCTCACCGGATACTCTAAAAAAAACCTGTCCTTAAAAAAACGCCACGATTTCAAGACCGATCAGACAGAGTGAACCGCCGACGATCCCGAGAATACTCTGTACCAGAGCGCCGTTTTTCTTCTTGTCGTAATCATCTCTTTCTTCTACGTCGTAGGAAGAAAAGTTCATCGAACGCTCGTAGGAACGGATATAATTTGCATATTGCACTATTCCCCAGACGTAGCCTCCCGCGGTTCCCGCACCGAGCGCCAGCCGCCAGAAATCCTTTTTGTCGAATGCCTTCTCTTTTTCCAGTGTTTTGGAGAGTGAAACCGATTCACCGCGGGGAATTACAATTTCTTCAATAACCGGGTGATACTTGCTGTCGGGATGTCTGATTTCAAGGCGGTATTTCCCGGGATTCATGAAGTCATTCGATACCGGGGTGGGACCCAGTTCCGTGGCGATGGAGACTTCCGCACCCTCCGGCACCGAGGTGACCTTGAGTGTGCCGAACTTGGACTTGATCGTCTTTTCGATAACGGTATTTTCATTATCCTGAATGTAGATATCTTCCATAGTGCTGGAATGCTGGACAGGATCCACCAGTTTGAGTGAGTACCGACCTGATTTGAGTTTTTTATCGGTAATGGGAGAGTCACCCACGAAATTGTCGTCCAGCCAGACTTCTATACCTTCAGGATCGGTACGGACCGTCAGAAAACCGTCGGCGAACAGGGTAAAGGAAAAAAGTATCACCGACACAAAGCTGATGATACAGTGCTCTCGTGAAATCATTTTCATTGCCGTTCTCCTGCAGATGTATCTGTGTTCACCGTCGGATGTCGCGGATTTGTTTACAAGCCCGTAGTGAGGAAAACTCATCCAGCAAATACCGATTAACCGCATTCTGCATGAATGAAGTATCCCATAAAACCGGTAAATTTTCAAAATTTAACAAGTCGGTAGATAATATATATTATTTTACACTGATTCGGTAATATCTTGATCCAAAAGGACTCTACATCGCCTGAAATATGTTGCGGTTCAGTCGAATACAACGCTGTCGTGTCCTCATGGAAAAAGGCCGCATTCAAGGGCCGATTCCTCCGGTACGTTCCGGAGTTAGCGGACCGGAAGTGTTACCCCTGAACACGCATCATACCCGAAAAGGACGGAGCCGATGTTTGATAATAATAAAGTCGTCTGGAAAGAGGGAATGTTTCTGCAGCCGCAGCATTTTCAGCAGGCGGAACGGTTTGTTCTCAATACCATGAACAGCAGGATGGCGGTCTACAACCCGTTTTTCTACGGTACCTGGGAGATCGACATCGACAAGGATGCGCTGGTAAACAATCTGCTGACCCTTACCCGTTGCAGCGGTGTTCTGCCCGACGGCTGCGCGTTCTCCGTTCCGCGTGAGGATGCCGGCCCTCCGTCGCGTTCCTTTGCCGACCATTTCAGCCATGAACAGCAGTTTCTCGACGTTTTTCTTGCGCTGCCGCTGGTTAAAGAGGGAAAGCCAAATGTCAGCAGTGCGGTTACCGAGTCACACCATCAGGTGCGGTATAAAAGCAAAATGGCAGGAATCGCCGACGATGTTTTCGGGACACAGCGTAAAGATATTGAACTGGGCAACTATAATTTTCAGATACTTTTCGGTGATGAGTCACTCGATAATTTCGCCAGCGTGCAGATCGCCCGGCTCAAGCGGAACGCGAACGGTCAGATCAGTCTGCAGGACACCTATATTCAACCGATCCTGCAGATCGGCGGTTCCCGGTTTCTGATGGTACAGCTGCGCAGTCTGCTGGAGATGATCCTGGCGAAATGCTCCACACTCGCGCAGGGACGACGTCAGATCGAGGGCGGGTTCGCGGAGTTCTCCACTTCGGAGGAGACCGCTTTCCGTCTGCTTGAAACCATGATGACCTATGCTCCGCTGCTCAATTACCACCTCTCGTCGCCACTGGCTCATCCGTTTGATCTGTACTCAATCATGATGACCTTTGCCGGTGCATTGAGTACGTTTTCCTCCGATTTTTCAGTCAAGGATTTTCCCCGGTACGACCACCATCAGCTTTCCAACACCTTCGGTAATCTCATCCGGATTATCAGGGTGGTTCTCGAGGCGGATATTTCGGCAGGGTGTGTTCCGGTGCCGATCGAGCAGGTCAACCAGGCAACCTATGTTGCCAAGGTTCCTGATGATCGCCTGCTTTCAACTGCCAAGTTCTTTTTCGGAATTTCGGCCAAGGTACCCGAGAAAGAGCTCATTATCGGTGTGCTCCAGCGGATAAAGATGTGTTCCCGTGACCGCATCGATCTGCTGATCTCTTCGGCAATGCCGGGGCTTACCCTGATGCACAACTCCCGTCCGCCCGAAGGTCTGTCTACCAAACCGGGGTATCAGTACTTTACCCTCGATCAGCAGGGGCAGTTCTGGGAGGGTATCCGTTCGACCGGATCCATCGCTTTCTATTTCCCGAATAATTTTCCTGAACTGAAAATGGAGATGCTGGCGCTCAAGGAGTAGCGGAGCGCTGTTTCCCCTTTTCAATTCCGGGTTTTCTCTTCCAACGAGAGGCAGATTGTGGGCGCGAATTTCGTTGATACCATTGCCGGCCAGACCATGAATCTGGATCTGACCAAAACCATGGGTGGGGCCAAGGATCTTCCGGGGCTCTGTACCGATCTTTTTCTCATTGTCATCCGCATGCGTGAAGCGGAAGACCTGGGTGATCCGGCATCGCTGCGGAAACTTATCGGGTATTTTCTTGACCTGTTCGAGAAGAACTGCAAGGCGATCGGTATTCCTCCGGAATCCATTCAGGACACCAAGTATGCCCTGGTCGCCCTGATCGACGAGACCGTACTCAGTGTTCCCGGTATCTGTCGCGATTACTGGTTCACCCGTCCGCTCCAGCTTGATCTCTTTGGTGATAACATTGCCGGCGAGGAGTTCTACAACAAACTCCAGAAAATGCTGCTTTCACTGGAATCAAAAAAAGGTGTTCTCGAGATCTACTATATCTGTCTATCGCTCGGTTTCGAAGGACGGTATAAAATGTTCAATGCCGAAGAACGCATTTCCATCATGGAAGATCTCGGCCGCAAAATCCGCCGTACAAAGATCCGGTCGTCGTCGGGGCTCTCTCCGCATGGCGCCCGGACCGATAACTTCAAACGGAAGCGATCAACCGGCTTTCTTTTTCCGCTCTGGCTGGCGGTGGTTCTTATCGCCGGAGGAGTGGTCGCACTGTATGTTTCACTATTTCTGCTGAGTACCACGCAGACCGCGGGTATTATGGATTTTCTGGGAAAACTGACGTTCAAGTAGTTCCCGTCCGGGGGCCGCACCCCACTCACCGAGGCTCTCCGGATGAGTGGAAAAATTGACAATACGGTCACTGTGAGAGCCTCAGTGTCCGATTCCGCAATGAAAGTTGCCGTATGAGAAACATTAAAGCATGGATGATTGTCGTCTGGTCGGTACTGTTCGCTTCGGGTATAGCACTCGGACTTGTGGGGTCGCTTACCAAACTGCCGACCGGGCTCTTCTGGGGAATCGCCGCTTTTCTCTGGACAGGTGTTGTGACGTGGCTGCTCATAGCACTTCTGACCGGAAAAAAGAAAAAGAAAAAAAGCGGTCGTCCGGTAATGGTGGGGAATCAGTCCTTCAACCGGATCATGCGCGAGACGGAAGAGGCGGTAGCCCGTTATACCGATGCGGTCAACAGGCGGGGCGTGCTTAAAAAGAGCGCGCTGTACGAACGCCCCTGGTTTCTGCTCTGCGGTTCTTCCAAATCAGGCAAAAGTTCACTGCTCAACGGATCGGGGCTCAATTTTCCGTTACGGTATCCTTCGGAAAAAGATGGTTTGCTTGTTGAGGGTGCCAATCAGATCATGTGGTCCTTTGCCAACGAGGCGGTATGGATCGATACGCCCGGTGAACTGATGGAGGAGAGTGGACGGGATGACTGGCAGGCGCTTATCGCCGCGATGCAGCGGGTACGACCGGGTAACCCGGCCGATGGAGTGGCGATGGTCGTCAATACTAACGAGGTGCTCAATACCGATGATCAGGGAATAAAAGATCTCGCGAAAAAACTCCGCAGCCGGATCGACGAACTCATCTCGCTGTGGGGAATCGAGTTCCCGGTCTACCTGCTCTTCAACCGCACCGATGAGGTTCCCGGATTCAACGAGTATTTCGCCGACCAGCTCGAGCGGGGGAGTGAGCAGATCTTCGGTGCCACCCTCCCGGCGAAAATGCTCCAGGTGATGCCGCGGATGGCATTTGTCGAGGAGTTCAATCTGCTCTGCAAATCACTCACGGATCTGCGTCTTGACAAACTTCATAAAGAGCGGGTGGAACAGAAAAAACGGATGATCTGCCGGTTCGTCATCCATTTCGAGGGTATCCAGCAGAAACTCGGCTCGCTGGTTGCGGAACTGTTCAAACCGTCAAATTATGAGGGAAAACCACTGTTTCGTGGTTTTTATTTCACCAGTTGTTCAGAACTTATCGCCGGATCGGCTGAACCATCGGCACCAGCCTCCTCCTCTTCGGATATGAGTATGACGGTGGTCAATCATCCGCTCAACCCCAACCGTGCCTTTGCACCGGCTGCGCGACAGCAGCCGAAAACGGTGGGGAGCAGTTCAAAGAAGACAGTGCGGAGCGCGTTCGTGCTTCCCCTGTTCCGGGAGATCATGGTTAAAGATAAAACCCTGGTTACCTCGACACAGAAACGTACCCGTCGCGAGATGGTCCGGCATTATTCCATTATCGGAGTGATCCTTGCAAGCGCCCTCCTGCTCTCGGGGCTGGTATGGCAGACCCATAGGCGTACGGCGAAGTTCATGAACGAGGTATCGGCAACGCTTAAACAGCTGCCCGCCGAAAACGCCCCATTGATGGAACAGTACAAGGCGCTTGATATTGTGCACTCACTCATGTCAAAACTCCAGCGCTACGAGGACAAGGGCACTCCGCTCACCATGGGCGTTGGCTTTTATCGCGGTGGGACGGTGCTCAAAGAACTGAAAAAGAGTTATTTTTATCGGCTTCGCCGGTTTATGGTGGTTCCTGCCGTCAAGTACCTTGAATACGATCTTCGCAGCCGTACCTCGGCATTCGGAGAACTGGCGGGGGAGGATTACGACGATCTTTACCGGACGCTAAAAGCGTACCTGTCAATATCCGAGGGCGGACCGGGCAATGTGAAAGAGATCGATACTACGTTTCTGCGCGACATGTTGCTCAATGCGATCAAACAGTCGATTGTCGCAACGGTTAAAAATTCCCGGCTCCCCGCCCAGGTGGAGCTGATCCTGCAGGACAACATGGGGCTGTACCTTTCGTATCTCTGCCGCAAGGAGTACCCGCGTATTCAGGAAAATCAGCGACTGGTTGAATCCGCACGGAAACGGCTCTCTCGCCTGCCGAGTGCGGGTGCACTGTACGATGCGGTAATCAACCGCTTGTCGGCCGAGGCTCCCTCGTTCACGCTTGACGATATCCTCAAACGCGACGGCGAAGGGATTCTCCAGTCATCGGCAACGATCAGTGCTCTCTTTACTCAGGAAGGCTGGGAAAACTACGTATCCGACGCCATTTCCGAAGCGGTACGCAATCCGTTCAAGGTTGACTGGGTTATCGGAATATCACAGGATGAGATGCCGCAGTCGGCATTCGATTCAAAGGGACTGCGCGAGGACATGGTGGCTGCGTATCTGCTCGATTTCAAACTCAAATGGCTGCAGTTTCTCGGGTCGGTCAATATGCAGCAGTTCGGCGATCTGCAACGCGCGTCCCGCCTGATCGGTAAACTCGCCGGTGACGGATCGGAGATTACCACGCTGCTTGAAACGGTTGCGGAATACTCCACCCTCAGGCAGGAGAGTGAGGCGGAGGCCGCAGGGAGTAAGGCGCTTGAGGCAGCATCGAAATTCAAGGGAACCAAGAGGAAAGCCAATAAGATTAAAAAACTCAAGAGTAAAACCGGTTTCACGTTACCGGGCAGTTCACCGTTCGACAGCCATAATTCGTTTTTTGATCATCTACGTTCCTTCGTCCGGTCTTCCGGAAGTGCACTTGGCGGGTTCGAAGGGTATAAAGACAAGGCGATGACCCTCGCCGAAAAATGCGGTACGATCGATGCACAGGGGGAGAGCAAGGCAATTACCATCTTTAACGGTAAAGACGATGACCCACTGCTTTCCGGGTGGAATTATACGCAGAAAACGCTCAACAGTATGCCGGAGGAGCTTGCCGCGGCACTACGCAACATGTTACTCCAGCCGTTTGAATTCACCGGTATCGCCGCAACCAAGGTGCTTACCCGTACGCTTAACCAGAAATGGCGGCAGGAGATCATCAAACCCTTCACCAGCCGTTTCTCGGGACGCTATCCCTTCGCATCCAGGGGCGAGGAGGCATCCTTCAACGATGTGATGGATTTTTTCCGGCCGGTCAACGGGACATTCTGGGGATTTTACGACCGGGTGCTCTCCTCATTCATCATCAAAGACGGCAACCGCTGGATGGTACGCCAGCTCGGCAGTCTGCAGCTGCAGTTCAATCCGAAACTCTCGGAATCACTCTCTGCAGCGGAACGGATACGGAACATTTTCTTCAAGCAGGACGGAACACAGCGGGTACTCGACATCACCATTATTCCGTCTGCTGGGAATAAAAAAACCGCACGACTGATAATCGGTACCCAGGATCTGGAACTCAAACCGGGCGGCAAGTCGGTACACCTTAAATGGCCGCTCGAGATGAACGCCGGTACAACCCTCAAGGTACTTGTCAGCAACACTTTTTCTCAGGAGATCACCAAGAGCGGTGCCTGGAGCTTCATGAAACTGCTGCAGATGGCCCGTTGCAACAAGCTCAACAACAGTTCATTCAGTGCAAAATGGCAGGTGAACGTACAGAACCAGTATGTGGTGTTTATTGAAGCCCGGATACAGGTGGCAGGGTCCGATCATCCGTTCACCGATAAAGTATTCCAGACGTTTGATTGTCCGACGGATCTGCTGCTCCAGGCGGCGGAAGATATAAGCGGGAGCGATGTTAAAACCACGCTTGACGGTGATTGAAAACGAACTGTCGGCGCCACAAAAAGGTAAGGGCGTTCAGTTGATCGCCCTTACCTTTTTGTGGTCGATCATTCTATTGATATTGATCTATTCCCCGAAGAGATCCATGACCTCCTGAGCATCTTTGGCTGCGATCAGAGCAGAAATAAATGCTTTCGATCTGCTCATACGGGCGATCTCCGCCAGAGCTTCGATATGGGGACCTGATTTATCGGGTGGTGCAAGCATGAGGAAAAACAGTTTTGACGGCTGTTGATCAATCGCATCGAAATCGATTCCTTCCGCGCAGATGCCGATGGCGAGTGTAAGTGCAGAAACTGCCTGGGTTTTCGCATGGGGAACAGCGATCCCCGCCTCGAGACCGGTACTCTGCAGTGCTTCCCGTTTGGTGAGTGCGTCGAGAATCTCTTCTTTGTTGGTTACTTTGCCCGCATCAATCAGAACCTGAAGCAGTTCACGCAGTACCGAAGGTTTGTCTTTTGCTTCCAGCCCCACCTTGATGACTTCCGGGGCTACAAGGTCTATAATTGCCATACCACCACCTTATAAGTTTATGAGTAACAGGTTATTGTATTCTACCTTCAGGAGTCGGATTCGAAAAGGTCATTCACTCTGTCTTCGTCTTTTACCACCAGCACTGTGCAACCTGTCTGACGCATTGCCCGTTCGGTATCGTTGTAGAGTTCGTCGCGACGGCTGCGGATTCGGGAAAGCTCCCCGATAACCAGAAGATCAATGTGCATCTCACGGACGGCGGCAAGTATCTCCTGGTGGATACTTCCTTTCCGGCAGACAGTTTCCAGCGAGACCCCCTTGCGTCGCGCCAGATCGCCCACGAGGCTGAGATACCGGTTCGCATCGGCTTCAATATCACGGGCGTACTCTTCCTGCTCTTCCATAAGAAAGATACTTGCCTTGACAAGGTCGTCGAGTGCCCGGGTATTGATAACGTAGAGTGCTGTCAGGCGGGCACCGGTCGTTCCGGCGAGGAGGAGCCCATACTGAGCTGCGGTGATTGACTGCTCGCTGCCGTCAACATAAACAAGGATATTCTCAATTACCGGGCGCATTGCCGTCTCCTTCGGAGGAGGATGTCACAAGGGAACGTTTTGCATCGAGACGCTGTTTCACTTTTTTCATGAGAATCACCATATCGCGCTCGTTCTCTTCCAGTCTGCCTTCAATATACTTTACGGTCTCTTCCAGATCCGGGATGGCGATCCGCTCCAGCGCATTCACTTTACGGATGGTTTTATGCACCTCGGCGGCGAGCCGCAGCACCGATATTTTAAGCTCGGCGAGATGTCCCATCATTTTAAGTGCCTCTTTGAAGGAAACAAGGGCATCGTCGATATAAAACGTTGTACCCCGCGGGCTGAAGTAAGGGGGGTGCTCCGTGAACTCGGTTGCAACAACCGGAAGAGCCACACCCATAACACGTCTCCTGCTTATCGTGATGGCGCTTTTCATGTTGATCGTTGCCGCGATGTTGTGCACTTTAAGTCGCCCCACCTGAAGAACTCCGTGTTCATAGGCGGAAAATGCCTTCGCGAGCCGTAAATCGATCTGCTCCTGATAATCAACACACTGATCTACAAGCGCAAGCAGCTCATTGATGAGGATTTTGCGTTTCTGATCAAGCAGTTCAAATCCCTGACAGGCGAACTTCAGCTCGTCGCGGAGTTTGAAAAGGTTTGTTTTTGTCGGGGCAAGATTGAGCATGTGCAGATAACGGCACGCAATCGAAACACCGGTACTGGTGATCAGATACGTGCTTCCTGAAGAAAAATAGTTGTCGACACGTGGAGAATAGTAACATCTGTTGCAAACAGGGCGATTTCACTCGGCTTGGATGAAATTTTAAGCGGGTGGAAATCGTTATCTAGTATCGATAAAACAATTCTTCACAAAACAAGGAGAACGACAGATGAACAGCGAACCTCTGGCGGTAAACTATCTGGCGGTGCTTACCGGTGCGGTGGCCTCAATGGCGATCGGTGCGATCTGGTACGGTCCGGTTTTCGGGAAAAAGTGGATGGAGATCATCGGGGTAAACCCTGATTCCGAGGAAGAACTCAGAGCGATGCAGAAAGGAACGGGATTGCTCTACGGAATACAGTTTGTTCTGACGCTCTTTGAAGTACTGGTTCTCGCACACCTTATTGCAGACACCACCCGGGTGGGAGGTGTGGAACGGGCAGTCTGGATATGGGCGGGGTTTATTGTACCGACTCTGGCGGGAGCGGTAATATGGACCAACCAGAAAAATGGCCTGAAGTGGGCACAATTTTTTATACAGGGAGGATATCAGCTGGTAATGTTCGGGGTGTATGGTGTGTTGCTCCAGTTCTGGAAGTGATCCGAGGGGAAGTATGCGCGGACGTTTTTGCTGTATTCTGAACGGATACTATATACGGAAAACAACCTTGGTCAGGAGCCGCAGAGCTGCGACCGAAATGACTATTCCGGTAACCTGCCGCAGAGTTGCCGGGGCAAGTTTAAAGCTGCAGATTCCGGCACCGATCTGCCCCCCCCCACCGAAACCGTACAGGGAATACAGTAGAGCAGCTGTAAAGAACAACAGTGCAAGAAACAGCAGTGTCACCGGTCGTTTCCGCTCCTCACCGGATACCTATTCGCAAACGGGTTTCATCGATTCCAAGCCGGAACAGCGCATCGATTATTGAACATCCCGGGATGAATTCGGGACTGGGCTGCAGGTAGGGTTCTTCCATGAATGAAAAGAAGGAACAGGTGATGTCAGCCGCTTTGAACGGTGTGTCGGTGAGGTAGGTCAGCGAAGCTCCTTTGCCTGATAGATAATGCGTACATTCAACAGCCTTCGTCATCTCAACCAGCCTGCCGCAGCGGTCACCGGTGGTGCTGCCGGTTTCCGAGAGCAGGACCAGCGGCGTGCGAATTCCCATGGTTTCGTTCAACAGGCGGATGAGTGCTACATTGAGGTCGAGCAACCGGTCAAATTTTCTCCTGATGTTCCGTAGAACTGCTTCACCCAGAGAATTGAAAAGTGGCGTTTTTCCGTATCGGTGTTCAATCGTTCTGCTGAATTTCTTCTCCCATGAAGTACTGTAGTCGATCCTGACCTCCCGTACCGTCTGACCGTAGTGCCCGCTTCTGCACACCGGGATTGAAAGCCAGAGAGGGCCGTTACGGTCTGCAAGACGGCAGCGGCTGATGAATTGCTGCTTGACGTATTGCACGGTGTCGGCAATAATGAATACATCCGCCTGATGCATTTTTGCGAAATACCCGGCCCACGGCAGCAGATTAGGCTGATGGGCGGCGCACACCCTCGCCCCCGGAGGAGGTGCATCGGTAAATCCGGTTTCCGGGTTGCGACTGTTCATTTATTCACCCATCTGATGACGTCGAAACACTCCGCCAGTTCGAGCCCTGACTGCACCCCGCGGGTTACCGCCAGGGAGCGGATGGCATCTTCGGCCATGAAACGGCGGTTGCTTTGGGAACGGTAAGCGGTAATGGCGGAGATTTTTGCCGTAATATCAGCTGTTGTCAGCGCGAAAAAACTGCGTGCCTGAAAACTGAGATTGTTACTCGGCATTTCGTATCCGAGCAGTGTGGAATATTTGAATGCACGCATTCCCTCTTCGTGTACGGTAATATGGTCCTGATGGAAATCTTCCTTGCAGGGCATGAATACCATGTCTGGTTGTACGGTATCACGCAGAACTATCATCGTTTCAAGGATGTCCTGACGGTAAAATCCGAGTTTTCTGATGGGGAAATCGAACAGCTGTACGTTTTCGGGACGGATGCCGAGTGCCGCCGTAGCATTCACCATTTCGGTACCCGCGGCCCCTTCAGGAAACGGTGGATAGGAGGAGGCTCGGGAAAAGGCTATATAATGGACTTCGTTACCTTCACGAATGAGCCGGTTGAGGGTGCCGCCGCATCCAAGTTCCGCATCGTCGGTGTGTGCACTCAGTGAGAGAATTTTCATGGCGTACCCGCTTTGGTTAGTAATCCGATAACGGTATCAGCCACGTGCCGCATCTGATCGGTGGACAGTTCCGGGAATACGGGAAGCGCTACCGTCCTCCGGAGGACTGCTTCGGCAACCGGAAACTGTTCAGGTGCAACCGTGGAGGCGTAGTACGGTTGACGATGGACCGGTGGCCAGTAGCAACTGGTACAGGCGACACCACGTTCGGCGCATAATGTACGAAACAGATCTCCATCCCATCCTTCGGGGAGCAGCAGCGGGTATTTGAACCATGCGGTAATTCCACCTGAATAACTCCGTGGAAGGCTGCAGTCGCTTTCCGCGAACCGTTCATTGTAGTATCGTGCGACCCGGTCACGGAGTTTCTGGGCCTCATCAATACGGCGAATACTTGTCAGACCGATCAGTGCCGTTATTTCGCTCATGCGGAAGTTGTGGCCCAGGCGGATGAACCGGTGTGCCCGGAGTGACGTGTCGATCCCATGGCAGCGGTAACTGCGTGCGAATTCCGCACAGCCGTCGTCGTTGGTGCACAACAGCCCTCCTTCACCTGCGGTTACCGGTTTGGTGGGGAAGAGAGAGAATGCGGCACCGTCGGCGAGGGTTCCCACCTTTCCCTCCGGTATTGCTGCTCCGAAGGCATGTGCGGCATCCTCCAGTAGAAAAATGCCGCGTGATCGGCAGAGTGCCCGCAACTCCCCAAAATCAGGAGCAACAAGTCCGGCGATATGAACAGTGATAACTCCTTTAGTGCGCTTACTGATCGCGTTACGAACTGTGGCCGGGGTGAGAGCGAGTGTATCCTGCCCGATATCAGCCAGTACCGGGGTTCCTCCGGCGAGTCGGACGGCGTTTGCAGTTGCGACAAAGGTGTTTGTGGGAACGATGACCTCATCACTCGCTGTCAGGCCGAACCGTCGGCAGAGAATTTCAAGTGCGCCGGTACCGGAGTTGGTCGCAACGACATGTGCTGCACCGGTTTTTTTCGCGACAACCTGCTCCAGGAGGTCTATCCATGGACCCATGGTGAGTTTTCCGCCGGCAAGAATGGTGTCCAGCTCAGCAAGAATATATTGCCGGTCTTCGAGGGTGAAGTAGGGACGATTGGTAGGAATCATCTGTTTCCCGGGCTGTTGCGTGGTGTCCGACATTGCGCTGCTGTTCCTTCCCGATGGTCATGCACCACGTTCGGTACATGGCGGTTGTATTGTTTTCCTCCACTCCTGTACCGTCTGATCCAGACCGTAGTCAAGCGGTTTCGGTGAATAACCGATTTCGTTTATCGCACGGGTGCAGTCCAGCCGGAAGTCCCGATCGGGAAGCGGTGTGGCCTCCTCAAGGGGTGTTTGACAACCGATTATCCCGCGTAATTTTGTCGCGATATCCCTGACCGACCACGAATGGCCGCTCCCGATATGAAATAATCTGCCGTGCAGTTCATTTAGCTTCATTGCAACTATCAGGTTGGCGGTAACCACATCACCCACCCATAAAAAGTCCGCCCGGCGGTTACTCCGTACTTCAACAGGTTTTTGCGGAGTTCGCAACATTTGTGCAATACATCCGGCAACGAAACCACCCGTTTTTCCCGGGCCGTACAGACCGGGGTATCGGAGAATGACACTGGGAAGTTTCAGACGGCGACTCAAATAGCCGACCATCTGCTCCGCCACCGCAACGGTGAGACCGTTCGGTTCACCCGGACAGGGGAGAACTGTTTCATCCGGTGCCCACTGCGGATGGGCATCAAGGTCATACACCATCATTGCCGAGGAGTGGATGAATGCCCGGACTGCGCTGCGGTGGGCTGCCCGCATGACGGTCGCGGTACCATTGACATTGCAGTTCCAGGCGGAACCTGTTTCAACGGTACCCGTTTCCGTCGGTGGAATGCGCTGTACCGCGCAGTGGAATACCGTTTCCACGGCAAATACCCTTAGGGCCGCAGCCATGCAGTCTTCATCCCCGATGTCAATATTCCGATAGGTGTACCGCTCATTTCCGGCGATACCGGTGAGCACCGCAGGTTCAGTGGACCGGCTGATTGCGAGTACCGTGTGGTTTTCATTGATCAGGGCGCGGGTGAGATGAGCACCGACCAGTCCGTTTGCACCGGTTACGGCAACAATCATGCTAACGAAATCTCCACCGCGTGCATTCCATTGTTTCCGTCGGCGGTATCTGCTCCCAGTTCAAGCAACGGTTGTTGATTTCCGGCGGTATCGGTTGCTCGTGCGAGAAGAATAACCCGGTCGGTGCCGTTGTCGGGCAGCGGTATGGTTACCGACCACTGGCACCAGATGTAGGGCTGTGGCCACCGCTGCACCCCGAGTTTACCGACCGCTTCAACGACTTCCGGTTGCGAAGCGCCGAATACCGAGAGCATGTCCGGGGACGGGGGATCGGCGATAGTCGCAGGGTACCACTTGACACCAAATGAATCGCCGGGATCTTTTGCAATGCCCACTTCCACCGTTGCAACCGGATCGCTGCCGGCCCAGGCGAATCCCTTGACTTCAAGCTGCGTGCCGGTGACCCGCTGTCGGTTGAGGGGTGATATGATTTTTGAATTTATTCTGGTGAGGGGCAGATCAGCCCACGTCGTTTCAGGAAACTCGGAACTGATTGTACGCGATTCCCAGTGTCCGGTTACCGAATCGTCATCGGTTATCTCGATCTCAAGAAGAGCCTTCGGACTCTTCATCCCCATCATGTCGGGGGTGAGTAACCGGACCGGAAAACCGTGTGCGAGCGTTTCATCTTCAGTATCGCTGAGTGGATGTCCATTGAATTTGTAAATAAGATACACCGGCGCACCAGTGTCGTGGAATATCCGGTCGATGGTATGATTTGTCGTATACCCGTCGTAACAACGGAAATTGACCCGCTGGAATTCGTCGGGTGAAAATGTATGAAGTCGTTCCAGAATGGTCCGGAGTTTACCGCCGGTAAATACCCCGGTGCTCACGAGCGCTCCGCCTGGAGTGTTGCCGACACACTGGAATGTATGGCAGAATGACTCTTCATCATCTGAAAGTATCGAGACGATCTCCGCATAGCCGAGTCGTTCGGTGTGGACGGTTGTTCCGTTTTTTCTCCAGATGAACTGCAGTGTCCATGTGGAAAGGTCGATGCCCGAGGGACGGTACGATTTGCCGTCAATAAATTCAATGTAGAAACCGCCTGTCGTTTCCGCTCTGTCGAGCGGTGTCAGAAACGAAGACGGCAACGAATCGATCAGGGGCCCGGTAACAGAATTGGTACAGGCGAAAAAACCGCTGCTAGGAATAAAGAGCGATGCCGCAGCCGCAGAGGTGACTTTAATGAAACCGCGTCGAGTTATCGCGTCTTTTCCACCGACTTTTTTATTCTCCATCCGTATGATACTCCTATTCCGATGCTCCTGAGCGAGGACGCGCCCCGTCCCCAGAAAACCTGTCTGTAGGAGAGGTCGATTCCGACCCCTTTGGCAATATACCATGTTCCCGCGACTGCTCCCGAGAAACTGTCTCCATAGTAAAGACCCCGGTCGACCGTGAGCATAAAAAAGGTTGAATCTGCACTCAGACGCTGCTCACTGTGGCTGATGATCCGGCTGTTTGCCGAACCGGACCGGGTCAATGCTCCTGCCACCGAAAGAAGACCTTTAAGTTCCCATCGCCATTTCCGGTCATGGTGTTTTATCCCGAATTCCGCCCGTCCCCGCGGGCGGGAGTCGTTTTTCAAACTGGCGACAATGCCCAGATCGGCCCAGAGTCCGGATCTGATACGGTCGAGCTTTTTTCCAAGGTTAATCTCTCCGGTTGCATGCGGACTGATGGCTCTCGAATCGGAGGAAAACATCCAGCTTAAGCCGGCCTGTGCTCCGAGACCGAACCCGGCGCGTTCCAAAAGGTGTACCGATCCCTGTACACTCCATGGTCCGGCCAGTATGACTTCCGAGGTATCTCCCTGAGGAACCTGGTCAAAAAATTGCGATCTTCCGTAGGAATACAGATTCCCGCTGACGATCACGCCCAACCGACCGGTCAGGGAATATTGTCCGTAAATACCTAGACCCGCACTCTTTTGTGAAAAATCGATCTTTCCTCCGGAATTTCCCCAGGCATAAGGGGTGCTCATCAAACTGCTTCCCAGTTTTACATACGCACCACCGGGACGACTTTTAAAGGCACCGGCCTGGGTTACCGTGGCAAGCAACAGCATGGTTACTGCAAAATTTGATAGCATGTCAGGACTCCCCGGCGTGGAATGGAATGGGTTCCAGTGATGATAACGGTATTGTTCCTGCAATTTCATCAATAAGGACACGGTAAGCATCAACAACCCGGGTCCGGGAAAACCAGCCCCGTGCATGTTCACCGTAACGAATCGCTCTTAGCCGCGCTTCTGTCGGATTATCGAGTATTTCACACATACGTTGCAGAAAGGTTTTCCCGTGGACTTCATCGGCAAGCCATGCATCATCGGTAAAGAGATCCCCTGCACCACCCGCAGCGGGCGCCACGGCCGGGATGTCACGCACCACCGCGTCGAGGATTGCAGTACCGAGGCCTTCATGTCGTGAGGTACAGAGGTACAAATCGGCTGCGGCATAATAATCGAGCGGCGCGGAACTGAATCCGGTCGATATGCACCACGATGGGAGGGGTTCCCGGGTATCAGGCAGTTTTCCGACCAGAAGCAGACGGAACTCCGGGTAACGCCGGTGCAGTAACGATGCTGTTTTAAGAAGAAACGGAAATTGTTTCCCGGGATTGGTAAAGTCAGCGACACTCAGGCAAACCTGATTTTCCGGATTGAACCCGAGTCTGTTCCGGAGTATTCCGCGTTTGTCCGTTTCGATTACCGGAGTAGTACTGCTTGGAATAACGGTTATCCTGCAACCGGGAAGTGTCGATCGGCAACGCTCGGCAATGGCTTTCGAAATGGCCACAATCCTCGTGCAGGACCGGTATTTCAATTGTGAAAAATGATTTTTCGCAAATGGAAAGTACACCCGGCGGATTGCGAGTAGTGGTACTCTCTTCAGCCGTGAGACCAGCCACCCGAGGGTGAGGGCCTTGCTGTCATTGCATAACAGCACCGGCCGTTGGGCTGCCGTAATTTCCCGGGTCAGAACCAGTATCCCCCGCAGATCAAGTCCGTGCCGATGTCGAAACCGGATCCAGCGAGCCTCCGGACAATCGGTATTCCTGAACGGACCGGCTTCGTTGCAGGCAATGGTTACAGGGTAGTTCTGCTGACGCAGACCATTTGCCAGCAGGAGAGCCTGGAATTCCCCCCCCCTGAAACGGGTTGCCGTTGAAATAATAAAGAGTCGTGGTTTCATTTCTACCGTTACCGTTTAAAAGATTGCTGTTACTAACCAGATCATCACTTCATTACTTCATTGCAATTATCATACCTTCAGATGACAGCACGTATCGTCTTCCCGAATTCTGTTTAGAATATAAATAATAATTGTGAACAATCAATTATCGGAACTGAATTTTCTGAAAATTCTGCAGATAAACCGTTGTATTTTTTCCTGCAGATTTCTGAGGGTGAGTAGGGGAATTGTGGATGCCGGATTCTCGAATCCAGGAATTTTGATTATAACAGCAATATCGTGAAGAAACGATCTTCATCCATTTCACGGGAAAGTGGAGGGTACCGTACTGACCTGATGCTTATTTCGCCTCATATGCCCCGCAGATAAATTCACCCTCATCATCCTGCTGATCAAGGCGATTGAGGGTACAGAGCATCTCTTCACGGGGATCGTTTTCTTTTCTGCAGAGAAGACAGAGTCCCGGCTTCGGCACCAGCTCCGGATTGATTTTATTTCCGTCGTCATCATAAATGCCGGAAATGGCATCGTCGTCGTTTTCGAAAAAATCACTCATACGACTGAAATCCTTTCGATTTAATTGAAAGACCCATACCGTAATTCAGAATATAGTCACTCCATTATAAGCGAGGCAAACACGCCATCAGGAGATACGCCTCATATTTCGTCTCTCTATTCAAACAGAAGGTCGGGGGAGGGGCGGATTCATTAATGCACGTACCTTAAGAAATGCATACACCTGAAAGAATTTTATTCCGCTCCGGTATGAATCTGCTTACAGAGAGTAAAAGTGGTATGAAAAAGAGGTTATATTATACTACATCATAAAGACGATCCTGTTTGGTTGAAACGGATGGAGAACATGGCGAGTAAGAGAATCATACCTGCAGGTGCAACTGCAGCGTTTGCAGTACTTTTGAATCTGGTGGCGCTACCACAGAACCTACTCGCCATCACTAAAAAGCCGTTCGATTTCGTGGTCGGGGTCGACGGGAATTTCAAAGAGGCATTGGCGGCTGCCGGTAGCAATGCGTCCTCAGGAAAACGCTTTTACCTCTTTTTTCCGGCAGGTGAGTACGCGATAGGGACGCTCACCGGCGATGGGAACCAGATGACGACCATTACCACTTCGAACATTTCGTTCATTGGCGAGGGACCCGGAAGTACCACCATTTCCAACAAGGCGAGGACCGAGGGAATCAGTATTACAGCGACACTGTACTTCAACAGAGCGAACAATCTCTACCTGCAGGATCTGACAGTTCTTAACAAGGGAAATTACGGAGATCCCGCTGCGGTGAACCAGACCGGACGGTATGTCGCCATTCAGGATCGCGGCGATAAAAATATTTATAAAAATGTCAAGCTCCTGAGTTATCAGGATACCTATTATTCGCTCAGTAACCGGACCTACTGGGAGGAGTGCGAAATTCACGGGTTTGTTGATTTTATATGCGGGTACGGGGATGTGTTTTTCAACCACTGTCTGCTCTATCTTGAAAACAGGTCTTCGGTGGTGATCGCCGCACCGTCAACAAAAACATCGTGGGGATACGTCTTCATGAACTGTACGATCGACGGTGACGCGGGAAACGGGTACCGTCTGGGGCGGCCGTGGAGCAATCAACCACGGTGTGTTTTTCTCAACACCATCATGAAGAAAACTCCCTCGACCGAAGCGTGGGGTGACCCGATGAATGTTGTCCCAAAACTCTTTGCTGAATACAACAGCACCAACGCATCAGGTGCTCCCGTGAGTCTCTCCGGGAGGCGCACTACCTACACCAAGGACGGTACTACCGTAACAATAAATCCTGCACTTTCCGCTACGGAGGCTGCCAGGTACACTATACGAAACGTACTCGGCGGAAGCGACAACTGGCAACCCGATCTGTCGACTGCACAGGTCAGTGCTCCGGTAGTCGGGATGAGCGGATCAAAACTGGTCTGGAACGATAACGACAGCGCACTCTGCTGGGTGGTTTTTCGGGACGGAAACTATTACCGGTGTGTAACGGCCCCTGAGTGCGCTATTACCGCAAGTGATGCCGATGCTGATTTTTTTGTCCGGGCCGCCAATGCAATGGGGGGATTGGGTGCACCGTCGAAAATCATAAACGCCACGGTGACCATATATTCACTGGCGGTTTCAGTTGCATCCGGTGAGGGTACCGTCAGCCCCGCATCCGGCAATTATGCAGAGGGCGCTCAGGTCGAGGTAACAGCGATGCCGGCAACGGGATGGATGTTCGACCGTTGGAGTGGTGATCTTACCGGAACCGTCAATACAGCATCGGTTACCATGAACACGGCAAAAACGATCTATGCTCATTTTATCAAGGACCCTCGTGTATATCACACAGTTACCGTTGCTTCAACGGCCGGTGGAACGGTCATTCAGGAGCCACCCGAACAGAATCTTCCGGAAGGTTCCTCGATAACGTTCACCGGGGTTCCGGTAAAAGGATGGAAGCTCAACGGGTGGACTGGTGACTATACCGGTTCCGATTCAGTGTTCACGATTGCTTCTCTGGATGCTGATATCACTCTTTCCGCACAATTCCTTCCAGTCGACATGTTCACCTATGAAGCGGAATACGGTACCATCGACGGTGCGGATACGGAAAATAAAAACGGCGGTTTCAGCGGAGAGGGGTATGTCAACTTCACCACCGTAACCGGGTCCTCGGTTACAATACTCGTTTACACTGCTATTGCGGGAGAACGGCAACTGCAGATATCATTCACCAATGGTTCCGGCATTTCCCGCACCCTTTCAGTCGCGGTCAACGACAATCTGCAACATGCATCGGTGGCTTTTGCCGCAACACCCGACTGGACATCCTGGCAGATAAAGGAAATCACCGTGACGCTGCAGACGGGAACCAATACCATTACCCTGGCAACAAACAGCGATCAGGACGGACCCAATATCGATAAAATATCTTTCGATCCTTCCTCCGCCGGAAGGTACAACAGGGGGGGGGCTTCTCGACCGGTCTCCTTGTCGTATTATCCGACCAAGCGGTGGCTGACCTTACAGCTCCCGGAACCGGGCAGTGGAAATCTACGCATCTATACCCCGAACGGAACCCTCGTTTTTTCAAAACGTATTTCTGCAGTATTCTCCGCGACAGGTGTGGTACTGCAGCTTCCTGATCTTGCAGAAGGACTCTACCTTATATCGATCGACCATTACGGGGTTCGTATAAATAAGACTTTCCCGATTATTCTTCGGTGACTGCTAATGAAAATACGCGAAGTCAGTGCCTTGAGAAGTCTCTCCGCACTAGTACCCGGTCCTGACCTGTCCGCCCTAGTATTACCGGCGTGCGAATAGCTGTTTCCGGCACTATTAAAAAATACACATCTGTCTATAAATTCACGGGTTAAAAAGAAATTCCGGTAATCCTGATAATTGTCACAGTTTCCCTTTTCGGCACACCCTTTGCTATTAAAATGTTCTGTAGTTCAATAGCTTACATCAACAATAATTCAACATTAAAGGAGTAAGGGAATGTCGGTACTCGTCGGAAAAACTGCCCCAGATTTTGTTGCGAAAGCGGTAAAGGGAACTGAAATCATCGAAACCTTCCGTTTGTCTGACTATAAAGGTAAATACATTGTTTTGTTTTTCTACCCGCTCGACTTCACGTTTGTCTGTCCCACCGAGCTGCATGCTTTCAATGAACGGCTCAAAGATTTTAAAGCGAGGAACGTGGAACTGGTTGCCGCCAGCGTTGATTCTCATTTCAGCCATTTCGCCTGGCTTTCCACACCGAAGTCAAAGGGAGGCATTGAAGGTGTTTCCTACCCGATCGTCTCGGATATCAGCAAGGAGATTGCAGCTGCCTACGACGTACTGGTCGAGGGCGAAGGAATTGCCTATCGGGGATTGTTCCTGATCGATACCGCGTTTGTCGTACGACATCAGGTGGTGAACGACCTGCCGCTCGGCCGGAGTGTTGATGAAACGCTGCGGATGGTTGATGCGCTGCAGTTTGTTACCGAGAATGGAGAAGTATGCCCTGCCAACTGGCAGAGAGGTGAAAAATCGATGGTTCCTGATACCGACGGGCTGCACAAGTATTTTGAAGGTCAGTAACCGGTCGGTGTCCGGATAAAAAACAGTTACTTCATTACCTCTCTCCCTGAATCTCTCACCGCCCGGTGACGAGAACCTGTGCCCCTTAAAGTCCTCCCTTTGTTATGAAGAGAGGCGGGGAGAGGGGTCCTCTTTTTTTCGGGGTAAAGAATGCTACGGTAGTGAGTTCTCTTCCGAATTGTTTCTGCGCACCTCCCGTTCCGTCCGGCTCAACCGGCATCCGCAGTAATCCTGCCGGTACAGCCCGAGTTCTTTACTGAGCAGAATACTGTTCCTGAACCCGTCCTTTTTTTTGAAGTCGAATTCGGCATACCGGACACCGTGCGCCGCAGCCGCGGCATTGCCCGCAGCGTTGAGCATGGCGATGCGTTTGTGGGGGGAAATGCTCATGACAGTGGTGAACACCGGAAAATAGTTTTCGGCGCAGAACCGGGCGGTCCGTTCAAGGCGCAGGTCAAAACAGCGCCGACACCGCTCTCCCCCTTCGGGGGTAGTAATTGCAGGTGCAACCGCGGCTTCCCAGGTTTCCGGGGCATACGGATCTTCGTGGAAGGGAACCTGGTACTGTTGCGCCACTGCTCGCGCCTCGGTGCAGCGGAGCCGGTACTCCGTTTCGGGGGAGATATTTGGATTACAGAAGAAACAGTGGAGTTCGTAGTGTTGCCGGAGGGTATGGACGACCCATGCTTCGTCAGGAGCACAGCAGATGTGCAGTACCAGAGGTGGTTCCGTAATTTGGTCAACGTGCGGCACCGGGAACCACCTTTTTTCGTGTTGTCAGATAGTGCCTGGCAAACAACGTCGAGAGAAAAATCACGTATGCGAGACCGGTACCGATTACCGCCTTTACACCAAAGAGGAGCACTCCGGGAAAAAGTGAGAGTATGCAGAGTACGGTAATCAGAATAATGCCGAATTTCCTCAGGTAGTGGTTGAACAGGTAGCGCCTGAATTCCCGGGGGCGTTGACCCTGAAAACGCAGAAAACGGATTCCCTCCTGTGCCCATTTTCCTCTGAAACGCCGGTTACGGGCGAATTCATTGAGTGTATCATTCCACCCCGCCGAGTAGACATAGCGGAACAGAAAGGGAACCGCAAAGGCGGTATGGCCCTGTTCAAGGAGAATGTCGACCATCGGCGGTATCAGTTCACTTTCAGACGGCATGCTCTTGTAGGCCTTGTGCAGATAGTGAAAAGCTTTGAGATCATCACCGGTTTCACGGTAGTAATCGGTAAGGAACCAGTAGTCTTCCACGCAGTAAGGGTATTCAAGTTTGATCACCCGGTGAACAAGTTTCTCCATATTCACAATGTCGCCGGCGGTCCGGAGATGGTGGTAGTAGTCCCGCATGATTTCACTGTTGTCGGGTTCGATACCGATGGCTGTTTCAAACGCCGCTTTACTTTTTTCCCAGTCATTTTTTTCCGACCAGGCGATACCCTTGATTCTGAATGCCTCGGCATCGAGTGGTGAGATATCGTGAGCACGGTCGGCGCAGGCGATTGCCTCGGTCGGATTGTTGTTGTTCAGATGGACATACGCGAGATCAACATACCCGATGGGGGAGTTGGGGTAGAGCCGGATGGATTCCTTTGCAAGTGATGAAGCCTGTTCACGGTTGTTGGCCTGTGTGTGACAGAATATAAGTCGGCTGAGAACCCGGATATTCCGTGGAGAGTCTCGCAGCGCTTCCTGATAGAGCTGGATCGCCTTTTTTTCCTGCTCCTGAAACAGGTACAGATCGGCGAGCATGTCACGTACCTCATCGAACTGATCATTAATCTCCAGAGCTATCTGGAAACAGCGTTCCGCATTGGTGTAGTTGCCGCTTCGCTGATAAGCGATCGCCCCGTTACGGAACATTTCAGGATTATTCGCACCGTTTTTCTGGAGGGTCTCGAAACAGGTGATCGCGGCGGTCAGGTTATTTACCTCGGTATAATACCAGATAAGCGCGGTGAGTACCATTTCGTTTTCAGGATGGTATTTCGCTGCAAGCAGCAGATATTTGCCGCCCCGTTTTACCTGGTGTTTGAGTGTATGAGCATAGAACAGTCCGAGCAGGCTGTCCGGATTTTTCTTGTCGAGCTGCAATCCTCTGCGGAGCCATTCAATTGCTTCGTCGGGTTTGTTCTGATCGGTGTATATCCGTCCGTAGAGCACATACAGCTCCCAGACGTCCTCGTACAGAGGAAAGTATTGGTTGAGCAGTTCAAAGGCGTCATCAAAGAGTCCGAGTTCGATCAGATCCTCGGTTTTGTCGATGAGGTCTCCCGCGTCGAGCCATTCGTCAAGCATCGGTGGTCCCGTCCGGTGAGGGAGAGGATTCAGGTGCAGAGAGCAGTTCGGGAGGATGGGTGCGCCCGAAAAGCCGGTCGATGATGCGTACCACCCCGAAACCGCACGCCAGCGCGATACCCGACGAGAGCAGTGCCCGGCCGGATTCCGCCTGCTGCGGTTGGAGTACCTGCCAGAGCAAAAGCGTCGAAAAGGCCATTACAAGGGGAATACCGAAAACAATCATCGCACCCACTGTTTCATGCAGGGATTGGTACCGGAACCGGATCAGTTGCCCGGTATGAAGATCGTGCGGAGTGCGCAGTGCAAGGGTGTACGTTCGTACTTTCTTTTTCCCTCCGCAGGAACCGCAGCCTCCGCTGCAGCTTCTTCCTCCATCACTCATACCGCATGCATCGGCAGGAATCGCATGTATACCTTTAGACGATATTGCGGTAACTATACCGTTGATCTCACGGGTCTCAATCAGACTACTCATGGTTATTCCTTGTTACTGGTTTGCACAGCGCAGGCAGTATATCCGACGGTCAAGCGGCATCCGTTCAGAAAGAGTGTCCCTGTTGCTGTTCGACAATGCTGCCGCTTCTGATATAACTACGCGGGAGTGCTCTGCCGATATTGCATAAAACTTCGTAGGCGATCGTGTCGCCTGCGGCAGCAACCTCATCGGGGGTGATCACCGCTTCTCCCTGTGATCCGATTATCACGGCCTCATCACCGATGGTGCACGAAGGTGCCGCACCGACATCCGCCATGATGTAATCCATTGTCACGTTTCCGGCAATGGTGTACCGATTCGCACCGATCAGAACGCTGCCCCGGTTGCTGAGGTAACGGGGTACTCCATGCGCATACCCGACACCGATAGTGGCGATGGTGGTATCGGTGCTGGTGATGTAATTCCCCCCGTAACTCACCGGGGAACCGGCCGGAAGATGGCGCAGTGCAACGATCGCTCCTTTGAGCGACAGCACCGGTCTGAGGTCAATCCCGAAGTTCTGCTCCGGATCGGGGAGGCACCCGTAAAGCATGATACCCGGACGAACGTGGGTGCAGTCGTGGTGCGGGTGGAGCAGTATCGAGGCGCTGTTGGCGATATGGACATATGCAGGTTCCATGCCGTTGTGCCGGAACTGCCCGATAGCGGCAGCAAACCGCCGGTACTGATCACCAACGGTACCGGTGTCCGGTACATCTGCCGATGCCATGTGAGTAAACACCCCCTCGCATCTGAGGTGCGGTATTTTCCGCAGGAGAGTGATCAGTTCTGGAATTGTTTCGGGTTGCAGTCCGAGCCGGTGCATGCCGGTGTCGATATTGCAGTGAAAACGGATCGGGATACCCGAAGCCTCCCAGTGGTACAGATCGTCAAGATCGTTGCAGGTCAGGGTGATGTTTCCTGCTGCTGCGGCACCGAGCTTCGGTGACGGTACTTTTCCCAGGATCAGCAGGTCGGTGGTAATGCCGTTTTGCCTGAGGGTAAAAGCCTCTTCGGCACGGGCGACGGCGAACTGGTCGACATTACCCTCCTTTTCGAGAAACCGTGCAATAACCGCTGCGCCGCAGCCGTAGGCGCTGTCCTTGACTACCGCTATGATACCGGTTCCGGCGGGCAGACGCGAACGTGTCTGTTGCAGGTTATACAGCAGATTATCGAGGTCGATTACAACAGAGGGGGAAAACATCGGCAGGTGCGGTATCCTTCAACAGGTTATTCTTCTATTTTATCGGCACAGATATTCCAGGTGCCGCCGTCGTACTTCCTGAAGAAACAACTGAAGTAATTCTCGTGGCAGGCGGCGCCGGTCTGTTCAACCTTGAAGAGCAGGGCATCACCATCACAGTCGATATACGCTTCGCGGACGCGCTGTACATGGCCGGAAGTTTCTCCTTTGAACCACCGTTTCTGTCGTGAACGGCTGTAGTAAATCATTACTCCCTTTTCCAGAGTCTCCTGCAGGGTCTCACGGTTCATATAGGCAAGCATGAGCACCTGCCCGGTAGCCGCGTCCTGAGCGATTGCGGTAACGAGTCCTCTGTCATCGAATTTACATTTTTCAATATCAATCATGAGACTTCTTTCTATCCTGGTTTGAACGTGCACGGTTAACCGTGCACGGAATATATTTCAGTTTACCTGTAATCAACCGATGGTAAAAAACTGCCGGGTCCTCGTCGTCGAACTATTCAGTTTGCGACCAGTGCCTCTTCGGGGGTATCCCCCAATCTCCCTGTCGCCCTCTCTTCCTTCCGCATTAACTCCGTATCTGTCCGGCGCCGTAGACAATCCATTTGTACGTGGTCAGATCGGCAATACCCATCGGGCCTCGTGAGTGCAGTTTGTCGGTTGAAATGCCGATTTCGCATCCCATGCCGTATTCTCCGCCGTCGGAAAACCGGGTACTGGCATTCACCATCACCGATGATGAATCGACCTGCTGCAGAAACCGTGCCGCTTCCCGTTTCGATCCGGTGACGATAGCCTCGGTATGATGTGAACCGTAAGCGTTGATATGGTTTATCGCCTCGTCGATATTCGCAACGGTACGCACTGCCAGTCGCAGGTCGAGATATTCAGCCCGCCAGTCCGCTTCAGTTGCCTTTTTTACTGCCGTGGCGAGGGCACGTGTTTTCGGATCACCGAACAGGGTAACGCCGTTTTCAATCAATGCCGAGACAATAGCTTTACGCTTGGTAACGGAAAGTTTCGCATCGAGCAGGAGCGTTTCCATGGCGTTGCATACGCCGGGGCGCTGGACTTTCGCATTGACGGCGATCGCGGTTGCCATGGAGATGTCCGCCGAGGGAGCGATATATACATGGCATACTCCCTTGTAGTGCTTGATCACCGGAATGCGTGAATGCTCGACCACCATGCGTATAAGTGCCTCGCCGCCGCGGGGGATGATCAGATCGACCTGTTCCTCTTTTTTCAGCAGCAGTTCGATTGCCGTTCGGTCGGTAGTGGGAATAATCTGTACCGCGTCTGACGGGAGTTTCGCCGTGGAGAGTGCTTTTTTGAAAAGCGCCGCCAGGGCCGTATTTGAATGGAACGCTTCGCTGCCGCCGCGAAGAATCACGGCATTCTGTGATTTCAGACAGATGGCTGCCGCGTCAACGGTGACGTTCGGGCGTGATTCGTAAATAATTCCCACGACACCGATGGGGACGGTAACTTTGCAGATGGAAAGTCCGTTCGGACGGACACGGTGGTCATACTCGGTGCCGACGGGGGAGGAAAGTGCCGCGACCTCCCTGAGTCCTTGTATCATACCGTTGATGGTTTTGTCCGAGAGCGTAAGCCGGTCGATCATCGCCGTGGAGAGCCCCTTTTCACGGGCGGCCGCGAGATCTTTCGCATTTACTTTCTGAAGACCGGTCTTTTCGGAGGCGAGCAGTTTTGCCATTGTCAGCAGTGCTCTGTTCACCTGTTTCTCGGAAACACCCTGCAGTGCAAGCGATGCTTTATTTGCCTGCTGCGCGATCCGGTCGATAACTGTTTCAAGTTTTGCTTTCACTGTAGTGGCCTCCGGTAGGAATAAATGAGCTATGGTGTTGTTACATTATATCAGGTGACTCAGTGTGCGAATCTGCTCCCCGGGTATCCGGCTCTCCTGTGCTTTGGCCTGAGGATGGAATAGGGAACAGTATAGAAGATAAAATTACTACTTGGAAGCGGTCTACTCAACCGGAGAAGGGACAATGTGCGGCAGGAATATGATCAGAGCAGTACCAGATTGTCGCGGTGAATCACTTCATCGAATCGTTTAGCACCGAGTTTTGCCACTATTTCGGAACTTTTACACTGCTTGATGAGCTGCAGCTCCTCGGAGCTGTAATTGACCAGCCCGCGACCTATCGTTTCACCTCCGCGGATACTGATGGAAACGGTATCGCCGGGTTTGAAGGTTCCGGAAACCTCTCTGATTCCTGCGGCAAGAAGACTTTTACCTCCTTTGAGCAGTGCGGTGCCGGCACCTTCATCAATAGTCAGATTTCCTGCACACTGTCCGGTGAAAGCGATCCACCTGTGTCGCGACGACATCTTCCTGGGTTCGGGGAGGAAGAGCGTTGCCGCCTGCGGCTTACTGAGGACATCACTGAGCCGCTGATCAAATCCGTCGCCGATCAGGGCGGAAATTCCCGCCCGGGTAACAATTTCAACAGCTTTGAGTTTGGTTGCCATTCCGCCGACACTGATCTCTTTGCGGGTATCGGCGGCCATCTTTTTTACCGCGGCAGACATCGAGGTAACGACTGGAATATGTTTCGCCGAGGTGTCGATATGCGGATTGCGGTCATAGAGACCGCCGACATCGGTGAGGTTGATAAAGAGATCTGCATGAGTCAGCAGGGCTGTCTGTGCTCCGAGCATGTCGTTGTTGCCGAACTGAATTTCTTCGACCCCCACTGAATCGTTTTCGTTCACCACAGGAATGCAGTTTTGATCGAGCAACTGAAACAGCGTATTGCGCAGATTCAGATACCGTTTTTTACTGCGCAGATCGTCCCAGGTGAGCAGTACCTGACCGATGTTGATATCATGCCGGGAGAAAACCCGTTCATACCGGTTCATGAGCCGGTGCTGGCCTACACTGGCACAAGCCTGCTGCAGTGGAATGATTGAAGGACGTTTGCTCAGTTTCAGTGCTTCCATACCGTGAGCAATCGCTCCCGACGAGACGAGAACAATCCGGATTCCGGCTCCATGCAGTGCGGTGATATCCTCAGCCAGTCGTGCAAGCCGATTCTTGTGACCATCGGCAGTGAGAATCCTGCTGCCGATTTTGACGACAACGGTGGTCAGAGGGGGAATTTCTTTTCTGACAGGAATGTGCATAGCGGGAAATATACCTACTGGCCGGCGGCCTGGCATTTTTTCACGAGGTCAAGTATGAAATTCTCCAGATCCTTGCTCTTTCGGTCGAGTGAGTCTTTCACACTGTTGCAGGTGCGTAGTGATTCGGTCAGAGCGTCGACATTCGCGGCACTTTTAACGGACGACGAGTGTTCCTTGTCGCTCTGTCGCAGCCTGAGTGAATCAAGATTCCGGGAGGTACCGAGGTACTCTTTTTTAAAAGACTGCATCACGACCAGAAGCTTGATCCACGAGTTGACCTCGTCAACGCGGGCATCCTTCGGATAGAGGCTGACGAACATTTTAAACTCGCGCAGCGCCGCTTCCCAGTTTGCGAAGGGGTTATCGTAATAGATGTTGATATAGCCAAGGTAGTACTGAGCGTTGCACGCTGCCGGAGTGGAGGGCTTGAGGGTGCGGATTTTATCGTATTTTACTTTGGCATATTCGAAATTACCGGCATGAAACAGGGAGTCCGCCTCAGTGAGCAGCTGCTGTTCATAGGTGACTACTCTGCCGCCGCACCCTAAGAAAAGCAGGAACAGTAGAGCAACCATAGCGGTGGAAACGGTAATACGAAAATTATTCAGTAGCGTACACGCCTCCCCGGCCGATCAACTTGATGACTTGTCGAGATTGATCATTTGTTCTCCGCTTGAGGTGTAATCCTCCACGACGGGATTTTTTATCTCACGCAATTTCCTGGTGACACGGGAAATCCGTTCGGTTTCCTCCAGAATGGTCGTAACCCGTTCCCGCATCTCCTGCGGGAATTTCGCCATCATCATCTGAAGGAACTGGGCATTCCCGGATATGATCATCAATGGATTGTTGATCTCATGATTTACTGAAGCAACCACCTCACCGATTGCGGCAAGGCGTTTTGACCGAACCAGTTCTTCCTGCGTGTTTTTAAGGTCCACCGACATCTGAAAAAAGGCTGAAGCAAGGTCGCCGATCTCATCGCCCGGATAACCATGCGGGTCGACATCGAAATCCCCCTTGCCGATATTGCCGGCCGAAACGGTAAGACGACGCAACGAGGTAGTGATGTAGGTTGAAAACCAGAGTGCGAACAGAATGGCGACCACCGAAACAAAGATCAGGATGTAGATGGTCTTTTCCCTGACACTGCGGACCTTGAGATCGACCTCCCTGATACGCTGATTGGTCTGCATGTCAACTACGCTTTCCATGCTGTCAATGGCGTGGGTGAGCTTTCCCCCCGCTTCATCCAGGTTTTCACGCCATGCTTCAACTTTTTTTATCGGTACCGGTGATATCTTTGCCTGCACGATGCTGTCGAACATGCTGGTGTAGATATTGTTGTAAAGACGAAGGGCATCCATTGAAGATTTCAGCGTCTGCAGAGCGGTAAGGCTTTCGGACACCAGATTGTCTCTGATAATCTGATTGTTCATCGTGATAATGGAATCAATCGCACTGCTTATGGTATCGCAGAGGGAGATGAACTCCTGTTGCGTCTGTGAAAAATTATCAACAAGTTCCTGTCTCCCCAGTCGTTCGAAGCTGGCGACACTGGGCGCCTGTACCCGATGGAGGGTTTTAAGGCGCAGCATGCGGTTTTTAACTTCATTCTGCCGCTTGAGGATATTTACGATACCGTTGACATTCTCGAGGTTGGAGACAATAACGAAAAAGAAGACATTAAGAAAAATAATGGCAACGAAACCGAGGAATAGCTTGGGTGTTATTGAGATGCGCATGGTCGTCGTTATTATATCATTTCAAACAGTTTCTGCAAACTGAATTATTACGGTTATCAACGGATCCGAAAGATCGGTCAATGTGTAAAGAACTGCAACGGTTGCATCGCATAAATGCCGATGTCATTTGTTAGTGAACGGTAACGTGAGTGATTTTCTGCCATCAGACTCCCGCAACCGGATCGGCAGATTGATCGCATACCTGCGGAGCTGTATATCCATTACAAAATTCCGGAGATTACCGCTATGTGCAATCGGTAACCGTGTAAGAAAAATATATGTTCCGCGCATTGTCGTTTTACCGTTCAATAATTCATTTTCAGGGAATTCGAACAGTTACGCGCACTCCTGCCTGCCAAATAGTACGTAGAGGAACCCTGCGCATACCGGATCATTCCGGATTCTTCCGTCTGCAGAAGTGACTGAAATATACTAATGAATTTCAGAATATACTACCATTCGACGGAAATATTCTGCCGTAACACACTGTCTTGAGTGTTTCAGGCTGTAGGGGACGGTGCAACCGATTAAAAATCATATCCCGCTGAGAAGTAGAAAAATTCGGTTCTGTTGCTCACATAGAAACTGCTGTTTTTAAGCAGTTGCCCGTACAGAAGTCGGATCGGTCCGAACAGGGTCATATACGAAAGCCCGATGCCGATGCCAAGTGGTGCTTCTTCGGCGATTTCCCGGTAATTTTCATTGTCGTGATTCCAGGCTGCACCCCAGTCGAATAAAAGGTGTGAATAGAGGTTCTTTTTGATGGTGCAGCGGTATTCCAGATGGCTGATGACAAACCGGTCACCAAAGAGTGTTCTTGGGGGAATACCGATAAACGGGACATAATTATGAACACTCATTTCGCGGTACCGCTCCTCGTAGAGGACTCCGCCGAGGAAGGCCCGCTCGACCTCCGGAAGTAGACTGGTTGCCCAGGAGAAACTGATCATCGGATGCAGCGTATGGATATTGAAAAACGTAAAGTACCGTTCCAGCCTTCCCGCGTATTTTATAAAAGAATAGCCCCCGCCGAATGCCCGTCCTGAGGCGCTGAGAGAGAGGTACATCCTGGTTCCGGTATTCGGATACGGGTATCGGTCCATGGAATCCATCGTGAGTTTCAGCGATATGGTCGGCAGTGTTTTCTTGAAATGGATGCCGAACAGATCACCGAGCATGTCGGCGTCGCTCCGCTGGACCAGGAACCGCTCAAGGCGCAGCCCACCGGTCAGCATGCTGAATCTGCCGATTTGTGTGCCGATGTAAAAATTCATTCCGGTTTTCCGCAGGGTGTGTTCATGGAGTGCCACAGTGGAAATCATCAGGGTTGAATCGTCGTAGACGGTATCGATCTCTCTGATTTTCTCTTTTGAGGAGAAGAGTTGAAACTGGAGATTGGTTGCGAAGTTGCGGGAGAAAAGATGGTTCCCCAGCAGTTCAAGGGTGTATTTCTCCCGCCGGAGTCCGTAATGCAGGTGCATAAGTGCGATCATACCGATCCCGAAACAATTCTCGTAGGCCGGTTCAACGAACCCTTCTCCCAGATGAAAATCATCAAAACGCAGTCCGAACCGGGTACGCAGGTATTTTTTTTCCTCCACATCAATCCGGGTTGTTCCGGTCGAGTCGATTGCCACATTGACGTTCTCGAAGAGGTCGGTAGCGTAGAGCGATGCCAGAACCCGTCGTGCTGCGGGGCCGTCAAGGGTATCACCCGGTTGAATGTCTGACGCGTTCTGCAGAATATGCCTGCGGGTTTTCCGGTTCCCTTTAATCTGTATGGTATCGGCAATCGGGCAACGGTGAACGGGAGTGGACGCATTGGTTTCCGATGGTTGACTCCCGGACTGCAGGGCGTGTTGTTCACCAGCTTCCTTGCAGTTACCAATAAGGGATGCTCTGATGTGGGGGGACGAGCAGAGTGTGGCCAGATCTTCCTTATGTGCAATGGTCGCCTGGTACCCCAGAGAGATCATGGTGTCGATATTGCTGAAATCGTTGTTTTTCAAGTCACCGAGGTCGGGTCTGATTATCAGGTCCGCTTCGGGGGGATTGTTTTCCCGGGATCGAATCCTGCCGATAGAGACAATCTGATCAACAAGTCGTACAGGATTCTCGAGGTCGTTCTTTTTCCAGAGGGGCGATGTTACATCGATCAGAATAATGTTTTGCGCACCCTGTTCCCGGGCGGTACCGACCGGAATGTTTTCGGAAATACCTCCGTCCACAAGCAACGTACCGTTTTTTTCCACTGGAGAGAATGCCAGCGGCACGGCACAGGATGCCCTGATGGCGGTTACGATATTCCCGTCTGAAAAAACGACTTTTTCACCGGTCATCAGATCAGTTGCGACAATCCGCAGGGGGGTGGGGAGTTCGTTGAAATTCATGTTGCTTCTGAACTGTGGAACAATAAGCAGTGGAGTCAGCAGATCATAAAACGCCTGTCCGTGAGAGATCGCGTTGGGAAGTATCGGCATGAGATTGTGGTTGAAACGGACTTCGAAGAGCGAATTGTACGGGTCCTCTTTCTGGAGAACGAACAGTGACTTGCGCGGAGAGGAGTTACGGTAAATGGTATTCCAGTCGACGGAGCCGGCGAGTGTCGCGATACTGTCTGCGGAAAACCCGGCCGCGTAAAGACCTCCGATTATCGCACCTATACTGGTGGCTACAATGAGATCGGGCTTGATACCGAGGGAATCAAATGCCCGAAGTACTCCGATCTGAGCGAAGCCGCGCGCACCGCCGCCGCTCAGTACCAGAGCACAGCGGTACCCGGCGGTTGCAGGCCGGAGGTATCCTGCCGACAGCACACACAGGGCGATGAGCAGCAGCACCGATACCGCGTACTTTTTAACGGAAGAGTAGTGCAGGGTGTATTTTTTCACTTTCGAAGTTTCCAGCGGTACGCGGTGGCGGTTGCACTGCAACCGGGTGACAGTCAGCTGTACCGGATGCGTTCCTTACAAGGTCGGTTTCGGTCAGGCAAACATACAATCGGCCGTGGGATGCACCGGGCGGATTACGGAACGTTTCCGCCCCGGCGGCGGGCGATTCCGGAAGACCGTCTTATTTATAAATATAATAGTTTCGGGACAATGGTAACACATCTACCGTCAGCAGTCGAATTGCGGTATGGAACAGTTGAGGGGAAAATTATTCAAAGCGGTACTTATGATCTGTTTCTGCAGTCTGGCGGAAGCAGCCACGGTAATGTTTTCCCCACTTGATAATGAACTGCCGATTGACGAAATCGAGGCGCGGGAGTTTCTCGATGCGGGATATCTGGATTCTGCACTTTTATACCGGTTGCTCCCGCTGTATCGTCGCCCACTGCAGGTACCGGCGGGTGAGGCGGTCGAACTGCTCGATATTTTTCCTGAACTTGCCGGAAGCATTCCGATTGAAGAAAAAACACTCGATACTTACCGGCCCTGGGACGCTGCCGCGCAACAACGTTTTCTCGCCGACTTTCCTCTTATGCAGCGACTGCTGCCCGTATTGAATTTTGAATATCATCCGACCCGTTTCAACAGCAGTGCTTCGTTTTTCATGAACCGTTCCGCATCCGGTGGGGCGGCGAATCATTCCGCAAGGTTCACGGCAGCTCCCCTGAGCGGTTTTGTACTGCGCGGCACGGTTGATGCCACCGAAGATTATGCCCGCTGGGAGCGAAGGGCACTTGCGGTGCAACCTGCCCAGTGGATACGTATGGAGGCGGGCAATATCACTAAAACCGATGATCACGGTCTGTTCTTCGGTTATTTTCCCGATCGTCCGGTTACCGAACGGGATGAAACCGCCAACTGGCTTTACGGTTCGGCCAGGAGCTGGAATGGCGCGATGGTTGAACTCTCGGGAAAAGGCTGGTGGAAACCGGAAATTCCGACACCATCGCTTACCGGTTTCGTTCATGTTCGCCCTTCGGAAACTGCGGCGGGAGGTACGGTGACCGTTACCGGAAAAAAGAAAAGTGTCCTCTCCTGCGGAATCTCACGGCTTGAGGTGGATAGTGCAAATGCCGGCGAACTCTATCTGCACACCAGACTGTCGTTAGCGCATAAGAGGATGCGTTCGGACCTCTTTTGCGGTGTGTCGCTTTCCGGTACGGTAATGGTACCGTTCATCTGGAAAGGAACGGTGGCCGCCGACGGTTACCGGACACAGATGACGATCACGCGCTTGCCCCGCGGTTTCGCCGCACCGCGCAGCGCGTTGCTGCAACGGTTCAGCAGTGAATTTGATGTTTCCGATACCCTTCCGGCCCCGATCTCACTTGCGCGTCTGAGTGTCAAAAGGGAATCCGGCAGGTACTTGACGACCGGTCCGCGTGCCGAGCTCTGGTTTGAACGTGGCGCCATTCATCATGGAACGGTGCAATGGCAGGCTGCAATGAAATTTGAGCGTTGTGAGGGGCGAGTGCTGCTCTCGGCCGATTTTCCCGGCACGGTTGGTTCCGGTGCCGGAGGAAGCCTGCAGGGGCGTTGCTCGTGGGCTCCGACACCGTTTCTTACAGTGGCGTCGTTTCATCGGATGAGTATTTCGAAGAGTGGCCGTGGACGGTATCGTGGTTCGCTGAGTCCGGTGGTGACGGTGGTTTCACATCTGAATATCGAACCGACCATAAGTCTGATTACCGAAACCGGACGGTTTCCCCGGTATCTTGCCGGAGTCCGCCAGCGGCTGGTGTTATTCGATCGGACCCATACGGAATTTTTTATCGAACGACAGTTAGATGACCGACAGAGCGCAGATAAACTGCGGGTAGAGGGACGGGCATCGTTTTTTTTCTGAGGAGATGTCCGTCCCGCTATTTTATAAATTTCTCCTTTGGAAAATGATTCCGGTGTACTGTTCCGGGATTGTTCCTTCGATCATCCGGTAACCATGGATGGAGCATTGTTCCACAAGAGTAACCGGTTCATATATTGTAATGCATACACTGTCCTGTTTAAGACGGATTTACCGTCAATATGTTGCTAATGAATAAAAAAAACAGTACCACAGGGGATGAATATGGCGTTGACTGCTATACGGTATCGGGTGAAAGATGAGGTGAAATACGGAGCGACAGCCCTGGCAGTGGTCAGCATTCTCGCGCTGTTGACGTTCCACAGTTACCTGCTTTTCCACACCGTTGCCGAAGGGATAAGCCTGGTTGTCGGTGTAAGTTTGTTTCTTGTGGCCTGGCATACCAGAAAATATACCGGAAACGGATTTCTCCAGTTTCTCGGCATTGTGAGTGTTTCGGTCTGCGGTCTTGATTTTCTGCACACAATTTCCTACAAGGGAACGGGGATCATTGACCGGGGAAATGCCGATATGGCGACTCAGGTCTGGGTGGCGGCCCGGCTGTTGCAGAGCGCGTCACTGCTGATCGCCCCCTGGTTTCTGCGGCACCGGTTCAGTACACGCCGGTTCGTAGCCCTGTATTTTTCGGTTACACTGATTCTTGTCGCGGCAATTTTCCCGTTTAAACTGTTCCCTCACTGTTTTGTTGCCGGTACCGGACTGACCCCTTTTAAAAAGGGGGCGGAACTGACCGTGATCCTTCTGTTCTCCGGTGCGCTCATCCATTTTATCCGGAAAGGCGAACATCTTGACCGGACCACCTTCCGGTTGCTTATCACTTCGATTGTTTTCAGCATCCTCTCCGAAGTGGCGTTTACTGTGTATCACGATCCGTACGGTCTGTCGAACATGTTCGGGCATATACTGAAGATTGCGGCAGTGTTCCATATTTACCGTGCGATTATCGTCGGAACACTGGAACGACCGTTCGGGACACTGTTCAGTTCGTTAACCGCCACCAATGAACGACTCCATCAAAGCGAGGAACACTTCTGCAGACTCTTTGAACTTTCAGGAGTAGGCCGGGCCGAAGCTGATCCGGACAATGGCCGCTTTGCAAGAGTGAACAAACATTTCTGCCGGATAACGGGTTACAGTGAACAGGAACTGCTGCAATTGACCTATACTGATTTGACCCACCCTGAGGACCGGGCGAGGGATGCACAGCTTCTGGAGACGGTGCGAAGCGGTGAAAACTCATCGTGGAATACCGAAAAACGATATATCCGGAAGAATGGTCGAGTCATTCGAGTGGCGGTATTCGGCACGCTTCTGCGCGACACGAATGGCAGACCACTTCAGACAATGGCTGATATAATCGATATAACCGACCGTTGGGAAGCTGAAGAGCAGGTTGAATCGCTCGCGAAATTTCCCGAAGAGAATCCTTTTCCGGTGTTCCGATTGGACAAAGACGGCACGATTCTATATGCGAACAAACCTGCAATAAAACTTCTTACCGATTGGAATACCACCGTAGGGGAGGGGATCAGCGGGGAATACGTCGATGTCATGAGAAATGCACTTTCAACCGGGGGGCAGTCGGTGGTCGAGGTACTGCAGGGAGAACGGTGGTACTCGCTTGCGGTAGTTCCGGTCCCGGGAGAGTCGTATGTCAATGTGTACGGTCGTGATATCACCGAGGCCCGTTCGTATCAGGAAGCACTGCAGATCAGTGAACGGCGGTATGCGCTTGCTCAGCATGCCGCGAATATAGGTACCTGGGAATGGCAGATCGCGAACGGCAGGATCGAATGGTCCGAACAGATAGAACCTCTTTTCGGCATGCTCCCGGGGAGTTTTGATGGAACCTATGATGCTTTCATGCAGTTCGTGTATCCCGCTGATCGCAAAAAGGTGGCCAATGCGGTTGACCGGTGTCTGAAAACCGGTGTTGATTACCGTGTCGAACACCGTATTATCCGACCCGATGGCGAAGTCCGCTGGATGCTTGAATCGGCTATGCTGTTGCATGATGAGCTGGGGGCCCCGGAGCGGATGATCGGAGTTGTCATCGACAGTACCCGCGAATATGAGGCACGACACGCACTTGAACGGAGAGTCGCAACACAGGCAACGGTGCTTGCGGATACCCGGGAAACGCTTGAACTGGTAAGTGAGCAGAAGGTGCTCGCAGAAGAGAAACTGCGGCAACGGCATAAAGCGCTCGAAGCGGTTTATACAATCATTACCACATCGGAACCTTCGCTCTCTGCCATCGGTGACGGTGTCGTCGAGAGGATCGCTTCACTACTCAATCTCCAGATGGTTGCCATACACCGTCTGGCCGAGGATTCCGCACCACTGTCGATTCGCTACTGCGACGGCATGATCACCCATGAAGAACTATCTTCCGGACCGCTGTGTTCCGCATGCGCATCGGTACTGCGCAACAGCAGGCCCTTTACTTATACCGGGGATCTTACCAATGCATTTCCTGACAGTACCTGCTTTTCAAAAGATACGTTCTGTTCGCATGTCGCGGTGCCGGTGCTCACCTATCAGGGTGAACTGGTTGGCATTATCTGCGCGGCGCGGCGGGAAGAGGTGCGGATACCGGAGTATGAGCTCCACCTGATCGAAATTTTCGCCCGATATCTCTCCTACGAAATTACCCGGCGATCAATGCAGAAAAAGATGGTGCAGTCAAAGGAAATGCATCTGCTGGGTCAGCTTACCTCGGGTGTGGCCCATGAGGTGAGAAATCCTCTCAACGCACTGATGGCAATCAGCGAGGCTTTATTCAAGCGGATTGATGATGGTGAAAAGTACGGGCAGTACATGACCCACATTCGCAACCAGATACGGCGGCTCTCGCGTCTGATGGAAGATCTGCTGGCGCTCGGCAGACCGCTCAGAAACGGGGATTTTATAACCATCAGTATCGGAGAACTGCTTGATGAAACGGTTGCAGACTGGAAACGTATCGTGTCTGAACGGCAAAACAGGGTATCGGTCGAACTACCTGATGCCCTGCGCTCATACCGGGTACGTGGTGATCTGACAAAACTTCAGCAGGTAATGGTCAACTTACTCGATAATGCGGAACAGCACATGCCGTCCGACGGTATGGTGACGGTTTCGGTTGAACATTCTGAAGAGGGTGCCATTCAGATACGGTTCCGGGATTCCGGCTCGGGAATCAACGAGGAGAATCTTCAACGGATTTTTGATCCGTTTTTCACTACACGACGATCGGGAACGGGGCTCGGGCTCAGTATCGTAAAGAACACTATCGAAAATCACGGCGGTTCAATCCGTATCGTCAACAACAATCCGCCGCCCGGTATTACCGTTGAAATCTCACTTCCTGTTACGGATGATGGTTAGAGGATCGAAGTCGGCTTTTTGTTTGACGGGGGGCAGATGGTCGGAAGTGTGGTGGTTACACTTGCCAGCGCGATCGAAGAGCATTGCCGATCTCTTCTGGTGAAACCGGTTTTTCGAAAAACAGGTCGGCTCCCCGGGAGAGGGCTTCTTCGCGAGTCCCGGGTCCGGCGTACGCGGTCAGCAGCAGAGTAACACATTCCGGATTGTGCCGTTTCAAAAGCTGCAGGACCTCAAAGCCCTCCGAACTGTCGGTTCCACTCAATCGAAGATCGATCACCGCTCCGTCATATTTTACATGGAGCATGCGGGCACGCACCTCATCAATTGATTGCGCGGTATCAACCGAAACTTCAGACCCGGACAATACATCCTTGAAGGCGAAAAGAATTGCCTCCTCATCATCAACAATCAGTACCGATTTAATGTCGGATTCCGCAGTCACCAGAGTCCCTTTGCGACAATTTTCCTGAACGCGGTTAAAATAGTATACGACTTCGGATCGATTTTGTCGATCCCGTATCACTTGTTGTTGAGCATCGCGATAACCGTTCCAATCACTTTCCGCACGATTTTTCGTAAATCTGCAGGACGTCGGTGGAATGGTTTCTAAAAAACGCGAAAATAAATTCCTGTTCTCACGAAAAAAAATCGGTTTTTCGACAGGTCCCAACCGTCAAATCGCGTCGGATGGTGGAGAGAAACTTTGGCACATCTCTTGCAACAATTAATGAAACTTTGTAACAGTCCATTGCACTACCCCTCAAGAATCAGAACCACCACAGGAGTTCATTATGAACATTGCTGAATCTGCTGAAGCGGTTGAATCGGTGCCGTTATTTCCGGAACCGGCATTTGAAACAATCAGAGAACAGCGGCATCTGTTCCGTACTCACCTTAACAGTACCGTGATGGTATCGTTCTACAACCGGGGCAGGTTATATCATTGCCGCCTCGTTAATATCTCTGCGGATGGAACACGAATTGAATTTAAATGGGAGTACGGGGCCGAAGTGCCGCGTCTTGAGGTCGGGAGAATAATGGAGTGCTATCTTGTCACCAATCACGGCAGTTCGAAATTCAGGGGGATGGTCCGATGGGTGCGATCGAACGGAAAACGGCTGTACCTGGGAATACTGTTTACGGAATTGTCGAACGATCCCGATGATCCGATTATGAAACTGATTGCAAACGCGGGGGAGTACGCTGACGACACCCTGTATTCAGGTTCGGGGACGTTTGATCGGTGAGTACCTTCAGACACACGCCGACGAATGCCTAAGTGCTGCCCTTTTTATACTGCAGTAACCGTCGATAGAGGTTTGAAAACGACATGCCCAGTGCTTTGCTCGCCTTTTTTTTATCGCCGTTGTATTTATGCAGTACGGCATAAATATGCCGTTTTTCCATTTCGTAAAGATTCTCCGTAACTGCTCCTGAACCGGTGCTGCCGTGATTCCCGTTGATACCGGGAAAATGGGAAAGCGTCAGATTGCTGCCCTGCGCGAGCAGTGTCGCCCGTTCGAGCATGTTTTTTAGCTCCCGTACATTACCCGGCCAGGGGTAGTGCTGCAGGGCATGGACTACCTCTCTGTCAAGCGGCAGCTCCGAATAGCCTCCTGCCGCGAGAAAGTGGTCGGCAAGCACCGGAATATCGTCGATCCGATCACGAAGCGGAGGTACGGTGACCGGAAAAACACAGATACGGTAGTACAGATCGCTGCGGAACCGTCCGTGTTTCGATTCCTCCAGAAGGTCGCGGTTGGTGGCGCAGACCAGCCGGAAATCACTTTTACGAACGCGGTTTTCGCCGATTCGTCGAAATGACTTCTCTTCGATTGTTTTAAGCAGCTGTGCCTGCACTTCGAGGTCCATATCGCCGATTTCATCCAGAAACAGCGTTCCCCTGTCGGCAACTTCAATAAGCCCCTCCCGCTCGCGTATCGCCGAGGTGAATGCGCCTTTAACGTGACCGTACAGTTCACTTTTAAGCAGCTCACCTTTAAGGCCGGAACAGTTGAGTTCCACGAACGCCTCGGCTGTACACCGGCTGTTGTCGTGAATCCACCGGGCAAGGACTCCTTTTCCGGTACCGGTTTCCCCCTGAAGCAGTATCACTGAATCGTTCATTGCCGCAAGCCGCGCATATTCAAGGAGTTCGGTCATTTTTCCACTTACCCCGAAACAGGGTGTTTCGGGGTGGCTGAGTCGTTGCTGAATGGTATTTTTTTTCCGCAGCAGAGAAAGCTCCAGGCACTTTTCGAGCGCTGCTTTAAGCTCGTCCATCTCCACCGGTTTCGTAAGAAAGTATTCAGCGCCGTTTTTTGTCGCCTGAACGGCAGTCGGTATATCACTCATACCGGATATGACGATGATCGGGAGCTGCGGAAAGGTGCTTTTCTGTTTCGGTATCCAGTGCAATGCATTTCCGTCGGGCAGCCGAAGGTCAAGCAGCAGTGCATCAAATACGGTGTGTTCAAGGTGCTTGTCTGCAGCTTTCAATGTATGGGCGGTGGAGACCGAACAACCATATTCGGAGAGATATTCCGTGTAGCCGAAAGATGCAGCCTCATCATCCTCAACAATCAGAAGTGAACGGTTTTTAAGTGGCATTTGCCGGTCTCCGGGTAAAAGAGAAGCGTTGTCGTTAAAATAACTGTTGTCCCTGCGGATTTCGCAACGGTGGTATTTCAAAAACCCCGCACCCCGACAGAGGTGATTTTATCACGGTGATCGGGGAGACGTGGGGAAGATCGGGGTGTTAAAGGGAGATATGAAATCCCCGGTTATTTTCCGAGCGCCTGCTTGAGATCCATGGCATGCTCCTGCTCCATCGCAAGAATGGTACGCAACTGTTGTGAGAGTGCGAACTCCTTGAGCTGTTCCGCCTGATCAATGCGTGCTTTATAGCGGTTGATCGCGTCCTCCTCGCCGGCCAGATCCTGCCGCATCATTTCACGATTGTCTTCCGAAACTTTTATCGTACCCACCGCCACAGAAGGTGAACCCTCAAAATAATCAATCTGATCGGCAAGCAGCATGGCATGCTGAATCTCTTCGTTCGCGTGGATTTTCAGCTCCTTGATGAGGTCGCCGTTTTCGGCTCCGGTCATGACCGCCGCATGATTGATGTACTGGACCGCCGCGGCATATTCAAGTTCGAGATCCTTGTTGAGCAGGCCTACCAGTGTCGGGAGATCAATGGACATCGCATTCTCCTTTTGGATAGTGGTGAGAAAACCGGTGTATGCATAAACCGGTTTCGTACTACAGGACCGGCATAGGTCCTGCAGATGTAGAGTGTTTTCGATTTTTCTTCTTAATGAACCAGTTAATGAACCAGAACGTCTGCTCCCGGATTGTGAACTTCCACCAGCGGGATAGGGGGCGGGCATCTACTGCCGCCTGATCAAAACGATAGTGCTTCAGTCCGTATCCCGTTTTGACCTGCCGGCTGAGCGTTGGTCGATCGACGTTGTCCCGCAGTTCATCACTGAACGATCGGTCAAGCCGGATCGCCACGTTGTCGGCGTCATCCGCATTAATATTATGCACCGGGTCGGGGTGGGAGATGCTCAGCGAGTTTCCCCGTCTTTTTCCCGAACTTCAATAGTATACCGCAGCCCCGGCGCCTTCCGGAATGCAATGAGTGCTTACGGTATTGAATTTGCCATTTACTCAGAGTTGAATCGTTACCGTTGCCCCCTTAAGGTCCACATTGTACCGCTTCAATGACTGTTCAGCCGGTCCGCCGAGTACCTTTCCGTCACCGTCGAAGGAGGCACCGTGGCATGGACAGACTATGAGATTGTTTTCCGGCAATGGCAGTTCACATCCTTTATGCGTACACCTGGAAGAAAACGCCACCAGGTCTCCGGAGCTGTTTCTGCCGACAATGACGGAATGCTTTGCATTGTTGGGATCGGGTATTTTCACCGCACCCCGTGTCGATGACAGCAGCGCATAGCGGGGATCGGCAAGATCGAGGGTTATGGTATTTCCGGAATGACTCTTTGCTGTGCCTTTTTCCGGTGTGGTGCGGGTACATGAATCGATCAGGAGGGAGCCCGCAGCCATTGCGGCCGCCGTCGATCCGAGAGTAATGATGAATTGACGTCTGTTTGCAAATTGCTCAGTGTTCATCGTTTCATTCCTTTTTTCCGTTCAGGCCACCGTTACCTCATTTTGCCAGTATCCGTGTAATGTACAGAGTATCACCACCCGTACCCGGGTACCCGTTTTTCTGATGTTAATGCCTGCCGTAGGATGGCTGTTCAAAGTGAGCATCAGTCGTGATACATATTTATCGTCTACATAACAATCGATAAATCTGATATGGTGTTCCTTTTCCATAGGGTGGATTATCGAACCGATTTTGGTTTGCATGGCAATTGCGGGTTGTTCGGTAACCAGGGGAGATTTTGCCGTTGCCTCGATTACCGGCAGGTGTTTGTCGCCGGCTTTTGCGAACTTTTTCTGTGAATCAGTAAACAGGGCATCATTGAGCTGGAACTTTTCCTTATTTGCATGACAAATGGGACAGGTGTCCGGTGCATTGCCGAACTCAACATGGCCGCACACTGTACAGACGAATATTTTCGAGGTAACTTTGGGCATTTTTTCCGCACCTGTTGCTGCAGAAAAATTAGCCGACCAGACTGCGGCGGCACCGACCATTGAAACTGTCTCAAGAAAACCGCGACGTGAAACCGGTGATTGTTTCATAAAAACATCCTTTTCTGATAATGGTGAGAAAGAATTCATATCTGTCAAAATATAGATTGCCAACCGCTACATCAACCGTCATTGCAAGTGTGTGTCAGGTGGTGGGATACTACAGGGCCTGTTTCAATGTTTTTTCCACCGATTGAATGGTATCCAGAGAAGGCTTATTGCGAACAGCATTCCAACGACGTCTCTGAAGCGGTTGCAGCTTTCCCGCTGCTGCTCTGCTGGGAGGTTGAAAATTCTTCCGGTGCGGTACAGCTTTTGTTTCCGGTTGCATACATCGTTTATTCTACCGAACCCTCACGAGGTGTACCTGCAATAGTACCGCGAAAATCGTGATTAAAAAAGCTTCCCTGAACATGTTTTATCCATGACTATTGTGTAATGCCTTAGACAGTCTGAGCAGCAACTTACGTGCCGAAGGAAGACCAAACTCAACCTGCTCAGGCGAGGGTATGGTAATTACTTCGTTTATGTTCAGAATCGGTTGTATCAAGGCACGAAACAGAGTTAAAGAGCCTGATTTTTCAAGAAATTAATCGTTTCGGATCTTCTCAACAACCGACTGCCGAAATGATGAACAGGAATTCATTACGAATGTTTTCTTGAAATGAATTCTTGAAAACTGGAATTGTTGTCTCGGAAACTGGAATCCGGGTACCGGTAGCTATTAGAGCAGGGAGGGTATATAGTCCGATTATAGTTTCACCCGTGATTCCTGTACGGATGAATACTATATTTTATATGTTTTATCCGACGGGTATAAACGGAATCGACAGGTCACTGATAACAAAAAATATTTTTCTTAAAACGTAAGGAGAAACGGTATGAACTTTCTGCTGGTTGCCAAAGAGATCGAACAACAGGGATGCAATCACTACAATGCACTGGCCGATAACGAGTCAACACGGGAACTTGCAGGGATTTTCCGTTTTCTTGCCGCAGAGGAAATTCGTCATTTTCAGATTTTTGATGCAATGGAAAAGAAAACGGCGCTTCCCACGATCGAGACAACGGATGTTGTCGCGTACGCGAAAAAGACGTTTCAATCCCTTTCCCAACAGTTTAAAAATTCGGAAGGATCTTTCACGGATTACGAGGAAGTGTATGAGAAAGCGCTGCAATTTGAAAATAAAAGTATCGAACTCTATACCAATGCTTTAGATCAAAACCTGTTTAAAGGTGAGGTGGAGCAGCAGGTACTTCTTGATATTATCCGGCAGGAAACCATTCATGCAAAACTGCTGAAATCGCTTATGGAATTCCTGCGCCATCCGGGTGAGTGGCTGGAAAATGCCGAATTTTTTCATACGGAAGAGTTCTGACCGGTGACGCTGCCCGGCAGAGCTGCTACCGGTTTCAGCAATATCCGACGATCCGTACTCCAGTGCTTCGCCGGGTTTTTGCTGCCGTTAATCATACTTGCGGTCATTCCTCCGGCCTGCACTAATTCGCTTGTTCCGGAATCACCGGAAGCCGTCACCTTCGGAGTGATTGACGTTGGGCAGGGACTCTCACAGATTCTCGTGCAGGGTGACCGTGCCCTGCTCTTTGATGCAGGAACCGACGACCCTGCGCACTCCTGGAGAACCGCCTGGCGGAAACTCGGCAGCCCCCGTATCGAGGCGGTGGTGCTTTCGCACCGTGATCAGGATCATACCGGGGGGCTTCGGTTTCTTGACAGTACGGTGGATTGGTCGGGCCGCCTGGTGGCGGGAAAGTGGGAAGATACCGCGTTTATCCGATCCTGCTGCAGCAACCGGAAGGGGGCGATTACCATCAGTACCCTTGCTCAAAACGATACCCTTTACTTTACCGACAACTGTTCAATTGACTGCCGCTGGCCGCCGGATCGCAAACCGGCGGAGGTCCCGGTTGCGGATGATGCAGTCAACGAGTACAGTCTGGTGTTTAGTATCAACTACCGCACTACCGGTGTTTTGCTGACGGGTGATATCGATTCTACCGTCGCTTCGGCAATTACCGCAACCTATAAAACAGCACTGCGTGCCGATATTGTGGTGGTACCGCACCACGGGAGCGCGTCGTCGAACTGCCCGCTTTTTTACGGCTACGTGAAACCGACTACAGCGATCATTTCGGTGGGAGAGGGTAACTCCTACGGTCATCCTGCACCGTCAACACTCACGCTGCTTGCTGATCAGGGAATCGTGTGGCTGACCACCATCAACGAAGGAACGATCATCCGCAGGACGGCGGGATATTACTGGGAATAGCCACGGTAAAGGAAGGTATGAAGCCTCCTTCAACTCTCTATCCGGGACACCGGACCTGTTCCAACAGAAAAGATCATATGATACAGGAAATCACACCACACCGGTTCAACAACCGGTATCAGGCAGATATACCGGTCAGCGACAATGCGTTCATACTGCATTTCAGGGAACGTTTTCTCCTTTTGAAAACCGATGGAGCCGAACTGGAACTGCCACGGAAAAAAGATCTTCCGATAGTTACAGGCTCTGCCGCTTTCCACTTTCTTTTTACGCTTGACGACACCCCCTGTTTTCTTGTTCACGATCAGCTTACGGAAATACCTTCAGAAATGGAGTACCGGGAATTGTCGTTTTTCAGGACAACGACTGATCGGGCGCTGGCGTGGGTCAGCATTACTGCCTATCATCTGATGAACTGGTATGTACAGAACCGTTTCTGCGGTAGCTGCGGATCCGCAACACGGCACAAGCCCGACGAACGCGCCCTGCTCTGTCCCGAATGTACTGCGGTAGTCTATCCGAAGATTGCCCCGGCAATCATTGTGGCAGTCTGCTGCGGCGATAGGCTGCTTCTTGCGCGCAATGCGAATTTTCCCGGAAGATGGTATTCACTGATTGCCGGCTATGCCGATATCGGAGAATCGCTTGAAGAGACGGTTGTCCGCGAAGTAAAGGAGGAAGTAGGGATTGATGTGTGGAATATTCGCTATTACAGAAGCCAGCCCTGGCCGCTTTCCGGTTCCATGATGGTTGGATTTATTGCCGAGGCTGATGCGAAGCAACTCATAGTGGTTGATGAAAAAGAGATTGCCGAGGCCGCATGGTTCACGAGAGGGAATCTGCCGGAGCATCCCCCCAAACTGAGTATCTCTGGCGAGATGATCGGAAAATTCGAAGCAGGGGAGTGGTAACGCGGATCTCCTGGTCGCAGGATGCCTTTCCGGGATCGATTATACAGAATTGTTGTTTGCCGTTGTGGTATAGAAAGGTTCAAATTATTGTATTATGCTGACTACTAAAGAGGCGATTACCAACAGAAGAAGTATCAGGAAATACACAGCTGATCCTGTTCCACCGGAATATTTCAATGAATTACTGGATGCCGCACGTCTGGCGCCATCGGGGTGTAACGCTCAACCCTGGCGATTTAAAATCGTCACGGAACCTGAGGTTAAATCCGCCGTTGCAGTCGCGGCACACAATCAGAAATTCATCGCGAAAGCCCCGGCGGTTATCGTTTGTTGCGCTGATATTCAGGGGTACCTCGATGGAACTGTTTCCGGTATACAGGATCTGGGTAAAAATGAGGCTGCGGATAAAAAGGTCCTCGCCATTCTGTCGAAATGGGCCGACCAGTTGCCGGCGCATCCCCCTGAGCAACTGGCGCCGCAAATTGCTTTTAACGTTGCAATCGCCATTGAACATATCGTTCTGAGAGCTCTGGATTTCGGACTGGGTACCTGCTGGATCAGATTGTTTGATGTACAAAAGATCCGGGCCCTCTTCGGCTGGGAAGAAACGATTGTGCCGGTAACACTGCTGCCCATTGGTTATCCGTCAGAAATTCCGGAGCCGCGTAAACGGATGTCAATCGAAGAGATGTTGTTGTGAGGTGGAGTATACACAGAGGTGTAGGGTATCCCGGAATTATTGTATCGATCGTCTGGGAATGAAAAACTGTTTCTGGATTAGACGATATCTCAAAGTAGGTGGCAGACATGTTTTCAAATATAAAAAATGGTTCGAACAATAATTTGATAAATTACTATCCGTATTTCTCAACCCCCACCCCTGCCCCTCCCCCGTTTACGGGAGAGGGGAACAGAAACAGAGTAAAATCAATTTCCCTCTACCGTAAACGGGGGAGGGATGCCAGGGTGGGGGAGAAGTTAAGTAACATCAGCAACAATTCAAATAGTTTTGCCACCAACTTCGGGACATCGTCAAGGATTAAGGTATGTTTTTACGAAAACAGGTCATAAGTAAACGTCACAATATCCAGGAGCATTGCATGCCAATGAATATAGTACGACACAGATCAGGTAAGCCAAAGCCGGCCTTACTATTGTTCACTATCATCGCTTTTTGTCTGTCTTCGAACGCTGCCGTCGGCATTGCTGTATCTATCAGTGAATCACCCTATGTCGGGCCCAGAATCAGAATGGGGAAGATATATGCGCTGCAACCTGAGGTTGGTTTACAGATAAATGACTCTGTTATCGCGCTCTCTGCCGGGGTTGCCAACATATTTTATCTTCCTCCCCTTGGAAGGCCGGTAGAGCATTTTGTTACTGCGGCCTTCGAGTGGGGGCGTCGGCAACGTCGCTTCGGTCACGTGAACTATGGTAGCCCTGCCAATGGGATCGCCTATGGTTTGGGTTATGGAATGCAGTACAACTTCAACCGTTACTTTGCAGTTTTTGCCGATATGCGGGTTTCCTACTTTACCGATCATTATGATACATTTGAAGTCAGTCTTCGGAAAACCGGATTGGGTGCGATCATTACATTTCCCAAAGAAGAGAAGTGAATGAAATTCAAGAGTAACAGAGGTCGGAAAAGCTATTTTGACTATATCCTTATTTAGTGTCTGTCCGAAAACCCCTCCGGTCTGCGGACAGCGGCGATACACGGTCGGCGTTGTCGGTCTGCATCGCCATTTTTCAATACTATGCCTGGTTGCCTCCGGCGCTCTCCGTGGGGTAAAATGCGGGCAGGGTCGAGCCGACCTCCGCGCATCCCATATGTCTCGCTCGTCCTCGCCCACGGAGGTAGTTTCCGGACAGTCACTATTTGGAAAAATAGTGTTGCCGGAATGTTCCGTTAGTGCAGGTTCTCAGAAAATCTGAATTTGAATATCCGATGGAAAGGCCATGAACCGATGAAATCATTTCCTGCTTTGTCAGTTATTTCAGTCGCAGTTTTCTGCTTACAGACTCTCTCCACCGCTCAGATCTACGAGGAACTTGTACCGGTCCCTGAACCGTCTGCAGCCACCTCGGTACAAAAGGATTCGAGCCCCTGTTTCCCGCAATGCAGAGCTGGTTTCTTCTGCAGCGAAGGTACCTGTATCTCTCGATGTAATCCTCCCTGTCCGGAAGGCATGGATTGTGGAGATGATGGTGAATGTCATCCACGCATGACCACTATTCAGCGGGCACTCCGCGAGATTGATGAGATAGCCGAGGTGTGGACCCGAGAGGAACTGGTGCAGGGTGTCGTGATACGGAGCAATAAACGGAACGCCCGGGTCAGAATTCTGGATACAACATTTATATGTGACGGGGAGCTTTTTCTGAATGTTCCGAAAGGCGAGTACGACATATTCGTTGATGCCCCCGGATACTTTATTAACGAGGAGGATTTTGAAGTCAGGCTTGGTACCATTGATACGGTTGAGGTAAAACTGCGACCGTTCCAGTTTTACGGCGGTCTTGCATTCGGGGTATCGACCACTAAACAGTACAGTCAGCTTGTCGGGGAAGCCAACGTCGGAATCGGATTGTCGACGGAGCTTTACGTAGGGGTAATAGGAATGTATATGGGCCCTCTTTTTGAGGAAGTGGCCACAACCGGTTATAAAGATCCGGATATTACGGACACCCTCAGAATCCGCTACAAGGAGTTAATGGGTGTGGGTGTAGCTGTCGGATTTATCGGTATCAAACCGATCGTACGAAAAATTAAAATAATTCCGCAGGTGGTAATCGGTTATTGGTATTACGACGATCAGACCTATTATAAAGAGCAGTTTCCGAACGGGAGGGAAGAGTTCATTCAGACTATGGAACGACATACTACCGAGAAGTACTATTTTGCTCCGACACTCGGAATCCGTATCGGAGAGCGACTCTTCAACTTTGAAGGAAGAATTGCCGGCTACCTCGGTACCGGTTCTCCGGTTTTTACGTTTACAGCCGGTTTTCAGGTTGCGGTGCCGCGGTAGGGGCAGGAGTGCCTTCAACAGGAAAAAATTACGTCACATGATTCTCCAGCTGAATGAAAGCCTCCCGTATCGTTAACGTTTCCCACCAATAATTAGCTTACCAGATTGAATATTGGCAGTTCCCCATCTCCGTAAATGGGGAGCAGAGACAACTCTACCGTTTAAAGTATAAAATTGATCTGCATAACCATTCCGAGCGAGAGGAACCATTGACTGAAGCGATGGACGGGAAACAACCGTTTTTACAGGCACTACTATTGTAAATTCACCGCTGATGAGAGTATAGTCGTCGGTCTGTTTACCAGGTGCGGATGGCAGGCTCTGGAATATCCGTATTCTTGCCGAAGTTGTTGCCGTTTGGGGAACCGTCCAAGTATAACTCATGGACTTGTTCCCGTCTTGTTCGGGAACGCTATCTAGTAGTTCCCAAGGCTCTCCGGTTGCCGATGAAAAATAAATATAATGGGGGACATAATGATTAACGAGAATTTTCCAGGTGATTTCCACCTTTTCTCCAGCCTCGTACGATTCATCCCCACTAATGGAAAGTGATGTTTTATTAAGATGAGCCTGTAAAATGCAGATAAGACCTGAAAAAAGAAGAATCTGTAGTGTTTTAATCGCTGGTGACATGGTCTACCTCACAAAGGTTCATGTTTTATGGTTCTTCTCATTGTTTGTCCGATTATGTTTATAAAATTACTAAACAAATCGATCATCTGCAACTTTTATGGTCTCTCAGGTGCTTATGAATTTTACTTAGGTTTTTGGCTAGTCTAGTTTAAGTAAAGAAACAGTGTTTCACACTGGTACCTAACGTTTAATGAACGGCGTGACGATCCGGTTTTTTCCCTTGTTTTAGAAGATGGATACCCGATTAAAGCAGTGCAATAAAAACGGTGTGTAACACCGGATACCTACCGCTTAAAAAATATTAATGACACGGTGGTACAATGAAAACAACACCTTCGTGGTTGGATACTTAACGCCGCAAGAACGGTAGTAATAAACAACTCGGGTATGACGGAATCTCCTTATTCTGAACAGGAACTGAATAACTTGTCAGATCCAAATCATCTTTACTTCACGCGGCGATTCAACAAATCGAATCGATCAGCATTCATGACTTTGTTCCATGCCGCCACGAAATCCTGCACGAATTTCTCCTTCGAGTCGTCCTGTGCATAGACTTCCGCAAGCGCACGCAGATGTGCATTTGATCCGAAAATGAGATCGACACGGGTACCGGTCCATTTCAATTCACCGGATTTTCGATCTCGCCCTTCAAAAACATCCCTTTCTTCTGATGTCGGTTTCCATGCTGTGCTCATATCAAGCAGATTTACGAAAAAATCATTGGTGAGCACGCCCGGCCGCTTGGTGAATATTCCATGTTTTGACGGGCCGTAATTAGCACCAAGCACACGCAACCCGCCAATTAAAACCGTCATTTCTGGCGCGGAAAGGTCTAGGAGCTGCGCCCGATCGACTAATAGTTCTTCGGACGAAACGGTGTATTTGGTTTTGAGATAATTGCGGAACCCGTCAGCAACCGGTTCGAGCACAGCAAATGATTCGACATCGGTCTGTTCCTGACTTGCATCCATGCGGCCAGGTGAGAATGGAACGTCCACGGCAAAGCCGGCATCCTTGGCCGCCTTTTCAACCCCGGCGCAGCCGCCAAGAACTATCATATCGGCAAGAGATACTTTCTTTCCGCTTGGTTGGGCCTTGTTGAAATCATTTTGGATACCTTCGAGTGCATTTAGCACCTTCTGAAGCTGTATCGGCTGGTTCACTTCCCAGTCTTTCTGAGGTGCAAGACGTATACGCGATCCGTTCGCACCGCCGCGTTTGTCGGAACCACGGAATGTTGATGCCGAAGCCCACGCGGTCGAGACTAACTCGGAAACGGAAAGACCCGAAGAAATTGCCTTGTTCTTTAGTGTTTCAATATCCTTGTCATCAATCAATTCGTGATTCATTGCCGGAATGGGGTCTTGCCAGATTAAATCTTCTTTTGGCACTTCCGGACCAAGATAGCGGACTTTCGGACCCATGTCGCGGTGTGTCAATTTAAACCACGCCCGGGCAAACGCATCGGCGAATTCATCCGGATTCGCAAGAAATCGACGGGCTATTTTTTCATACACAGGATCGAACTTGAGCGAAAGATCGGCTGTGGTCATCATTGGGCGTTTTTTCTTTGATGGATCATGAGCGTCAACGACCATATCTTCTTCATCGACATTTTTTGCCAACCAGATATATGCCCCTGCCGGACTCTTAAGCAGTTCCCACTCATATTTAAACAATACCTTCAGGTAGCCAACGTCCCATTTTGTCGGATTTGGTTTCCAGGCTCCCTCAATGCCGCTTGAAATGGTATCGCCGCCCTTGCCGCTCTTAAAACTGCTTTTCCACCCGAGACCCTGTTCCTCTATAGGAGCTGCTTCTGGTTCCGGACCCACCAGTTTTGGGTCTCCCGCTCCGTGCGCCTTGCCGAAAGTGTGCCCGCCGGCAATAAGTGCAACGGTCTCCTCGTCATTCATGGCCATGCGGCCGAAAGTGGTACGTATATCATGCGCAGACTCGGCAGGTATCGGTTGGCCATTCGGCCCTTCAGGGTTTACATAAATAAGCCCCATCTGAACTGCTGCAAGGGGATTCTCGAGTGTGTTTCCTCCACTGCCTCGTTTGTTATCGAGCCAGACGTTTTCCTTACCCCAATAGACATCTTCTTCAGGTTCCCAAATATCAACACGACCACCACCAAAACCGAAAGTTTTAAAACCCATTGACTCAAGTGCGCAGTTGCCCGCTAAAATCATGAGATCCGCCCATGATATCTTGTTTCCATATTTCCTTTTAATCGGCCAGAGCAGGCGTCGGGCCTTGTCAAGATTCACATTGTCCGGCCAACTGTTGAGCGGGGCAAAACGCTGGTTGCCGGTGCCGCCACCGCCGCGCCCGTCCGATGTGCGGTAAGTGCCTGCGCTGTGCCACGCCATACGAATCATTAGCCCACCGTAGTGACCCCAGTCGGCAGGCCACCAGTCCTGCGAGTCGGTCATAAGCGCATGGAGGTCTTTCTTAAGCGCCTTCAAATCAAGCATTTTGAATTCTTCAGAATAGTTGAAATCAGAGTCCATCGGATTGGACTTCCGTGTATGCTGATGTAGAACGCCGAGGTTTAACTGGTTGGGCCACCAGTCGCGATTGGAGGTGCCGCGGCCGGCAGGAATATTTCCCGACATGCCAGTTACCGGGCATTTGGAATCTTGGGCCATACTATTGCCCCTTTCGTTTAATTTGTTTTCCACGTTTATTCTGATATTTTTTGCATAATCCGAAAAAATCAATCCGATGCCGAGAGATCCTATAGGAACTCATTTCTTCCGCCTTCCTATTGATAGCGGAATACTGTGGCATTTTAAAATCTTCGACGAGTTCGCATTTCTCGCATACAAGATGACAATGAGAAGCAATTTTAGCTTCAAACCGGTCATAGGTGCTGCCAAAAAGGCAGTTTCAGAATATGCCCTTGGTCTGCCAGCACTTTCAAGTTGCGATCGACCGTTCCAAGACTCAAATCAGTTAGTTTCTCCTTGATTAAGCTGCTGCGAAGCGGTTTTGTTCAATGGTTCCGGGCAAGATGGAAGGTTTACGGAATGCAATAAAGTAAACTTTTGTATTTGCGCTGCTGAACAAAGCTACTTTGCGGCAGCCCACCATCTTTTATAGTAAAAACATCCGTCATACAATTTCCTATTGAGGTCACACACGGGGTGTGACACACTAACCATTTACAGGATGAAATTAGAAATTACTTTCTTCACCTTAAGTGAGTCAAAAAACTCGACCCTGTACCGAAATGTATTGTCCGAAATAGAGAAAAACGTGAAATGGTGTTTACGGTAAAGGAAATAAATGGTACTTATATGTGTATAAAGTCAAAAAGGAAACCACGTGTAGTCGTAGTACTGTTACTTCAGGTTAAATCCGCACCCGATTGTCATTTCTTAAACGTAGTGTATCCAGTGTTTCACACTGTTTCCATTATACCGTATATACTAGGTTGATTCGTGAACACGCTACGCGGCTTCGTTTCAACAGGCGGTGCACTGAGTTGTATCGAAGTGTTCTTTCCGAAATGGAATCGGAACCTGTTCGTTGGTAGTGGGGGAAGGTATTTCGGAAAGAACCCTAAGTATTGTTTGATGCATTTTTATAGTGTGTTTGTGGAAATCCCGATGTGCAATCGGGACACCAGGAGCGCCGCCGATGGAAGTACAGCCCTCCCCTCAACAGTCTGCCGGGCCGATACTCGGCTTTAAGTTGTAGTCACTGCCGTTTTCCAATGTGTGTTCAACAATAAATTTATAATTTGTATCCCTTCTACCGGTGCAAACAAACATATAAAATGAAACATAGGTACATAACACAGCGTGTACACCAATAGATCTATTACGGTTATTCCTGCTATCGGTGTGAAAAAGGCCATAAAACGATTTAAAAGTCCAAAACACCAGGCGATTTCTACCGGATTTACCGATTGTAGCCCCTATCCCGGTGTAAGGCCCCTTTCATAATGATTCTGAAGTATGCAACACAGTGTATTCAGTAATAGCCTTGCTATTGGTATCCCTTCTACCAGTGCAAATAAACATATAAAATGAAACATAGGTACATAAACCAGCGTGTATACCAATAGATGTATTATCGGGATTCCTGCTGCCGGTGTAAAAAAGTCCACAAATAATTCAGAGGTCAAAAACCCCCGGGCATTCCGGACCGGATTATCATTTCTATATCGAATTCCGGTGGTAATTTCCCTTCATAATGATTTTGTGGTACACAACACCGTGCGTTTTGTACCGGATTTATCATTTGTATCCCAAATACCTATGGAAAATTCCATTCATAGTGATTTTGTAGTACACGTCACAGTGCTTTTGGCACCGGGTTCCACATTTGTATCCCTGATTCCGGTGGAAAATCATCAACAAAATGAATTCGGGTGCAAAACCCCCGGGCGTTTTGCATCTGTTTTTCAATTGTACCTCAAATTCCGGTGGCAATTTCCCCTCATAATGATTCTGTGGTACACAACACCGTGCGTTTTGCCGCTGATTTTTAATTAGTGCCCCTAATGCCGGTGTGTTTGGTACCACCTTATGATTTTCTATGCAGCGAGGCACGGTAATTAGTGTTTACAAGAAATAATCTGTCGCGCGATCGGGGGTTTGAAAAAAATATTGTGCACCGGGAGCTTTTTTTTGGGTTTTTTTTAAATAATGCGCCAACTTAAGCGTATAAATTATAGAGTCACGTGATTCACCCGGGTTTCAGTTAAAAGTTTACAAGTACAGAAACAACATACGAATTCAACCGAAGGAGTTTCGTTATGAAACACATACATAACCTGTACCAGAAACACCTGTTTCTCGAGGATGTCTACACGGTGGCAAGAAGACTTGCTGATTTTATGGCCGCCAACTGGGCCGAGGATGAATATGTAGGAGATATGTGCGGAAAAATCGGGAAAGATCTTACGGTAATAAAAGATGCTCTTGATGTGAGCTCTACCGTCAGGAGTGAGTATATTCCGCTGCTGCATGCGGCGGACGACAAACGCGAAGAGGCCTACGAGAGCTTTGTCGATTACCTTCAGGGTATCGCGGCCTATCCGCTCCACATGGATCAAAGCAACGCGGCAAAGCGGATACTGGCGGTATTCGTGAGTCACGGGCTGCGGTTGACGTCGTTCAGTTACAGTAAAAAAACGGCGGTACTCGATGCGGTCCTCAGTGAACTTGCCCGGCCGGAATACACCGCGGACATCAAACTGCTGAAAGTCGGTGACGGTATTGAAAATATTCAAAAGCGGCACGACGAGTACGAGGAGCTGTACCGTCGGAAAGTCGCCAGTGAGACCTCCGTTGCCTATACGACAACGCTTGATTCAAGAAAAAACGTACTCTACTTCACGAAAGCGGTACTGTGGTATATTGACAGCCGCTATTCAGGGGAGAAAAACAGCCCGGTAACCGCTCTTCAGATAGACGATATCAATACAATTATATCGGATATCACGACCTATGCCCGCTCCCGTGCCACCCGCAGGAAAAACGGCGAAAGAGAGGTGATTGACGGTAACGATGGAGACGCCCCTGAGGCTTCTGCTGATGCGGTGCTGCAGACGGTTGATGAGCGGTGAAGATTTTCATTACGTATTCATCCTCCCTGCCCCCTCTTTTGAGCTGGTCGCTCAAAAGAGGGGGCTTTTCTTTATGCTCATGATATGGTGTGAAAGTAGACGATTAACTCCGACAGTAATTACTCTTGGACAATTGTTACCGGACACGTCTGTTCGAAATTCCGCATAGTACACGGGAGTGTGTGTGGTGCCACCCTCAGTTAACGGTCATTTCTTTAAATGATGGAATGAATACGTTTGCCTGCGCTGCCGCGCAGGCACTGCGTCCACGAGAACGAGATCCCCGCCACAATCGCGACAACGGGAAAAGCGATGTTGAGCATCGTGTGTCGTCTCCCTGACGGGAAGGAAAAATATACACACTGGTTCATTTACGACAGTTAACCGCGTTCACTTACATTAACCATGACACACAGAGCGGACACCTCACCCAACTATGGAACTAATCGGAGAGAGAACCCCTTGCGGCTACCTCCCCGTCCTTTCGGACTTCGGTGCAGTTTTCGGAGAGCTTTGCACCCACTGCAACAGGACCGCAGCACGCACATCTCCGTGAGCTCGCGGTGGTGGGTCCGGCATTACAACAACTGGGGCGAAGCGCATGGTCCTTACCGCACACTGAACGGCGGTGAACACTCCCACCGGATCGTCCGGGTACGTCCCTGTACCCTTCCTATTTATTGACAAGCGGCCAGAGGTCGCATTAACGGGTCGCAGCTTTGAGTAGTTTTTCGACCGAACGGGAGAGAAAACTAGCCGAAGGCCGAGGAGTGAAACGACAAGCTTATAGCTGGTGTTGTTTGATATTTATGAGAGACCCCCGGTTAAGTTGCTTCCACTATTTTTAGTGGGTGTAACAAGAACAACCAAAACCAAAGGAGTCTCTCATGGCTAAAAATACTATTCCGAACATTGCACAACTCATTCTGAACCGACAAGATGTGGCCGAGTATCCAATCATTGTATCCTGCGATGCCCATAGCGAATGCACGTATGTTTTTGCCGTTGATATTCGAACCGGAGAAATCAAGATGGACCGGAATATTGTTGGTGGTGCACACAAGGTCGCACAGACAGTCAGGAAAATCGGCAACAGAAGGAACACTATAATTTTGTATGAAGCCGGTCCACTTGGTTATTCTCTGTATCGTGAACTTGAAAGTCATCGCTATGCATGTAAAATCATCGCACCTAATTCCATTCCTCACCGAAAAGGCAAAAAGACCGATCGTCAGGATGCGATAGGAAATTTCAACTACTACTGCAGCGGACTTTTGCGTTTTATCAGTATACCGGAACCGATTATCGAGAGCGCACGGGAATGTTTGCGATACCGTTTCAACCTCATATGGGAGCGAACTACTGAGAAACAGAAGGTACAAGCCATGCTCAAACGGAACAGTGCTGTCTTTACCGGAACAAAAAGCGCATGGACTAAAAAACACTACGCATGGCTGGAAACGGTTGAATTGCCAACGGAAACTCGTATGGTACTCGATATGCAAATGTCTCGGATTAAAAACCATGACGAAAATATCAGCAAACTGGACAACCAACTGTTGAAAGTTATTTCGGAGCATCCGCATCTGTTGCGTCTTTATAATGCTTACAGTATCATGACAGGAATAGGCAAGATTGGAGCGATGACCTGGGTTTTTGAGGGAGGTGATCTCCAACGATTTGCGCAACCCTGCGGCCTTATGAGTTATCTGGGGGTGGTTCCCCGTAAAAACAGTTCGGCAGGGAAAGATCCTGCACTGAGCATTACAAAAACCGGGAATTGTTATTTGCGATACGTTACCGTCAATGCGGCAAAATGTTATACTGATCGTCGACTTACACAGCGTGATGCAGACATCAAGAAATTTCCGGCTCCAATTGCAGATCTTATACGCAGATGCCAGGATCGGTTGTGTAGCCGTTATCAACAGCTTCGAAAAAACAAAAAGCATGGTAATAAAGCTAAAGTGGCAGTAGCACGGGAACTGTGCGCTTTCATCTGGGAACTTGCTGTAAAAATTGTACCGATACTTACTGAGCAGGAATTGAGAAACGCAGCTTAACGCCGAAAAGAAAGTAACAACGTGACGACTGTGCCCCTCATCTTCCCCAATCGCAGAGTTGAATTTACGTATCGTCCTTGCATTGTCAAGGTGCGAAAAAACACCGGCCTTGACAATACTCCGGGCGATACGAGTGCCTCCGGTTATGCGATTGGGGTAGATGGGTTGGGAAGTTTGTTCCATGATTAAAACCACTCAAGTTCTTCCGAGGGCGGAATTGTTCAGAACATGACCGGTGAAGCCCGCGGTACAGACATGGGATCTTTCATCTTTTTGAAAGAAGGTTCCCGCTTGTTTGATTACATTACGGAAAACACCGGACGACCAAATAATTTGGGTACCCAGTCCCAGGATAACTGTATGCATTCGCAAGGTTCTCGACATCCGGTTCCGTCCTCGATAGAACTTGAAACTTAACAATTTCACAAAACAATGAAATCAAATACATCCTAAAATCATTTTACCCTTGCATAAAGGGTCTCTCATAACTGTCTGTACTGGTGCATTCATTTAATTCTTTTGTCATTACTTTCAATTAACACAGGAAAAGCTAATTCACCAATTGGTACTGCCCATATAATCTTTTTCTTTTTAAGATCTACTTCGATGTGTACTCCAAAATGATTATTTTTAGTATTTATATTTTTATCGTATCTGTTATATCCATTTACTTGATCAAACGAAAGTGTATTATTATCTTTCCAAGTTCTATTCGTTACCATGTCCTCAGCAGTATTTAATATTTCATAAACTTTATTGGTTTTACAGTCTTCAAAATAAAGGTGGAAATTATATTTCGCCCCCATCCAAACTTTGAATCGCTTGTCTTGAGAGTATATGGTTTCTGATGCTTTTTCTTTCATTGAATCTTTTGAAATCGCTATAATATTCAAATATGTATAAGTTTCTTTAACATTTAAATAATCATATATGTTTGGATGGTGGCCATGAATGTCAGTCCTATTTTCCGGTGGTTTTATATAGATCAGCCGATTTTTTGTTAATAACGATCCATAATACTGTTTTATTCTTTTTTCACATTCCTGTTTTTGACTGTAGAAAAGATGGCATTCGTCATCAGTTCTGAACATTTTATCCTGTAATTCAAGCGGAAAGTATTGTTTTAAATTCTTGTTACTTTTCGGTGAGCCTCCGAATCCGGGGAATATCGAATCTACCTTGAAATCATTTGCTGAGGTTTTAAGGTGAATAACAAAAAAACCATTGCATGAAGGGGCATCTTCAAATATCTGGTCGTATTTTAGATAGTATGAATTACAAACGCATTTTACAAAGACACGATAATTATCAGTACTATCTTTAGTCATGCCATAATAATTGCAATAGACAAATGATTTATGATGCTTCCTGTTTTCAATTGGGTTAACTTTTTTGTTATCATATTTATCAAAATATTCATTTTCAAAATAATCAATAATAGATCTCTTGAGATCTGAACTAACAGTATCAATTAAGCTTTTACCTAATAGTGTTGTCGGTAAAACAATTAAAAATGTTGAAAAAATAATATGTTTTAAGCGGTTAGTTTTAATCATAATAAGTAAAGCATCTTTTGAGAGTTCTCATTTTCTATGCACCTGTATTGAAAACAACGGTCAGGTTATGAAAAGTTTTACAGCCGCCCAGCTGGAAGCAGCGTAGTGAAAACGAAGCTGCTGTGTGCGTTCACTTTTTCCTGCCAGTCATGCGACAGCTTGAAAGGCGGGAAAAAGTGATAAGCACCCGGCGTAGCGAGCTGGAAAATTGGCCATCAGGCCAAGCGAGGCTTTGCGAGCGCAGTACATAACCATTATGGGCCGAACGTATTTCGCCATTCCTTTTGTTTTCGCGCACAATTTAATGTTTTACTGGAGTTATCCCATTTTTCATAGCGGAAGCTCCAGTTGAATGTTGTTGTCAAATTCATCTCGTATGACCTTGTAATATGCAGCAACAGATCTCAGTGCTTCTTTAATACCTTCCATTAACATGTAGAGAGTCATT
>JBNLDC010000017.1:0-82424 GCA_050304135.1 Chitinispirillaceae bacterium | reverse complement strand
TTAGGATAGAATCATGGCATGACATTTGCGCCGAGTGACCTCATAGGGCGCTCCTTGTAAAGGTTGCAGGTTTTTTGTTTACATTCAAAATATACATTATGATTACACCAATTGTCAACTTATTGAAAGTCTTAAGTCAATGACATTGCCCGGAGAGGTAGTTCCGCGGGTTTATCAGTGGGGGTTGGTTGCTACAGCCAGATACTCCGGGCTGTAACAGATACTTTGTCAGCCCGCTTCCACCAGTGTCAGTTCAAAGGTAAGGTTCTGTCCCGCCAGCGGATGGTTACCATCAAGCATGACGCCATCCTCTCCGATAGCGGTCACCCTTGCAACGAGAGGGCCGTGAGGGGTGGTCAACTGGAGCGCGAGTCCAACTTTCGGCTCAATAGATTCCGGAAACTGGCTGTGGGGAAGGGTAAGTACCAGGTTCTCGTTATGTTCACCGTACGCTTCGGCGCAGGGGATAGTGACGGTTTTGGTGGTACCGATGTCCATATCGCGCACGGCGGCATCAAATCCTCCGATTACCTGCCCCGCCCCGATGGTGAATGCAAGAGCGTCGCGGTTTTCTGATGAGTCGAACACCGATCCGTCGTCAAGGGTGCCTTTGTAATGTACTTTTACCGCAGTGCCGTTTTCAATCATGCTCAACTCCTTGACAATTAAATAAATGGACGGTTTCGTCGTATGATTCAAATTACCCAATGGAATAACGGGATGCAAGAAATGGCGGTAATGGAAATCTGCGGAAAACGTGAATGTCCGAAATCGCTTTTCAACGATGGGCGGTATCGCCGGAATGCTGTCTGGTGATGGTCGCATTTCTCCGGAATCCGACGATTACAAGCAGAATGGATACTGTTCGAATGGCCGGTTGTAACCTGTTCCTTAAACGGCCGTTGCCTCTACCCTCCGCGATGGGCAAATCGTATCTTTCAATGTTATTGAACACTACTGGGCATTTGCTTCAATGCTCCGCGTACCCCATTGGATGTGAAATATCAAAAGGAAGGAACACAGATGGCTAAAAAAGGAATGACCATAGATCTTGATCAGAAGAATAAAAGTTCGGCGCTGCTTCAGGCGGTTGGTCAGATTGAGAAACAGCATGGCAAGGGTTCGATAATGCGCCTGGGGACAGCCAGTCTTGAAGTGGACGTTCCGGTCATTCCGACAGGGTCACTGGCGCTTGATGTCGCCCTTGGTGTCGGCGGATTTCCCAAAGGTCGTATCATCGAAATCTACGGCCCGGAATCATCAGGAAAAACGACGCTTGCCCTGCACGCCATTGCGAACGCTCAGAAGCAGGGTGGAATTGCCGTGCTGATTGATGCCGAGTATGCGTTTGATGCGGCATACGCGAAGAACCTTGGCGTTGATATCGACAATCTGCTGGTGTCGCAACCGGATACCGGGGAGCAGGCGCTCGAGATCGTTGATACACTCGTCCGGAGCGGTGCAATCGATATAATTGTTGTCGACAGTGTCGCCGCGCTGGTTCCCGCCGCGGAGATAGAAGGGGATATGGGCGACAGCCATATGGGGCTGCAGGCGCGTCTGATGTCGCAGGCGTTGCGGAAACTCACCGGTATTCTGTCAAAATCGAAAACGAGCCTGATTTTCATCAATCAGTTGCGTATGAAAATCGGGGTCATGTTCGGTAACCCCGAAACGACCACCGGCGGCAATGCGCTTAAATTCTACTCATCGGTTCGTATCGATATCCGGCGAATTGCGGCAATCAAGAACGCCGACAGCGTGGTCGGCAACCGGACCAGGGCGAAGGTCGTGAAAAACAAGGTATCGCCTCCCTTCCGCGAGGCCGAGTTCGACATTCTCTACGGTAAAGGGATCTCTTTTGAGGGTGATGTTCTTGACCTGGGAGTGGAACTGGACATTGTGGAAAAGAGCGGTGCCTGGTATTCGTATAACGGAGAACGGATCGGGCAGGGGCGCGAGAAAGCGCGTGAATTCCTTATCGAAAACCGTGATATGCTTGCCGAAATCGAGACCAGGGTGCGGGAAAAACACCGGGCGAAACGTCCAGTGGTGATCGATCAACAGGAAGAGGAAGAACCGCCGGAGGATCTGTAATCCTATTGCTTTCCGATTAGTGCACTTTCGGTGTGCTATTGTCGCGTATATTTCCCGGGGCTGGTTGTAAGTACCCGGGTTCAATAAATCTGTTTGAAGTTTCCGATGAATCCCTGTGTCGGCAGCCGTGGCTCCCGGAGTTCAGGGGATATGACCTGCGGGAGTTTCGGACTGTCAGTGCAGAGGTAACCGTTTTCAATTGTTGGGATGTATGAAATCTTCTAAAGAAATCCGTAACGAATTCATCAGTTTTTTTGCTGCGCGTGACCACAAGTTTGTCAGAAGCGCACCGGTAATCCCCCAGGACGATCCGACGCTCCTGTTCACCAATGCCGGAATGAATCAGTTCAAATCACTCTTTCTGGGTGATAATCCGCAGAAACTTACCCGTGTGGCGAACTCACAGAAATGCATGCGGGTGTCGGGAAAGCACAATGACCTCGAAGAGGTGGGGCGCGATCACTATCATCATACTTTTTTCGAGATGCTCGGCAACTGGTCGTTCGGCGACTACTACAAGCAGGAGGCAATCCGATGGGGTTGGGAACTGCTGACCGACGTTTGGAAACTCCCGAAAGACCGCCTTTTTGTTACCATTCATACCTCAGACGACGAGGCGGAAGGGTTCTGGGAGAGTGAAACCGATATCGATCCGAAACGGATCATGCGGTTCGGGGACAAAAGCAACTTCTGGGAGATGGGTGAAACGGGGCCCTGCGGACCCTGCTCCGAAATTCATTATGACATTGGAGACGCAGCCACCCGAGAGGCGACGTTTGCGGATCCGGTGCTCGGGGTCAACGGCGAGAACGACCGGTATCGTGAACTCTGGAATCTGGTGTTCATGCAGTACAACCGGGAGAAAGACCGTTCCCTCAAACCGCTCCCCAGCACTCACGTGGATACGGGTATGGGATTCGAGCGGATATGCGCGGTAATTCAGGGGGTGGAGTCGAACTATGATATCGACAGTTTTAAAAAGATTATTACTGCGGTTTCGGAGCTTTGTGGTCGCCCCTACGACGGTGGTGTTGCCGGAACACCGTTCCGGGTTATCGCGGATCACATTCGGGCATTGACTTTTGCAATTACCGACGGAGCCTTCCCGTCGAACGATGGACGCGGCTATGTGTTGCGGCGTCTGCTGCGCCGAGCCTACCGGTTCGGCCGTGAACTCGGGTTCAGGGAGCCGTTTCTGCATAAGCTGCTGCCGGTGGTGATCGGTGAGATGGGGGAAGCGTTTCCTGAGATCGGTCAGCGCCGTTCATATGTGGAAGAAGTGATCGCTTCCGAAGAGGAACGGTTCGGTGCCACGCTTGAGCAGGGCATCGAAAAATTTACGGTAATGGTCGATGGAACAAAGAATGCCGGCAGTACGGTGCTTGCCGGGAATGATGTGTTCACTCTGTACGATACCTTCGGTTTTCCCATGGACCTTACCCGTCTTATGGCGCAGGAACAGGGCCTCTCCGTTGATGAAGAGGGATACAGTACACTTATGGCCGGGCAGAAATCGCGTGCCCGTGATGCCCGAAAATCAGACGATGGGCTTTCACCGGAAGGGTGGATAGAGCTGAAACAGGTTTCCGGTACGGAGTTTGTCGGTTACGATACCGAATCATGCGAAGTTGCAGTTTGCCGGTACAAGGTGACGCAGGAAGGGGACGAGGCTACCACACTCCTGCTGGTTCTTGACAAAACACCATTTTACGCCGAATCGGGCGGCCAGGTAGGCGATCGTGGAATACTGCAGGCCGGCAGTGACGTCGAGCTGCGTATCGAAGATACCGTCAAATGGAATGATCTGATCGTGCACCGGGCGGTGGTGAATCATCCGGTAACGAGGGCGCTGCTCGAGCAGTCGTTTACCGCTTTGGTTACTTTTCAGAAGCGCCAGGCGATCAGGCGCAATCACAGTGCGACGCATCTGCTGCAGGCTGCACTGAGAAATATTCTCGGCGATCATATCCAGCAGGCCGGTTCCAAAGTGGAGCCCCATGGATTGCGGTTTGATTTCACCCATTTCAAAGCACTTTCAATCGAGGAAATTGCGGCAGTGGAACGGCAGGTTAACGAGTGGGTACTCGAAGATCTGAAAGTTACCACAACCATCGAAGACCTTGAACAGGCAAAAGCCGGAGGGGCAACGGCGCTCTTCGGTGAAAAGTATGCCGATGCGGTACGGGTAGTCTCCATGGCACCGGTGAGCAAGGAACTCTGCGGTGGAACGCATGTCGCTTCCACCGGTAATATCGGTCTTTTTCATATTCTGAGTGAATCGAGTATCTCTGCGGGGGTCCGGCGCATTGAAGCCATTACCGGGCTCGGGGTAGCCTATCACCTCGCGCGCAAGGAGCAGACGCTCACCTCGCTTACGACACTGCTCAAGGTCAGTGAATCGAAACTGGTGGAACGGGTGGTGTCACTGCTCGATTCGCAAAAGGAACTTGAATCACAGGTCAAGGATCTCGCGGTGTTGCAGTCCACTGCTGTTGTTGAATCACTCATTGACGAAGCGAACGCATCGGGCGGCGCGTTTCCCTGGTGTGTGAGAAATCTCGGTACACTTGAAAAATCTTCTTTTGTGAATATAGCCGATGCGGTGAGTGATGCAATCAAATCCCGCAATCTTGACGCCGTCGCTATTGTGGTGGGAGCATCGGTAGAGGGTAAGGTGCTCTTCGCCGCAGGTGCCGGTACCGAGGCGGTAAAGAAATTCTCCGTTCACAGCGGAGACCTGGTAAAAGCGGCCGCGCGTATTGCCGGAGGTGGCGGAGGCGGCAGTCCGACCCGTGCCCAGGCTGGTGGCAAAGACCCGTCAAAAATCAATGAAGCACTCTCCTCTGTAGCAGAACAGCTCCGGGAAAAGGCCGGGAGCAAATGAAAACAAAAGTATTTTCCATGATTACCGGCAGGTTGCAGGCGGGAAAAAAGTGCTACTGGGTACTGCTTGACCCCGATGATTTTTCGATTGCCGAAGCGGAAGAGATCGCCCGCACTTCAGAAACGTGCGGAGTGAACGCACTGCTCATTGGTGGCAGCCTTCTGCATTCAAATCATTTTGATGCTTTCGTGGGTGCGGTTAAAAAAGCGACCACGCTTTCTGTACTGCTTTTTCCGGGCGATTCAACCCAGCTTTCCTCGCATGCCGATGCGTTGTTGTACCTTTCCCTCGTTTCCGGGCGCAATCCAACGAATCTGATCGGTGAGCACGTCAAGGCGGCTCCGCTTATCCGGGAACTTGGTATCGAACCTGTTCCCACCGCCTACATGCTGGTTGAATCGGGTGCGGTCAGTTCTGTCGAGTTCATGAGCAATACCCGCCCGCTGCCCCGTTCCAAACCGGCCATAGCGGTTGCACATGCGCTCGCCGCACAGTACATGGGGATGAAGCTTATTTATCTCGAAGCCGGAAGCGGTGCGCAACAGTCTGTTCCGCCTGAGATGATAGCGATGGTCAAGTCGCAGGTTGACATTCCGGTAATTGTCGGGGGTGGCATCCGTGATGCAGCTGCTGCGCGTGAAAAACTGAATGCCGGTGCGGATATTATCGTTACCGGTAATATGCTGCGCAGTCCGAATGGAATGGACATCATGCGTGAAATAGCTTCCATCACAGAAGCATTTCCTGGATAGAATCAAACCGCTTGCACTATTGCCAAGCCGTTACCCAACCCACGTATTCACCGAAAATCTCCAGAGCAGGTACAGTTGAACCGGGACTATACAGACGGCAAACGGTATCCGGTAGTGCGCCGGAATGCTGTCGGCAAGAAACGGAAATGCAATAAGTGCATGTCGGGTGTAGGAGACCCCCTCTCCCATGAGAGCCGGAAAGAGTACCAGACTTCCATACAGCAGAGTTCCCATTGGTTTCCGGCTTCGCAGCACCAGAGCTATGCCGGCGAACATCGCTATGATGCATGCCTTGTCATTCAGAGAATTTTCAAATGAGAACAGGTGTGACGGTTTCGACAGGTACTCGATAAATCGGGGAATGTCCCAGAGGTTGGTAATTGAATTCCGTACCGATGTGGAGGTGAAGAAAAATGATTGTGCCGACTGGTACGCGAAGGGATCTCCGGTAGTCTTCCAGTAAAAAAGGTGCAGTGCACCTATACCCCCCACAAGCGCGAAAATTGTCGCCGCGGTATACCGGTATTCTTTTTTCTGCAGCAGTTCAATAAGCAGCAGGGGCAGCAGGGCAGCCAGAACAAAGTACGATTGCCCTCTGATGAGCGGGAGAAGTGCTGCCGGTAACATACACCACCACGAATGTCGTTTCCACAGGAGCAGCATTCCGAACAGTCCCACCAAAAACAGTCCTTCGGTATAGGCTGCGTTGAGAAAAAATGCGGTGGGGAAACAGAGCGTGAGGGCTACTGTTCTTACGGACCCGGAGTAGCAGTACATCAGCAGGCAGAAAAGATAACCCAGAAGTGTAGTGGCCAGAAACGTTCCGTTAATACAACTGCCGAATGACAACGTCCGGATGGTAAGCGGGAAAAAAGGGTAAAAGGCGTGTTGTGCCGAGAGCGTGTCGGGATAGCCGTGTCGGGCAAGGTGCAGATAATGCTGGCCGTCCCAGTTGAAAAAAGGTGCATGCTCCCGGTGCTCCCACTGAGACCAGGTGTTCTGTTGCGGAAACAGATGTGCGGTGCAGAGCATGAAGGTAACGGAAAGTACTTTCCACACAATGAAGACTGCGCTGACTTTCGCAAAGGTTATACGGGTGAGTGGAGCCATGGAAGGGGGAGAGTCTACCGGCTGTGTAGCGTTCGGGGGCCGGTGTGCGGGGGGACTACTGGTTGACACTAGGTCTCCGGGTGTTCTCCGCCTGCTGAGGTGCGAGTACGGGTGGCTGGAAAATGTTTACTGTTCCGAAAGTACTTTCCGGACAATTAATGCCAGATTCTTATGGTCGAACGGTTTCATAACGAAAGCACGGATGCCGATCTGTCCCGCTTTTTCGGCATCCATAATGGCACTGTAACCGGTGCACATGATAATCGGCATGTCAGGGCGGATACCAAGCAGAAGTTCCGCAAGTTTACCTCCGGTCATTTTGGGCATCGTCTGGTCGGTGATGACCAGGTCAAAGTTATCCGGATGATTGCGGAAGTGTTCAAGCGCTTCCTCGCTCCGTGTAAATGGCGTCACGTGGTAGCCGAGCAGTTCGAGACCTTTGCAGGTGACATCGGTAACCACCTGCTCGTCGTCAACAAAGAGAATCCGTTCGGTGCCTTTCAGCTCATCGGTGGAGCCTCCGGGCTGAGCCGGTTGTTCGGCTACCGGTTCGGGCAGATGAACGGTTACCGTGGTACCGGCCTGATGAGTGCTTTTGATGGTGACCATACCGCCGAGTCTGCGGACAATTCCGTGGACGATCGCCAGGCCCAAACCACTCCCTTTTCCAATCTCCTTGGTGGTAAAGAACGGGTCGAATACTTTTTCAAGCAGCTCTTCAGGAATGCCCTTCCCGGTGTCGGTGATCTGCAGCCGGAGATAGGGGCCGCTGGTCATGCGGAATTCAGCCGGGAGCACGTCGTCTGAAAGTTCCTCACGGTCAAGAGTGACGGTAAGGGTGCCACCCCCCTGTTCCTCCATAGCCTGAGCGGCGTTGGTGCAGAGATTAATGATAACCTGATGTATTTCCGTTGGATCGGCAAGTACTCTTCCCTTGCGGTATTTGAACTGTTCTCTGATTTCAATGTCCGGTGATAGGCTCGCCCTGATCATACGGATTGCCTCTTTAACGGCAAGGTAAAGGTCTACCGGTGTCGGTTCATACGATGATTTACGGCTGAAAATAAGTATGTGCCGCACCAGTTCCTTGGCGCGCATTCCGGAACGCAGAATACCTGCGATATCGTGAGCAAGATGGTCGTCGGGCGGAACCTTCTGCTGCGCCATTTCAGCGAACCCGATGATTGCGGTCAGAATGTTGTTGAAGTCGTGAGCGATGCCTCCTGCCAGGGTGCCGATCGCTTCCATTTTGCGGTTCTGTCGGAGGCCCTCTTCAACGAGTAGCTGTTCACGCTGCGCTTTTTTGACAAGGGTGATATCGCGGGTGACCCCTTCAACACCCAGAAAGGTTCCCTGTGGATCGGTACGGACAGCCGCGTTGGTTGATACGGTGATGAATGATCCGTCTTTCCGCCTTATTTCAGTTTCAAAGTTGTCAATGAATCCTCGGGATTGCAGCTGTTCAAGAAATGTCGCACGTAATGAAGGGTCACGGTAAAAATCTGCCATCGGTTTTCCGATGAGTTCGTCGGGGCGGAATCCGAACGTTTTTTCGGCCGAAGGGGTAATCAGGGTGATAATACCGTTGTTGTCGGTCTGGTACCTGACGTCAAGTGAACGTTCGAACAGTTCGCGGTAGGTGCGCTCCGATTCCCGCAGGCGGCGCACTGCCGCCTGGAGTGCACGAGCCCGTAGTATAGCCAGAAGAATTCCTGCGATTGCTAAAAAGAGAAACGTGCCGATGACTACTGAGGGGGCGCAGATCACTATGGTGCCTCAATTGAAAAGCTTCCCGTACCCAAACGGATAACGAAGAGATCAATCCGGAGAAAACCGGAACCGGTAAAATATTCTGAAATTATACGATTAGAGCAGAAATCGGTCAAAAGAAATCAGGGAGAGGGCTAGCGGAAAATGATATCCTGCAGTGAGTTCGAAGGGGTTATCTGAATCGCCGGATGAGCCGATCGGTCCGTCCCCTTCTGTGCCGACACTCCTGCGCCTTCGAGCCGGAGCAGAAAAACCGTAACAGGAGGATTCCAGCGATAAACCCGCCGATGTGTGCCCAGAAAGCGACACCACCGGAGTTGCCGAGGGAAAAAAAAACACCGAAGAACTGGATCAGAAACCAGTAGCCGAGCATCAGATAGGCGGGAATGATAATCCTGGTGAAGAAAAATCCGAAAAACACCAGCATGTGCACCGGTGCCCGGGGAAAGAGAAATGCATACGCACCCATAACCCCTCCAATGGCTCCCGAGGCGCCGACCATGGGAATCGGGCTCGACGGACCCGCCAGTATCTGTGCGGATTCTGCGGCAAATCCGCAGAGCAGGTAAAAAAGAAAGAATTTGACCGGCCCCATCACATCTTCAACGTTGTCGCCGAATATGGCGAGAAACCACATGTTGCCGATAAGATGGAGCCATCCGGCGTGCATGAACATTGAGGTGAAAAGTGATGTCCAGTTGGGGTGAGCCTCAATAATGTAGGCCATCCCTCTGCCGAGGGGAAATTCGGTGCCCGCGGGGATGCGGCCGAGCAGTTCTCCCGGAATAAGTCCGAACGTGTACACGGATTTAAGCAATCCGGGGTGGAATCCGGCACCCTGCAGAAATATCCATGATACCACATTCAGTGCAATGATGGTAAAAGTGGCAACCGAGGTATGCAGTGTCGGGTTTTCGTCACGAAGTGGTATCATTGTACTGGAAATATAGCTGATGCATCGGGAAAAATTGAAGTGTCACAGACAGGGGCATAAAAATGATATTATTACCAGTGCTTTCATTATCTTCAGGAGTTGAAAAAGTCAGAACAGGACTGTGAACCGGCAGATCGCATGAGCATACTAAAAAAGAAAGGATAGTCCGACTGTTTTTATGTTGTAATCTCCTGCCTCAAACGACAACATGCAGTGCTTTTGAGTAGCCTGGTGGCGGGTTGCTGATTCGGAAAAATTTGAGCGATCCCTTGCTTCAACGGGGTCTTTTGAGATATACTGACACTGGTTCCCCGCTTCATCTCATCGGAAAGGCATTTTCCCATGCGTCACATAATTGGTTTCGCTGCAGTTAGTATAGGTCTGCTGTTTGCCAGGCAGGTTACTTCCGCTGTGTTGACTGTTGCCAAAGATGGCTCGGGGCAGTTCACTTCGGTGCAGGCGGCGGTCGATGCGGCAAATCCGTCTGATGAGGTGCTAATCACCGATCATGGTGTTTATGAAGAACAGGTAACCATCGACAGTATCAAAAACGGGCTGGTGCTCCGGTCGGAGGCGTTGTTGTCCGGAACAAAACCGACCATCAAGTTCAAGGATACTGTGAATGTTGGTCCGAGGAATGCTGATGAGGCTCTGGATGAGGAAAAAATCACCTATGAACGTAATGGTGCCTTACGGGTTATCGGTGCGTCGGACATCAGAATTGAAGGCCTTGCCATAGACGGGGGCGGGGTGTATCCGTTCGGAAATGATGCCGTCTGGGAAGGGCGGTATGCTCTGCAACACGGGAATGCCGCACTGGTTTTGCTGATGGCCGGAGAGGTGCTCATTCGGTACTGTGATCTGGGGAATGCCTATTTCGGGATATATTGTAATAACAGGAATGTCGGTGGAATCTATGCGACTCCGAATCCTTCGTATGCCGCAATTCATAATATCATCCTGTTTTCAGACGTATATCGCACCGGTAATCATCTGATTGAGCATAACCGAATCCACAATAATTCTATGGGGATATTTTTTGAATATATCTGGGATATGGGATCGACCATTCGATACAATCTAATTTATGAAAATCACCACCCGACGGCGGCGATCGCGGATAAAGTAAAGAGTCTCACTTCTGAAGGCGGTAACCAGTCAGGTGGGGCGTTCATGTTCAAAGATCAGATGCTCAGCCCGTTGGCAATTTACAATAATACGCTATGGCATAACTCCGTTCCTTTTCTCGGAAACTGGAAGGCGGGTGGCCAGCATCTTGTTTTCAATAACATTATCGGACCACCGAACCAGTATTTCGGGGCAAGTACCACCACATTTGCCACTTCGTTTGAGATGTCCAAGGCGTTTGAAAACCGGATGCATACTACCATCTGGGCGGCGCAGCAGCAGGCCCCCACGGCAAGCTATACCACTATCACCAATGATCTCAAACCGGTACAGACCGGTGGAAGTTATGCTCCAGGAGCCTTGATTAATCCCTTTCCGTCATCCACCGAAGTCAGGTGGCTGGAGCCAAAATTTCTTTCAACGGATCCGACCGACGCGAACTTTCTGGTTCCTGACTGGGGTAATGAGCTGGTGCAGGAGTACATTGTTGACAAAGGATGGGAGGAAGCGGGTGTGAGAGATCCCGACGGTTCCCGTGCGGATATTGGTGCCGTGCCGATGGGGGGCGGCAGATGGGTGGATGTGGTGACGGTTCGTCCGGCAGGATTGGTGGATGTCGTCGGCACTACAGCCACCGTCAGGTTCACGGTGACGCCGCACCTGGGTTCCATGAAAAACCTGAAAGCCGTGATGTTCGGAACTGTTGCGAACCTTGATACCGGAGATGTTTTTGGTGCACAGTATGAACCGGTGTCGGTTTCCAATATCCGGAAAGTTTCTCTGGGAGCACAAGACATCTCCATGGGGTACAATGTGCTGGAGGTACCGGTGGGGGCGCTCGGTGATTTCGCTTTCTTCGAGATGATAATCGAAGGAACGGGTTCCGATGGTCGGACGGTTGCAACTCCGGTGGGATTTATCCCCTATCGCAAAGTTGATGGTGTGTCGTTTGATGTGACGTTTTTAAATGAGGCGGGAGGTAGTCCGATCGACTCGATAATGGTTGGTGAACCGGTGGTTCTGCAGATCAGGGTACTTCAGGGTGACAGCCTCTCCACGTTATCTATTCAGGAAAACAGTACTGCTATCGGGCTAGTGGCCCCCGGCACAGCACTGGCAACACCCGAAGGAGAACCTGTTGTAACAATACCCGGAGGTATCACTGGTGCAGCGGAGATAGAGGTGGTATTCTCGGAGGTTCCTCCTGGAGGTGTTACGGCTGTACATGTTTCAGCTACAGTTTCTGATGGTGACCGGATCATACCATTCCTGGGAGTTTCGGCTGGTATAGTAATTCTACCTGACCCGACTCCGGTTGCAGGTGCGGTTGTGGAGCAGGCCGTTTCTAAAGAGCACCTGGTCGTCGAAATGGTTGATTTGAAGGGGCGGGTGGTGCAACGGTTAAATGGTAAAAGGTTCATATCCGGTAAAAAACACAATGTCTTTACTGGCACTGGTGCCGGAGTCGTTCTGGTCAAAATGCGTAATACGGCAACGGGGAGGACGACTATCAAAAGGCGGGTTCTAACGGGAAGGTAAGTCCTGCCGGCCCGATCTGTTGCTTGCAGGTCCCGAATCAGGCATCGCCATGACCACAATAATTGATGGTCTATTTCGAAATATGCAGTAACCTTGTCTGCTCCTTTTTCATAAACCATTTTTGGCTCATGTTTTTAAAAAACCTGCAGGATATACGGAAGATCAGCGTACTGCTTTTTTCGGTACTGCTTATCAGCACTCCTTCGGTACACAGTTTTACCCATCTGCATACTGAGTTTGAGGCTGCAGCGGGTGATCACTGTGACGGTTTTGATTACGTTGAAACCGGATTGCATCTCCACGACGCCGCTAATCATCACGACGATTGCGGGGAGATGCACTGCAATTTTACCTCATGCCTCCCTCCTGCAAAAATCAGCACCGGAACCTCTGTAATGGACCACATGCCGGTTCCGGTACGCCTGTTTTCTCTGATAGTTCCCACCGATGGTCAATGTACCGTAGTACAGTACCGGCAGCCAGGCCTGCCATCCTTATTTACGACGGTAGTTCTCCGGATCTGATCTTCACCTGCGACGTGCACCGTCGATTCGTTTATTTCTTTTTTTTACACTGATACATCTACAGGAGTATTCATGATGCATTCTGCTGCCGCAGTCTGCGGTATAGTTGTACTTAGTTGCAGTACCTGCCTGAAAGCTGCCGATTCACTCTCTTTGCCGGAGGCTGTCGCAGCAGTTCTTGAAAATCATGCGCTGGTTCGGGAAGTGCAGAGTCGGATCCGGGCTAAGGAGCTGGGAGTGGACCAGACTTCGATTTTACCGAATCCGGAAGTAGAGGTTGAAATGATCGGCTCCCGCGGAGAGGAAATAGAGGGGAGGATCAGTCAGACCTTTGAACTCGGAGGAAAACGGGCGGCACGCAAGGCATTGGCCCGGCACGAAGTTACTTCCGGTAAAACCGACATGGCGATAGTCGGACGTGACATTGAGCTTGAACTCTACACCCACTCGCTTGATCTGGCTGCTGCGGTCGAAAAACTCCATCTTGTTGATTCCATGCGCTCTCTCGCTGCGGAAATACTCCGGGAAACAGTACTCCGGGTGGGCCGCGGAGCTGCAAGCCCACTCGATACCCTCAGGCTGCAGATCGAATGTGATGAACTGGAATTACAGCAGCTCGAATTGACCCAGGAGGAACAGGGAGCCCGCAGGGCATTTATCGCATTGTGCGGAGATTCCCTTGCGCGTATGATTGTTCCCGCAACGATCAACCGGTCGCTGGAGCTTCCGGAATTCACGAGCGCGGTAACGGCAATCAGACAACGCCCGGACGTAGTCGGTACCGGATATGCACTGCAGCGTTTCGATCTGGAGGAGGCTCTGGCAGGGGCAGAGCGGTATCCGGATCTCGTTGCTGCTGCTGGGGTCGCCCGTAATGGCGTCGAGAAAACACATGAGCCCCTGCTTGCGGCGGCAATTGATCTGCCGTTGTGGAACCGCAGCAACCGGTCCCGGCAGATTATCGCGCAGGAGCGCAGTGCCGAAGAACTCAAGTCAGCCTACCGGCTTGCACAGGACAGTGTGCACCTTTCAACGTTCTATGACAAGTTTCGTATCTGTGAAAGGCGCCTTGCATTGCTCAACGGTGCGACGGTCCCACGGTCGGAACAACTGGTGGCGATGCTGGAAACCAAGTATGCGAACGGGACGGTCGGAATCGCAGAGGTGATTACCGCCCGGAGCAACCTGTTGCAGCTTAAGGCGGAAGAACTCGATCTGTATATTGAAAAAGCGCAGGTGGCGCTTGCCGTTATGGCGGTTTCAGGAATGACACTGGAAGTGGTTAAATAACAAGGAGCGAAAATGCGGAAGTCAACGAACAGGTTTTTATTGCTGCTCTTAGCCCTGTCTCTATGGCAGTGTGAGCAGGCGGGAAATGATCATGATGACGTTCATGAAGAAGCGGCAACTGAACACCTGCATGCGCACGAAGAGAATCATGAGGAAGATGCACCTGAAGAACATGGTGAATCTGAACACGATGCTGATGCGGAACATGGTGAAGACAGCGAAGATCATGCTGGCGCGGAACATGAAGAACATGCGGATGAAACCGGTCATCAGGGTGAAGATGAACACTCTGAACACGACGGGCATGGTGAGCATGGTGACGAACTGCTGGTTCGGTTGACCAAAGAAGGAGTGAAACTGGCCGGCATTACCACTGCGGTTCTCGGGAAACAGTCGTTGCGGCAGTCGGTGCTGCTGCCGGGAGAGGTGGTTTTCAACGAGGAGAAACTGGCGCATGTGGCACCGCGTTTCGAAGGAATTATCAAAGATGTCGCTGTTACAACAGGTAATCAGGTTGGTGCCGGAGATGTTCTGGCGGTTATTGAAAACAATGAGCACCTTACACGCTATAGTGTAACAGCGCCGCTCAGTGGCAGAGTAATAGAGAAACATGCTGTACGGGGAGAATTCGCAACTCCTGAAAATTCGCTTTTTGTGATTGCCGATCTCGCAACCGTGTGGGTCCGCTGCTTTGTCAATCAGCAGTATGAAGCAATCGTTCGTGAGGGGCAGCGGGTGATGGTTCGGTCGGTGGGAGCGGACCAATCGGCCTCGGGAAAGGTTGATTACCTGCCGCCGGTGATTGATCCGGCAACCCGTTCATTGACGGCACGGATTGTTCTGCCCAATCAGCATGGCAAGTGGCGGCCGGGGCAGTTTGTGGATGTCGAAGTGTCGGCACAAAAGGGTCGTTCGGTTCTTGCTGTGGAACGGGATGCGTTGCAGCACATGGGCGAGAAAAACATCGTTTTTGTCCCTGATGGGAATAACAGCTACAAACCGGTGGAGGTGATCGCCGGAGAAAGTGATGCGACCTATACGGAAATAGTCGCCGGGCTCGACAGTGCAGCGGTGTATGTCGCCGGCGGGGCGTTTGAACTCAAGGCGCAGTTAGTCACCAGTACACTCGGTGAACACGCCGGACACGGACATTGAGAGGGCGAAACGCATGAAAAAGTTCATATACGGAATACTTGACAATAAAATAATCGTGCCCGTGCTGCTTGCCGTGGTGCTGGCGGCGGGATGGTGGCAGTACCGGGCGCTTCCGACCGATGCTTTCCCCGACATCTCCCCGGTGATGGTGCCGGTATTCGCCGAGGCGCACGGCATGGCACCGCAGGAGGTGGAGCGGTTGATTGTCGTTCCGATAGAATCGGCTATGAACGGTCTTCCCGGTATCACTCAGATCAAGTCGACAAGTGCCTTCGGTATGGGAGTGGTGTATGTCTACTTTCACGAGGATGTCGATATTTACTTTGCGCGGCAGATTGTTGCCGAACGGCTCGCTTCGGCAATGGCCCAGCTTCCCGATCTCCATGAGCCTCCGGTACTTGGGCCCATCTCCACCGGACTCGGGGAGGTGTTCATGTATTACCTCCGCGCCGACAGTAGCGTTAAAACCGATGGCAGGGATATTAATACCTACCTGCGCGAGGTGAACGACTGGGTGGTCAAACAGCAACTCCAGACGGTTCCCGGAGTGACCGAGATTCTGTCGATGGGCGGCCATGTGCTGCAGTATACGATTGAAACCGATCCATTCGCACTGCGCAAGTACGACATGACCCTCGAGGATATCATTTCAGCGGTGCACAGCAACAACCGTAACGCCGGCGGGCAGTTTCTCGTACTTGGCTCGGAGGAGTATCTTGTGCGCGGAGTAGGGCTGCTCGAAGGACTTGACGATCTGCGGTCCGTGCAGGTCAAGGTACACGAGGGGGTTCCGGTCACCCTTGGTGATATTGCTCTTATTTCCTACGGTAAAGAGGTGCGCCGCGGCGTGGTGACCCTCGACGGCACCGGAGAGGTGGTCGCGGGAATCGTCATGAAGCTTTACGGTGAGAACACCTCAAGGGTGATCGCGGCGCTCAATGAGAAAATTCCGGAGGTTGAACAGAGCCTTCCTCCGGGGGTACACCTGGTTCCCTACTACAGTCAGAGTACGCTGGTGAACAAGGCGACCTCTACGGTGATTACCGCACTTCTGCAGGGGGCTCTGCTCGTGATTGCGGTACTGATACTTTTTTTGGGAAATATTGCCAGTGCCGTTGTTGTAGGGTTGTCGCTGCCGATCTGTGCCGCAATCGCCGCAATAATCATGAAGGCCACCGGCATGTCGGCAAATCTCATGTCGCTAGGTGGGATAGCAATTGCCATCGGCATGCTCGGTGATGCATCGATTGTTGTGGTGGAGAATATACGTCGTCATCTTGACGGCGACCGTGATCACCATCACCGAGTGAGCAAATCAATTGCACGTGCGGTCCGCGAGGTGATCAGGCCGATACTGTTTTCGGTTATCATCATTGTCGTGGTGTTTCTTCCCCTCTTTACGCTGCAGGGTATTGAACGGAAAATGTTCGCCCCAATGGCGGGAACCATTACCTTTGCCCTGCTCGGATCGCTGGTTGCCGCATTTCTTTTCGCACCGGCACTTTCATCGCTTCTACTTCGCAGACGCTCCGGAGGTGAGTATGTGGTAACCCGGATGATCAGGGCCGCCTACCAGCCGGTGCTCAGAATGGCGCTGCGGTTCCGGTGGCCGGTGGTCGTTGTTACCGCGGGGCTCTTTGGTGGTGCGCTGCTCCTGCTCCCGCGTCTGGGAACGGAATTCATCCCGGTGCTGGAGGAGGGGGTTATTCAGATCAATGTGGTGATGGCACCGTCGATATCACTTGAAAAGGCAACTGAAACTATCATGAAAATAGAGCGTGAGTTGCGGTCGTTTCCTGAAGTTGACCGGACGATCGGAAAAATCGGTCGCCCCGAAGCCGGCAGTCATCCGCATCCGGTTAATTCGGCACATGTTCAGTTGACGCTTAAAAATCATGAAGGCGATGGCAAGCTCCGGTCAAAACATGAACTCGTTGAACAGATAAGCCTGCGCCTCAAGCAATTTCCGGGGGTTCAGTGCAGTTTTTCGCAGCCGATACAGAATATGTTCGATGAGCTGCTCTCCGGGGTTAAAACGCAGCTGGCGATCAAGGTGTACGGAGAAAACCCCGATACCCTGCGAGTGCGCGCCGAGGCAGTGCGTGCAGCGATAGCCGGTGTTGACGGGCTTGTTGATCTTGCCACGGAACAGAATTTCGGTCAACCACAGGTACAGATCGTTGCCGATCGTCGATTGTGTGCCCGGTATGGAGTCAATGTGGCGGAGATCATGGAGGTGGTCGAACTTGCCGTCGGCGGAGAGGTGATCGACAACGTCTTCCTCAATACCCGGCGTGTCGGAATCTTCCTGCGGTTCAGGGAGACGTATCGAAATACCCCCGAAGCAATCGGTAACATTCTGCTGCGTGGGGCCGATGGCGCAATGGTGCCGCTCTCCCGGGTTGCGGAGGTCAAGATGGTCGTGGGTCCGGTACAGATCAACCGGGAGAAGAACCGGCGCCGGTGGGTGGTCTCGGCGAATGTACGCGGTCGAGATCTGGGGAGTGTTGTTGCCGACATTAAAAAACAGGTTGGTTTGAAGATCCTCCCGAAACCGGGTTATTCCATTGAATACGGCGGCCAGTTCGAAAATCAGGAACGGGCGATGAAACGGCTCACCCTTATTGTTCCCACGGCGCTTTTGATCATCGGTCTGATGCTCTATTTCGCACTGGGATCATTCGGTGGTGCAGCCCTGATTTTCATCAATATTCCCCTTGCACTTATCGGCGGGGTGTTCGGGCTCTATCTTACCGGGAACTATCTCTCCGTACCGGCATCGGTCGGGTTTATCGCCCTGTTCGGAATTGCGGTGCAGAATGGACTGGTGCTGGTATCCTATATCAACCAGTTGCGCGAGAAAACGGATACAACGGAATCTGCAGTTACCGAGGCGTGTCAGCTGCGGTTGCGCCCGGTACTGATGACCGCTCTCACGACGATTCTCGGAATTGCACCGCTGCTTTTTTCAAAGGGCATCGGTTCCGAGGTGCAGCGTCCGCTTGCTGTAGTCGTGGTTGCGGGACTTATCACATCGACCATGTTGAACCTCATTGTGATACCGGCGCTCTACGGCTGGTTCGTTCCGGAGAAAAAGAAAAAACGGCATTGATTATTTGCTGAAACAGTGCCGGGGGTATTACTCAAATCCCGGGATTCTGCTTCGGCAGGATATCCGGGAATAACTTTCTATCTCACGCAAATGCATTCGCATTGTGAGGAAAACCGGAGTGACCTATATTTGGTGCGCCGGTTTTCGACTATCGGTCGATTGAAGAGCCCGGAAAACAGTCCCCTTAGTTTGATATTTTTATGAAAGTGAGTTGTTGCCATGTCTGATATACCGACCGCGACGGCACGTTCCTACGAGGAAGCTATCCGTAAAGCCGAAGCAATAGTCTCCACCATGACGCTTGAAGAGAAAATCGACTACCTCGGCGGCCACAATCATTTTTTCATCAAAGGGGTGGAAAGCCATAATCTTCCCCGGCTCTATCTGGCCGATGCGACCCAGGGTGTACACCTCAGGAAAAATCTTGATGGGCAGCTTGAAAAATCCACCTCATTTCCAGCACCCATAGCACTTGCGGCTTCGTGGAATACGCAGCTTGCGGGGGAGTATGCACGCTGTGTGGGAGAGGAATGTCGTGCGGGAGGAGTGGCGGTACTGCTTGGTCCCGGGATGAATATCTATCGCAACGCTCAGAACGGACGGAATTTCGAATATTTCGGTGAGGATCCGTTTCTTGCCGCCAGGATGATCGAGCAGTATGTGTGTGGTGTGCAGCAGACCGGTACGGTTGCGACCCTTAAACATTTCGTCTGCAACAATACCGATCATCGTCGTCGCACTTCCAACTCGGTGGTTGACGAGCGGACACTGCATGAGATCTACCTGCCTGCTTTCAAGGCCGGAATTGATGCGGGCGCCCTGGCCGTAATGACCTCCTACAATCAGATCAATGGCGAGTGGGCCGGCCAGAGTGATTACGTGATAGGCGAGGTGCTGCGTAAACAGCTTGGATTCAAATGGCTGGTCATGACCGACTGGTGGTCGATCTGGGATCCGGTGAAAACGATCAGATCGGGGTTGGATCTTGACATGCCGGGACACGGCCGGAAAGGTACCGATACTTTCGATGACTTCGGCAATCCGTTCCTGCGGGGGAATGCGAAGCGACTGGTGCAGGAAGGAAAAGTGTCAGAGGATGACATTCACCGGATGGCGAGAAATGTAATTGCGGTGTCCTGTGCGATGGAGTTTGATAAAAAAACGATGACCGATCCGTCGCTTCTGGAAAAATTTCCAGAGCACCTTGAGGTTGCACTGCAGAGTGCCCGCGAAGGCATCGTGTTGCTCAAAAACAGCAACACAGTACTGCCGGTTGTACCGAAACGTTCCGGTGGGCTGCTGCTTACCGGACAATATGCCGACCTGAACGCCTGCGGCGGCGGTGCGGCCAATGTCGAAGGGTACGACATCGTTACGATGAAGGATGCTCTGCTGGCGGAGTTCGGTGATGCGGTGCTGCATTGTGAGACTCCCACGGATGATGAGTTGCGTGGTGCTGATGTCGTCCTGCTCAGTATCGGTACCGAGGACAGCGAAGGGTGGGACAGTCCGTTTGAACTGCCCGATGCAACGAATGAACTGATTCTTCATGCGGCGTCGCTCAACAGGAACGTGGTGGTCATCATGAATACCGGCCGGGGAGTCGGCATGACGAAATGGATTGATCAGGTGGCCGGACTTCTTTACTGCTGGTATCCGGGGCAGATCGGCAATGTGGCACTTGCGGAGATCCTGAGCGGAAAAACGAATCCCTCGGGAAAACTGCCCGTCTCTATTGAAAAGAGGTTTGAAGATTCCCCGGCATATCCGGGAATACCCGAAAATGACGATTTCTACACCGGGTGGGATGAGGATTTCGATATTAACCGTCCGGTGTATGATGTGCAGTATCATGAAGGTGTTTTTATTGGGTACCGCTGGTACGAACATAAACAGATTAAGCCGCTATTCCCGTTCGGCTACGGGCTGTCGTATTCTACTTTTTCCTTTTCGGATCTTGAAATAACAGAAACGAACGGACCTTCAGGTAAAGGTGTCAAGGTTCAGTTCAAGGTGATGAACACCGGAGCAGTAGCCGGATCAGAGGTATGCCAGGTGTATCTGCACGATCACGAAGCTTCGGTTTCACGTCCGCTCAAAGAACTCAAAGGATTTCAGAAGGTGTTTCTGGAGCAGGGTGAGGAGAAAACTGTCACGATTGAACTCAGGAAACGAGACTTCGCATTTTACGATGTGCAGACGCACGAGTGGGTCGTTGAGCCGGGGCTGTTTACGGTCTGGGTCGGCTCATCATCTGTTGACTTGCCTCTAAGCAGGGTATACCATATTTAACGAAGATCACCGATATAATTAAAAATCCGGAAGCTGAAGTTCTCGCAGCGACCGGATTTTTAATGGATATGAATTGTTGCGAAAGTCTCACTACGTGGGTTGGAGACTTCAAGAGCCTCAGTGCCCGAATTTTCGCTTGTCGAGTGCCTCCAGGGCGTATCGAGGTAAGCGAAAAAAAAGATCAACCGTATCGGCCTTCAATGTACTCTTCGGTTTTGGGATGTTGCGGAGTGAGGAAAAGCTCTGCGGTTTTGGCGTGTTCGATCAGTTCCCCCATAAGCATAAAGATACAGTCGTCGCTGGCCCGTCGCGCCTGGGCCATGTTGTGTGTCACGATCACGATGGTGTATTTACCCCGCAGGCCGAACATCAGCTCCTCGATCGCGTGCGTTCCCTCGACATCAAGCGCGGAGCAGGGCTCATCCATGAGGATAACATCGGGTTTGAGCGGGAGAAGTCGGGCAATGCAGAGTTTCTGCTGCTGTTCAAGCTGCAGGAGTGTCGCTTTCTTTTTAAGCTGATCCTTGAGATCGTCCCAGAGTCCCACTTCGGTGAGTGATTTCTCCACGACTTCATCAAGCATGCTCCTTTTAAGTTCCCTGCGCGGGGTGTGGACACGGATGCCGAACACGACGTTTTCGTACACCGAAATAGGCAGAGGATTCGGCCGCTGGAACACCATGCCGACGTTTTTACGCAACTCGATAAGCGAAACGTCGGGATCGTAAATGTTTTTATCAAGAATAACGATTTCACCTTCGGTACGGACATACGTGAACCGTTCATTAATCCGGTTGAAACATCGCAGCAGGGTGGTTTTCCCGCAGCCGCTCGGGCCGATCAGCGAGGTGATCTGGCCATGCTTGATATCTGCATTAATGTTTTTGAGTGCCTGAAACGTACCGTACCAGAGGTTGAGGTTCCGGGTGGTGATACTGCAGCGGGTGGTCTCACTCATGGTGGTCTGTTCCATTATCCGAAAAGTCCGTTGATGTATTCGTACGTTTCTTTCCGTTTGGGATTCTTCGAAAAAATAACGTCGTTGGTGTCAAGTTCAATGATCTCTCCGTTCCAGAGGAACATGGTCCTGCTTGCCAGACGCTGTGCCTGCTGCGTAAGGTTCGTAACGAGAATAATCGTTTTCTCGCTTTTAAGTTCCTGGAGCACGTCTTCGATGCGCATGGTGGTCACCGGATCAATCGCAATGGAAAATTCATCGAGGCAGAGAATATCGGGTTGATGCGAAAGTGCCCGAGCGATGGTCAGCCGCTGCTGCTGTCCACCGGAAAGCGCGGTTCCCAGACTCCCGAGCCGGTCCTTCACTTCGTCCCAGAGTGCAGCCTGGGTCAGGCATTTCTCCACCAATCCGTCGAGGTCGGATTTATTGGTCAGTCCGCTGCAGCGCGGTGCAAAGGCGACGTTGTCGTAAATGGAGAGCGGCAGTCCCACCGGAAGGGGGGCTACCATACCGATTTTCCGGCGAAGTTCAAATACATTCTTCATTGTTCCGGTATCCTGTCCGTCAACCTTGATCGTTCCTGAAACACTCGTTCCGGGAGTGAACGTTATGGTGCGGTTGAGACAGCGCAGCAGGGAGGTCTTTCCAGACTGGGCAGGGCCGATGATACTGAAAATCTCGTTTCGGCGAACATCAAAGGAAATGCCATGAATGACCTCAGCAGTACCGTAGGAGAGTCGCAGGTCGTGAACACTTATGGTGATATCGGAGGTGGAGCTTTCCATCGTTTTACCATTTCTTTCTTGTTCGCATGCGGATACGAAGCGCAATTGCTCCGGCATTGACCATCAGTACCACGCCGAGCAGTACCACCGCAGTCGCGAAGGAGACGGATTCCTTGACGTCGGGTACCTGCGTGGCCACGGTGTAGAGATGCATGGAGAGTGCCATGCACTGATCGGTCAGCTGATACGGAAAGAAGTCACCTCGCTTGACCGCCTTGTAGAAAACGGCTCCCGTGAACATGATGGGAGCCGTTTCTCCTGCCGCACGGCTTACCTGCAGAATGACGCCGGTGAGGATTCCTGAAATGGAATTGGGGAGCACCACCGCTTTTATGGTCTGCCAACGGGTCGCTCCGACATTCCAGCAGGCTTCCCTGAAGTTCATCGGTACCGACGAGAGTGCCTCGCGGGTACTGGCGATGATCACCGGAAGGGTCATGATGGCAAGGGTAAGCGAGGCGGAGAGAATGGAGTAACCGAACCGTGCCGCGTAAACGAACGCCCCGAGCCCGAAGAGCGCATGGACGATACTGGGTACGCCGGCAAGGTTGATAACCGCTAGATTGATCAGCCGGTTGAACCAGTTGTCCCGGGCGTACTCATTGAGATAAATTGCGGCAAGAATCCCGATCGGTGCGGAAACCGCGAGTGAAATGAAGACCAGATAAATGGTTCCGACGAGTGCCGGCCAGATTCCGCCTTCGCGCATGCCCCGTTTGGGTACTTCGACAATAAACTCCCAGCTCAGCGATGGTGCCGCATGGTAAACCAGATAGGCGATAATTGCCACCAGCGGGACGATCATCAGCAGTGCCATGGTGAAAAACGAATACTTGGCAACGGTCTGACGGAGTTCCTTCGCTTTTACAAAAGGCGTTCGGGTGAATCGAGTTGATGGTTCCGGCATACCCTATTTCCTTTTGAATCCGCGGATGACGAAGTCGGCGGTAAGGTTGACAGCAAACGTGATGGCGAAAAGCAGAATTCCGGTAAGAAAAAGCACACGGTAGTGATCGGAACCTGCAGCGGCTTCACCGAGCTCTGCGGCGACATTTGCCGTGAGCGTACGAACAGAATCGAAGATTCCGTGCGGCATCTGCACGGAATGTCCGGTGGCCATCAGTACCGCCATTGTTTCTCCCACCGCGCGGCCCACACCGAGCAGTACCGCGGCAAGCAGGCCGTTTTTTGCAGCGGGAAAGAGTACCCTGATAATAAGCTGCCACTTGGTGGTTCCCATTGCAATCGATGCTTCACGGAACGAATCCGGTACAGCCTTGAGCGCATCTTCGCCGATTGAAACAATAATCGGCACACTCATCAGAGCGAGTATAATGCCACCGTTGAGTAAATTGACGCCTACGGGAGTTCCGGTGACATTCACAATGAATTTACTCATCACGGTAAGCCCGATAAATCCCCAGACAACACTCGGAATAGCAGCGAGTAATTCAATTATCACCTTGAGTGTTTCCCGTTGACGGGGACCGCAGAATTCGGAAATGTAGACTGCGGCGCCAAGTCCGAACGGCACGGCGATCACCATGGCAAGTGAGGTTACCGCAAAGCTTCCGACCGTCAGTGCCAGAGTACCGTAACGGACATTGGAAAGAGAGGTCGGGTACCATTTTGTACTGAAAAGAAACTCAAGCAGGTTGAATTCCTTGCTGAACAGTACCGGTATGGCCTCACGGAAAACGAAAAAGAAAATCGCAATAACGAAGATAACCGCACTGATCCCGCAAAAGCGGATGAGTGCTTCGAGCAATTTCTCGCCAACGACCGCCCATTGCGGACGCTGGGGTTTGCGATTTGGAGCGCTGGTTGCTGTAGTAGTTGTGCTCATGCTGTTTCAGTGGTTAGTTGGCAGCCGCAGGCATTGTTACTGGAACATACCCGTTGTCTTGTACTATCGCCTGACCCGCGTCGGAAAGAATCCAGTCGATATAGTTTTTAACGGCACCTTCAGGTTCGCCAAGTGTGTAAATCAGCAGTGAACGGGCAAGGGGGTAGGATTTATTGACAGTGTTTTCTACTGTTGGTGCAAAGGAACCTGCCTCGGTTTTGATGTTGACCATCTTCACGTCATCGGTTGCGTATCCCATTCCACTGTAGCCAATGGCAGTTTTGGTGCTGCCGACCAGTTCCACCACTTCCTTTGAACCATTCATGTCGCGTGAGCCGAGTTTGAAATCGACCTTCTGGAGGACATGCTCACGAAAAAATTCGTAGGTGCCGGAACTTGACTGACGACTTATTCTGACGATTTCATCACCTGAGGCGCCGGGAATAGTTATGCCGAGCTGTGACCACTTGGTGGTGGTGCCACCTTCAGCGTAAATCTGTTTGAGCTGATCAAGGGTGATTTCATTGAGCGGATTATCTTTATGAATATATACTGCCATGGCGTCAAAACCGACGATAAACTCCTTCGGTTCCTTACCGGTATTCTTTTTAGCAAGTTCAAACTCTTCGGGTTTCATGTTGCGGCTTGCATTGGCAATATCAATGGTGCCGCGTTCCAGCGCCGCAATTCCAACACCGGAACCACCACCGGATACTTCGACATCGACATCGGTGGCAACGTTGACATACTCTTCCGCCCACGCCTGAGCCACATTGACCATTGTGTCGGAACCTTTTACCTGTATGGCGGAACGTTCTTCTTTCTGCCCATCGCCTTTTTTACCGCCGCAGCTGACAATAAGGGCCAGCGAACAGAGCGCGAGAACCTTCGCGAGACGGATTGAATTAAGGCAAAATGAGTGGCGATGTCCGATCATGAATTCCTCCTGTCGGTGGTGGTGCCTGCCGCAATGGCATTGACCAGATTGGTCACGTGGCTTTTTATAAACGTAAACATGTTTTCGTAACCGGCTGCTATGGTTTCGTTGTCGTCTTTGTCGAGGCTCGGGACCTCAATCTCCCAGTCAAGAAAAATGGTTTTCCGGGGTTCCCGCGGAAATATCCCTTTGGCTTCGGAAGCGAATACCACCACGATCTGATAGTAGTCGAGGTTGGGGATCTGCGAGAGTGCACGTGGTGAAGTGTTGGAAACGTCGAAACCTTTTTGGGTGAGGAAGTCAACGGTGCGCTGGTCAACCGGTTTCGGATCCACACCGGCACTGGAAAAAATAAAGCGGTCCTGACCGAGGCCGTTGGCGATCGATTCTGCGATACGGCTCCGGACGGAATTATGTTCGTCAACAAAGAGCACCCGGAACGCTTCTGCACCCGGGTGCTTGAGGTACTCACCAGTGCACATGTAAAGAACCTCCATGCAGATGTTCCGTGCCTGGTCGGCTACACGTTCGAACCGCCGGACAACATTCAGCAGCGAAAGAAGCGGTACATTGTGCGGTGGTGCGGAAAGAAGGTAATTGATGCACTCGTCTCTGAGTTTGTCGACACCCTCTTCGGTCGCGATGGTTTTCCGGGCCAGTTCAACAGACTCTTCCGTAAACGACTGGATCGCATCATGAAACATGCTGATTGCAATTTCAGCCATGTTGATGATGAGTGTTCTGACTTCATCGGACGGCCAGTCGTTAAGCTTAAGAAGATGGCGTGCCATACTTTCGGCGTAATCACCAACCCGTTCAATCTCGGAATTGAGCTTGATGGCACTGAACGCGAAGCGCAGCGGTTGCGCTACGGGTTGCTGCTTTACAATAAATTCAAGGCAGAGCCGGTCGATTTCCTTCTCTTTTTCATCGATGAACTGGTCACGCAGGATAATGCCGTAGGCGAGGGTGTGATTATGCTCGAGGCAGGTGGTGATGATATCGCGCAGAGATGTCTCGGTGCACCATGCCATCTCGATGATATGTTCACGAATCCTGTTGATGTCACGAGAGACTGATTCTTCGTGCTGCAAGTACATATAAAGGCCACCTTTCTGGTGTCATGTACTTTGTTTCCCATTCGGGAAGACGTTTGGGGTAGTTGTTTACCGCTAAAATCCAGTTAAAAATCTAACAAAGAATAATATACATCGAACAGGGGGGGGCTTCTGTTAGAAAACCATTAGGACTTTGTGAGGAGTCTATTAGCAGGAACGCTTCCGGAAGGAATGTTTATTTAAAATTGAAGCCACCTTCGATTGCTGTTCCAAAAACGGTACCTCGAGGACGATCTTTGGGAAAGAGTGCGGAATAAAAGAGTTTGAGGCCAATATATCTTCTTCTGCTTTCTGCTCCCGGTAAACGAAATGCCAGCAGACTGCTTATGATCGGGCCTGCCGCAAAAAAATTATCTCTGTTGGTCGCATCACGTTCCGTCAGGTAATCCGGTCCCCAGTGAAAACTTGCTCCAATGCCTGATTCAATAAAAAAATGTTTCCCGAAAGGTCCGGATGGCCGGTACTCAAGAGCAATCTCCGGTTCAAACTGAAGCATTTTGAATGCAATTCCGAACAGGAGTGGTCGCATAACCGGAATTTTAATTCCCACGGAACTTTTTTCGTCCACCGGAAACCGTAGCGTTGCCATAATATCACCGATAGCCCCACCTTTTTGCCCCGCCGGAGTTGCAACACACATGCGCAGGTCGTCGTATCTGATTCCCGCAAGAAAGGTGCAGCCAAGGTTCGCCGGTTTGGCTTCAGGTAAAAACAGTACCGATGAGAGCAAAACCGAAAGGGATAGTGTTTTCAGGTAGTTCATAGCATTACTCCGTGAAGAATGTGTGCCAGAGGTTTGGCGGCGTTTCGAAAATCCATCGTAATAAATACTTCATGGGTGGGATAACTTCAATGTATTAGAACGGTCGCATAAATGCGACTGTTGTCGCGAATATGCAACAGCTTACCTCCATGGGTATGTTTAAAATAGGTGCAATATTAATGAATAGTGATTATTTGGGTGGCATGCCATTTGCAGAAGTCCCTGTTTCACCACTTTTTCACAGGAGGTAGTATGTCTGGTTTACGTTTCAGCAGTTGTATGTTGTCGGCAGTGGTTGCCGTGATTTTGTTATCCGTTATTTCCTGCGGGAAGGTTTCCGGACCTCCCGGTCAACAATCAACGGGTGAGCTTGAGGTGCAGGTTCAGGTAAAAAGTGCTCTCGGAAAGAAAACCGGTCGAATGCGGACGGTATTTGATTCGCTTATTATCGAGGTGGATGCCGATGATCTTCAGCCAATGCGTTTTTCGCAGGCAATTGGAGCGGATCAGATGCTGATCATCGATACGTTATCTGAGATCCCGACAGGTTCAGGAAGGGAAATCAGCGTTTCGACCATAAACAGAAATGGTGAGATTGTTCATGTGGATTCGCTGGGAGTCCGTACCGTCAGGATTGATCCGAACTTTACTACTCTTATTCAAGTGATACTGATACCGGTTAAAGGATCGATTTATCTGCAGATTGCCGGCGTTCCGACCGATATCGATTCAATGGGTGCGGTGTTTACCGCCGGTAACGGACAAAGCTGGGCGGCAACGGTTGCACGAAGTCCGAAAGTATATCTGAGTATCGATGATATTCCCGATAAAACATCCGGAACACTTTCTGTTACCGGGTTTACCACAGACGGAGATACGCTCTACCGGGCCACAACGGATCTGCAGGTGAATTCCCGCACAACAAACAGTGTACAACTGTCATTTAAGGCTACCCCGGGAGGTTTGGCGCTCAGCGGAGCCATTGAACTGCCGGGTGCGGTAACGGTTTCAGGGGCCATGAACGGTGTTACCGTTGCCGATAATGAGCGGGGGGATCTGATTGTTACAGAAATTATGTATGCGGCAAATGATTCAGAGTATGTGGAGGTGTACAATCCAGCAGCCGGCGATGTTACCTACGACTCACTCTATCTGGAGATTGACGGAACAAAACGGTTGTTTACAGGGGTAACGGTTGCTGCCGGAGGGTTTTATGTGTTCGGCAGAAAAATGCTGCCGTGGGTTGATGCAGCACATGCCACGGCGAGTGCCCTTGACCTCTCCGGAAATGGTAACTGGATTACCGTGCTTACCAAGGAGATGGTTGTTCTGGATCAGGTGGTATATGCGGGAGGTACCAACAGCCTTGAATGGCCGAAGGTCAGTGGAAAAAAATCAATTTGTCTTCGCAGCGCTTTCTGCAGCGCCGAGGCGAATAATTTCGGACGAAACTGGTATGTTGCGACGGATTCCATCGAAGGTGCACCGTCACAATCCGGCACACCATATTCCTTGTAATTCCATATAAAGTCACAACTATAATGGATAATTCTAAAAAGGCGTCCGGGGAGGACGCCTCTACCATATCTGCCGATAGCTTCCATCGTAGACTGTTTCAGTGATTGATGCTCTCCAAAAAATCATTTACACTTACTGAGGTGTACAGAAGGATCTTCAGGTCGAGGATATCGTCACCCGTGATGATTGTCGTCCGCTTCGGACGGCCACCAAGAAAAGGAATTGATCCGGGTTTTGTGATTTCCTCAAGACGCACTGTCCGTTTATCGAAAACGTTAGGCTTTTTCATGCGATTGCTCCTTTCTCACGGTAGTTCTATCTAAATTGTATAGCAACTTCCGTGCCCGTTTAATCGAAAATGATGTCGAGTTGGTTGAGGCCTGTCAGGATGCCAAATTAGTTCCTGTTCAGGATTGGCCATTTCCGGACACTGAGGCTCTCGAAGTGACCGAGTTTCCCGTTAAAATGTGACATTTCGAGAGCCTCAATGACCGTTATTGAATAAACTATTCAATTCTGAACAGGAACCAATTAGCACGGTAAAAATGCCCTGAAGCCGATTGTCCTGAAATGTTCCATGGTTATTACATGACAGAATTCATGGTGTTTTGGGACAATTATGACATTGTGTTTCAATTTAATACATGCAGCGGGTATATTAATGTATTGATTTCACGGCATATTTTTACATAAAATGCTATATTATGAATGTTTATGGTTGCTGTGTTATGAGCGGAAGCTGATTTATTCTCTTCCGAAGATTTTCCAATTCCGGTATGAACTCCCTACTATAGGAACGTAACTAATTAATGCATGTCTTGTCTTCATTTGAAAAAAAAGGAGTCGATCCGTATGCAAACGATTAAATACGGAAAATTTGCTGTTTTATTAGCTTTTCTGCTGGTCCAGCTGTCATTTTCCGCGACGTATACCGTCAGCAAGGACGGCAGCGGAAACTATACCACAATTCAGGCTGCGATTGATAATGCTCAGCCGGGTGATGTTATTGAGATCACCGATACGTCAACATACGCTGAACAGGTGACTATCGACAGTACGAGAAGTAATTTGACCCTGCGGAGTAAAAATCCCCGAAATCTTGCGAAACCGACAATTAAATTCAATGATAAAATAAATGTTGGTCCGCGTGATATGGATGAGGCTCTGGATGAGTCCAAAATCAATTATGATCGTAACGGTGCTCTGCAGATTCTGGCTGCATCGAATGTCTTGATTCAAGGTATTGGTGTTGATGGCGGTGGAGTGACCCCTTTCGGGTACGATGCCGTCTGGGAAGGCCGATATGCTTTGCAGCATGGAAACGCAGCGATCACGTTGTGGATTGCAGGCCAGGTAATTATTCAGGATTGCGATATCAGGAACGCCTACATCGGTATTAATGTTAAAGACCGTAACATTGGTGGAGTATTCGCTAATCCGAATCCCGCGGATATCAATCCGGAGCAGATTATACCCTTCTCGGGTTTTGCACAAACGGGAAACCATGTGATTGAATACAACCGGATCCATAATAATTCCGTCGGTTTCTTTTTTGAATCAACCTGGGATATGGGATCCACTATCCGTTATAATCTTATTTATGATAACCACCACCCGACAGCGGCTATTGCGGATAAGGTTAAGACCCTTACTTCCGAAGGCGGAAACCAGTCCGGCGGGGCGTTCATGTTCAAAGATCAGTTACTCAGTCCGTTGGCTATATATAATAATACGCTCTGGCATAACTCGGTACCCTTTATTGGAAACTGGAAGGCGGGTGGCCAGCATCTCATTTTCAATAATATTATCGCTAAGCCGAACGAATATTTTGATGCAAGTACCACTACCTTTTCCACTCATGTTGAAATGTCAAAAACATTTGTCAATCGGATGCATAATACCGTCTGGGCGGCGCAGAAGCAGGCTCCCACGGCAAGCTATACCACTATCACCAATGATCTAAATCCAGTACAGACCGGTGGAAGTTATGCTCCAGGAGCCCTGATTACCCCCTTCCCGGCATCTGCTGAAGTCAGATGGGTTGAGACAAAGTTTCTGTCGACCGATCCGACGAGTGCGGATTTTCTCACTCCTGACTGGAGTGATGCCGATGTTCAGGAGTTTATTGTCGACAAAGGCTGGGCGGAATCAGGCGTGGAGGATCCCACGGGTGGTCCGGCGGATCTCGGTGCCATTCCCATGGGTGGCGGCAGGCCGGTGGATCTGGTGACTATGCGGCTTAATATGCCGATTATGATTGAGAATGGCACGGCGAAGGTCAACTTTGAAGTTTCCGAACGTATCGGTGAGATGAAGAACCCGAAGGTTACCATGTTTGGTATCGTTACCAATCTGGATACCTCCGACTGCTTCGGTGCGGAGTATAAACCAATCACGGCTGCGAACATTCGAAAAATCGCGCTTGGTACCCAGACCGTAAAGGTGGGGGAGAATACTCTCGAAGTTCCTCTTCCTGCAACCGGTGATTTTGCGTTTATTGAGATGTTTATCGAAGGAACCGGTTCCAATACTATGCCCTTTACCAGTGCTGCCGGTTTTTTTCCCTATCGGTTGTTCGAATATGTCATCAAGGTTGAGGTACTTGATAAAGTCGGCGGTACTGTGCTGACCGAGGTTGCAGCAGGGCAGCCGGTAGTGCTCAGAGCAACAACCTACAAGGGGTCACAAATAGTTACCTCAACGATTGTTGAAAAGAATACAAGTGTTGGATTGTCGGACCGGGGATACACCCTCCTTACCCATGCCGGAGATTCGCTCACTACTTTGACTGGTGGATTCGTCAGTGGTGTGGGGACCGCTAATATAATGTTCACCAAGGTTCCTCCCAGTGGTATCGAGCACGTAAATGTTTCGGCGTGGCTCGATGATGGTGGGAATTCGGCCGCCTTTCTTGGTGTTTCCGACGGTATCCGTGTTAAAGCGGGACCACCCGACAGTATCATCATCGAAAAACCCACCCAGTTTGGTGACGTCGTCGAGATGCAGTCTGTTTACTCAGTTTGGGTACAGGTGTTCGATAAATATGGCAACCGGGTTGATGCTCCGGCTGTTGTCAATTGCGTCAGTCTGCAGCCTACCATCGGTGACATTACCACCAAACAGGCAAGCACCGACTCAACCGGCAGAGCTACATTTCCGGCGTACGTTGCCGATGAAGGTGCTCCCGGCGACACATTTCACATTCAGGCGTCGCTTGAGATTAAACCAACCGCTACCGCTACCGCTTTTCTGATAGTCGGAGAACCAAAGGACAAGTTGTTCATTCTCTATAGTGATACCCTTGCCTATGATGTGACAGCCATGATCAACGGCTGTTCCGGGGACAAGGTTCCTGTTACTATCAGGGCATCATCTGATAAAGATGCCAAAACCGCGGAAACAACCAGAAATCTCACGGTTAGTCTCAACCCCGGGGTCGGACTCAAGGTATTCGCTACACCGACATCAACCGATGCAATCACTACCGTTGATCTTGTTGCCGGGCAGGCGGTTGTCTACATTCAGGCAACGGTGAAAAATGTTACCGACGGGATGCTCAGCGTTGTTTCGACCGATCCGAGTCTCACCAATGCCAATCGTTCCGGGATCAATTTCAAGGAGTGTTACACCCGGGTGATTGGTGGAGCCTACTATGCCGACAACGGCAGAGGCGCAGTTGACCGTGCGGTGATCTGGTACGAGGAGGCACTGGATTCAACGGAGATTCCCGATTCGATTCAGCTCTGCTGGCCGACTGAGGGGCAGGGTTGTAAAAAAGTGTACAAAATAGGTGGTGGAATCACCCTCGACCCGAACAATGCGGCACATCTGGTTGTTGCGATTTCCCCGGCCTTTGCTGAGGCCCAGACGAAAATCAACGGAGGGTCAGGTCTTGCTCAGGTGTTCTGGGTAAATCCGGCTACCCCTGATGCACCCAGTATCAACCAGCATGTCGCAATGCAGGATAGTGTCGGACCGCTGCTGGCGACAGCGATGCTTAAAGAGCGGCTCGCGGCCGGTGATGATACGTTGACGGTAACGTTTACGGAACCGGTCGACTACCAGAAACTGCCCGGTCAGACATTGACCCTCATCAAAAACGGACAGCCTTTGCAGCTGACTATTAAAACTGCAACTCCGGGAGATAATCAGCAGGTTGTTGTCGTTGTTGACGGTACACTCAGTGCAGGTGCTCCGGTGGCGGGAGACAGTCTTATGATTACCGCTGCGGGAACCGTCAGCGACAATGCCGGAAACAAAGCGCATCCGCAGAACCGGCCGGTAGTGATCGGCCTGCAGGCTGTGGCACCATCGCTTACTACTGCTTCCTACTTCGATACGAATGGTGACGGTGTAGTTGATCTGGTCCGGGCAACATTCAATAAACCGGTGGACCTGACAGCCGCTCTTATCGAGGTGAATTTTGACGGAATTAAAGGCAGTCAGGCTGTCGACCCTGCAGATGTTACCTTTGTTGAAAATAGCGGCAATACAGGGATCGATTTCAGTCTTGCAAATCTGTTCAGCTCGACACAGATTCAGGATAAAACCTCCGGGGCGATGCAGGTAAGTGCACAATTCATGAATTTCCCCGATGGTGAAAATTCAAGTCAGGTTGCGGCGGTTGACAATGCTGCACCGGTGGTTGTCAGGGTAGCATATCATTTCGGTATGTTTCGCGATACGGCAACGGTGCCTGATGTCGATACACTCTTTATTAAGTATTCTGAACCATTGGCCAATCCGCCTTCGGTAGCGACACCGCTGAAGTTTATCTCGTCGGCGGGGCAGCCGTACCAGGTTTCGGTAACTGGGGCGGGCATGGGAACCACCCCTGAATTGACCGGATTCTACCGGTTTGTTGTTGGTCCTGCCGGACCGGAGCAGACCCCACAGGGAGGCACCTATAATAAGACAACAAAAAGAGTCGATAACGCCAAGGATTCGGCATGGATAAATGTTGCGGAAGCTGCGGTAAATGCGGTTGATGGACTTTCAAATGCTCAGACTGTCGAGAACAACAAGAAAGTTGCGATTGAGATTAAAAAGCCGATTTTTGCCCTGCAGGTTGCAACCGGTCCGAATCCTTTCGTTCCCGGACTGGATGATGCAAGGTCATTTCGCATTGAAGCGAAAGCGAAAACCCGTGAAGCTGAACATGCCGATTTCCAGTACAGCCTGATGATTTTTGACAAAGTCGGTAATATGATTCATCGGATTCCCGAGAGCGGTACTCAGTTGTCAACCGATAAAATTGAAATTTACTGGAACGGTGTGACCAAGGCCGGAAGACTGGCTGGAAATGGTACGTATATCGGGAAACTGGCGGTAACGTACAAATATTCCGATGGTGGTGGAGATGTCAATGCGACCCATTTTCAAACTATCAAAATTGCGGTGCGAAATATTAAATAGTTTTCAAACATAACCTGTTTTATAAGGCCCGTTTCTGAAGAGGAAACGGGCCTTATTTTTTAACTGGTACCCCCTATTTGGTGTCTGTTAGCAATTTGCATCACTGTTTCCTTCCCCTTTCCGTTAGTATAAGACGTTTAATAAACGGATGTGGCGATAGAGGGTACTAATAATTCCGTGAAAAGAATTTTTCCGGGAGGTATCTCCCGGTGGTTATGAAGCGGCATGTGGGCTGGTACGATCAAATCCTGTATTGCCCCTTCTACTGGTTGGCGTGTATTTTTAGACCTTCATAGGAGGTTGATTGAATCATATTGTATTATCCGGGCCAACAGCTTTTACCAGGACGCTTTTTTTGGTGGCGCTGATTTTTGTTGCCGCTGATCTGCTGATGACGCTGTTCACCATTTTGTATCAGCGGTATCTGTACGACCGGTTTGCCCGACGACGATTTTCCGGTGACTATGCCCCAAAATGTGCCATTATAATTCCCTGTAAAGGGGTGCCGAAGGACCTCGGAAAGAACCTTCAGGGATTTCTCGATCTTGATTATCCGGACTACACTGTCGTGTATTCAGTGGAAAGCGAGCATGATAAAGCGGTTCCGGTGATAAAAACGATCATGGACCGTTCCAACCGTGCACGCCTTGCAGTTGCCGGGCTTTCGAAAACCTGTGTCCAGAAAAACCAGAATCTGCTTGCCGGTCTGGAGTTCGCCCGCGATGCCGAGGTGCTCGTTTTTGCAGATGCCGATATCAAACCTGAGCCGCGGTGGTTACACGACCTGGTTCAGCCGCTGGCTGATTCGCGCATTACCGCCACAAGCGGTTTCAGGTGGCTCAACGCGCGCAAAGGTACCATCGGTGAACTTGCTCATTCGTATGTCAATGTCGTCATCTACGTATTTTTTTCGGTAGCCTGTTATTTCGGCGGGGTCGGACTCTGGGGTGGTTCCATGGCGATCCGTCGGAAGGATTTTGAGGAGCTTGGCGTGGCGGACAAGTGGTCCCGTGCCGGAGTCGACGACATGAGCCTGTCACATCTGGTGCTCAAGGCGCGTAAGAAAGCGGTAGTGGTACCTCACTGTGTTATCCAGACCGACGACCTGCTTCAGACGGTGCGTGGCACGGTCAGCTGGTTCGAGCGCCAGATTATGTATCTCAAGGCGTATCAGAAAGGGCTCTGGTTTTTCGTGGGGTTTCCGGTAATGATTGTCGGGATGACCCTTATCCTGCTGATGCCGGTGGCGATATTTACGGCATTGCTTTCGAAAAAGACGTTTTTGGGAGTCGGCGGAGGGGCTGCTTTGCTGTTTTATGCGGGTGAGCTGCTTACCGTTGCACTCTACCCTTTCCTGGGTTCAATGCATTCATTCAGAAAATTCTTACTGTACTGGCCTTTTCTGCGATTTATGCACGGAGCCAGTTACGGACTCACCGCATTTACCAATACGATAACCTGGGCCGGTATCAAATACCGACTTGCTTTCAACGGCGACGTGACCAGCATCCAACGGCCGGGTGATACTGGTTCGGAGGACTCATGACGACGCGCTGTGCAGTCTTCGCCTCCGGCGGCGGATCCAATTTTCAGACACTGATCGACCGCCGGGATGCCGGGGAGCTTAAAGCGGATCTCCGTGTACTTATTGTCAGCAACAGTGGTGCCGGAGCTGTGGGGCGGGCCCGCAAGGCCGGAATTCCCGTTGTGCACTGTGCTCCGTCGCATTTCGAAGACCGGGAGGTCTATGCGGCTACTCTGCAGCAGCATCTTGAAGAATACGATGTTGACTGCATTGTTCTCGCGGGCTACATGAAAATGCTGCCACCGGTTCTGGTGCAGCGGTTTCGTAACAGGATCATCAACATTCATCCCGGCCTGCTTCCGGCTTTCGGTGGGAAGGGAATGTACGGGGGCAATGTACACAAAGCAGTGCTCGACTACGGCGCGAAGGTAAGCGGCATTACCGTTCATTTTGTAGACGAAGAGTACGACCACGGTCCGGTTATTTTTCAGCAAACCGTACCGGTACGTGATGATGATACACCTGAAACGCTTGCCGCCCGGGTTCTCGCGGTTGAGCACGCCAGTCTCTGGAGAGTGGTCAATGCCGTCAGTACGGGTGCCGTGCGCGTTGAAGGACGCAGGGTTTTCGGTGAAGTCTGATCCGGCTGCCCGGGCCGCCTCCACGGAGCGGCTCTACGGATACGACCGGAACGTTGCTGAGGGGGCACTGGTACTTGCCGGGGTGGATGAGGCGGGCAGGGGACCGCTTGCCGGACCGGTGGTGGCTGCTGCTGTCATTCTTGACTTGACCTCCCCGATAATCGGCATCAACGATTCAAAAAAGCTCTCTCCGTTAAAACGTGAAAAGCTCTATTCGGAAATTACCGCTTCCGCACGGGAGTGGGCGGTGGGCAGCGCCACACCGGAAGAGATCGACCGCGACAATATTCTCCGTGCGACCTTCAGTGCAATGCAGCGGGCTGTTCGTACCCTTATTACCACCCCCGTCAGCAGGATTCTTGTTGACGGGAATCTGAAAATTGCAGGAATTGCGGCTGAACTGCAGCAGACGGTGGTTGGCGGGGATGCGCTGAGCGCCTCGATTGCCGCCGCATCCATACTGGCAAAAGTGACCCGTGACCGCTATATGATGGAGCAGCATGCTGCATTTCCCGACTACGGGTTTAATCTTCACAAAGGGTACGGTACCGCACTGCATCGCGAGCGGATTAAGCAGTTCGGTCTCTGTCCCATTCACCGGAAATCGTTCTGCAGTTCACTGGTTATGCAGATCACGCTTGATTTATAGCAGGAGTTACTATGGCCGAAATTAAACCGTTTTACGGATACCGTTTCAATTGTGCAATCCCTGAAGCGATGGGCAGCTATGTTGCCCCACCCTACGATATGCTCGATGGTCCAATGATCGATGCCTTGTACGAAAAAGATCCCGCCAATGTCGTGCGGATAACACAGAACCGCGCTCTCAGTGACGATCCGTCGAATAGGGTACGGCATGAAAGGGCGGCCGTTACGCTGCAGGAATGGATTGAAAACGGTGTGCTGGTGCGGGACGATGCTCCATCGGTGTATGTGTACGAGCAGCGGTTTTCGTACAAGATCGGACCGCAGCAGCATGAGGCGGTACGGACCGGGGTAGTGATGCTGGTAAAGCTTACCGGGTTTGAGGAAAAAGTGGTGTTGCCGCATGAGGCGACCTTGAGTGGGCCCAAACAGGATCGCTACGAATTGCTCGATGCCACCCGAACCCATACCGAACAGATTTTCGGACTCCTGGATGATGACGGTGCGTTTCACCGGCAGCTTCGTGCACTGGCGGCAGGCGCTCCCGACGGCACTTTCACCGATGTCAACGGCGTGGTTCACACGCTGTACCGGTGTCAGGATGCGGCTGTGATCAGTCAGCTGGTTGCTTTGGCTACCGACAAAACGATCCTGATTGCCGACGGACATCACCGCTACGAGACGGGATTGAATTTTCATCGAGACCACCCGCTTCCGCTGTATGCCCACACCATGATGACGCTGGTGTCAACTGCTGATCCGGGGCTGGTGATCCGTCCGTTTCACCGTCTGGTGAGAAAAGCGGGAAATGCGGTTTGCATGCGTGATGAACTCGCACGGTATTTTACCATCACGGAACAGGGTAATGCATCTGCAACGACAATTGGCATCTTTCTTGACAGTACAGCAGGGGATGACCTGCTGTTTTTAGATGCTTCCGACGGAAAACTCTATGGTTGTGCGCTCAGCGAAGCGGGAGCAGCAATGATTGCAGAGCGGTTTCCCGACCATGCCGATGCATGGAAACGACTTCCGGTGTCGATGATCAACGTGCTGGTCATCAATACCATTCTTGGATTGCCGCTCGACGGGCATGTGCTGCACGATGTTGTCGGATATGTCAATGACGTTGATGCGGGGATGGCCGCCTGTACCGATGCGACCACGTTTCACGGTGGGTTTTTCATCCGGCCCGCATCGATTAGTACCGTTTCAGGGGTAGTGGCATCGGGTGACCGCATGCCTCAGAAGTCAACCAACTTCTATCCGAAGATTTACTCGGGACTCGTTCTCTACCGGATGGAGGATCGGTGAAGATTACACCGCTTCTGCAGGTCGGTGCCGGAATCGGTATCGCGGCCGCGGGGGTCTGGATATTCTCCCGGCAAGTTGACTTGACTGCCATGCTCGGTGAAGTCCGGGGAACACCTGTATGGAAAATTATTATAGCGATATTGCTCAATCCTGTATCGCTGTTATTTCGGGCCTGGCGATGGAAGATCATGCTGCCGCAGCACAGCGGGTGTAGTAAGGACGGATTGTTTCCGCTGGTGGTCATTGGATTTATGGTAAATAATATTCTACCGGCCCGTATCGGTGAGGCTGCCCGGGCGGCACTGCTCTGGCGTCGTAACCGGTTCACCATTGTCGAGAGCATCGGTTCGCTACTGGTAGAGCGGTTGCTTGATGTGCTCGTTTTTGTCTCGTTTCTGTTCATACCGATCCTGCTGCTGCCGCAGCTTGCGGCTCAACGCAATTATGGTTTGTTACTTACTGCCGGTTTCTGCGGAGTACTGCTGCTTTTTACCCTTTATGCGCTGCGTCCTGCCCTTGTAAAGCAGGTGGGCCAATGGGGGGCCGGAAAATTACCGGAAAAAGTACGCAGTGTTGTGCTGACCATTGGTGGCGAAATCATGTCGAACCTTGACTGGCTCGGTTCGCCCCGTCGGGTAGTGGCAGTGGTACTGCTTTCATTTCTGACGCTGCTCTGTCAGATCGGCATGCTGCAGGCACTTGGCTTCGGCATTGAGCGGTTCGGATTCTTCACCAGTATGTTCGGGGTGGCATTCGCGGCGCTCGGCGCGGCCATTCCACTCGCACCGGGATATGTGGGGACACTCCATGCGATGCTGCTTCAGGGACTGGGAATGGCAGGGATTGCTGCCGATAAAGCCGGAGCGATTGCTGTTGTCTATCATGCGGCAGGGTATATAACCATTACGCTCATGGGGATATTTTTCTTCTTCAGACTGAAATTGTCGGTTGGTGATATCAGGCGCGCAAGAGAGACTATGGCTCAGAAGTAGTGTCCGGGTTTCATTCTGATCGGGAACATATAGTAAGGATGTAATTATTTTCTGTTCAGAATTTATTTGTGTGCCATGCTTCGACAAGTACTACACTGAGCAGCCTGTCGAATGTGCTTGGGATGAACGGCCTTTTTTGCTCTATTCTGAACAGATACCAATTTAACACTTCAGCATATCGGCAGGGTGGACATGAACGAAAAGGAACAACTTGAACAGCTGACCGCTTCGGTTACGGCGATCAGGGAGACACTGGCACGGCGGATTGTCGGCCAACAGGAAGTTATCGCCGATCTGCTGGCATGCTTTCTTTCCGGCGGACACTGCCTGCTGATCGGGGTGCCTGGATTGGCTAAAACGCTTCTGATACGGAGCCTGGCCGAGTCACTCGATCTGCAGTTCAACCGTATTCAATTTACCCCCGATCTGATGCCGTCTGATATCACCGGATCGGAAATCCTCCATGAAGACCGGTCAAGCGGGGTGCGGGAGTTCCGTTTTGTTGAAGGGCCGGTATTCAGTAACATTGTTCTTGCCGATGAAATCAACCGGACTCCACCCAAAACCCAGTCGGCGCTGCTTCAGGCGATGCAGGAGGGGCAGGTGACCTCCTCGGGACGGACTTATTCACTTCCTGACCCATTCTGGGTGCTTGCAACACAGAATCCTATAGAGCAGGAGGGAACATACCCCCTCCCCGAGGCACAGCAGGACCGTTTCATGTTTTCGATCGAAATCGGGTATCCCGGTTTCGAGGACGAGGTGGAAATCGTCACTTCTGCGCACCAGCGTCAGCAGGTCCGGCTCTCGCCGGTATGCTCGCTTGACGAAATGAACCGCTTCAGGGAGCTTGTGTGGAGTATTCCCGTTGCCGATTCTGTGGCGGAAGCTGCCGTGCGGGTGGTACGGGCGAGCCGCCCCGATGACCCTTCGTGTCCGTCAACGGTCCGGCCGCTGCTCACATGGGGAGCGGGACCGCGGGCATCTCAGTATCTACTTCTTGCTGCACGGGCATATGCGATACTTGACAAAAGACCTACGCCCGACATGTCTGATATCCGCCGCGCGGCCTACCCGGTTCTGCGCCACCGGCTGGTCCGTTCGTTCAATGCCGAGGTTGACAATATCGGGCAGAACCGTATAATTGAACTTCTTCTGGAATCGGTGCTGACATCCTGAGGCGCTACACTCCCTGAATGCCATCTGACGATTCCGGATGGTGGGGGCGGGAGTCGAACCGCCGATCGGGTGATGGCTACTATAATTAGTACTGAGAAAAGCCCAAGTTACGAAAATTCTATTATCTGACGATATTATATCTGGTCCATCACGGGATTACGGAGCACTATGGTAAAGACCATTCTGGAACCGACCAAAGAACTCCTTGATGAGTGCCGTTCAGGCAATCAGCTCGCATTCAAGGAAATCTTCTATATGTACCGTTCGTATGCCTATAACCTCATCTATAAGATTACCGGGCCACAGGGGGATCACGAGGATCTGCTCCAGGAAGTGTTCTTTCAGATTTATCTGTCGCTTAAGACCTTTCATGGGGATTCCTCTTTCAAAACATGGTTCCACAGAGTGGTAATTCATGTTTGTACACGAAGATGGCGGTACCAGAAAGCGGAAAAAAGGATTTCTCCGAAGGATACCGTTCAGATTGATGCTGTTGAAAACATGATTCCGTCGAACGAGATCGGCAGCCTAAAACATCTTGAACTGAAAGATCTGGTTGAGCGTGCGGTGGCGACCCTGGACTACAAGTTGAGGATTCCACTCGTACTCAATATTTACAGCGAGATGGATCTCGCCGAAATTGCCTCGATTATGGGGATACCTGAAGGAACGGTTAAATCCCGTCTGTTTACCGCGCGCAAGCAGATGCGTGAATATCTGGACGGTTTGGAGAAATAAACGGAAACCATGCAGACCTTTGAACACAACGATACCTGGTTTGATACCGAACTAAGCAGATCGGTCGATGAAAAATCGATCAATATTGTATCGGTTGAGGAGGTATTGTTGCGTCGTATACGAGAGAGTGAATCTCTGGGTATTCTCTCGCTCCTTCAGCTCGATGAGGTCAGCGCTCCGGAAGCGTTCGAAGAGATTGAACACAATCTTTTCGCTCAGATTTCACAGCATCACGAATATGACGAACCGGTGAATGAATGCCTCAGGGGCGATGTTGATCTCTCTGAACGGCAATGGGACCGCCTTAAAGCTAAGTTGTATGAACGGCTTCGCCCGGTTGTACGCCTTCCACAGTGGGAGCAGCAGCTTCTGGCCCCCTGCACCGAACCGACCCTTGGTCACTGGGAGGCAATGGAAACGGTGTTGTTCGATCGGATAACCCGCTCCAATGAAAAACACCAGGAGTCGTGGGTACAGTATGAATCATCTGAAGAACCATTGACGGCTTCGCAGCTTGAGTCGGCCGAAGACCGGCTTGACCGGCAGATTGATGAATTTGAAAAGATGCCGTTCTGGGAACAGGTTCTGGCAGGTGAGGAAATTGTTCCTTACGTGCGGTGGGAACGGGTGGAAAACCTCCTCTTTGAACGCCTTGAAGAGCACGACGGCCTCCCGATCGGGAAACAGCCGTTCTGGTATATTCTCAGCCATTACTCATCGTTGCTGCGTACAGCAGGGATATCTGCTGCTGCGCTGGTGCTGATTGTTGTATCACTGTTCTCACTGAAAAATTCGCTGCAGCACACTGCGGTCCCTACGCTGGTGTATCAGCTTGAAGGCAGGGCGGTTGAATCGCTCGTTACCGATCAGGTTGCCGGTGAATGCTCGATGATGGCGGGAGGCGGAGCAACGCTTGTTAATAAGCACGGTAGCATCGAACTTCAGAATGACGCCCGAGTCTCTCTCGATAAAATTACCGATAATGAAGCGCAGTACCGGGTCAATTTTTCCACCTCACGTGATGCAGGCACCAACGGTAAAGTGACGTTTCTGGTGCATCCCACTAAAAAGCGGAAGGCTTTTTTAGTTCATACCGCTGATTATACAATCGAAGTCACCGGTACCTATTTCCGGGTTGATGCGGATCTCGAGGGCAGAGCCTCCACGAGAGTGCTTGAGGGAACCGTCCGCATCAACGGAAGTCCGCTCGGTGATACCGTTCTTCACGCCGGTCAATATCTGCAGTTCGATCCGTCGCAGCAGGTCTATCGGATATTCGACGGTGGACAGGTGCTCAGCCGGGAGGAACTTGGTGAGTTCCCTGCAATGGAAGAGCTTATGGGATATAAGGCAGTGCTTATCCGCAGTGCGGTTCCGGGTGCGGAAGTTCATATCGACGGCCATTTCTGCGGTACCACCCCGATCATGCTCCGGCAGTCCGCCGACCGGCACGACCTCCGGATTTCGCGGCAGGGATATGTCTCGATAGATACATCGATAAATTTCGTGGGATCAGGAAAATCGTTTGATCTTTCGTTCGCGCTTGCCGAGATACCTCGTCAGCAGGTTGCAGCAGCAGTACAACCACGTAAGGCCAGAACTGCTGAAAAGGCAGTGAAAGCCAAATCCGTCCCGGTGAATCCCGACAAAGTAGCGCAGGTGATGCTCAACAGCAAGCAAACCGAAAGTGCACGTGCCTATACTGCTGCACGCAGGGCAGAGCGTTCCGCCAACTGGCGCAAAGCTATCGATCTGTACAAACAGGTTCTGGATGATCCCAATGTTACGCCGCTCAGGCGCGAGGATGCGCTCTTCTCGATAGCGAAACTTCGTGCGGAGCATAGCAGTGACCGGGAAACCGCAAAAGAGGCGTTTCTTACCTACCTTGCACTGTTTCCGTCAGGTTCGTTTGCCGGAGAGAGTTGGCTGCGTCTGGCTGAAATCGAATTCGGCACCAATCCTGATAATGCGATTAAATATTATCTCAAATATTTCGAGAAATTTCCGCGTCACCCCCGTATTGCCGAGTTGCAGCATCGTGTTGGAGTCATCTATCTGCAGCGTAAACAGTATCAGAAAGCAATCGGAATGTTCGAACAGGCTCTCACTAATCTCCGGAGTTTCAATGGAGACGAACAGCGTCTGATCGCAGAGAACCTTCACCGGGCACTTCTTGCCGAAGGTGAAACACAGCGCGCCGAATCGGTCAGGCTCCGCTATCTTGCATCCGCAAAGGACTGAAGAACCAACCACCCGCATCGCTCTCCGAAAGTAGTTGATGACAGTTTCCCGCAGGTATTATCTCAACACCTGTTTTGATCTCGAACTTGGGGGTTTCCCGACAGCGTCGGTCCGTCGCAGTTGTGCGGAGATGACTTCACTGTTCATTCCAATGGCCGGGCCTGAGGATTGCGTTGAGGTTGATGTCGCACTTCCGGAAGACTATCTGCAGTATCTCAGGGGGTTCGGGCTTGCAACGGGGAGGGTGGTTCCGCCCGGGGGAGGTTCCGGAGATCCCGTGGTATGGGGATGGAACCGCTCAGTGGTGGAACGGCTGGCTCCGGTATCCGCAGAATGGTATCCGCCGCTCAATTCTGTACGGAAAGTCAATTCCCGTGATTTTGCTGATGCCGTTGCACACCGGTTCGGCCTGGGGGTTCCGGGGACACGGTTTTGCAGATCCCTTGAGGATGTTGAGGCTGCAGTACAGGAAAATGAAACGCTGTTTCCTGTCGTGATCAAGCCGGCATTCGGCGGGTCGGGGTATGGCTTCAGGATCCTTCAGAGCAGGGGACAGTGGGAAGCCGAGAAGACGCGGATACAACAGTTTGCCGGAGGCGATGGGGTGGTTGTGGAACCCTGGCTTACCCGCCGGGTGGATGTATCAGCTTCTACAGTGGTTGATCGATCGGGTACGCAGGGCACCATACAGTTTCAACGACAGTGGGTCAATCGATTCGGAGCATACTTCGGCAGCTATTGTGACGATGAAGATGCGGTAATTGCTCCGTGGTGCGAACAACTTTCCTCTGCAGCGCAACAGATAACCGGGGCTGTTGCGGAAGTGGGCTATTTCGGTCCGGTTGGTATCGACGCATTCGTTTACGAAGGGGCGGATGGAGTCACCAAACTTTCTCCGGCTATTGAAATTAATGCCCGTTATACCATGGGGATGCTTGCACAGGAGCTTCGTCGCCGTCTGTCGATGAACTCTCCGGTGCTGCTGCGGAGCGTCTCCGGAAAGCGATGTGACCTGCCTGAAACGATTGAGGAATGGGAGTATCGTTGCGGTGAAATCGCTTTTTCCGCGCACCGGCGAAGTGGTGTTCTACTGCTGACGCCGTTGCGAAACGGTTTTGAGAAAACGTGGCGGCAACCGCAGCGGAATGTTTTTCTGATTGCAGGCCCGTCGGAAGCCGAAATTCTCCACAGGGATGCACAGTTGCAGGAGCTGATCAGTCCGGCGTAGTTTGTTTTTTTTCAGATCCGGTTACCGTACCGTTTCTTGAAAAAGATTCGTGATGTATTTTAATGCCGGTTTCAAACAAAGGATGGATGTTCGTGATCATTCCCACTCTGGAAGAGGTTAAAAAGGCAGCCGGAACGGCAAATGTCATTCCGGTATACACAACGGTTCTTGCCGATACCGAAACACCGGTTTCTGTATGGTTGAAGCTGTTCCGTAATGACCGGTACAGTTTTCTGCTCGAAAGTGTTTCGGGAGAAGAGCAGGTGGCACGGTATTCGTTTATTGGCGGTGATCCCTACATGACGTTTGCAGCAAAGGGCGAATCGTGGAAAATTGAAGGTGCGCGGAAAGAAACGGGTACCGGAAATCCTATAGAGGCATTACGGTCGATTCTAGGGAATTATACGGTTGCTCCGGTAGAAGGCGTTCCCCGTTTCGCCGGTGGAGCGGTCGGCTATTTTTCCTACGATTCAGTCCGGTTGAGTGAGGTGATTCCCGATGCCAATCCGAAGGAAGATCCGCTCGATGATCTGTTTTTCGGTTTTTACCGTGACATTATTGCATTTGACAAAAAAGAGCTACGACTGGTCCTGATCAGCAATATCCTGCTCGATGAAACGTCGGATATCGAGGTTGAATATACCCGGGCGGTGGAAAAACTGGAAGTCATGCGTAAGCTGCTCGGTCAGCCGCTTCCGGCCAACAGTATCGACATACGGCCGAAGGGTGAGCCGGTGTCGAACGTTGCACGGGAAACCTTCGAAGCCGCCGTGGAGCGGTGTAAAGAGTACATCAACGCGGGTGATATTTTCCAGGTGGTACTTTCACAGCGGTTTACCGTTGCTGTTGAAGCCGACCCGTTTGATCTCTACCGGATACTGCGGGTGGTAAATCCGTCGCCCTATATGTATTTCCTGCGGCAGGGCGATGCTTCGGTTGTCGGGGCGTCACCAGAAATGCTGGTTCGCGTTGAAGATGGAAAAGTGGAAGTCCGGCCTATCGCGGGGACCTGTCGTCGCGGCGGAAATGATGCAGAGGATCAGGCTCTCATTGATCGCCTGCTTGCCGATCCCAAAGAACGGGCGGAGCACATCATGCTGGTTGATCTTGGACGCAATGACGTCGGCAGAGTAAGTGAACCGGGGTGTGTGCGGGTTTCCGACATGATGCATATCGAGAAATATTCGCATGTTATGCATATCGTGAGCAATGTGGAGGGGGACCTCAAAAAAGGCAACGATATTTTCGATGCGTTTTTTTCCTGTTTTCCGGCCGGAACACTTTCAGGTGCTCCGAAAATACGCGCTATGGAAATTATTGACGAGCAGGAGACGGTCAAACGGGGTCTTTATGGTGGAGCGCTCGGGTATATTGATTTTTCGGGGCGGATGGATACCTGCATCGTGATCAGGACCATCGTCTACCACGGCGGGAAAGCGCTGATTCAGGCCGGTGCAGGTATTGTGGCCGACTCGGTCCCGTCACGTGAATATCAGGAAACGGTAGAGAAAGCGACTGCGCTCTTTACCGCGATCGCCCATGCCGATCGGATTGCAGGGTAATCATCTCACTTTCAAGAGAGAACACTATATGCTCGTAATGATTGATAATTATGACTCTTTCACGTTCAACCTCGTTCAGTTTCTGAGTGAGTTGACAGATGAAGAGATTAAGGTCTTCCGTAATGATAAAATAACCGTGGAGGAACTGCGGAATATGCGGCCCGGAGCGATCGTCATTTCACCGGGACCCTGTACGCCGAAGGAAGCCGGCATATCGGTGGAAACCATTTCAAAACTGGGGTCGTCGATACCGCTCCTCGGGGTCTGTCTGGGGCACCAGTCAATAGGCTTTGCTTACGGGGGCACTGTTCTCAGGGCGCCTTACCTCATGCACGGCAAGGTGTCGGACATTCAGCATGACGGTAGCGGATTGTTCAAGGGGCTTAAACAGCCTTTTACCGCGACACGGTACCACAGTCTTATTATTGAGCGGTCAAGTTGTCCGGAATGCCTTCAGATTACGGCAACGACCGACGATGGACTTATCATGGGGGTGCAGCATAAAACTGACCCGGTATTCGGGGTACAGTTTCATCCGGAATCGATTCTTACCGACGGCGGAAAAATACTGCTCCGCAATTTCCTCGATTTTGCCAAAGACTTTTCCGCAAAAAAAAACTCTGAGGAGCAGCAGTGAGTACGTTTCTGGCAACCATTCTGGAAGAGAAGAAAAAAGAGGTGTTCCGTATTAAAGGAGGAGGAACCGCGTCGGCTGGCATCGGGCAGATACCGCCGCACCGCGACTTTCTGAAGGCGCTTGACTGCGGAGATTCGCTCGGTATTATTGCCGAGGTCAAGAAAGCGTCGCCGTCGAAAGGGGTTATCAGACCTGATTTCGATCCGGTTGTCATCGCCCGGTCCTACGAACGCGCAGGTGCACAGGCGATTTCGGTTCTTACCGACGAAAAATTTTTCCAGGGATCCATTTCGTATCTGCTGCAGGTTCGTGAAGCGGCCGGTCTGCCCGTATTGCGAAAGGATTTCATTATTGATCCCCTACAGGTAGAACAGACTGCTGCGTTGGGTGCTGATGCGATGCTGCTCATTGCAGCTGCGCTTGATGATGTGCTGCTGCGTGATCTGTATCAGATGACTTCAGAACTTGCGATTCAACCGCTTATCGAAATACATAACGGTCATGAACTTGACAGGGTGATGCGGCTTGAACCCCGCCTTATCGGTATTAACAATCGAAACCTTTCCACGTTTGTAACGGATATTACTGTCACGCTGGAACTGGTACGCCATATCCCGCAGGATGTGCTGGTCGTTTCGGAGAGTGGTATTTCCACTGCGGAACAGGCACAAACATTGCGAAGAGCTGGTGTACGGGCACTGCTGGTGGGGGAGTCACTTATGCGGCGGGATGATCCCGCGGAGCTTGTTGCCGAGCTGCGGGGAGTGTAGAACTATTTCCGGATTGCATGCCCCAAGGCAATATCGTTAAGGCTCTCAAAAAATTTTGCTGCAAAAGAATTTAAAAAGCAGAGCATCCCACCTGTTTCAAGAATCTCTTCGATATATTGAATAGAATACTGCACCGGCAGATTTAAACCATGTAAATCAATGGTGTCTGCTCCGACTGCAAGTGCGCTGCAGAGTATTCCGGCAATAAAAAAGAGAAAAGCCTTCCTGCTACTTTTTATTTCATTCAGAACCAGCGGTAAAAGGGAAAGTCCGATTACCATAAATGCTATCAGAACATAATCCCCTTTTTCAATCCAGAAAAGAAAATTAAGGTAAATATGATTTGGTTTCAGAACCTTTTCACGAATCGCTTCATGGAGCATAAATCGTTCATCTATTGCAAGATATAAAAAAGCGACGGAAAGAAGTATCCACACAGCTTGTAACTTTCCGGTACGTACTCGTTTAAGGAGAAGGTTGAATAAGGAGAGAAGTGAACAGGAAAAGAGCAAGAGTGATTCCACCCACGTCAATGCACTGCGTTCGTAAATAATATTTTTCCAGTATTGTGGCATTGAAATTATAGTTAAAAACAGGATGCAGGAAAAAACTGCGCCAAAACTACCGGCACCGAAAAATGTTGTTTCCTGTTTGAATTGATTATGCATATTGGTGAGTAATCGTATTAATTGGAGTGTTATCAAGCAGGCCGATAATATTTTCAACCCATGTTTCTGTTCCGCGGGCGATGGCTTCGGTTGAATACCATGCGGTATGTGCTGTTTGAAACACTCTGCCGGGTTCAATATTCATATCTTGAAGCTGCGGTACTATGTCATCAACGGCATAACTGAAAATTATTTTTTTTTGAAGTGCCTGTGCAATTACTGCAGTATCCACTAGATCTGCACGGCTGCTGTTTACAATTACTACGCCCCGTTTCATAACTGCTATTTCATTTTCTCCGATAATCGGAACGGAATCACGTTCTTTTGATGCAGTTAAAACGATAATGTCAGATTCTTGCAGAAGCATGTCGAATGAGCAGTAAAACGGGGCGGGGTTAACAGGTTTTATAGTATCAAACCAGAGCGTCTGAACGCCGAAAGGTTTAAGCAGTTCTGCTACCCTCATACCGATTTTACCATACCCGACAATTCCCACTTTTTTTCCGAAAAGCTCGAATCCTCGTAATGAAATTGACCGGTCGATCCGCCCGTGCGCATAATCACAGGAGAGTTGAAACCGTCTGCTTACCGAAAGAATCATTCCTATCGTATGTTCTGCAACTGTTAAGGTGCAATAGTCTGGAAGGTAACTAACCGTTACTCCCTTTTTTTGTAAATATTCGGTATCTACCCATTCATACCCGGTTGAATATAATGCTAATGCTTTTAGATCGGGCAATTGCTCAAGTATTGTTCTGTCGATATTTTTAACGGGTCTTCGAGTCAGACCGATTACGTTGAATGGTTGTACCAGTCGGATGAATTCGCTATTGTCTAGCGGATCCTTCCGGGCATAAAAACGGATATCTGCTGTTTCTCTCAGTTTGTTCAACTGGGAGTCGGAAAAAGTCTGTTCACCAGATGCAGAAATAATAATACAGTTCAAGAAAAACCTGCCTGAAATATGGGCGAAAAAATAGTACTACTTGAGGAACCGTCAGGAATTTGAAAAATGGAAACTAATCGAGTTTGCCTATTGGCAGCAATAGGTAATTCAACGGTTAAACTGATAAGCGATGGCCCTCAAAAGGTGACAAAATGAAGATACGTTCAGGAAAAAATGAAAGCAAGATCAAAGATGGTGAAGTTGCAAAATACTGCCCTTTCAAACACGACGAGTAGTTCGGGCAGTGGTGTTCTCAAATCATCTATGTTTGTCAGTCTCCAGGCCTACTGAACATCTGGCAGTTAATCAGGAGTGTTTCCAGCTTGTTTTAGGACATCTGTAAAGCGACCTCAGGTGAGGGGGCATTGTCTGCCACTGCCATGAATATCCCGCCGCAGGAAAAGGACAACCGCATCGTCTTTCCGGAAACCGGGGATATCTTAATTGTTGTGTATGGCGATCCATTAAAAATGTATTTTTCAAACTCTGTGCATTGAATAGCAAGGATACACCATGGAAGCCGTACTGACCTCACAGGTACTATTAACCGTTATATTTCTGCTTACCGCCGCGCTTGCATCACTGGTTCTTAAAAAGATCAATTTTCCCTACACCATTGGTCTTGTGATAATCGGCGTTCTCCTCGGGTATGTCTCGAATGAATTCACCACCCTTTCAATTTTGCAGCATCTGAATCTTTCTCCGTCACTGATTCTTTATATAATTCTGCCGACGCTGGTTTTTGATGCCGCAATAAATATCGATGGAAGAATGCTGATGCGGAACATTGTTCCGATACTTCTTCTGGCAGTGTTCGGGCTGCTTATTTCAACCGGTATTATCGGATACCTGCTTACGGCGGCAACCAGTGTATCGCTTACCGGAGCAATGCTCTTCGGAGCATTGATTTCAGCTACTGATCCGGTTGCCGTCATCGCGCTGTTCAAGGAGATCGGAGCTCCGAAACGCCTGGTCACCCTGATTGACGGAGAGAGTCTTTTTAACGACGCGACCGCCATTGTCCTGTTTACCATTGTGCTTTCAATTATTGGCAGCGGTGTGAACAGTGCCGGGCAAAGCTTTTCGCATGCAATGGCAGAATTCTTTACCGTGCTTGTTGGGGGGCTGCTGGTGGGTGTTGTGGTCGGATTCGCCGGTGCCTATACGCTGAAACTGGCACGAAGAGATCTTATCTATCAGACATCGGTAAGTTTCGTGATGGCTTATGTTTCGTTCATCATTGCCGATTCATTCCATGTTTCCGGGGTAATGTCAACACTTGCGGCTGGGCTGGTTCTGAGAAACCGGTCCGAAGAGGTGATCAGCAGGTTTACTATCGAGAACATTGAGCATTTCTGGGATTATTTCTCCTTTGTTGCAAATAGCTTTGTTTTCCTGCTCTTGGGGATTACCGAGGCGCATATTTTCAAATCCGGTCCTGCAATAAGAGAGAGTCTGGTGATCGTTACCATCGCGATACCGGTGATCGTTGCTGCGCGTGCGGCAGCTATTTTTACCCTCATTCCGGCCTATAATTCCCTGCCGGGCCTAAAGAAGAAAAACACAGTACCAGCATCATTCCAGGCGATACTGCTCTGGGGAGGGCTGCGGGGGGCTGTTCCCGTGGCACTTGTTTTAGCCATACCGAAAAGTTTTGCCGAGCGGGAAATTGTTATTCATCTCACGTTCGCTTTTATTCTTTTCACCCTGCTGGTACAGGGGACTACCATTAAAAAACTGATGAATTATTTCGGCATACAGCCGGATAAGGATGATTTTTCCGATAAAAAAACAGTGAGCCATGTTTACTCGTTTCCGGGGCAGAACCTGGCATCTCTCGTCATGTCAAGAGTTGCAAAGGTATTTGATGATGAAGGGTTTTTCGTCCGAAAGCGGCAGGAGGGAGACGAAGTTGAATATTTTCTGAAAAGACGGGTACACATAGTTGCCATGAAACTTGAAGGATCCGGAATAAGAATCACGACCCTGCCCGATGATTTATCCTATGTTAAAACTATTCTGTATGAAGCCCTCCTGGATTTGTACAACTCCGTCGCTTCGATCAAGGATGTTGTAAAACCGGAGAACCTGCAACGGTTTGTACACAACGATGGATCGGAACCCATAAAATTCAAAATCATGAAATATATCCGTAAAGAGAATATCCGCACCGGGCTAAGGGCGGAATCAAAAGAGGAGCTGCTGGGTGAAATGGTGCGGATTCTTGTTGATTCCGGTGATGTGAAAAGTTATGACGAGGCACTCAAGGGTATCATGGAACGGGAATCGACCATGACTACCGGTGTTGGCGAGGGGATTGCACTGCCGCATGCCCGGACTGATGTCGTTGATACGATTAAGGTGGCAATCGGTATTAAAAAAAAGGGGGTTGATTTTGATGCATTCGACGGGAATCCTGTACATATACTTTTTCTGGTTCTTTCTCCTAAAAACGCATCCGGTCCGCATCTGGAGTTTCTCTCTTCGGTGAGTAAAATGCTCAGCTCTCCGGAAACACGCTCACGGTTGTTGAGTGCGAAGTCGAGTGATGCATTTTATGATATTATCAGAAATTCTCTGGAGTAGTAAAGAATTTCGCTTTGTCCGGAGATAAGTAAAATTGTCTGATAATCAGGATATATGAAGGTGTCGACACCGGTAAATTTATTTAAGGTATAATTGCCGGTTATAATGGTGTCGTTTGAATCGGTTTATCGTATGCCAATAGTCGTTGGTTGATCAGCGTTAAAAGGACCGGAATTAACAGCACATTGCTGAAGTTGCCGGTAAAGAGTTATATAAACAATGTAGAGAGCCAGGGGAAAACCTCTCACCAATGTGTTTACAATGAATGGAGCAGAAGGCATATGCAGCCCATACGAATAAAAATCTGCGGTATCACCCGCGAAGAGGACGCACTGACCGCCGTATGGCTCGGTGTCGATGCACTTGGATTCATTTTTACCCCGAAAAGCCCCCGGTTTATAGAACCTGAAGCCGCGGCAAAGATTATTGCCGCATTGCCGCCGTTTGTTTCACGCATAGGTGTCTTTGTTGATGCAGATGAGGAGACCATTGTCCGCACCGCCCGGGTAGCAGGGCTCGATACCCTTCAGCTGCACGGATCGGAAACCCCTGAATTCTGCAGCCGGATGCCGCTTCCGGTGATAAAAACACTTGGATTGCGTCCTGATTTTGATTATTCGTTGCTTGAGGCCTTTCCGGTTGCCGGTATCCTTCTTGATTCCTGGGATAAAACGGGGTTGCAGGGGGGAAGCGGTATTACCGGAGACTGGAACCTTGCCCGGAGAATCACCGACCGGTGTCGCCGGGTGATACTCGCCGGGGGGCTCGGGCCGTCAAATGTGCAGGAGGCGCTTGAGGCGGTGCAACCCTATGCCGTTGATCTCAACAGCGGCGTCGAAATCATGCCGGGCGTGAAAAATCCCCATAAAATGCGTGACGCGGTTCGTAGTATCAGACACCGTCGGTTGATTCCGTAGCAACCCCACCGTGCTGTGTTCCCTTTATATTCACCTGCCGTTCTGCAGGTCAAAATGCCGGTACTGTGATTTTTATTCAGTTACCGATCATGCAGCACTGATCGATGGGTATCTTGATGCGGTTGCCCGAGAGTGGGTGCTGCGCACCAAAGATGCTTCCGTTGAACTTTCTACTGTATTTATCGGGGGTGGAACACCGTCATTGCTTTCGGTTGATCAGTGGAAACGGTTCCGTTCACTGCTTCTTGCACGGTTACCGGTGGTCCAGGGGGCTGAATGGACTGTCGAGTGTAATCCTGAATCATTTACCGAAGAGAAGGCCGGACTGTTTGCGGAGATGGGCGTTACCCGACTGACTTTCGGCATTCAAAGTATGGTTGACCGTGAGCTTGCCGTTGCGGGAAGACCACATACGGCACGCGATGCTGGCAGGGTTCTTGACGCACCCGTTCTCTCTCACTTTACGTCCATAGGGGTGGACCTCATCTACGGGCTCCCGGGACAGACTGCCGGTTCATTTTCCGAAACCCTTCGACAGGTTCTCGAACGACCGGTGGTGAGACATCTCTCGGCATATGAGTTAACCGTTTCTGAGTCGACACCGTTCGGCAGGCATCGTTCCCTGCTGCCGTTTCCTTCTGATGAGGAGTGCGATGGTATGGTTGCTGTGCTGTCGGAGGTAACGGACCGGTACGGATTCAAACAGTACGAAGTATCGAATTATGCTCAGGAGGGATATACCTGCCGGCATAATATCGGTTACTGGAGTCATGGTGCGTATATCGGTCTCGGGTGCTCTGCTCACTCGTATCTGCATCCGATTCGCAACTGGAATGTAGATGATATCGGCACCTACTGTCGTATGGTGGATCGGGGGTATCTGCCGATAGAGCGGGAGGAAACACTTTCTGCAAAGATGCTGGCAAATGAGATTCTTTTTCTTGGATTGCGGCAGGTAGAGGGTATTAATATAGATTTCTTTCGGGAGAAAACCGGCACTGCGTTTGAAGAAATGGTAGCCGTGGAAACGCTGATGAAGTTTTGCAAAGAAGGCTTTCTGGTGTTTGATCCGCCCTGCTGGAAGCCGACAAAAAAAGGACTGCTTTTTGCCGATTTTATGGCACGGGAACTATTTTAGCCTTTCATACCGGTTGTCCGCAAACCGACACAGATTATTGTTCCACTGGATATAATAGTTACCCGCTTAAGGAGGAGTCTATGCAACGGTTTCGTTTGTTGTGTTCGTTGGTACTGACCGCTCTCGTTGTTTTCGGATTACGGGCGAATGATGTCAATACCGGTGGTCAGGAGGGTATCGTCAGGACACTCTCCGCTTATACATTGGGAAAGACCGGGTTGCACCTGGGAGGATCGTTCAGGGTGAGCTCCGAGCGGGAATATATTGCCGGTCCGGGGGGGAGCGGGAATGTACAGAAAATCGGGCCTCGTAACCTGCAAAGCGGCGTTGAGCGGGAGCGTCCGTATCTTTTTACCGGAGATGTTTATTGCGCATTCGGTTTGGCCCGGTTTCTGGATTTGAGTATTGATATGCCGGTATACTATGATATTACCGGGTGGGAAAGAACCATGGCAGGCGCGGGAGATCTTCAGCTTGCCCTGAAAATGGTCTATCCGTTCCAGCAGGAGAATGCCGTTTTTTCTCATGCATATTATTTAAAGGTCATCTTTCCTTCCGGCTCGACGGAACGGGGTTTTTTTTCGCGTCACTCCTACTTTGTACGTAATGATAAGGGACTTGCCCCCTTTACATCAGATGCAGTCTGTTTCAACCCGATGCTGGTTTGGACCTTCGATTTTGAGCAGTTGTCTGAGCTGGTACCGGTAGCGATACATATGAATTTCGGTGGTGTCGTCGCGCAGCGGAAAAGCAGCAGCATTTTACAAGGTGCGGTTGGAATCACCTATACACCAATTAGGCTGTTGACGTTTTTTGCAGAAATTGCGGGTGAGTCACGGGTAAGCCATTATACTGAGTCATTTGACCCGTCATCAATGAATGACGATCCACTCTGGGTTTCTCCCGGAATGCGTTTTAATCTGCCCCTCGGGTTTTACGCGACCGTTGCCGGAGATTTCGGCATTTCCGATAGTCGCAGTAATGTCTATATCGACTGGGTGCGTGAAAAATATGCCTATTCGACAAAAGGTACCCCACGCTACGGAGCGCAGATCTCGCTGGGCTGGAAAGGAATTCTGAAAGAGGATGATACTGATGGCGATGGTATCATAGATAAAATGGACGGGTGTCCGAAAGAGGCAGAGGATCGGGATGGCTTCAAGGATGATGACGGTTGCCCGGACAATGACAACGACGGCGATGGGTTTGTCGACAGTCAGGACCGGTGTCCCGACAGTGCGGGTACCGATGGCGGATGCCCGGTGTACGATACTGACGGAGATAAAATTACCGACGGTGCTGACAAGTGTCCGAACGAAGCGGAAGACATGGATTCATTTGAAGATGAAGACGGCTGCCCGGATTCTGACAATGACAACGACGGAGTGGTTGACGATAAGGATAACTGTCCGCTAAAAGCCGAGGACACCGACGGCTTTGAAGATGGTGACGGGTGTCCCGATCTCGACAACGACGGTGACGGTGTTTCAGACGTTGAAGATAAGTGCCCCGGAGTGCGCGGGTTGCCCGACAACAACGGCTGTCCGAAAACCAAAGAGATCTCGCGCGGAAAACTGGTGCTCAGCGGCGTAACTTTTCAGCCGGGCAAAGCGGTGCTGACCTCGAACTCCTACACCATACTTGACCAGGTGTATGAATCACTGGTCGAGTGGCCTGAAGTCAAACTGGAAATTCAGGGACATACCGATAATGTCGGGAACAACATGACCAATCTGAAACTTTCGCAAAAACGTGCCGACGCTGTTCGCCTGTATCTGATCCGGAAGGGAATCGACAGCGCCCGGCTGAGGTCGGTCGGATATGGAGAAGAATTCCCGATCGCCGACAACCATACCGCGGGTGGCAGAGAGAAGAACAGGCGGGTGGAGATGCGACGGATCGACTGATATCCCGACAAATGTTTGACTGAAACAACAACGGGTGCCCGCTTTTGCGGGTACCCGTTGTTGTTTCAGTCAAACGTTGTTTTTCCTCACATATTACTATCTGTTTCGGGATGATGCCCAAAATTGACGGCACAATGTACCATTGGTACAAGATTGAGTAAGTACTTGTCAAATGTCGATTTTAAAGAGAGCCTTGACTCCAGGACTCCGTAGTGATTAAACGAAGAAATCCCGCAAAGGTATTTCTTCCGGCAGCTGCTCCACCGGAAGCGTGGTGAGGTTGTGCGGAACCCACTGAATGGTAAGGTTTTTAACCGATATGGTGGAAAGCACCTCGATAACATGTGAATACCATGCCTGTGAGGTGGCAATGATCAGGGTGTGTACACGGTTGCGGCTGATGATCGAGCTGAGTTCGTTAAGAGAGCCGAGGACGGGATATCCCTCGTAATCACCGGGGCGTGGAGTAGCGGTGTCCCAGATAATACCGATAATTGTGGCGTTCCGATGTTTCTCGATGGATTTGATAATACGGTCGGTGAGGGGACCATTGCCAACGATGATCGTCTTTTCATGTGAAAAGGTAAGTCGGCGGATGTGGCGGAATGCCTGTTGCGGCAGGTGCCGCCATCCGACCAGAAGAAATGAGATGATTATTGACGACAGTGCGAAGGCGATGCGCGACAGAGCGAATGATTTGACGAAATAAATTCCGGCACTGAACAGGGAAGTGGCAAGTAGTCCGGAAAGGAATGCATTGGTGATGGACGTTCTTCGTTTGGTATATATCCCGTTGTAGGCGTACATCAGCAGAAAACTCAGCGAGAGCAGTCCGTGTATACCCAGCAGGTTCCAGAGTCCGAGCGTCCGGTACGGGTTTCCTTCGGAGGGAAAACGCAGCGTGATGGCAAGCCAGAGTACGGTATTGATTATGGAGAGGTCAATGAAGACGGCGATGAAATGCCTGATTAGACTCAAACCGATATTAATCGACGAGAGAATCAGGATGCCGACCACGACAAGCCAGCTGGGGAAAAATCCCTGATGAAGTTTGTGGTATTTACGGGAAAACAGCACCATGGCTTCATAGAAGGCGACCCGGGAGCGCAGCATACTTTTCGAGGAGCTTTTTCCTTTCCGGTGAATGATCTGCGTTTGCGGATGATACCATATCCCGTGACCGCTTTCCTTGATGCGGTAGCAGAGGTCGAGATCTTCTCCGTAAAGAAAGAACCGTTCGTCAAAACCGCCGATCTGCAGGAACAATTCACGCGGTATAAACATGAAGGAGCCTGATACCGCATCGACTGGACCCGAGGTGTCGGGGTCAAGGTAAGTAAGGTTGTACTGGCCGAATCGTCTGCTGTTCGGAAAGATCCTGCTCAGTCCGGTAAAATGGTAAAATGTAACCGCGGGTGTCGGAAATCCCCTTTTGCAGCTGGCCTGCAGGGTACCGTCGGGATTGAGGATTTTCGGGCCGATGAGACCGATTTCCGGGTGCTCTTCCATGAACCGGTAGGCGACGTCGAGCGTGTTCTGCGAGATCATGGTGTCGGGATTAAGCAGCAGTAGGTACTTCCCGCGGGCATTCTGCGCTCCCACGTTGCAGGCTTTCCCGAAGCCGATATTGTGTTTGAGCTGAATCCAGCGAACCGCCGGAAATTCTGAAGTAATAAGCTGCTGTGACTGATCACCAGAGGCATTGTCAACAACAATTACTTCGGTGCGGTCGCTCATTTCGGCCTGTCCTATTGACCGTAACGCTTCGCGCAGATGTTCGGGAACGCGGTAATTGACAATGATAATAGAAATTGCCGGGGGAGTGGTTGCTGCGGTCGGATTCACGATGGGCTACTTCCGGTGAAGCAAGGTTGAGAGACGCAGCTTCCAGACAAGCAGTAGGGCTTCGAGAATAATGTTGGTCGACATTTTCGATACACCGATTTTCCGGTCAGTGAAAACAATTGGAATTTCGGTGATGGAGAAACCGTTTTTCCAGGCGAAGTGATGAATTTCAATCTGAAAAGAGTACCCAGAAGAGGCGATTTTCCGGAGTGGAAGTTTTTCGAGAAGTGATCGTTTGAAACATTTGAATCCCGCAGTGCTGTCGTGTACCGGAATTCCGGTAACGAAGCGCACGAACTGATTGGCGAAATAACTCAAAAGCAGTCGTGACATGGGCCAGTTGACGACATTTACTCCGGATTTGTATCGTGATCCGATTACCAGATCGTTTTTCTCGATCACCTTGAGAAATTCAGGCAGGAACGATGGATCATGTGAAAAATCGGCATCCATTTCGAAGATATAGTTGTATGAACGCTCAAGTGCCCATGAAAACCCTGCAATATAAGCTCTTCCCAGCCCCTCCTTTTTTGGGCGCGAGAGCAGAAAAATACCATCGCCGGTTTCCGCAAGAAGCCGGACTGCGTCGGCGGTGCCGTCAGGCGAGGAGTCGTCGACCACCAGAAGGTGTACTCCCGGCAGTACCGAGCGGATTTTCGGCAGCAGCAGCTTTATATTATCCCGCTCATTGTAGGTGGGGATGATTATGAGGATTTCACTGTTGTTCATACGTCAACGTATACGAAAAAATGGAATGTGTAAGGACCGGCCAAAACGGAATATAAATTCCACCTAATATACCTTAGTGGTCCTGTTGATGCAAAGGGCTCACCCGGGGGCGCGAGCGGGCGATTGCGGTTCCGTGGAACAGCCGAAAACCGGGGGCGCTCGGGTAATTATCCGGAGAAGTAGGAGTGAAATTCCGGTGGGAGCTTGCGGTAATCGGGCGGTGGTTCCGGAACCGGTGCGGCATGGCCACTTTTTGTGTTCCAGAAGAGTACCGGTTTTTGACGCAATCGGTCGGTGATGATATCATCAAGAAATGCCGCGGCCGTTTTTCCGGTATAGACGGAATCGAGTGTAAGGTGGTCACTCTCGCGAAAGACTACGATTGCCGCATCGGTGGCCGGAGTCGTGATCCCGTACCCTTCGCCTAAATAATCGTATTTCAGCTCCAGTGAAGTATGCTGGAACCGGATAAGTGGAAAGGATGGGTCCGCATTGTGCAGCAGATTATTGCTCTCTTCAAACAGTACCAAAAGTTTCCGGTGATCTGCAACCGCCTCCGGAACCACCCGTACGGCGGCAACCGTGCTGCGGATTCCGGCGGCGGCCAGTCCGAGCAGGAGGCCTGCAACGGTTCCCATGGTTCCCAGGGTGATGTATATTGCCGCCGGTTCGGGGAGTTTGCCACGTCTGATCTGAGCAGCAAGCTCAAACGCCGCATTGACATATCCCGCAACTCCGATGTCACTCGATCCTCCGGCAGGGATCACATAGGGCGGGACCCCGTCGGCTTTGCTGTAACGGGCTACCACCTCTAAGAGGTTACGGCAATGAGCGGTATAGGTGTCATCGTGGAACAGTTCGGCACCGGTGGCGAAATCGGCGAGGAGTTGTCGGCCGATACCGTGTCCCGGTGGTTGTGCGAAGAGCATCAGCGTGCAGTCGAATCCATACTTTCGGCTGTAAATCGCGGTGGCAAGTGCGTGATTTGAGCCGGCGGCACCGGAGGTGATAATGCGTACCGCTCCCCTTTTCCGGGCATCGGCAAGCAGGAACTCCAGTTTACGGATTTTATTACCGCCGTAAGGAGTCGCACTAAGATCATCGCGCTTGATATAAAGGTCGGACCGGTTCAGCCGGGAGCAGAGCCCCGCCAGTGGTTCCACCGGGGTGGGGAAGGTGCCGAACGGCAAGTGTGGGAGTGTCGCTGCGAGTCGGGAATACTGTTTGTGGAGAGGGATCATCAGTGAACTTCATTTCTTCGCGGGTGGTGCGATAGTTATCTTTAAAAAAGGAATATCGTGTTGTCTGGAAAAATCGTTAATTACAGAACCCGCATTCAAATAATGCGAATATGTTATGTGTGCTCCCTGAAGGTATGCCATAACTCAGGGAAACAATAATTCAACCGGGAGGTATTCATGCCGCGATTAATGGTAGTGCTGGTTTCAGTGATTCTGCTGTTCTGCAGTCCACCAAAGGAGACTGTCCGTCTGCAGACCTTTTCGCCCATAAAGATTGATATGGACAAAATTAAGGAGAAAGACTACCTGCAACTCATTGATGCGGTGAATACGAATTATGCGCCATCAACAAAAGAATTTGTTGATGCCCGGTTACTCAAAGAGGAGAATATGTTTCTCTATTTTCATGTCTATTCGGGACAGAACAGCGGGTGTTACCGGGTGACGGTGGATGAAAACCGGAGTAAAATCGTCAATATGCAACCGGATTGCGCCATCGAGGAGGATTGATCCTCACATAGATTCCTGGTACCGGAAAGGATCTCCGGTACTCCACTGTTGGTAGCCGGCAGTCAGGTTTTTTTTCGGCAGACTGCAAGATGTTCTCGGACCTCGGTAACGTGGCCGGGTACCTTGACTTTTTCCCATATCTTCTTCACGATACCTTCGGGATCGATCAGGACCGTCGTCCTGACGACCCCGAAGTACTCCCTCCCGTAGAGTTTCTTTTTCTGCCATACCCCGTACAGCGAGCAGACCGTATGTTCAGGATCACTGAGCAGCTCAATCCCCAGTCCGTGTTTTGCAATAAAACCCGCGTGTGATTGCGATGAGTCGGGGCTGATTCCGATAATGGTTGCACCCAGTTTTTTGAAAGAGGAAATATCTCCGGTAAACTCTATTGCCTCCCGGGTGCAGCCACTGGTGTTGTCTTTCGGGTAAAAATAGAGGACCACCCATTTACCGTGCAGGGCGGAAAGTGTTCTCGATTTACCGGTGCTGTCGGAAAGAGAAAAGTCAGGTGCGACGTTACCAGTCGTGAGCGGCATTTATTCCTCCCGGTGAAGTGGTTACTGTAATAAAAATACCCTTTGCGCCTGTATCGATCAATCCGCAGGAGCGTGACGTCCCGTGTGTAGCACGCTTCAATCGCCCGGTTGACGGAAAATATGATTGAGCAGACCGGCATGGCTCGTTAACAGAATATCGGAAATGGTATTCACCGGCAGAAACAGGGGAACCGGAACTGTCGCAACACGGCGTTTCCGGTTCCCGGAATTGATCAGTAGCAGTCGGTAAGTATCTGGAAGTGGGCCTGCGGGTGATTGCAGCAGGGGCATACTGCCGGTGCTTCCGGGCCTTCGTGGATATGGCCGCATACGCGACAGACCCATTTTACCGATTCACTCTTTTTGAAGGTGGTACCCTCTTCGATGGTTTTCAACAGCATCAGATAACGTTCCTCATGATGTTGTTCCACATTCGCAACCATTGTGTAAAAGCTGGCGATCTGTGGAAACCCCTCCTCTTTGGCGATACGGGCGAACTCCGGATAGAGTTCCGTGTGCTCCTCGTGTTCACCGGCAGCCGCGGCTTTGAGGTTTTCAATCGTGGTGCCGATTACTCCGGCTGGATACGCGGCAGTGATTTCAAGCATGCCACCTTCAAGAAACCTGAAAAAACCTTTTGCATGCTGTTTCTCATTTTCCGCAGTTTCAAGAAAGAGTGCGGAGATCTGTTCGTACCCCTCTTTTTTGGCAACTTTGGCTGCAAAGGTGTATCGGTTGCGGGCCTGTGATTCACCGGCGAATGATTTGAGCAGATTCTTTTCTGTTTCGGTACCTTTGATTGATGGCATTGTGCCTCCTTCTGCGGTTAGTAAGATGGATAAAGAGAACGTGATTTGAACGGTATGGTGGAGTAGCAGAAACCGTACTTGAAAATTACATCATTACCCGACGGTAGAAAAGTTTGAAGGGAGGAACCCGGGAATAAATCAGAGATACCCGGTCAGGAGAAAATAGCCGATTTTGACAAACTCCGAAATCGTTATGGAGGTGATGAATTCGTTTCGCCACCAGTAGCGGAAGGTCTTTTCCTCCCACCGGTATTTCCCGAGTGGTACCGGCAAAAGCACGTAACGCAGATGCGGACTGTTCAAATACCGGTGTGCCATGAGATTAATGCGTCGCATATGGTAGGGGCTGGAAATAAGTCCGATGGTATAAAGCTGTTTGCTTCTGGAGGCCGGGATCTGCTCTGGAGGAATACTGTCGGCAATCCACCCTGCTGCAGCCATGACTTCGGCGAGGGTGTTGGTACAGGTGTCAACAACAGAGACCCGCGTCATATCGAATTTTTTTTTCTCGAGCAGTCGGGAATAGCCGTTTTTATAGTCACTCAGAAACCAGTGGGCGTCGGGATATTTGAGCATGAGCTCACGGGAATAATTGACACGGTACTGCTCACCGGCAAAGGTGACAATGAGGTCAAGGTGCTCCGGGAGAGGATCCGCCGGAGTGAGCCAGTCTCCAAGGCGCAGCATGCCGAAACTGACGATCAACAGGAGTGTAATCACGATCGTCACCACCCGCACTGCCGGATGCCGGTTTGAAAAGAGGGGCTTTGACGGAAAAAAGTTCATGATGGGAGTCGCTGTGAAACTGGTCTGCGTTACTGTGCGCCGTACTCGGCACGGTACTGGTTGATTTTTTCGACCAATTCGTTTCCGAGTACTACTGTTCCGTCAATTTCTCTTTTGTGCAGGTGGGTGATGATTTCATCGAGGGTGACAATTGCTCCGGTTTTTATCGAGAACTCACTGCTCAGTTGTGCAAGGGCGCTTTTCGGTGTCGTGCCCCGTTCCATCCGGTCGACTGAGACGATGAGTCCGACCACTTCGACCGCGGCAGCCGACTGCAGCAGGGGTATTGATTCGCGGACGGAGGTGCCCGCAGTCGTGACGTCTTCAACGATAACTACCCGGTTGCCATCTTGCAACCGGTGACCGATAAGGGTACCGCCTTCACCGTGATCCTTCGCCTCTTTACGGTTGAAGCAGAAAGCGACCTGACGGTTGAAGGTGGTGGAAAGGGTCATTGCCGCTGCGGTCACCAGAGGAATACCCTTGTACGCGGGACCGAAAAGTACGTCGATCGGTTCGGGAAAAAGCTGCTGCAGCGCTTCTGCATAGAATCTGCCGAGAGTTGCAAGCTGAGTTCCGGTTGAATAGTTGCCGGTATTGATGAAGAAGGGAGTTTTTCGACCGCTTTTGGTGGTAAAATCACCAAAGGTTAGAACACCGCTTCGTACCATGAATTCAATAAACTGCTGTTTATAGGTTTCCAATGTACTACCTTTCAGAGGCTGATCCGCAGACCATCCCGGGAGAAATCCATCCAGGGATCAAGCGCCGCACGGTCAAGCCGGTAATGGATATCATGACTCATATGGATAAAATAACATTGGCGCGGTGCGATGGTTCGGGCGAGATCAATACTTTGGCGCAGGGTTAGGTGCGAGATGTGTTCAGGTGCCCGGCGAAGGCAGTTGAGAATCAGGACTGATACGCCATTAAGTTTTTCACATGCTTCACGGGAAATCGTTTTCATGTCGGGAATATAGGCAAGCGGTCCGATCCGGTACCCGAAGCATCCGGTGAGACCGAGGTGGTCGACTTCGATGGGAGTAACAGTTTCATCAAACAGAGAGAAGGAAGTGCTTACCACGGAGGTGGAGATTTTCGGTAGTCCGCCCCCTGCAGGTGTTGCGGGATCGAAAGCATAGCTGAAGGTCGCCCGGATTCTGTTGATTGTCTCCGCGCTGCCGTAAAAAGGCAGGGGGCGGCGGCGCGAATAGGAACGGATATCGGGAATGCCGCCAATATGATCCGCATGGGCATGGGTACAGAGAACGGCGTCAATAGCCGTTACCTTTTCCCTCAGGCACTGTTCCCGAAGATCCGGTCCTGCATCGATCAGTACCGTGTGATTGTTCCATTCAACAAGGATTGATGAACGGGTACGACGGTGCTTTGGATCAGTGGCGACTTCACTGCAGACTCCCTGCGGACAGTCGGCAAATTTTTTCATCATGCAGTCGATGGATGGAACGCCGTGTGAAGTGCCGGTGCCGAGAAAGGTTATGTTCATTGATGCCTATCTATCAACGTCTCTGCGATTGGTATGATTTATATACAGACGGATTAAAATGGTGTTTGTCCGGAAACTCTCAAACGCACATTGAGCGGAGCGCCGCATTGAGCGTAGTCGAAAGGTCGAAATGTATCAATTCCTTCAGATCACGGGCACACACTTCGACGGGGCTCAGTGCACCGCTTCGACTCCGCTCAGTGTCCGAAAATGGTAGTTTCCAGACAGGCACAAAATAGGAAAATGAATTGTAAAATTCAATTGTTCAAACTTCCACCATTGCAGTCAGAAACCCGGAGTCAGAATGCAGAAGTAGAAAAATGGCTCGACAGGAGATTCCTCCCCGTGTACTGCAATTGTTAATTACATACCTTTTTTATAGAGAATCACCCTGTTGCGGCCACTTTTTTTTGCCGCATACAGCGCCTTGTCGGCGGTATCGATAAGGACCTGCTGCGACGGAGCATTTTCAGGGAACGCACTGCAGCCTATACTGACGGTTACCTTGAGCTGCCGGTCAAGGGAGATGATGGTATGCTGTTCGATGGTCGACCGGATGCGCTCCGCGGTTATCAAGGCACCCTTTTCGTCGGTTTCCGGGATGATGACCACGAACTCTTCGCCGCCGTAGCGTGCCGGGATATCATTGCGCCGGACTGAGCGTTGTATACAGGAGGAAATCTCCTTGAGTACCAGGTCTCCCACCGGATGACCGTAGGTATCATTGAAGTTCTTGAAATGGTCAATATCCATAAGCAGCAGTGCGAGCGGACGGCGGTACCGTTTTGAGCGCTCCATCTCCTGAGCGAGTTGCTCCTGAAAATGACGATGATTGTTGAGGCCGGTTAACCCGTCAGTAGTGGCAAACCGTTCCATACGCTGGTAGAGTATGGCGCGGATAAACGCTACCGAGGCATTTTCCATGAGTGTGGTGAGTACCTGCTCAATCTCGTTAGTGAATCTGTTGGGCTGATCACTTTCAACGGAATAAAGCCCACGACATCGCTGCTCATCATCGAGTACCGGGAATATCAGCAGCGAGCGGATTGATGGATTGTTCACTTCACTTGGGGAAAACCGGTAATATCGGCCGAGGAACTGCTGCAGATCACCGATGACCACCGACCGGCGTTTCTGAAAAACGAATGAATAGAGTCCCGAGTTGATCGGAAATGTGAATCCCGGAACAATTTCGCTACTCTCCCCACATACACTGGTAACCTGTCCGACATTGCGCTCCTGATCAAACATGATTCCGATCTGACGGTTGCAGGGTGCAATTTTCGGAACAACCCCGAACAGCACTTCGAATATCTGCTCCGGTTTGATCGTGGTGGTGAACTGGTGGCTTGCCTCGTAGAATGTCTGAAATGTCCGTGCATTGCGTTCCTGAACGGACCGCATCCGGGAGGTGGTGATCAGTGCGGCGGCAAGCGAGGAGAACCGTTTGAGGGTATCCTTGTCGAGATCCCTGAACGCCTGACGGTCTTTGCTGTCAAGAGCAAGGGATCCCAGCAGTTCGTTCTGTTCGGATATGATGGGGACGGCGAGCAGGGAGTTGATGTGCTCCTCGGTACTATAGTAGCCGAGTTCCGCATTGTATACCCGCAGATCACCGGTCATGAATGATCTTTTCTCGCTGCCGATACGGCCGATTATTCCAGTGCCGAACGCAATCCGGGCCCCTTTGACTATCGATATACTTTTAGACTGAAATGAATTGAGAATAAATACCTGTTCCGCCGGATCGTAAATGAATCCCAGCGAAGAGAATGACCGGAAGTTCCTGCTCATAAAATAGACGACACTGGCGAGCAGATCATCAATATCGCGTTCCTCATCGCTCTGCCCGAAACCGGAAAGGGAAGCGGTTGGCACCCCTGCCACGTTACCGGAATTTCCCTCTGAGGGTTCGGTGGTTAAAAATCCGGTCTGCTGCGGAGGAAGAACAGCTTTTGGTGTCTGTTGCCGGGAACCATTGCCCAGGCGAAAGGTCAGTGATATGCCACCTGCAAGAAACAGGTAGAGCTTGAATAGCGGGTCATGGATCAGAAGCGCAAAAAGGATGGACGGTTCCGGCGACTGGCCACTTGCAAGCATGGCGGTAAGGGTTCTGAGTACCGTGGCAAGGGAAAATACCGTAATAGGGACAATAACGGCACCAAGCCTGCCTGCGCTGCCAATAATTACCGTCAGGAGCAGTGCGACCGGCAGTTTGGTATCCGGTTGAATCCCGGAAAAAAAGAGCAGCAGTTGCACGGCAAAAGTGATGGAGAGTATCCAGGTAAGCGGTATTTGCACTGCCGGTTTGCGCAGACGGGCGGTAACGATCAGAAGAACAGCCATGATGATGGTAATGGTAAGAAGTGGTTTCAGGTAGGATTGTGTCGCCAGCAAATCAACCGGGGCCGTGAACACGACAGTTCCCAGAGCCATGGTAATGAGGAGTTCAAAAATGAAAAAAACAGTCGAGATCACGCGTGACAGTCCGGTATAATGAGATACATGGAAACCATTCAACGGCAGCGAATGAAAGAATCGGATAACTTCGGTTTATTTGGGTTGCCTGATTGCGCTTCGGGTTCTATTTTCAGCAGAGAAGGCGAAAAGGCACCGTATCTTCAGATTGTATAATATGCAGGAAAAAAAAGCAAAGAATTCAGGGTGGCCGCGAAGAACGTTTTTTACCGTATTGGGAAAAACACGTACCCAGGCGTTTCTGGAGTTTTTACTGCGTAAAAAGCATCGTGTGCCTTCACTCAAATTTCCGGTTGATATCCTTGCGGTAAAAAATCTTCTGATCATTCTTCCTGAAACACCCCTTGAGGTGCTTCATCAACTTAAAAATGTTATTTCTCTGATGACGCTCTTCAAACATGCCGGTATAACCCTGCTGTGCGAGTATGCGGTCGCTCCATATATCAAAATGATACCCGGCCTGAATATCGTTGAGTACAGCAGTCAGGATCATTTTTCCGCGGAGTACTCACAACTGGCGCAGCAGTTTCGCGGAGAGGTCGACTGTTGTCTGTTGCTTGATGCCGCTCCCGGGCTTCCGATGCTCTATCTGGCGGGATCAACGGCGGCGCCGGTTCGGGCAGGGTATTGTGACGGTGGGGAATATCCCTTCCTCAATCTGCATGTCCGTCCTTCGCAGAAACGCGTCTATCTTGCCGACTGGTACTGTTCTCTGGCTGAAACTTTCGGGGCGAAACCGGGTGAAATCCGCTGGCGGGTTGCAAAAAAAACGATGGAAGAGGTTGATCATCTGATCAGAGAGCTTAAAATAACCCCGGATTCTGACCTTATCGGCTTTGATGCCCTGTTTTTCATACGTTCATTTGGTATCGAATGGACCGAAGAATTCATGCATCGTGTGGAGGAACTCCATGCCGGGACGCTCTATTTTCATGTTGAAAACGGTGCCGACGACAAGGAACTCGTCTGGCTCTGCAAACAGAATGTTCCCTCCTTTGCCGATCTAAGCGCATCGCGTCTTGCGGCGCTGGTGAGCAGGTCAAAATTCATTGTTTCGGGAAATACCGCCATGTATGCACTTGCCGGACTTCTTCATCGTTCGGCATTCGGATTCTTTCAGGCTGAATCCTTTGCAAAGTATTGCCCGCAGAATCAGTTGCTCAAAGGTGTTTCCTATACCGGTCGACCGGAGAGGCAGGAAATTGATGAACTTTTCGACCTTATCGCGACGATGCCGCAATCCGGCAAGTAAAGGTGCAATAGTGTTCTGCAGCCGGAAGGTACAGCGATGATCAGTGAACTACTACACTTACGGGCAGGCAGACTCAGGTGCATTTACGATAACGGTGTGTTGCGTTCAATCCGCTGGAATGAACGCGAGATCGTACGCCGTGTATATATGGCGCTGCGTGACCGATTCTGGAATACGGTTCCGTTTACCATTAAAGATTTTTCCCTTCAGAACGATGTCGATTCGTTCAAGCTCTCCTTTGCCGGTATACACCGTACAGCTGAACTACACTTTCAATGGGGTTGCTCCATAATCGGCAGTGCAGAAGGGGAAATCGTCCTTTCAATGCAGGGGCATGCAGGGTGCACCTTTATGCGCAACCGGATCGGCTGGTGTGTTCTTCATCCGCTCGACGTTTGCAGGGGTGCATCGTGCACACTGGAACACTCCGACGGATCTCTTGAAACTTCATTGTTTCCCGGCAAAGCAATCGAACCCCACCAGCCGTTTGTCGACCTGCGGGCGATGCGCTACACGGTTGCACAGGGGGTGGAATGCGAGCTGCGTTTTTCGGGTGATATTTTTGAAACCGAAGATCAGCGCAACTGGACCGATGCGACCTTTAAAACCTATTCAACCCCCCAGTCGCTCCCGGTGCCGGTCGAAGTGCGGGAAGGTACGATGGTGGAGCAGCAGGTGCGCATTGCGGTTTCGGGAGATGCTTCGGGAACGTCATCCTCCGGGGCAGTTATGGGTGTTGATATATGGAAACTTTTCAACCGGGCTGAAACGGTACCGGCAATCGGGCTCCGGCTGTTGCCCGGACCACTGCCGGTGGAGAAGGTGGCGGACCTGCTGCGGGCGGTGGGAGTCGCTCATCTGCGCAGAGAAATTCATTCGGCCGATGCCGGAGTGTTGCAGGAATTACCTGTTTTTTTAAGGCTTGCCGGTACGATCGGGGGAAGTGCTGAACTCGCGGTGTACTGCACCGATGCTTTTAGTCGGGAACTCCAGTTGCTTGCGGAAGCACTGAAGCATGCCGGTCAGGTTCCGGTGAGAATTCTCCTGTTTGCCGCAGGAGCGGTTGTGACGCCTGCCGAGGTTGCTGCGGAGGCTCGACGTGTTTTCACGGACACGTTCCCCCGGGTAACGATTGTTGCAGGCACCGACAGGTATTTCGTTGAAATCAACCGGGTACGCGCCCCGGCAGATACGGTCGACGGGATCTGTTTCAGTGCCAATCCGCAGGTGCATACGTTTGACGACCGTGCGGTAATGGAAAATACCGAAGGCTTGATGGAGTGTATCCGGACTGCCGGGGAGCGTTATCCCGATACAACAATTGTCCTTTCACCACTCACCATGCGTCCGAGAAAAGATCCGGCTCGTCCGCAGAAGGACGGCGGGGAGGATGCGCGTCAGAAGGAACTCTTTGGCGCCGCCTGGCTGACTGCGGCGATCGGTGCCTGCGTGGAAGGTGGGCTGGACGTTTTAACCGTGCTTGCGGCAACCGGTCCTGAGGGCATAATGGATGCGGCAGGAGAGGTGGTATTTCCGGTGTATCATGTCCTGACATCCGGAATATGCCGGGCCAGTTCGGCAGCATCAGTGCGACTTGCGAGCGGGGACTCCCTGGTCAGTGTGGTGGCATTTACCACCGAAGAGTACCGGGCGGTGCTGGTTGCCAATTGCACTTCCGAATCTGCAACGGTGACGCTGCGGAATATTCCTCAAAACGCTGTCATTTCAGTTCTTGACGGGAGTAATGTATGTCGGGCTCGGACTGATCCTGATTTCTGGAAGCATGAATGCAAAGCGGGTGCAACTGAGCTTCCGGGGGAAATCCGGCTGGAACCGTACAGCGTTGCGCGTATTGAAATGACGCTGTATTGACCGCAACGCGGGGGGGGTATTCATAGTGAAATTAATTAGTTCCTGTTCAGGATTTCCTTATTCGGTCGTTGAGCGGAGTCGAAACGATCGATTCCTTACAAATTCGGGAACACTTCGACGGGGCTCAGTGCACCGCTTCGACTCCGCTCAGTGTCCGAATTTAACCTATTCTGAACAGGAACTAATTACCAATACTAAAAAAGGTTCCTGCCTGCTGGTCGTTATCCTGCCTGAATTTTTGCAAGCAACTCCCGCCCGCGATCGGTAATTCTCCGCACATCTCCATCCCGTTCGGTGACACCCTCCCGGTCAAAAAGTGCATAGAAGAGCAGGCAGATTTTGCGGTTCCCCCCGATGAGATCCCGAAACTGCGCGACCGTTATACCTTCGGGTCGGCGGGAGAGTGCACTGAGCAGCTTTTTGCGTATCGGGGAGACTACCGATTCGTGCAGCCAGGTTCCTTCCACCGGAATAATGTGCTTCTTTGACGAGAGGTAACCAGTTACCTGCCGCAGCAGGCGGTCATCGATGTGATGGTCGCGGGCGAAACGGGTGAGTTCCGATTCGAGTGGCGCCTGCATTCCCGATGCCGCGAAGAACGCATCAATATCGGCGATTGCCTTTTCATATACCGGGGAGGGTTTTACTGCATGGGTGGCAAGTGCCCAGGTATGTTCAACTTTTTTGAGTTTCTTCCCGGAAACCAGTCGCAGCAGCAGCATGGTGAGCATTCTGCCCTGTGTTGAAGAGACGAGCCCTATCATTCCCTGCAGCTCTTCGGTTGTTCTGCCGGCGGCATCGAGCGGGTTTCGTCGGTGGTGTGCGGTGATTATATCGACTATCCGTGAAGTCAGCCGTTCGATGGCCATAGCTTCTATATAAAACGTCTCCGCATCATCGGCCAGCACGGCGATCGCTTCGGTGAAAGCAGGTGCGGCATCGTCGATGTCCTGTGGAGAGCAGTTAATAATATCCGCAAGTTCCCCGCGTGCGATGCCTCCGGCATGTTTCCGTATCTCCGCTTCGAGCAGCGTGGGGAGGGACCCGTCGGCAATATCGCGGAGCTTTTCCACCAGGTGTGCTGGACGTCGCCGGTGATGCAGCGGCGACGGGTCGATGACGGTGCCGCCGCCGATCGTCTGATCGTTGGAGGTACTGCGGAGAACAAAACGGTCACCCGCCTGCGCGATGCAGACGGTGGGAAGGTGCAGTTGTACCACCGCCTTCTCTCCCGGTCGCAGGATATCCGTATCAATAAGATGCATCTTCACCTGTGCGTCAAAGGTTCCCAGATGAAAATGGACCTGCGACCAGAGGTGAACAGTGTGGGCGTGTTCAAAGAGGGTGATACCCGCGTCAAGCATCTCCGTTGGCCGCAGCGGCCGGTCGGCGATCATCATCCCGCGGACGAATTCCTCCCGGGAGAGACCGGCGAGGTTGAGCGAAGCGCGGTCACCGCCGCTTACCGCCGGTACCTCGCTGCCGTACCGTTCGAGCCGTCGCACCCGGACCTCCTTGTCGCCCGGGAGCAGATGGAGCTTTGCGCCGACCTCCACCCGACCGCCGAGCACCGAGCCGGTAACCACGGTGCCGAATCCGGTTACGGTGAAGATACGGTCGATATACATCCGGAAAAGACCGCTTTCCGGCCGGGATTCCACCCCCGCGATCAGCTGCGAAAGCTCTTCGCGCAGCACATCAATTCCCTCCCCGGTTTTGGATGAAACCGGTACAATCGGGCATTCCTCAAGAAAGGTACCCTTGATAAATGCGGAAGTCTCCTCGGTAGCCATGGCAAGAAGATCCGGATCAACGAGGTCGATGCGGGTGAGTGCGATAACCCCGCGCCGTACGCCAAGCATATCCATGATTGCAATATGCTCCCGGGTCTGCGGCATAATGCCCCCATCGGCTGCCACCACCAGCAGGGCAATGTCGATGCCGCTGGCACCTGATACCATGGTATGGATGAAATCGCGGTGGCCGGGAACGTCGACGATCCCGATGGTTTCACCGCCGGGAAGCTGCAGGTGGGCAAATCCGAGATTAATGGTGATCCCGCGTTTTTTCTCTTCGCGGTGGGTGTCGCACTCTATGCCGGTGAGGGCTCTGACCAGTGCGGTTTTTCCGTGATCAATATGGCCGGCTGTTCCTATAATGGCATGGGGCATTGCAAAACTCCTGTGGGAGTTGACGGTTCATGCGGTTGCAGCGGTTCTTGACGGAAGCTTCCTGCCGGTTCAGTGTGGCTCATTGGTCGGATTACCGGCGTTAACCTGCTCAACACCGGCGGCAATCATTTCCGCTGCGGTGGCTATCTGTTCCGTAAAGAGTGCGCCGGTATCAAACAGCAACTTCCCTTCCCGCAATATACCGAGGAGCGGTGTGGAGCTGCTCAGTAACCGCTGAAATACTGCTTCAGAAAATGTTGCCCGTTCTTTCGCCGCCGCTGCCGGTGCAACCAGTGCTACTGCGTATCCCTGCAGTTTGAGATCGGGAAGCGTTCCTCCTCCGCACTGGACGGTACTTTTGTGGATTTCAGTTTCAATTCCGCGACGGTTGAGCGCTTCGGCAAGCAGTTCGGCGAGTCTGTGGCGTTCATCCGGTGTCCGTTCAAGCAGGGTAAAGAGCGGATTGTTGGTTACGAGGCCACTGTCTTTGAGGTAGTTTCTGCAGGCGGCGGAGAGAGCGGCGATGGTGAGTTTTCCCACCCGGAGCGCGCGCATGAGCGGGGCTTTGGAAAGTCGGGAGGTATACGATTTCTTTCCGGCGATAACTCCCGCCTGCGGTCCGCCAAGTAGTTTGTCGCCGCTGAAACAGACCAGATCCGCACCGTTTGTAATCGCTGAGCGGACATCCGGTTCATGGGCAAACTGCGCAATCTTCGGTTTGCGCAGCAGACCGGAGCCGATATCGTAGATCATGGGCAGATTGTGGGCATGGGCGAGGCTCGCCAGCTCCGCAACCGAAACCTCTTCGGTAAAACCCTCGATGGTGTAGTTTGATTTGTGCGCCTTGAAAAGCAGTGCCGTCTCGGGGGTGATCGCTGATTCGTAGTCGGAGCTTCTGGTGCGATTGGTGGTACCCACCTCAACCATTTTTGCGCCTGATGCAGCCATGATATCGGGAATCCTGAAGGCTCCCCCGATCTCAATAAGCTCTCCCCGTGAAACGATCACCTCTTTGCCGCGGGCAAGGGTATGAAGCGTAAGAATGAGTGCGGCGGCATTATTGTTGACTACCAGTGCATCCTGCGCTCCGGTGAGCCAGGTGAGCAGTCCGACGATATGTGAGGAACGGTGTCCCCGTTTCGCCTGCTCAAGATCGAATTCGAGGTTTGAGTAGCCGAGTACAATGGGCGAGAGCGCTTCAAGAATCGATCTGCCGAGTGGTGCCCTGCCGAGGTTGGTGTGCAGGATGATACCGGTGGCATTGACTACCGGGCGCAGGGACGCGGTACTGATCGAATTCGCAAGTGCCCGGGCTTCGCTGAATACGGTTTCCGGTTGAATTTTCTCCTGTTCCTGTTTGTTCGTTCGGGAGAGGTGCCGCAGACGCTCTATGGTGGTGCGAATGGCGTGAACGAGAAGGTCGCGTCCAATGGTCTCAATTAACTCCTGAGCGCCTTCGCAGTGCAGAACCGCGTCCACACTGGGAAGATGACGGTACTTGTTGCAGAATGCGGGAGCGGTCATGATATACCTGAGGGTGGTGGTAATCAGGGATAAACGGAGAGAGCAGGAATCGAACCTGCCACAGACGGTGTTATCCGCCCGCTACCGGTTTTGAAGACCGGCCGGAACACCAGTTCCAACCTCTCTGAAGGAAAATATACTCAATTGAAGTGAGGCCGGTCATCAATAATGTGGCGGGAAGCATACGCAGAGAAAGCAGATGACCACCGGGAGCCATCCCTGCACTTTTTGCCTCGGGCAGTCATTATGCACAGCAACTGCAGGCTCAGCGTACCGGTTGACCGGCAATGTTGAGGATGAATGCCTGCTTTCTGCACAAAGGCGTTCGGGAAGAGAAATTGTGCCCCCGCAGCAATCTTCCGTCAAGGGTCCAGATCCCCCCGGTGAATGTGGAGGACGGTTTTTCCCGTGGTGAAACCTGTCGCGGTTGCTGTGAATACCGCGGGAGTATCCCTGTTTTCCCGGTGGTGCTTCTGCCTGAAACAAGCGTCTGCAGACTGAAAATTACGGTTTTCCCGGTAATATAGAGCGTTGTGCGGTCTGGACCACCGAATGCCATGTTCTGCACTCCCGTTTGCCCGTCGATCGTGATATCTCCAAGTTTCTGTCCCGTTGAATCGAATACCGAGATCATGCTGCTGCCGGTGTTGGCAACCCAGAGATTTCCCTTTGTATCAATTGCAAGTCCGTCGGGTGTGGAAGTCTTGCAGAAGCCGCCGAGAGGCGTGATGCTCATATCATCGTTTACGTGAAATTTGAGTATCGAATCCTTGCGGGTGATGTTGATATAGAGCAGTTGTTGTTCTTCGATGTATTCAATGCCGTTGGGATAGTTAAGCGGCGGGTAGGAGTAGGCGAGAATGGTTTTGCATTCACCCGTTGCGGTATTCCAGAAATAGGCCTTTCCCTCTCCGTTCCACTCACTGCTGGTGAAGAACACCGATCCGTTCGACGTGAGGGTGAGATCGTTCGGACCTTCATTCCCGAGTGTATCGGCGGTAAAGAGCCGGGAGATGGTACTGTCTTTTTCGGTACGGGTGAGTCCGTTTTTTTCGCAGACGATCAACCGGTCCTGGTCGTCAAACACCATGCCGTTGGCACTGTTGGCATCATTACGGAACACAGCGGCGGTTCCGCCTGCAGGGACTTTCCAGATACGGCTCGGTTCGCGGTCGGAAAAAAACAGATTCCCCTCAGAATCGACCGCCGGCCCTTCGCCGAAGGTGATTCCGGTGGCGACGGTCTGCAGTTCTTCCGTTGCCGCGACAAGGTCTTCCGGAAGGTTTATAGTATGCGCGAAAGCGGCGGATGTGGAGGTTACCATAATCAGACGGCTGAGCAGGGAGATGAAACGACCATGGTGCAAATGCATTACGTGCTCTCTTTTACGGATGAAGATGGCACCGGTAGTGCCCGGCTGCTGGTTGATTTTCAATTTCTGTTCAGAACAGGAACAATTCGGACAGTGAGGCTCTCGAAGCGGTGCACTGAGCCCCGTCGAAGTGTGACCGAATTTATACTGAAGTTCAATGTATCCGGATTTGGGGGTTCGAGGGCCTCACTCACCTCACCCCACCCCACCTGCGTACTGTTTAATGAGCGTTTAACCTGAAATCACCCAATTGAACAGTTACTAGTGAGTTCCTGTTCAGGTAATAATATACTAACGTTTGTGTTTTTCTGTTGCTACAATTATCACAGCGCACCGGTGCATAGCTTCAGGGAGACCCGATGTCACCCCGACAGTCATCGGTAGTATATTAAACTTTCTGCCGATCAGGGTGTTCACCGGATAAGAAACCATGAAAGGTGTTTTCTATGCTGCAACATTTTCGACGTTATTGCCTGCGGGACGTACCGTGGCTGTGTCTGTTGGTATCGTTTTTCACTAAAATGTATGCTGCTCCCATTGCCGACGGGGCCGACAAATTTCTGGGGAATATTGTTTCCGGCTCGGTGCCGTCCGATTTCGCGGAGTACTGGAATCAGCTGACGCTCGAGAACAGCGGAAAGTGGGGGAGTGCTGAACCGGTCCGGGATCAGATGAACTGGGGCCCGATCACCACGGCGTACGATTATGCCCGGAGCAGGGGATTCCTCTACAAACATCATGTTTTCGTCTGGGGCAGTCAGGCTCCCGGCTGGTTGGGAAATCTTTCCCAAACTGATCAACGGGCGGAGATTGAGGAGTGGATAAAAGAGTACGGTGAGCGGTATCCTGAAACTGATTTTATTGATGTGGTGAATGAGCCGTTCAATGCACCTCCGGCCTTTAAAGGTGCGTTAGGGGGTGACGGGGTCACTGGATGGGACTGGATTGTCACGTCGTTTGAAATGGCCAGGAAATATTGTCCGAAAGCAAAACTACTCATCAATGAGTTTGAAATAGAGTACGATGCGACCCTTGCGGCAAAGTATCTGGAGATTGTTAAAATACTGAAGGAACGTGATCTTGTTGACGGTGTGGGGCTTCAGTGTCATACGAACGAGATCCAGCGGGATAAACCGACGGTCGAGGCGATCAGGGGAGCGCTCGACACCCTCGCTTCGGCGGGAGTTCCCCTGTATGTTTCAGAACTGGACCTCAAAGGAGACGATGCGACCCAGTTGGCTGATTATAAGCGTCTTTTTCCGGTGTTCTGGGAGCATCCGGCTGTAAAGGGGGTTACCCTGTGGGGGTATCTGCCGCCAACGTGGATCAGCGGAACGGAACTGAAAAACAACGGCACCGAGCGGCCCGCGCTCAAATGGCTCCGGGAGTATGTGGCTGACCATAAAACACCCGCGATACGTTCCAGAAAAACCAGTAGGGCAAACAATAATCTGATTACCGTGCGGCCATCCGGTTCAGGCTGCGTCGGATTCTCCCTGCAGTGCAGACGGAACCTGTCGGTTTCCATTGTTGATCTCAATGGGAAGACCGTTGCAGCGTTTCCTGCCCGGGAGTTTACTCCCGGGAACCATGTGCTTTCGCTACCTTCCGCGGGAATGGTGGCGGGTATGCATATTGTTTTGTTCTCCGGTGAAAGGGTGCCGGCGCCGGTACGGTTTTTTGCCGGGTTTTAGGCACAGGTGCTTTCTGTCAATTCGCTTTCATCGCAAGCGGGGTGGCGGTGCGGTGTGGTCGAACCGGTCGTGGAGTGGGTGAATAATTGAAAGTGATGGCCGGATGGTACTCCGAAACCAGATCTCAGCTGAGGTGGAAATAAACGTTGAGTACCACCGCTACACCGGAATCTTCAGTACCATTTTTTTCACCATTCCCGCAGTACCTTCCGACGCAAGTCCCGGCATGTGGGCATCATGAGGAAACAGCAGGCAGAATTCACCTTTCTGCACAGTGATTCTCTGGAACGGTCCCCGCAGAAATTCCACATCCTTCTCCGTATCGTACGGTGATACCGATTCACACATTTTGCGGGAAGTATAACCGAACTGTTCGCTGCCGGAAAGCACAATCTGCAGATCAATATTGCAGCGGTGGCACTCCAGCCTGCGTTTTTCTTCCGGTTCGGTCGTATATGCATTTATAATCATCGTAATCGTATTGCCAAGGGATGTCGTTCCGGGAGAAAAACCAGTGCAATCATGGCTGAAAATGAACTCTCCTGCCAACGGCAGCAGCCGATGTACCGGATAATATCGCGCCAGATCAGTGAGTGCGGCATGAATCATGGTACTCGTTCCTTCTGTTTTTGTGTACCGTACCCGACCGGTGAAACATTGACTTTACCGGCCGGGTAGTGTTAGAATGTACCGATAAAGAAACTGAATTGCTGCTATGAAAAAAAAGAAACTTACCTTTAAAGATATTCAATTCCGTGATTCCTGGGTATACAAAAACGAGTCAACCGGGGCGGTTTGCCGGAACGGAGTAATACCGGGATGTCTTTTCTTTTCGGCAATTGCCGGACCGGTTACTCATGAGGATGTGCTGCGAGCTGAGGGGGTGTTTGACGCGGTATACCGGGAGGGGGGGCTCCAGGGTACGCGTTTCATCCGCATTGCAGATTATTCAGGAATTTCGCAGCCCTCTCTGGCGGCGCGGAAATTGTACGCCCGGTTACTCAACCGGATGAATGCAACCTATGGGTGCAGTCCGACGATTACGTGGATTTGCGGTGCCAATGTGTTCATCCGTTCCGCACTGCGGCTGTTTGCCAGAATCGTTAGTCAAAAGTTTGCTTTTGCTAAAACTGTGGACGATGCTTTTTGCCGATTAGGCGCAGAGGTTGCCCCGGTAGCCGATTCGTATCCGGAATCGGTCAAGATATCTTCCGGGCAGTTGCGCGAGATAGAAACCGGGCTGGGATCACTATTGTGGACCGATGTGGAACAGGGCGTCGCGTCTCTCATTTCCGCCGATAATCCGCTGGTGGTCCTGAAGGAATCTCTCACGGTGCTGGAAAAAGATCTCAATGAACTCTGCGTGGCAGATTACCGGCACTCGGAGGAGCTAAAAACCATACTCGAATCGGTGCAGGTGGGGATTATCATTGTCGAGAGCGCCTCAAAAAAAATTATCTCTGCCAATAGAACTTCGGGTGCCATGGCGGGGGTTGATTCGGCGACCATGATCGGCAGAGTATGTCATGAGTATATCTGTCCGTTCGAACGGGGTAACTGTCCCATAACCGACCAGAAGATGGTAATAGACAAAAGGGAAACCGTCATGCTTCGGTGCGGAGCCGGTGAAGTGCCGGTGCTCAAATCAGTGGTACCTTTCCGGTATACCGGGAAAGACTGTCTTCTTGAAACGTTCGTGGATATTTCGGAAATGCGGGCGACGCGCAACGCACTGGAACGCAATGAAAATGACCAGCGGATCTTGCTTGACACCATTCGAACACAGGTGTGGTATCTGATCGACAGCCGAACGTACGGAGCAGTCAACCGGGCACATGCGGAATTTTACGGAAAAAAAGCGGAAGCGATGACGGCGAAGAATATCTGCGATCTTTTTCCGGAAGAGGTGGCACGACACATGTGCGAGAAGAACGATGTCGTTTTCTCGTCGGCGAAAACCATAACCGTGGAAGAGTGGGCACAGAATGCCGGTGGCAAACGCCGGTTGCTGTCGGTACGGAAATATCCGAAAATCGGTGAGAACGGAAACGTTGAGTATGTTGTCTGCAGCGCCGAAGACATCACCGAGCGCAGGCAGGCGGAGGAACAGTTTCTGCAGGCAAACCGCCTGCTGGAACAGCAGACCGTACGGGCAAATGTTCTTACCGCCCGTGCCGAGGCCGCCAACAGGGCTAAGAGTGAATTTCTTGCGAATATGAGCCACGAGATCAGAACCCCCATGAACGGGGTTATCGGGATGACCGGGCTGCTGCTTGATGCGGGGCTTACCGGGGAGCAGCGTAAATATGCCGAGATTATCAGGTCAAGCGGAAAGACGCTGCTTGCGCTTATCAACGATATTCTTGACTTTTCAAAAATTGAGGCGGGAAAACTCGAACTCGAATACTGTGAATTTGATGTAATGAACCTGATGGATCAACTTACGGAAGAGCTGCGGTTTAAAGCGCACGAAAAAGGACTTGATTTCACCTGTACAGTGGAAAAAGAGGTTGCCCCCGTACTGGTGGGAGATCCCGGCCGCATCCGGCAGATTCTAGTCAATCTCGTGGGAAATGCCATCAAATTTACCGACAGCGGGGAAGTCGACATCGTGGTGGAATGTGCCGAGGAGTCCGCAGATTCTGTGGTATTGCGGTTTGAGGTGAGTGATACGGGAATCGGTATACCGGCGGAACAGCAGGAGTTGCTGTTTAACAAGTTTTCCCAGATCGATGCTTCGGCAACACGGAAATACGGAGGGACGGGACTGGGGCTGGCTATTTCAAAACAACTTGTGGTCATGATGGGTGGTGAAATAGGGGTTGTCTCTCCGGTGTCGATGTCCGAGACCGCACCGGGATCAAAATTCTGGTTCACTGTTCGCTTGCAAAAATCAGGAGTGGATGGAGATGTCGCAGCTGCGCCCGGGCAAACGGGGGAGGTCAATCGTGACGTTCTCAACAGAGAGGAACTGTCCCGTCGTCTGGATGGGGATGATGAACTGATTGAGAAGGTGCTTGGCACGTATTCGCAAACGGTTCCGGCACTGGTTGATCAGTTGAAAAATGCTGTAGCCGGTGCGGATATTGTTGCGTCGCAACGGATTGCTCATTCCATTAAAGGCGCCTCGTTGAATATTTCTGCAACGAAGGTCGGAGCGGTTGCGAAACGGATTGAACGGATCGCGGCACAGCAGGAGGTTACGGCCGCCTGGCAGGAGGTGGCCGTTCTTGAGAGTGAATTTACGGCACTTATGAAGGAAATAGAAAAAACCCATCATCGGAAGGATCCCGCATGAAAACACTTATCGTGGAGGATGATTTCACCAGCAGGCTGCTCCTGCAGGAATTACTAAAGGGGTACGGAGAAGTACATGTTGCGGTTAATGGCAAAGAGGCGGTCGCTGCGGTCGAAAAGGCCCTTACCGAGGGGGTGCCCTATAGTCTCATTTGTCTCGATATCATGATGCCCGAGATGGACGGGCAGCAGGCCCTTACCGAAATCCGGAAACTTGAGGAGCAGCGGGGAACGATTTCCACCGAAGGTATGAAAATCATTATGACGACGGCACTCGATGATGTTAAAAGCGTCAGTGCCGCCTACGAACAACTGTGTGACGGTTACCTTGTCAAGCCGATCGACAAAACAAAACTCACTGCGCAACTGAAAGAACTTCATCTCGTCTGAGGTGGGGGGGAGAGCTGCGCAGGCAGTACGACACGGTATGAATTGCTACACTATGAAGTCAGGTCTGCATCACCGGTGGAATGCACCAGCAGTGTTGTCGGTAGTCCTTCGACCAGTGCATTGTATGACCGATGGAATACCGGTGCATTCTTCAGATCAGGCACTGAGAATCCGAGAAAAATTACCGTGGCATCCCGCGAGTAGGTGCGCAGCAGTTCCGGGAACGGTTCTCTGCTGATCACTATTTTTATACTTATTTTCATTCGGGCGGCTTCGATAAGCGCGTCCATTTCGGCATAGGTCGCCGTATGCTGCGAGGCGTCGGGGATAACACGGAGAATTCGTATACTGGTTCCCGACCATCCGCGGTTAAGGGAGAGCAGGTACGCGAGGATCACCATGAGTGATCCGTTTTTTTCCCCCCGCCACCAGATGTCGATGCTCCTGCGCCGTGATTTGTGTTGCGGAAGGCCGTGATCGTGGAGCAGCACCGTGTTCATACCCAGTTTAGTCGAAGTGGCGATTGACTGGACAAAACTACCGATTCGTTTTTCGTCGTGGGTCCATCCGAACAGGACCACATTGGGTTTTATCGGGCCTATGGAGGTTACCTGCAGAAACTGATTGAGGCCCAGCTCAAAACCGGGGGCCACCAGAACCTCCGGAAAAGCACGAATACGGTTCTCCCGAATGAAGGTCTGCAGCGCTTCAAGCTGTTTTTTGCGAGTGTCAACCATTTGGTTGAATTCACCGGTAAGAATTCCCGCCAGCGTAATGATCCCGCGCCCGCTGCCGAGCCAGTCGGCATACTTGACCAGGGTGAGTCGGTTGGAGGGGTTGCCGCTGAAAACGATAATGGTAGGTCGCCAGTTTTTTGAGTGAACGGGCATCTGCGCAAGGGTGAAGAGGTTGTCGCGGGTGCGTGAGTAATAAAACCCGTGCCGTGCGTCACCGAACGACGTCGCGCTCACGTTTTTCCTCACGTACATGAACAGCAGCACGATGAACACAACGGCCCCGAGCGCGCTAACCGTATCGACCAGAAATGCCACCGCGAAACAGGCGAGAGCCCCCAACAGCGCGGGAAACCAGTGGAACAGCTTGAACCGTGGCCGGAACGACGGGTTGCGGCTGAACGATTCCACGAAAGCGGCGAGGTTCGTAATGCCGTAGGTCCAGAGAAACAGCATGGTGACCATACTGGCGACAATGTTCAGTGCTCCGCCTTCGCCGCCGCCGCGTGCAAGATAGAGCACCACCACACTGATTACAATGGTCAGGAACAGTGCCCGCCGGGGTTCGCCCGCCGGGGTGATCGCCGCGAAAAAGTTCGCCGGTTTGAGCAGCCGGTCTTTCCCGAGTGACTGCAGGATACGTGGTGCGCCGAGCAGTGACCCGAGTGCACTCGAGAGCGTGGCGGCGAAGACACCGAAGGTCACCAGAATTCCCAGATGCAGCGGTACGAGGCTCATGAGACTCTGGTACGGCTGATCGATGAGCGTCTCCTGCGATAGCGATCCGCCGCAGATGACAATCTGTGCTCCGTAGATAAGCAACCCGACGCCAATGGCGGCGAATGTGCCGAGAGGAATGGACTTGGAGGGGTTTTTCAGATCGCCCGACATATTGACACCCGCCATAATACCGGTTACCGCCGGAAAATAAATCGCGAAGAGCTGCCAGAACTGAAAGGTGCTTCCGGGAAAGGGGTGCATGTTGGTTGCAAGAATCGTCCGGTCAAATCGCAGCAGTCCACCGCCCATATATCCCGCTATCGCTATGCCGAGAATGATCATGATTACATACTGGGCCTTGATGACAAGATCCGCCCCCTTGAAGGTGACAATGAATATAAGGGCAAGGGTGACAAAAGTGATTACCGGAAAGTACGGCTGGAGTACCGGCAGTGTCCTGATGACCGCTTCGGTGAAGCCGAGCACGTAGAACGGTACCGAGAGCGCCTGCGCCAGGTAGAGGGCGAGACCGATGGTACCGCCGAACTCCGGTCCGAGTGTCCGGGAGATAAGAAAGTAGGCACCACCGCCTTTTACATCGGTATTGGTGGCAATCGCCGAGATGGAAAGGCCGGTCAGAATGGTGATCAGCTTACTGATCCCGAGAATAATAAGGACACTGATGATACCTGCATGACCGATAACAAAGCCGGCCCGCATGAACATTATAACGCCGAGAATGGTCAGAATTGATGGGGTGAAAACGCCCCCGAACGTGGAAAACTTCGTTGCCTCGGCAGGAGGGGTGCGGGTTGTCATAAGTTCAATTATAGATTACGCATTGATAGAGTGCAACCGCGACAAGGAGGTGGTGGAGGATCTGATAATCCAGTCAAATTACATGGAAGAACATCAATTACAGAAATGCCGATCGAGTTTTATGTGTGGTATCCGGGCTTCCGGCAACTGATTCTCCCCTCGGGGTACAGGGTGAATTGAGCGACGGAGATGTTCAGACCGATCGTAGATTTGTATATACTATGGTTGTCGATAGTTTCTATCTGATGTCATCCTGATGTTCCATCACTTGCATGATGGTTGATTTCATAATCACCTCTTCCTGCCGGTTTTCAGTTTTCACTTTTCAGCTTTTTGAGTGTAAGGTGAGAAACGCCCCCGTGTCGAGCGTTCGGAACGATGTGTCGAGCGTGCAGAACGATGTGTCGAGCGTGCAGAACGATGTGTCGACCGCGCGGAACAATGTGTCGACCGCGCAAAACAATGTGTCGACCGCGCAAAACAATGTGTCGACCGCGCAAAACAATGTGTCGACCGCGCAAAACAATGTGTCGACCGCGCAAAACAATGTGTCGACCGCGCAAAACAATGTGTC
>JBNLDC010000016.1:0-47771 GCA_050304135.1 Chitinispirillaceae bacterium | reverse complement strand
ACTCCGTCATACAATACCTCCTGTAAATAGTTTATGTGTCACACACCATGTGTGGCAGCAATAGGAAATTGTATGACGGATGCTTTTACTATAAAGGATGGTTACTTATGGGCTGCCGCGTAGCGGCTTTGTTCAACAGGCCAATGTTGCTCCGCTATCGCTCCGGCCTGCGGCACATGCCCTTCACTGCGTTTCGGGCACGCCAACATTGGCCGGACCGTTGCGGCAATAAACTGGCACGAATTAGTTGAGAGAGATCATGACAGCTTTATTAATAAAGAATAAAACTATATTAAAATAGTGCGCACAAAAGTTAATAAATGCGTAATTTTGGATGACTTCAAATAATCGTTTTATTGTATGAGGATGAATAAAATATCAGTTACTATAACAGGTGATTAAAAATGAGAAAAATTCTTTTAACAGTTGTCATTTTATCGGTTTACGCGTTCTCAGAAAATATAATTCTTTCAAAAGATAGTTTGAAAGCTTCTAATGATTCTTTATTTATTATTAATAATTCTGAGAAATCAATCGCCCTTGATTCAGCTTATATAATTTTTAGCCATTTTGATACAACTGGAATTCATGATTATCTTTCTTCTGGTGGTAAACTTGAAATCTATTGGATGGAACATTCAAACGAAGCTGATTTTAAATGGGATTTAAAAACAATTGAAGAAAATAGGTATAAATTAATAAAAAATTACTTTTATCCAAATAATGCCACCCCTATTCAATGTGCTCCATATGATAGTTGTTGTTTGAATAAATTTGAAATTGGGATTTATTTATTAAGCGCACATTATCCGATTTACCCCAAGTTCTTAAAGGGGACATTAATGCTATATTTTAATAATAACGAAATGATAGAGATTAGATTGTATTCAAATGTTTTAGGGACTTATATACATATTAATAATAAAGAAATAAATGAAGATAAGAATAATTACAATTTTGAATATGTTTCATTGCAAGGTAAAAAGGTAATGGCTAAAAATAGAAAAGCTAAAAATGTGATTATTTTACAGAAAAATGGAATAACAAAGAAAGAATTAATTTTTAATGGTAAACGATATTAATCTCAATTATTACCCCCTGAAAACAAGCTATTTGAAACATATCAGAAAAAAATGTGCGCACATTAAAAGTGGATTTCTTACCATGTCTCATTAAATCGACTAAAATGGTGTACCAGTTTACAGACCGTCAACAGCGGTTAAATGCTCGTCGCTTGAAGGCTCCTCGGCCTGCGGCACATTTTCCCTCTCTTCAGTCGGGAAAACGACTTTTAACAGCAAGACGTTATTGCGGCCTCTGGCCGCTTGTCAATAAATAGGAAGGGTACAAGGATGTACCCGGACGATCCGGTGGAAGTTTTCACTGCCGTTCAGTGTGTGCTAAGGACCATGCGCTCCGCGCTTTTTATTATATTTTTAGCCAGACTTCACTGCCGTTCGGTGTGTGGTAAGGACTATGCGCTTCGCGCTAGTTATTGTAATTTTTGCCGGACCCACTACCGCGAGCTCACGGGAACGTGCGTGTAATGATCCTGTCATTACGGGTGCGGTTCGCAGGCCACAATGGCCGGAGAAGATCCCGATGCAATCGGGACCCAAAGGGCACGAAGCCGGACGCTGAGTGTCAACCTTCCCGGAAAGAGCACCGAAGTCCCGCCCTCGGGGACGGGGAGAAAACCGTGAGGGGCTCTTCCTCCGATCTCTCAAGCTTTTTTGCCAATCGTTTTTTTCGGATGTGGAGCTAGCAAACGCCGCTTTAACCGCTCTTTCGGGAATGAGCTTGAGATCGCAGGTGACTCCAAGGGCCGCTGACACCGACTTTTTCGAGGTGCCGTCAGCGTTTGCGGAATCCAACTCACCCATTTCGGCTATTATGATAATGCTTGAGTTGTTTTGAGTCGCTCTTACGGCAAAAAACCGGTCTGGCAGAAGATTTAGGCTATTGGGGGCTATTTATTATTTACCGGTGCCCAAAACTTGAATTGGGTCGGATAATAAAAATTTGACTCTTGCTTTTGATGGTGGCATAAGCGGTTACTTTGCTGGAAGAATCTGGGTGATATCGGTGTTGTAATCCATGTTATTGACTTCGGGGTTTACATAAACAAGCTCGCCATTTTCCTTAATGAAAGATTCATTGGGAGAAGGTATTGAAAATAAACGTGATTTTTTAATACGAAAAATGGCTAAATTTTCGACTGATTTTGCATACAGGTGATAATACAACCACTCCCCTTTTGGCCCTATATGGAATTGAGTTGCCAGTTTTTTTCCCGACAGCCCGGGTAATGGGTTTAGGTGCCCGTCAAAAAAGAGGACTGTATCTTTGGAATTCATTTGTCCCCTTATCGAATACGAGATTAAACTTCTGTCGGCCGATGTTTTGAATTTGTTCATAATCAGACCGCGGGGTACCTGCTTTATATATTCAAACTTTTTATCTTGAACATCGTAGAGAATAGGCAATTGACCTTGATATTCCTCATCGACCATTTTGTACCAGGTCGAAAAGATTTTTCCGGAAGGCAGTAAAACGGGGTTTAGGAATTTATAACCGGCAATGTTTTTGTATCTCCCGGAGGGAATGTCAATTATGCGGCAACTGCTTGCAGTATGTAAAATTGCTTTGTTGGTATATGGATTTAATCGCCCTCGCGCTACCCACAACTCCATGGGCATTCCGGTTTCGTTGTCGATATCCAAATCTTTTTCTGTGAATAAATATTTTTTCGACCCATCTTTTAAATTCTGGATGATGATGTTTTCTTTGATCTGAGGATGCGGTTGTTTGCCTTTGGCATAATTGTGGACATATACAACATACTGCAAATCTTTGGTAACGGCTGCCCATCCATTATTGCTTGATTTTGGCCATTCGCAAATCACCCTAAAATTGCTGCCATCGCTGAGGACCGATACCATGTATTCCTTTGTTTCGGTATTGGCGGGGTCGGATTCGTCGACCAGACGGGTCTGTCGCATGATGATACGGGCGAGGCCGTCTTTGGTTGCCGTTATCTTAGGGCCCTGCGGTTTTTGAATCGTTTCTTGTTTTTTAGGTTGAGCGGAGGATGAGGCGTCTTGTTTACATCCCACCGAAAGGATGAGGGCAAATATCAGTAGAGGAAGTAATCTCACATTCATGATGGTGCTCGTGGTTGTACTGTTGGTTCTGTTCATTCGGCTTTGGTGAATAATCCCTGTTTGGGCATTAATTAATCGGTAAAATTTGTGTGATAACGGTGCTGAAAATCACTCCGTCGACTTGGGGGTTAACATACACGAGTTCTCCATTTGTTGTGATATATGACTCGTCAGGGGTTTCGCTCGACATGATTTGCGTTTTTGGAACTGGTAGTTCCACCGGCAGCGCTCTCGTGGGTGTCTCTTTCCATAGATCGCTGTGCCGGAGAATTCTCTCTATGACATCGGACTGGTGACACTCGATAAATGAAGACAGGCTTTTTTGGCATCACGAAGTGTCAGTACAACTTGAATGGTTTCTTTATACCGCCTTGACGATAGTCTTTTTCTGATTCATTGCATCAATTTCAATCCGATAACAAATTCCTTGTAAAAACGGGGGAAATCAAGACCCCGCCCATTGGATCTATTCCACCCGACGTAAGGCCAGAAGCGTGCGCCTCGCTGGTTTTTAATTCCAATACCGGCTTCGGCAAGAAAAAAAGTGAGTTTCTTGTTCTCTTTTACTCCATAGTAATGGTTTTCTTCCCAATCAAAGGTGTGTTTTAGTATTTCGCCATATATACCGGCTGTCCAGAAAAAACGTTTACTGAGTTCATGAATACCGGCGAATTCAAAAAGGAAGGAGTGTCCCATATTGCGCCTGTCACCTGGATTTATAGGAGGCACAAAGAGGCGGACACCGATTGTCGTCTGCATGTCGATTGACGTTGTCGGTCGGTAAAATACTGTTGATGCAGTTCGGAAACATTCATTGGAGCTCATTGAAGCGTTATGCATTTTATGAGCATTGGTGAGATACGTAAAATCATATACATAATCGTTCTGGGAAAAGTGGTTGCTTTCATGGTAATAAGCACACTGTGCTAACAGGCTTACCCGATCAGAAGACAGAAGCCGGAATAATTTAATGAAAAGTTCAAAGCTCAGGCTGCCACGCCACAATTCCCATGGCAGATATTGCGTCTCAATCGTGTTGTAGTTATGTATCTCAACGAATCCACCCAGATTTATTCCACAGAGGAGTGAGCCGGTTCGGCAACCGACAAGGGTGTTTTTCATGCCTGCCATTGCCTTTGCTTTGGCACCGGCAAAATAAAACCGGAATATCGGTGCATCGGGATCAACAGGCGGCGTTTTTTCAGTAAGAGAGAGAAACGGTTTCAAGAACAACCATGTTGTGGAGTCTTGTGCAAAAACCTTGATAGTCGTACCCGATATTATGATGAAAAAAAACAATAATACCGGATTCAGCCATTGAATCTGCACAGTTCTCATCCGAATTTGAGAGTTTCTCATTTTATATCCAATTAGGATGCATTTACCGAAAACTACATTGATTATAAGCATTTTAAAAGGAAAAAGCTGAAAAGGGCACAGTACAAACCCATTTCAGTATAAAAATGGTACAGAAGTAATTGTACACAGATGAAAAATATCTATAACAAATGTGTGGTATGAAATCCTGACAACCCTTTTTTAAAAAATCAGAAAGTGAACAGAAACTTATAATACCTTCAACCTCTTCTTTAATTCATCTTACATTCTCCATATTTTTATGTGTTGGACATACTATTTGATACATCATTATCCACCGTGCATCCTTACGCAGCAGAACGGTGTGACAAAGACTTACTGAAGGACTCGCCAACGCTCTTGAGCGCGAAGGCCAGAGACGATATGTTGAGCCGGCAGGTTACCACAGGAGACCATTCACTCTCAGTAACACTTGGATGGAGCACCGGCAAGGTCGCGGGTATCAACTACTTCGGCAAGCCCGGCGGAGGCCCCGGCTTCCAGAGTAACGTAAGGCTCTGCCCTGACCTGAAGCTATGAACAATCTATTTGATGAACAGTATGAGCGTGAGTGAGAAGGAGATCAATGCTCGGGCGGATGTCTTTGACGCAGCCCTAATCAAGTCTGGTAAGATCAAATGAATAACATGAAAAGAACGTTGACAGCAGGTTTTTTAACGCTCTTTGTTGGTGGTGCGCCGGGTTCGCAGCAGTAGTATAGTTCAGGAACAATTTACCGTTTTCCAAAGCAGTATTGTCTAAGATTTTTACCGGGAAACCAAGTACGCCGGTGTTACTGTATTATCAGGTGCCTCCAGGTGATACGACGACTTTTCTGGTAAGATCGATTTTCCGGTTGACGAACCGTTGACAAGGGCGGTCAGTTGCTCCACAATAACCAACATATTGTCGGTTTGAGTGTTAAGTTCCTCGGATGCACCTGCTGACTCTTCGGCATTGGCTGCATTCTGCTGAGTAATCGTATCTATTTGATTAACAGCAGTAGTGATCTGTTCAATACCCTGAGTTTGTTCCTTACTGGCCGCAGTGATTTCATTGACCAAAACAGTGGTTTTACCGATTGATGCGACGATTTCGTCGAGGACCTTTCCTACCTCATCACAGATATGCACCCCGTTATGACTTTTATTAACGGACTGTTCAATAAGTTTCGAGGTATTTGCAGCGGCCTCTCCCGACCGCATGGCCAGGCTTCGTACTTCCTCGGCGACAACCGCAAATCCTTTACCGGCTTCACCTGCTCTGGCGGCTTCAACTGCAGCATTGAGGGCAAGCAAATTTGTCTGAAATGCGATCTCGTTGATAACCTTGATAATTTTTGCTGTTTCGTCGGATGATTTTTTGATGTCGTTTATGGCCGAAGTCATCCGACTCATAGCTTCGGAACCACGATTGGCAGTCTGGGTGGTTTCGGCTGCAATAACCTTCGCCTGGTGGGCGTTGTCGGCGTTATGTTTCGTCATTGAGACCAACTCTTCAAGGCTTGATGATGTTTCTTCCAGTCCGGATGCCTGTTCTGCGCTTCCCTGAGCCAAGGCCTGAGAAGCCTGAGCAACCTGACTGGAAGCGCCGGAAACCTCACCGGTGCACTTACTCAATCTAGTGGAAACATCGGATAAAGAGCGATACAGGCTTATCCCCATAAATACCAGCATCAAAGCCAGTGCCGCAATTCCGGTAATGAGAACGATAATCATCAGTGTCATCTGAAAAGAGATTGTTTGTGACGAAGTCGTGTTATCATCGGCAATACGTATGCCGGCGAGTCGTACAACCTCGTCAATAGACTGGCGATGCTGTTTGTATTTTTCACGTAGCGATCCGAAAGCAAGTATCATTGCCGTTTCTTTATTGCCGGATCTGATGGCGGGGATATACCGGTTCCTGACCAGATCGTAAAATTCCATTGCCGGACGATAGGATGTCTCAAGTAATTCCGACTTTACGTTACCGTTTTCCAGTTCGGTGGCCCAGTAATCATGTCGTTGCTGATACTCTTTGAACAATGCATCGTTTTTTACTATCAGCGCTTCCTGATTTTTTTTGTCATCGGTACCGAGCAGCTCCAGTACATTCAGATAGGATTCAATAATGTATTCCGGAGGAGGAAGAATATCGGCAACGAGGTCTTTGCCTTGAATAATTCGCCTGAAGATTTTCCCGCCGCCCTTCAGGGTATTTATTGTATGAAAGGAAAATGCCGAGAAGACAATGAATATAGCTAATGTCAACAAACCGATTACGACCAATTTTGCCCGTACGCTTGCTGTTCTGACGTTTTTCATAGTGCCGGCCTCCTGAGCTGCATCTGGATAGTTATAGGTACCTACTGTAGATTCAGATGAAAGATTTCAAGGTTTCTGAGCGGCAGGAAACTATCTGCGGGCAGGCTGGGCACGACAAACAACAATCACTCAGTTGAAATTTTATTATACAGGAAGGTCGCACCTGGATTCAACAGGAAAATACAGGAGAGAGACAACAAACCAGGATGTACCGGATAATTGATGTTGCTGTGTACGAACCGAGCCGGGAACACCAGGCAAGATAAAAGAAGACCGTCGTTTTTCGCTGTAGGCACAATGGCATTGAACTCTTTCAAAAACAAGCAATCCTTTGCCATATCCGGCATCTTCACCAACCGTACCGAAGGAGAAATAATCGTTATACAAAAAAAATAAAAGTTTTATATTGTAATTCTACTTCGCTAGAATAAAGCTGTTTCGGCATTTTTTCCAGTCGAGCAAACAGACCACAACCAGCGGTGAGGCTGGTGCCGCAGGACGTTGTCGGAAACTTTTCACCATACTTAAAATCATACATCCACTGCACCTTCCGGTTCCCCGGCAGTGATTTACCGTTACTACATTGACCAGCCGATCCCATTTGTGTACAATCTACGTGAACGAAACCGAACCGAAGGAATGTATGCTCCCCCCGAATGCCGTAGATAACCGGAAATTCGCCGACCTCATACTCGCTAAAAAATTCGCAACCCTGGAACAACTGCAGGCACTGTGGCCGCATTGCACACCACAGAAAAATATCGGTATGCTCTGTGTTGACCAGGGGATCCTTCCTCCGGTCATTTATCAGAAGATGCTGGAGTTTCTTGCACCAACGGCTCAAAACGTTCAGCAAACGGCCAGTCAGCAGCAACCGCCTGCTGCGACCGGCACAATGGTGCAACGGCAGGCGATGGCACCATCAGCAACCGGTCCGGAGGCACCCGCTGCGCCATCGGGTGAAGGAACGGAATCAGGAAACAGTGCGCAGCGTTTTTCAGGAAGCAGCACGGAACTGCCTCCGCTGCGTAAAACGGACTCACTGGAGGACATTTTCCGGTATGCCCGCATGGTTGAGGCTTCCGATGTCCATCTTTCGGTTAACGCACCCCTGCTGGTACGTCGTTTCGGCTCCCTTGTCCGGATTACACCGGAGCCGGTACCACCGGAGCAGACCGAAAAGCTCATCCGGGCGATACTTGATCACAACCGGCTGCAGCAGTTCGAGCAATCCGGCGACCTGGAGTTTGTCCATGAACTGTCCGGAGGCGACCGTTACCGGGTAACGGTGATGAAACAACGGGCCGGATGGGATCTGACGGCGCGTTGCATACCGGATTCCGTGAGACCGTTTGAAGCAACCGGAATGCCGGAATCATGCCGGGTACTCACCCAGTGGGCCCAGGGGCTGGTGCTGGTTACCGGTCCGGCCAGCTGCGGAAAAAGTTCCACGCTCACGACACTGGTCGAGATGGTCAACCAGACGCGGCCCGATCACATCATCACCCTGGAATTACCGGTTGAGTACATTTTTTCGCCGGTAAACGCACAGATAACACAACGACAGATAGGAACCGATACCAGAGACCAGGATGCGGCACTCAGGGCGGCACTGCGCGAAGACCCCGACAGCATCGTCATCGGCGAACTGCGCGACCTGGCAACCATCCGGCTTGCGGTAAGTGCCGCTGAAACCGGACATCTGGTATTCGCTACAATGAATACCATTTCCGCATCACGTACCATCTACCGTCTTATCGATTCCTTTCCTCCCGAGGAACAGGGTATCATGCGCAATATGATCTCCGAATCCCTGCGCGGAGTAATATCGCAACAGCTCATTCCACGTGCCGACGGCAACGGAATGGTGGCCGCATTCGAAGTACTGCTGGTCACTACCGCGGTTGCGAACATGATCAGGAAAGATGAAGCGCATCAGCTCGGCACCGCAATGATCACGGGAAAAGCGGCGGGCATGCAGCTGCTTGATGAATCCCTCAAATCACTCGCCGCCCGGGGGCTCATCACCGAAGAAGAGGCGGCCGCACGAAGTTCAATGAGAATTGCCAACAATTAAAGGCAGCGCGTATGGCTCAGATTGATCACTACTTTTCGGCACTTATCGACAGAGGCGGATCGGATCTTCACCTTGCGGAAGGACAACCTCCCAAATACCGGGTGAACGGTGAGCTTGCAACCATTGCAGGCGAACCGGTACTATCGCATGAAGCCATGGAGCACCTGCTTAAAGAGATCGCTTCACCGCAGCACTGGGAGCAGTTCACCCGGAACGGTGACTGTGATTTCGCCTATGCACTGGGAACAACCGCACGATTCAGGGCGAATTATCTCAAACAGGTCAACGGGTTCGGAGCGGTCTTCAGGATCATACCATCCCGAGTATTGACACTGGAACAGATCGAAGCTCCGGAGGTATTCAGTACATTTACGAATCTTACTTCCGGTCTGGTGCTTATCACCGGTCCGACCGGCAGCGGAAAGTCAACGACACTGGCGGCGATCATCGACTCGATCAACACGCATCATGCCCGAAAAATTGTTACCATAGAGGAACCGGTCGAGTTTGTCCATCAGAGCAAACGGTCCATTGTGCTACATCGTGAAGTGGGAGAAGATACGGAATCGTTCATGAGCGGGCTGCAGGGGGCGCTCAAGAGCGATGTGAATATCGTGCTGGTGGGCGAAATGCGCGACCGGGAAACCATTGAGCTGGCACTTACCGCCGCGGAGATGGGCATACTGGTATTCGGAACCCTCCACACCAATTCGGCGGCAAAAACAATTGACCGCGTGGTCGACTCCTTCCCGGCCCGGAAGAAATACCAGATCCGCACGCAGCTGTCAAACTCACTCAAAGGCGTGGTGGCGCAGCAACTGCTCCGCAGCGCCGACGGTACACGGCGGTATGCCGCCTATGAGATCCTCCTGTGGACCAGTGCACTCCCCCCTATTATCCGCTCGGGAGAAACCAGTAAGCTCACGTCACTGCTGCAGACCGGCCGACAGGCGGGAATGATCTCGATGGACGACTGCCTGTTTGAAATGGTCAAGGCGGGAAAAGTGACCCGCGAGGCGGCGTTTATGAAAGCGATTGACAAGGCCAGGTTCCGGGCGGAGGAAGTAGTTGAAAGATAAAGTTGAAAGATAAAAGGGAATTTGTAAGGGAGATTTCGGAGTCGGGGTCGGATATCGGTAGGTCACTTTCGTTATATAGTTCCTGTTCAGAATGCAACTATGTGCTATCCTTCGACAAGCTGCTATGATAAGCGGAATGTGCATGATTCATCTAAAAAGGCCGCTCATGCTGAGCTAAGTTTACCCTGTCTCCCCTCCGCAGTACCTGCTACGGAGGACGGGAGCCTGCCGAAGGGAAGTATGCGCGGACTTTTTTGCTCTATTCTGAACGGATACTATATAAGCGTATTTTATCCGGTACTTTGTACCGTTTCTTCCTCCAGGTACTTTATAGAAAAGGATGATACTATATTCTCTCGGGATACGTTTCCCGTTCAAGCTGAATAACCATGGGCTTGGTACCTGCCGGAGTGAATTCCACAATGCTCGCTATTGGAATCCCTGTAAGGGCAGCGAAATCACAACAACTTGAAGGTCTTGAATCGATTACCTGGAGTTTATAACCTGAATGTCTACAGAATACATTGATCAAAACAGAAGATTCTGGGAAGCTGCAACATCAATTCACCTTGCTGGAAGTGAACTTTACCCTGTTACTGATTTCTTAAACGGGAAATGTTCTTTAAAAGACATAGAACTTGAAGAAGTCGGAAACGTTAGAGGAAAATCGCTTTTACATCTTCAATGTCATTTCGGAATGGATACTCTTTCATGGGCTCGAAGAGGTGCACAGGTAACCGGAATCGATTTATCGGGGAAAGCGATTTCAGCGGCAAAAATGCTTTCAGAGAAGACCGGTATAAAAGCTCATTTTCTTGAAAGTAATATCTATAGTGTTCCGGAACACATTTCCGATACTTTCGATATTGTATATACCTCTTACGGTGTTTTGTGCTGGTTACCGGATTTAGAGAAATGGGCAGAAATTATCTCAGACCGCTTAAAACCACAAGGAATCTTTTACATTGTTGACTTTCATCCGGTATTCAATGCTGTCGCAAAAAAAGATAACCGGCTTGTTTTTGTTGAAAACTACTTCAGTTCTCAAAAGCCAGCCGACCATGAAGGTGGTCCTGATTATGCGAATATGGATGTGGTTAATCCTGAAAAAATGTCTTTATGGCAACATCCGCTGAGTGAGATTATAACATCACTGGCAAATGCCGGTCTTGGAATTCAGTTTGTTCATGAGTTTTCAAAAATCTGTTTTAATAATGAGGGGATTATGGAAAAAACTGACGGGGACTGGTTTACGTATTCCAGTTCTCTTCCAACAATTCCTCTGATGTTTTCTATTAAAGCAATAAAGGAATAGCGACAATGTAATTTGTTTCTGGTAAAAGCCGGTACTATGTGGTGGAGTTGTACCATCCGGAAAGTGGTGAAGGACCGGGAGGATGATTTCCCGGTCTTTCCTTTTTTTGCTCCGGAGGAAAATGACAGAGTGCGATGGTTTTCCCCGTTGCAATCACTGCACCATGCGTCACGGCTCCTCGTAACGATGATCGTTTCTACCCGCGAACAGGGTCAAACAGTTTACGGAAAAAACCGCTCACATCCTGATTCATGTATCGGAAAAAATTACCGTTTTCTTCCACTATCTTGATGCACATCAAGTTTTTCTTCCAGCGTAGGGGGTATGTTTAAAAGGTATTCAGTTGCATCGCAGGAAAACAGGTCTTTGTAATTCTCAGGATAAAACACCACCAGCCGGATTGAATACCGGTTTCAAAGGCTGCAACTACCGATGGAGGTGCATTCAGGAGGGAGACAACGTTCCGGATGCACTTGAGAAAATGGCACAACGTATCGTAAAAAAAGCATAAAGAGCTTGGTATTCTGAAATAATTCTTACAAAGGAGAGACCGGATGGCCGACAAAAACAGTAAAGTCGAAGAAAATGTCGATGGCGTTTTTTACGTTGATACCGCATGTATCGGTTGCGGAATGTGCACGGAGACTGCCCCCGGGAACTTCAGAATGAACGCGGATGGTGATCTGGCGATGGTTTTCAAACAACCCGTAAACGCCGATGAAGAAACTTCCTGTAACGATGCAAAGAATGCCTGTCCTGCTGATGCTATCGGGGATGACGGCGAATAATACCTAAACATGAACAACCTACAGAAGAGGTATCCAGCATGGCCGAACGGAAAGGTACTGACCGGAAGTTGCTGTCTAAAGTATTCAATTACAATGAACTTGTTTCGTATCAGGACGGTTCGATTGTCAGTCGAACCATCATTGACAACAATGAAGGAACGGTTACGGTCTTCGCATTCGATGAAGAGCAACGGTTGAGTACACACTCTGCCCCATTTGACGCGTTAGTCCAGATTATTGATGGTACCGGTAGTATCCGGATTGAGGATGAAGTATTCGAGATCACTGCACCCGGCGCGATTATAATGCCTGCAGGCAAACCTCACAGTGTTGCGGGAAAAGGACAATTCAAAATGATCCTGACAATGATCCGTGCAAAGGGGTAATTTGTTAACCTGCTGAGGATGTTGATCATTGCAGGGACTGCCATGGTAATGAAAATAGTGATGTCCGACACCGAAAAACTCTCGGGTCAAACTCATTTACCTGAATCGTGGCAATCGGTAACGGTTTGAATGTAATTTTTACCACTTTTATACCGTGTTACCCAATTTGATGCAGGAACTGTTCACCGGATTGCGGATTCATTGATCATGTGGCTGTTACTCAGTCTTATTTCGGCTTTTTTTCTCGGTCTGTACGATGTCGCAAAAAAAAGCGCCGTCACCGGCAATGCGGTATTTCCGGTACTCTTTTTCTCGACACTCTCAGGTACTCTCTGTACCCTGCCGATGATTTTGCTGTCCCGTTTCAATCCCGAACTTGCAATGCGGTGGCATCTCTTTATTCCGGCACTGCCGATGAGCACCCATGCGCTGATTATCGCGAAATCGGTGGTAGTCGGCACCTCATGGGTACTCTCCTACTTCGGGCTCAAACACCTTCCCATTACGGTTGCCGCACCCCTTCGGGCCACTGCACCGTTTTTTACCGTCGTCGGCGCGGTCCTGCTGTTCGGTGAACGCCCCACCGCAAGCCAGTGGCCGGGAGTCATCCTGATACTGGTCTCGTATATCCTTTACTCCCGACCATCCCGTACCGGTTCCTCCGCCGGTGCCTCCTCGCCGGTGTGGATCATTTTCATGATCCTTGCAGCACTCACCGGTGCCGCGAGTGCGGGATTCGATAAATACCTTCTGCAGCGTATGGTGCTCCCGCCCCGTTTCGTCCTCAGCTGGTTTCTTTTCTACCTGTCACTACTTTACGGCGGCATTACCCTGATGGTCTGGTATCCGCAGCGCAGCCGTTCCACCCCGTTCTCTTTCCGCCCCGCGATTTTCCTGGTCGGCATTCTGCTGGTGATCGCCGATATCGTCTACATGACGGCGCTCTCCGATCCGGAGGCAAAACTTGCCCTTGTGTCGGCAATCCGCAGAACGAACATCCTGATCTCCTTCATCGCGGGAGCCCTGCTGTTTCGGGAAGGAAGCATACGGAAGAAACTCATTCCGTTTATCGGCATTGTTAGCGGTCTGGCACTTATCATGATCGGGCGGTAACGGCTGGGTACGATCACCCCGCATCATGATCAGTAAAGCTTACCAGTTCATCAAACGACACTTCAATGGTGGTGATACGGGCGGCATCCCGGAGGCAACAAACCGCACAATGATGCTCCGTATCCGAAGCGAAGTGGTGAAAAAAGGCAGGAGGGAGCTCCTGGTCAAAACGGATCAGACGGACTCCTGTTGCCTCGGGCAGACAGGCGAACGAGTCAAGCGGGCACTGGAGGCCTTTGCCGATTGCCTTGATATAGCTCTCTTTCAACGTCCAGAGCTTCAGAAATACTATCCGTTGTTCCCCGGGTGCGGCACACCGGGCGAACCACGCTTTCTCGGGAGCCGAAAAAAAGCGTTCCACAATACCCGGATCAACACTACGGCTCTTTTCAACATCAACACCGATCTCTTCCCGGTCCACTCCGCAGACCACCCAACTCCCTGAGTGAGAGATATTGAAATGGATTCCCGAGCCGGAAAGATACGGCTTCCCGCAGTCGTTTTTAATGACCGTCCAGGGTTGCTTACGGATGCCGGAATACCGGTACACCGCATAGCGGCAGAGGACTTCGCCGGTGACACTTCTGCACCGGTCTTCGTAACGAAGGAATCGGACCGTTCGCTGCCGGCAGGACTCCGAAACATACCCGAGAAACCGGTGATAGAGTGTTTCCGGCAGATCCGGCACCTTCGCTACGGTATACAATTGTGCAGCAGGCGGATATTCGCAATCAGGGTGCACGGTTTTTCCGGAATTCATTGCATCCTCCGGAAAAGACCAGGGTTTGTTACGTACTGTTTATTGTTTTCCGGAAGCACTTTTCCCGTTCTTCTTTTTTCCTGCCGCCGCCCATTTTTCCCATTTTTCGCGCTCCGGTCCGAGGTCCTTTCCGGTGAGAAGCCACAACAGGTACCCTGCATTGCCCCGGACAACAGGCGAAGGATCATCGAGAGCCTTGAAAAGGAGCGGAAGGTCGGTATGATTTTTCAATGCGAGCTGGGCCTTTTCCCGCACCAGCTGAGCTGTATCCTTTACCGCCGCGTACAACGCCGGAATCGATCGGGAATCCCGCAGCAGCCCGAGTGCTTCAGCGGCACTCGCACGGACATCACCGGCAGGATTCTTCAATGCTTCAAGTAACACCGTAACGGCGCCGGTATCTTTGGTTGCCCCCAGCGCCCTGATCGCCGCAGCGCGAACGAAGTGATCGGCATCACTGCAGAGAACACGCAACGGTTCCACCGTTTCACGGGAACCGATACGCCCCAATCCCTCGGCAACGGTGCGACGCACCGCCGCGTTGTGGTCTTTACACATGGTCGCAAGTTGTGCCGCGGCATCCCCGGAACCGATTCTACCGAGCAGCGTTGCCGCCGTATTGCGTACTCCCGGATCGATATCCTTTCCCGCTTTAATGAGAAACGGTAACGCGGATGGTATTCTGAGACTCCCCAGTGCGGCTCGACGGACCCCCGGATCGGGATCCTGTACCATGGATTTGACTGTTTTTTCGGTGGTTTCAAAGAACGAATTACCCAGACCGAATACCCCGTTGCGCCGCATGAGCGGTTCGGTATGGTTACAGGCGGCCAGAAGTTCCGACTCTCCCCGGGCGCCGAGCTGAGCGAGCGCACGGGCAGCTTCGAGCCCCGGAGCAAGCAGCGGTTCAACCGTCTGAGAGTCTAGCCAGGCGGGTACCGGGTCATCCGCATGTGCCGTATCCGCCAGCAACCCGGCTACCGCAGGAGTCGTGGAAGCACCCCACGGCCCCATAGCACCGATATAACGGGCAGCCCGTGAACGCACTTTCCAGTCGGTTGCAGCACTCAGTGAATCTGAAACGGTTTCCGCCGTCACCCCGTCAGGAATGGTCGTTCGGGGCATAACCCGAAACAGAACGCTGGGAACAGCTGGTTCAGTTTCCGGAACGGTGGCCTTTACACGTGCTTTAATTACCGATGCCCGGTGCGGAAGGGTATCGCCATCTGCAGCTCTGTTGTAGGCAACACCATCAATAGATCGAATGAGTGTTTTTAGAATTGTCAGTGATGCGCCATCGGATTGAAGAACAATACTCCGCTCATTTTCGGAAAGGACTCTCCCGATAAATCGGGTACTGTCGAGAAGCACCAGTTCATGCCGACCGTCCGTCCGTGGTGGTCGCTTTACCGGTGCGACAGTGCGTTCCATCGGGGGAACCGGAGATGCCTTCGGTTGTTGTTCCCGGTCGGGACGTTTCCTCTTTGTTGCCGGTAAAGTATCTTCAGCGGGAGCCTCCCTCCGTTCACCATACATATCACGGGAATCCGGTGCAACGGTCACCAGCGGTGGTACTTTCTGTACGGGGTTCACTACCGCGATTGAAGCAACGTTTTTAACCGGTGCCTTCGGGGTGCCGACCGCCCCCTCCTGAGGTGCAACCGGTCGATTATCCCTCCCGCGAACTGAGTCCGACGGCAGCGGCAACGGAAGCGATGCCGACACACTGGAAACCGGTTTACTCTTTTTCTCCGTGGCTACATCCGGAACTTTCAAAGCGTGTACCACCGTGTCCACCTTTGTCGTCTCCGGTTTGCCGGCCCCCTGAGCATTCTTTTTCCGCATGACTCCCATCCCCGGTGTCCGCAGCGGCCGGATCAGACTGATGGATTCATCCTGACGGTCAACCGGTGGCGGCGGTGGATTTGCCGTTACAGCCGTCTTATTTTGTTCCGGAGCAGGCAGGGGTTTTGCAGGAGAAGCAGATGGTGTCGGTTCTGCAACCATATTGTCTCCTGAGAGTGTCATTACGGTGACGAGTTTTTTTGCGACCGGGCTAGTACTATCTGTTTTCTGTAGTTCAGAATCAGTTCCTGCAGCATTTCCCCCGGTAACCGATGTCTCGTCGGAGGAAGTTGCCGGGCTTAGCACAGAGACTGTACCGGCAATTTTTGCAGCTCTACTCGTACGCCGTCCTGATCGTGCCGCACCATTTTCCACACCGGACGGTACCTCTCCAGCGCTCCCTGCAGGGAGCACCGGTCCTTTTCGGGGTATCGCGATACTGCTTTCAGAAACGGATCCTGTTGAAGCAACCGCAGGAGAAGACGACACCGGCTTACGACTGACGGCAGTTCGTTTTGTAGCGGAGCTTCCCGAGCCGTTGGAGGATTTGGTCGCTTTGGATGGATTTCCAGAGCTGTCGATGGAAGCGATCACATTTTTAAACAGCGTAAGCGGAGTACTTCTGGTCTGCAGTACCAGTAACCGTTGATTCTGACGAACCGGTTTTCCTCTGAATTCCGATCCGTTTTTAAGAACCACGATCCATTCTGTTTCGGCAATGGTTTCGATCTCCGGTTTTTCCGGTGAGTTCCTTTTCGTTTCGCCCTCTTTCGCCAATGGGCGCACTCCGGGTTGCGCACCGGCCCCGGGCTGCAACGAGGAAAACGGAACACCATCAATAGCCACAACCGATTCCTTACGGATCATCACCTCACCGGAATCCGTCTGAAGAATAAAGACCGTTTTCTGTTCACCTGAAAGGGCGCCCGTATACCGGTCGCCATTGCGGAGTTTAATGTTGATGCCGAAGACTCCGATCGACAAAACCATCATTACAAGGCAGCCGCTGTATATTTTCATCCGGTTATATCCTCTTGAACCAATCTGTTATCAATGAGTACCCTCGTTAATCGCCGAAAGGCTTAATCGTTTAGATGGACATCCCGATGTCGGAACATGAGATTACTTAGTACCTGTTCAGAATTGGCCATTTCCGGACACTGAGTTGATCGAAGTGTAACCGAGTTTCCCGTTAAAATGTGCCATTTCGAGGGGTTCGAGAGCCTCACCCAACTCGCAATGACCGTTATAGAATAAACTATTCAATCCCGAACAGGAACTACTTAAACCGGCGGAAGTCCCTACCACCTGGATGATGGTAAAATACACCTGTTCAGACACGAAAACCATCTTGAGATGTAAACTGCTGCCGGAAACGTCTTTGGCTGGTTCAACGGGAAAAGTACAATGTATTTTACCGTGTTGCCGTAATTCTTTACGGATAAGGCACTCCGGGAAATCCCCGGATACCCGTCGCGACCGTTTTCGATAGTAACAGTTACAGGGTTTGAACAATAATCAACCGTTGTACCGGACATGCCATGACCATTATCGATTTCCACACCCACCTCTTTCCGGATGACCTTGCCCCCCGTGTCCTGGAACAACTCTCGCAGTATACCTCCGAAGGGAGCAGCGCGACCGATGGAACCGCAGCAGGACTAAAAGCATCGATGCGACAAAACGGCATCAGCCGTTCCGTCATCCTGCCCGTGGCAACCAGAGCGGAGCAGGTGGCTACGATCAACACCTTTCAATCCACCCTTGACCCTGCTGCGTTTATTCCGTTCGGTGCACTCCACCCCGACACACCCGATAGTGATGCGGTGATCACTGTTCTGAAACGACACCGGTTTGCCGGAATCAAGTTACATCCGGAATACCAGGAATTTCATTGTGACGCCCCGGAACATTTTGCACTGTACGAAGCTCTTGCTGCAGCGAACCTGTGCCTGGTACTGCACGCGGGAAACGATCCCGGCCCGTTTACCGGCACACATGCACGGCCATCGGCAATCCGCACCGTCATTGAACAATTTCCTCAGCTCACGGTTATCGCCGCTCACATGGGTGGATGGGGTGCCTGGGACGAATCGTACGAAACATTGTGCGGTCAAAATATCTTTTTTGATACTTCGGCAATTTACGGCCATCTCAGTGGTGAACAATTCATGCGAATGGTAAGAAAACACGGCAGTGAGAGGATACTTTTCGGGAGTGATTCGCCCTGGGTGGATCAGGGCATTGCCTGCAGGTGGATAGAGGAACTCCCTCTTTCCGACAACGATATCTCAGGAATTTTTCACAAGAATGCGGAAACGCTGTTTAGCTCACTCACCGGTTTGCCGCTCCGGTGAGTTATCGCTCCCGCTACCGGCTAAACCGTTTTCAATCGGCAGCTCTTTGAGCTTCCGGATACCACCGGAGTGAGAGAAGGAATTATGTCGTCCCTCTTTGCCGTAATGCAACAGCACCTCATCGGTATGATGCAACCTTCGGGCGAGTTCCCGGGCAATATTTAAAATAAGCAGCGAAAAAAGAGCCTTGTTTTCCTCGAACAGCTGCATCAGGATCTGCCTTCCCAAAACCATGAGAACAGCATCCTCAACAATCACCGCAGAGGCACTGTGCATCTGGATACCGATTACGGAGGCCTCGCCGATGCAGCTGCCGGGACTGCATTGCATCAGTTCAATCGGTTCATTGTCCATGTTGAGCACAATAGCTACGCGCCCTTTAAGCAGAATAAGTATCTCGGTGGCAGGAGTTCCCTCTTCAAGAATGATCTCGCCGATTCGTGCCTCGACCAGCGAACAATTGGAACAGACATGCATCAGATCATCCTGCGTGAAGCCGGAAAATATCGTTACATTTCCCAATGTTTCAAGCAGATCAGCAGTGGTAAGCGTTGTGCAGGGATTCATTTTTTTCCTCCGGATGCAGCACCATACTAATCAGAAAAGTATATCATATTGCATGGCGCTTAGCAAAAATACCGGCAATGAGCTATTTTCCCCGGATAGGTGGAACACACCGAAAAAGCGCAATCAAACTTCAGCCCGGAAAGACATATGGGACTCACCGCAGGGATCATCGGATTGCCGAATGCAGGTAAATCAACCATTTTCAACGCGTTAACCAGCGGCAGCGCAGCAGCGGAAAACTACCCTTTCTGCACGATCGAACCGAATCATGGCGTTACCGCACTACCGGATGAACGACTTGAAACCATTACCCGTTGCATTACCACCGGAAGAGTTGTTCCTGCATTCCTCGAACTGGTGGATATTGCCGGACTGGTCAAAGGTGCATCACAGGGAGAAGGGCTGGGAAATCAGTTTCTGGGACATATACGCGAAGCGGATGCCCTGCTGGTAGTGCTCCGTTGTTTTGAGGCCTCCGACGTGGTTCATGTTGATGGTCGGGTTGACGCAGTGAAAGATGCCGAAATTATCGGGACGGAACTGATAATCAAGGACCTCGAAACCGTTGAACGATCATACGGGCGAATAGCCAAGGCGGTTCAGACGGGTAACAAAGAGCTTGCCGGAAAGGTGGAGCTGCTCGGACGACTCAGCGACGCATTGCAGCGGGGGATCCCCGCCCGTCAGATCATAAACACTGGAGAAGAACGGAAACAGATTGCCGATCTGCATCTGCTCACCGTTAAACCGGTTCTCTACCTTGCAAATACCGGTGATGGAGTCGTTACCCCTGCCGAACAGCGGCAGATCGATGCACTGACGGTTCATGCCGATACCACCGGTGCGCAGGTGCTCACCCTGCACGGTAAAATTGAGGCGGAAATCGTGCAGCTCTCGGCCGAAGAACGGGAAGATTACTATCAGTTGCTCGACCTTACCGAAAGCGGGCTTGCGGTTCTGACCCGGGCACTGTACCGCCTTCTCGGACTGCAGACCTTCTTTACCGTCAACGAGAAGGAACTCCATGCATGGCCGCTTGCAATCGGCGCCACTGCGCTGGATGCGGCTGCCACCGTCCATACCGATTTTGCGGCAGGTTTTGTACGGGCGGATGTCTACAATGTTGATGATCTGTCACAGCACGGCACCGAGACGGCGCTGCGGTCCGCCGGAAAAATCCGCTCCGAAGGCCGTGAGTATACCGTTTGCGACGGCGACATTCTTTTCTTCAAGGCGACACCCTGAAAGCTGAATCAATGATAAACACCCTGTTCAAAATCTACCAATGGATGCTGTGGAATATTGCGACGCGTTTTCTATTTATCAATTTCCTCCTCCGACGAAGCTACCCCTTCAGCCTTACGGAACATTCGGATACATTTCCGAAACCGCCCTACCTCGTAGTAGCCAATCACGGAACTTTTTTTGATCCGTGGATTATCGGGAGCCATACCACCACCCCGCTTGGCATCATGACCAATGACGACGGTTTCAGAGATGGAATCGTTACACGATGGTACCTTAAAAGCATCGGCGCCTTTCCCAAGAAGAAAGGGGCCGCGGATTACCGTGCCATGAAGAAAACACTCGATCTCCTCAGGAGCGGAGTACCGGTGTGCATATTTCCCGAAGGGCAGACAACCTGGGACGGCGAAACGCAGCTGCTCTACCCCGGCATCGAAAAACTGATCAAACGGACCGGCTGCAAGCTGGTAACCGTGAGGCTGCAGGGCAATTTTCTGATGAAGCCATGGTGGGCAAAGGCGAAACGGAGCGGCCGTATTCGTATCACCGTTTCCGTTCATACTCCCGAAAAAATCAAACGGCTTTCAAACGAGGAACTGTTCAGTCTTATCCGTCAGTCTATTTATCAGAACGATATCAAGGATCCGGAAAATACCCGTCTTCCCTTCTCCGGGCGGAGCCTTGCGGAAGGCCTGGAACGGTTCGTCTGGATCTGCATGCAGTGCGCGGCCGAAGACACCCTGACAATGGAGGGTAACCGTATAACCTGCACCACGTGCGGCAGTATCTGGGAAATTGATCCTTACTGCCGACTCGCGCCCGTCACTGCCGGGATAGCATCATGCACCGACCTCAAGGATTGGGCTGACCTCCACAAAACACGGGTGAAAGAGAACATCACACGCGACAAGCCGGAATTGACCCGCACCTCAGGGGTTACCTTCCTGCAGGAAAATGAGCTGCACGACTTCACCGAAACCGATCGCGGCGATCTGATCCTCGAACCGGATCTGCTCAGGTTCAAAGGAACCTCAACTGAGCAGCAATGGCCGATTGCAGACCTTGAAGATTATGTTATTCAGAAAAAAGATCTGTTTGAATTCCGGCTGGGCAAGCAGTACCATCGTTTTCTGTTTTCCGGAAAAAGCCCGATGAAGTGGGTCTATTATCTGCGATACCTGAAAGGTTTCGAACATTGTGAGGTACAGGGCCACCTGTAATTACCCGCTTAGGTCGTACACGAAATATTTTATTGCTACAGGCACTTTCCACCAACAAAGGAGGAGTGAATGAAAAAAGCAATGGGCATCCTGGCATGTGTTGTTCTCCTGAGCAGCAGCGCGTATCCGTTCAGAATGGGTCTTGAGTTTCAAACGGGAAGTGATCAACGTATAAATGTAAATTTACGGTTAAACGATCTCGTTGAACTCAAACCGGGTCTCGGATTCAAGTTTCAGGAAAACGATAATCAATTTTCCATCGGCGTTGACGGAAACTTTTATCTTCCTCAGATTCAGAATCTTCAACATTATGCCGGGCCGGGCATTTCATTCAAAGCCGAGTCAAACGGCAATAATTTCGAGCTTCACGGCCAGTATGGCCTCCGCTACGACTTCAACGAAATTCTCAGTGCCTTCGGGGAGATCGGACTCGGAATGGATTTTGATCCATTCATATTCAGATCCTTCAGAAGCGGTGTCGGTCTCACGATCTTTTTTCCCAATTTTCAGTGACCGTTTTCGTGACTGCCGCCGGATTCCTGAAAGCCCTTCCCGTGAAGGGCTTTTTCATATCTTCATAATTTTCCGTACCACGCGGTATGAACGTTACTGCAATGAAGCAACCGCTTCCTCCACCCCGAGCACTTCGCGGAATATCTTCACGAACTCCTTTTTCGGGAGCGCCCCGGCAGCCATGGTCGGTTGTCCTTCAAGCGGAATAAAGAGTATGCTCGGAATACTCCTGATACCGAACATGGCGGCCAGCTGCTGCTGATCTTCGGTGTCAATTTTATATATATTGATCCTTCCCTCATACTCTTTTGAAAGACCCTCAAGCACCGGCCCCACCATCTTGCACGGTCCGCACCAGTCGGCATAAAAATCGATCACCGCCGGCAGATCTCCCTTGAACTTCCATTCCGCATTGCTTCCCTCGGATCCGATACCGCATTCACATACTTTCTCTTTGAATGAATCAAGTGTAAGGTGTTCCATATCAAGCTCCTTTTGTGAATTGTTGTCATTATCCTGTTTTTTCATCAGACTCACCCCTGCGATTCCCGCAAGGAGTACCACTACCGCTATGGTAGTCCATTTGTTTTTCAGTTGCATAATCCCCGTCCTTAACATGACGAACGCAGTCCTTCGAAATATACGGTCAACCCCTTCTGCCAGAATACCTTCTCCACATCAACGATTACCGCTCCGTACTGCCTGGTCAGCGGTAGCAACCGGTTGTCAATAAAGAAGGTCAACCCTGAAACCGTTTTCCCGCCCTGCTCGTCCGGATTTCGCTGAGACTCGACCAGTCCCATTTTCGGACCGCCTCACCCGAACCCTCCGAAAACCACCTCGAAGGTGTGCTTACCGTGTTTTTCAATGAACTTCTTCAGTTCCTGGATCGCATCTTCGGTTACTTTGATCATTATAGTTTCCTTTTTCAGGTGTTGATTACGTTGCGATGTTAATAAAAGCAATTCATGTACCAATGGTAAAAGTCGTATCAACAAGATGAAAAATGATGAATTTATAGGTTTTTCTTACTTCCTGTACGGAACAGGACTGGATGACATTGCCCGGGTTATAGTTAACCTACAACCTGGTTAATGTTAACTTGGTTAACTGTTTACACTGGATGTGGAGTTGTGTTGGATAGGTGAATGAAAAATCGGCAGGGTGCGGTACCGTGACACTCGTTTAACAGCATTCAGTCAGAGAATATGTTTACGTCGGAACAGAAAATACTCTATAATAGCCACGGTGACCAGAATGCTGCAAACCACCGCAAACGCCCACGGCGTATCGGCACCGGGAATCCCGCCGACGTTGATCCCGAGAAGTCCGGTCAGAAGCCCCAACGGCAGAAAAATCGTGGCCACAATCGACATCGCGTACATGGTCCGGTTCATCTGCTCGGCAAGCCGCCCGTTGATCTCCTCGTGGGTGATTGACGCACGGTCACGCATCATGTCAAAGTCATCGATAATGCGCATCGTCATTTCGGCTACTTCCCGCAAGCGCATACTGTCGATATCCGCAAGCCAGGAAATTCGTTCCATATACAGGCGGGTCATGGTATCCCGCTGCGGAACGATATACCGTCGCACACCGATGATCATCCGCCGGTACCCGGAAAGTCTGGTACGCAACAATCGGGGTTCCTGCTCACCGATCACCTCTTCGATACGGTCGAGCCCTTCATCGATATCGGCAACCACCCCGCTGATCCGTTCCGTCAAGCGGTCAGTCAGCATCACCAGGAATTCCCCGGAAGAACGCGGACCGGTGCCGTTGCGAAGTTCCTCACGAAGATCGTTCACCGCCTCCACCCGCCTCCGGCGCATGGAAATGATCCGGTGGTCATCCATCCATAATCTGATTGATACCATATCATCCGGATCGGCCCCCGGATTACAGTTGATACTCCGAAGGGTTATCATAAGTCCATTGTCGATTGCGACTGCACGGGGCCGGGTTTCGTCGGCAAGGAGCGCTTCAACCGTCACTTCGCTCAAACCGCTTTCATCGGTGAGCCATTGCCGGACAGGCTCCCGGGAATAGTCGAGATGTATCCAGGTGCACCCCGATCCGGTTGAGGAAAAAGCCTCTTTCACTGATCGATCGACCGATACGCCGTTACCATCCATCACCGTACAAAAGACCAATCCGTCCTGCTCCGTCATGCACTGCTCTCCCTGCTGTTTGATGGTACAGATACAAAATACCTCTACTGCACTCCCGGTACCACATTTCGTCACCATTCACCGGGGAACAGCCGGTATCCGATACTTGTGAAAACAATTCCCTCCTCCAAGTATATTTGTTGCAGGATACCGGCAACCCGATTTTCAGGAATGTATATGGCAAAAAAAGGCTACTCATTCGGCACCTTCCAGGGGGTGTTCGTTCCAAGTATTCTTACTATTCTCGGTGTGATCATGTATATGCGGTTCGGGTGGGTACTGGGTGCCACCGGCCTCGTTAAAACGTTGATGATCGTGACCATCGCTACGTCGGTGACCTTTCTTACCTCTCTCTCACTTGCGGCACTGGTTACCAATTCTCCGGTAGGAAGCGGCGGTGCCTATTACGTTATATCCCGCTCGCTCGGTATCGAGGCGGGTTCCGCGATCGGTCTCCCCCTTTACTGTGCGCAAACCCTGGGGATCGCTTTTTACATCAGCGGTTTTGCTGAATCCCTCAACCTTGTTTTCCCCTCGCTCAATATCAAGATCGTCGCTGTGGTGACCCTGTTGTTGATAACAGTTCTGGTCTTCCTCTCTGCGGATATCGCGCTCAAGACACAATATCTGATTTTTGCACTGATTGCCCTGTCGCTCGTTTCATTTTTTCTGGGCAACGGCGACCACCTTCCTCCTCCACCCGATAATCTGGTACTAAAGACGTTCTCGTTCTGGGCGGTATTTGCCGTTTTCTTCCCGGCGGTTACCGGCATCGAAGCGGGACTCGGCATGTCGGGAGACCTTAAAAATCCGGCCAGAGCATTGACCTTCGGGACCATGGGTGCGGTACTGCTCAGTTATGCGGTTTACATTGCCATACCCCTCTTTATCAACAAATATGTACCGGATAAAGCAATATTGCTTTCCAACAACCTGATCATGGCCGATATGGCACGCTGGAAATGGGCGGTCCTCGCCGGTATCTGGGGTGCCACCCTCTCAAGTGCCATCGGTTCCCTGCTCACCGCCCCCCGAACCATGCAGGCACTTTCTGCGGACCGTATCATTCCCCGTATTTTCGGTAAAGGATTCGGTGAAAAGAACGACCCGCGCGTTGCCACCGTCATTTCATTCGGCATTGCACTCGCCGGAATTATACTGGGTGACCTCGACCTCATCGCACCGGTGCTCTCGATGTTCTTCCTCACTTCCTACGGACTGATCAATGTATCAGCCGCGTTTGAGGGAATTATCGGAAGCCCGTGGTGGCGCCCGACCTTCCGCACCCCGTGGTTTATTTCGGCGATCGGTGCGGCAATCTGTATCGGCTCCATGTTCATGATCAATGCCGGTGCCTCGTTCATTGCGATTTTCATGTCGATTCTGTTTTATTTTATCACCCGTCACCGGAGGCTCAAGGCGCACTGGGGCGACGCCAAGGCGGGAATTCTCATGTGGCTGATACAGACTGCCGTTTACAAGCTGGCACGCAAGAAACCCGACGAACGCACCTGGCGTCCGAATATCATTGTTTTTTCGGGAGCACCCTCATCGCGCTGGTACCTTGTCTCGCTGGCCGATGCCCTGAGCCGCGGGCGGGGCATGATGACCATCGCGAGTATCTTCTCGCAGGCACTCAGCGATGAGCGTTCACAGCAACTGCGCGAAAGTATCACCTCGTACCTTGATCAGCGTGGTGTGGAGAGTCTGGTGAAGGTGTATTCTTCGCCGAGCTTCAGCGAAGGTGCCTCGACGCTTTTGCACACCTACGGATTCGGACCGCTGATTCCCAACACGGTACTTATGGGCGATCCTTCTGAGGAACTGACACCGGACAGTTACCTCGACGTTGTCCTCGCGGCCGCCCAGGAACGACGCAATCTGATCATTGTCAAAGAAAACGGCAGCGAGGAAAACAGCGACGAGCAGGCTAAACGTCGCCGTATCGACATCTGGTGGGACCAGGAAAGCGACAATGCCGGACTGCTTCTCGCCATCGGATTTCTCATGGGATCAAGCAGACACTGGCATCGGTCACGTCTTTCGGTGCATACGATTCTCACCGAATCAACCAGCGAAAAAAATATCAGTGAACGGATTCATTCCACCGTCAAAAAAATGCGGCTGGGTGCGGAGGTGAAGATCCATGACAACACCCCTCCCCGTTCCCACTGGGATATCGTCACCGAGACATCACATGATGCGGCATTCGTTCTGCTCGGCATGCGCAGTCCGCTGGCGTATGCAGCAACGAATGCGGACAAACCGGAATCCGGCTATAAAACCTATTTTGACGGTATTATGGACAAAATGCAGCAACTCCACGCCGCTGCAGTTGTTATGGCGCATGAACAGATCGATTTTGAGAGCCTGTTTATCGAATAGCAAAAGGCATTGAAACGGAACGTATGAACAAAATCATTTTTGTATTCCTGCTGCTGCTTCCCCTGAGTGTTTTTCCCGTTGCGGAGAAAAATGCGGATACCCTCGATGCAGTTTCCGATTCCACGGCCGCCATACGTGACATTGAACAGGAGATCCTCGTTCTCAGAAGAAAAGAACTTACTACTGAAACACGGATCGAACGGTTACGTATCGACATTCAGGCCATCGAAAAGAAATGGCGGGCGACACGGGAAACAGATACGGAAAACCGACTCCTGATTGACAGTATCAGCGGCCCCCGGCTCCAGACACGCGTGTTGTGGGAACAGCTGAACACCTACAAAATTGATCTCGAAAATGCATCGCTGCTGCTTGACTGTTATAAAAAGCAGCGAACGATCCTCCGCATTTTACTTGCTGTACAGAAGGGTAACGAAGATCGGTACGATCAATGGAAATCGATCATCGACAGCACGGCACCCTTCCGATCCCTGATTGCCGAAGAGTGCCGGTGGCGTAATGAGCGGCTTGCGGAAAACAGGTTTGAACTGGCATCACTTGACACTCTGCTCAGCCAGGCAACCACGACACCGGAAGATCGCCGTCTTCTCCGCAAACGAAGAGCCTACCTTGAAAACAAGCTGACCTCCGATAGTCTTCTGGCCTATCACGGTACTGTTCTTGATTCAATTCTTTCCGGGTATCAGGCAAAAGCATCCGGGGCACTCAAGCAAACCACGTTGCGGCAGCAAACCCGCCGTTTGTACCGGCGAATAATCGGAATATGGTCCTATGAGCTGCAGAATGTCGATGGTAAACCGCTTACCGTCGGTAAAATAATAATAGCTTTATTCGTAATCATCGCAGGACTGAAAATAGCTCAACTCTTCAGCAGGCTGATCGCGAGAGTCATCAAGAAAAAATCCAGTCTTGATGCAGGTATTATTGATGCCGGTCAGAAGCTGTTTTTCTATATATTTGCCGCGTTGTTCACCCTCTATGCGCTCCACATGCTTCAGGTACCACTGACGGCATTTACCGTTGTCGGAGGTGCACTCGCCCTCGGATTCGGTTTCGGCAGTCAGAACATCATTAAAAATTTCATCTCCGGAATAATTCTCCTGCTCGAGCGTCCCATGAAAACCGGTGACTTTCTGGAAATCGACGGAGCCATCGGTACGGTGGAATCCATCGGGATGCGCAGTACCCGCATAAGAACCCCCGACAATGTACACATGGTAATTCCGAACAGCAGTTTTCTGGAGAAGAATGTCATCAACTGGACACTCGCCGACAGGCTGGTCCGGGTAAAAATACAGGTCGGGATACAATACGGCTCCCCGGTGTACAAAGCGAAAGAGCTTCTGCTTGCAGCAGCAGACCGGACTGATAAAGTACTGAAAAAACCTGAACCAGAGGTCCTCTTTACCGATTTTGGTGATAATGCTCTGATTTTTCACCTCCTGATATGGTTGCGACTTGGCAACATTATCGATCGAAAAAGGATTGTCAGTGATTTGCGTTTTACCATCAACGGCCTTTTCAATGAAGCCGGAATTGTTATTGCCTACCCGCAGCGCGATCTCCACATTGATTCCCTGAAACCGATTCAGGTGTGTATTGAACAGGATACCCCGGCAACCGGAAAGAAGCCTGAATAACTATCGACAAGGCGCACGCACTGGAAATACACTATGCGGCAATTTCCCGTAATAGGTATTCCAACAAACCAACAGCAGTTTTTTACTACCGAAATGCAGGATGGCAGGAGCATGGTACATATGCAGTTGAAGAGTCACACGATTGACCACCGCTGCAAAGTACCGTTTATGACCGATATGTCCCGGACGGTATTCAGGGAGTTGCGGCGGATCGACGAGGCGGTGGCGAATTCGACGGCTACGGAAACCGCACCTGTCTGAACAATCTCCCTGCACACCCTGCCAAACCCGATTCCCCAACCCCGACAGAAATTTCATGAACATAAATCCAACCGATTGATTTGTTTTTTTCTTACATTCGTGATATAATCACAACAGTTATCCACCGCTGCAACGGTCGTCCATTCAACGGTCACCGGAAGAATTGAATCAGGATCCACTCGTTCAGCGAAACTTCAATTTTCTCTATTTACAGGAATAGGTACATGCAATCAAAAAAGATTGTTCTAATCGACGATGAAAAACTAATCCGAATCACTACTTCAATGTTGCTAAAACACAATGGATTCGAGGTATTCACCGCCGAAAATGGAGAAAAAGGGATTGCACTCATAACCGAAAAACCTCCGGATATTGTTCTTCTTGATATAATGATGCCGGATATGGATGGATGGGAAGTATTCCGTACGCTTCGTAAAAACGAACAGACAAAATCACTCAATATCATCATTTTTACTGCATGCGATCTGCCGGTCCCCGACGATATATCAAATACTGAAATGAATATCACCATCCTTAATAAACCGTTTCATCTGCAACAGTTACTCAATATAATTACCACTATGGAGTCTGCCCGTGGAAGATCCGATCAGTGACCTGCTGTTGGAAAAAGTTTCAAAACCTGTGGCTTTTTTTGATTCAGAGGGGATTATCATAAGGACCAACCGCGCTTGGGAACTGTTTCTGTGTGAGCCTTCGGATGCCCTGCTTATCCTCTCGTATGATGATCTTATTGAACAACTGCAGCTACCGCCATTTGATGAGTTGCAGATAAAAGACAGTTGCCAGGCAACCTTCAACCGTAGATCCATTGTCGTAACGAGACACCGGATTCTCCTGAAAAAGAACTCGGGGATAATGATAGAGATCGATGACTGTAGCAGTGTTGAAGATAAAAAAAACCTTATCGATTCGACCATTACCGACATGATGCGGAAAATCCGGTCACGAATTGCTTCGATTCAGAATGTCCTGACACTTCTGGTCGAATATCCGGATGACCGTTTCTCCGAAGAAACCAGCACACTCCTCTTCGCCACCCGAAAAGAGATGTGGAATCTTTCACGTCACACAGAAAATCTACGGGATCTCACATCGTTGAATTCAGGAGCGTATACACAACAGATCCATCCGGAACATTTTGATTTGAGAGAACTTTTTGAAACAATCCGCATTGAAGCAGCTCCCGTTCTTCCCCACGGTTCGGAGAATTCATCACTGAGATTTCCGACCGATAAACCGCTTCCAATATTCAATGACAGACATATCTGCCATCATGCCATCTCAACAATCGTTTTCAATGCATTGGTATATTCCGATTCCCCCGCACTGGTAACTGTCGGCATTTTGGAGGAAGGAACTTCCGCACTGCAGATCTCTGTTGACGATTCCGGATGGGGAATTCCCCACGAAGAACAGAACAATATTTTCTCATATGGTTTCAGGAGTGCACGATCGGTAAGAGCAGATATTGCCGGATTGGGTGTCGGTCTGTTTCTTGCCCGTAAAATGCTCAGTATGGTCAATTCAGAAATATGGTTTACCAGTAAACCCGGTTCAGGGAGCCAATTCAACATTCTGTTGCGGGAGTTCCGGTCTCATGATTAATGATACACTTGAGAAACGTCTTGAAGAAATTGAGGGTCTGCCCACTCTGCCACTGGTATTGCGGCAGTTACAGAAAGTCATTCAAAATGAACGAACCAGTATGGCGCAAATAGCCGCAGTTGTCGCGAAAGACCAGGCACTGGCCTCCAAGGCTATTCGACTCGTCAATTCGGCCTGGTACGGGCGCACTACCCGCATAACCTCCATACAGCAGGTACTGGTCACCCTTGGTCTTTCAACGCTCAATACCCTGATGCTCGGTCTTACCGTCATAAAACTATTCGACAATTCCCGGACGCACGGTTTTAATGCACGTTCCTTCTGGGAACACTCTTTCGGAACGGCGCTCCTTGCAAAAAAACTCGCATTGCAAGGGGGAAAAGGATGCGATGCTGAAGAGTGTTTCGTGGCCGGACTGCTGCATGACATGGGGCGGCTGGTAATGGAACAACACCTGCACGAAGAGTATGTGGCAGCATTGCAGTTGATGCAAAACAACAAGCAGACACTGCTATCGGCGGAAGAGGCCATCTTCGGCTTCAGTCATACCGACACCGGCGCATGGCTTGGAAAAAAGTGGAATATTCCCCGCAAGCTGATTCTGGCAATGGAGTTGCATCACTCATTACTATTTCCACCTGATCTTACTCACCAGGAAAAGGAAGTGGTTAAAATTGTATCTGCAGCCAATAAACTTTGTCTGGAGGGGAATATCGGTACAAGTGGAGAATTGTCCAACAGTCCCGGGACGGTACATCCGCACAATGGTTTCTCCACAGAAACCTGCATCCGGTTGGTTGGTGAGACACAAAAGGAAGTAACCGCAACACTTCGGGAATGGAATACCTTATGACATCCGGTAGAAATCATAAGAGTGACCATGAATAAAAAGCCACAACAGCCTCCTGATAAAGGCAACGGTGATATCGGTCGCGAACTTGAACAGCTGGACAACCTTTTACGTCGCGGTCTCGATGAAATTTCCGATATCGAGATTGATGAGATTACAAAAGGAATGTCGGATGAAGAGATGGAATCGTATGCAACATCCGGGATTGAGCGCAGTGAATATTCACAGACGAAAAAGATTGCCGGGATCGTTTTCGAAGAGCAGATTCAATTCATTGTGGAAAACGATCTTGCGGATACCGACGACATTCCGGTTGAATCGATCGCATCATTGCGTACCGTACCGCCTGAAACAAAAATTGCCGAATATAACATCGATGAAACGTCTCCTGAAGAGACCGATGACATTCTCCACTTGTATGATCAGGAATATCAGAACCGTTCGGGAGTGACAGTCCGGACGGATGGTTCCCGATTTCTGTTTTACGCCTCCCGACCGGGTAAAGTGGTGCTGTTCAAAAAACGTCTTTTTCTTATGGCAGCCGATAAGGATGCCTCGTGCAAGGTCCGCATTTCAGAGGATGCAATGGAAGTGCTTATTGACTGCACTCCGGCGATCGGGGACGGCTGTAAACTGAAATTTTCGACAGTGTTCGACCTTCTGGAAAAACACAATGTGATTCGCGGGATTGATAAGGTCGCTATCGAGGAGGCTGTCGAGGCGGTTACGACCAAAGGGTTGACAGTGCGAGATACGGTTGCTGCCCGTGGTAAACCACCTATCAATGGAAAAAAAAGTGAGATAGCCATTCACTTCCCCACTGAAATTCCTGATGTCGGTTTTACCATTCTCCCTGATGGAAGAATCGATTATAAAAAACAGGCCCCTATTAAAATGGTTTCCTCCGGCGATCTGCTCGCCAGCGTGAGTGAACCGGAACCCGGTACCGATGGCTATACTACAAAAGGAAAAATTCTTCCGGCAGAGCAGGGCGCTGCGGATGATATCCTCGAGGGTGACAACGTTAGAAGAGGAGAAACCGGCGACCAGTTTTATGCCGAATGCAGTGGCATTGTCAGTTTTCACGATAAAATTCTCAGTGTGTATCCGCATTATCAGGTTGAAGGTGACGTTGATATGCATAGCGGCAATATCAGTTTTAACGGATCGGTAACTATTCTCGGAAGTGTAAAAAGCGGATTTGAAGTGAAAGCCAATGGAGATATATTCATTGCCGGCAGTACCGAGGCCGCAACAATCGATGCCGGGCGCGACATACGAATCAACGGCGCCGCAGTCGGTGGCAATAACACTATTCTACGATCGGGAAGAAACTTTTTTGCAGGGCATGTTCAGAACGCCCAGATCGAAGCACAGGGAGATATCACCATTGTTCGATCAGTCATGCACAGTTTTATTTATTCAACCGGAAAAATCCAGCTCCATGACAAAAACGGATCAATTGTAGGTGGCGTGGTTAATGGGATGCGTGGTATAGAGGCAATGTCAATCGGATCACCTATCGGAACACACACGGAAATTGTTGTAGGTTCAGATTACCTCGTCAAACGCAGAAAATCCGAACTGCAGGAGGTAATACGATTTCACGAAGCAAATCTGGCAAAAATCGACACGGTACTCCGGCCGCTGATGAGTATCGTTAAAAAAGGAATCCCCCTTGGTACCGATAAAAAAAGACGGCTGGGCTCAATAATTGACAAGAGGTTCACCATAATCAAACAGCTGAGAGTAGTCAAGCGTCACCATGCAGAACTGTCTGATGTCGACCCTTCGTCAATTAATACCAAAGTAACTATACGGAATACACTTTTTCAGGATGTAACCATAAAAATAGGTGATCTGCTTCTGCGCAACCACGAAGACCTTCAGGGGGTTCAGTGCAAGTTAAGCGACGACCGTCGAAGAATAGAATTAAAAGCGCTGCATTAGTTCTACTTCGGTACGATAAACATCTTTCCCGGTATTCGTCCATCTCCATCGCCTTGTGCCGTCCTCCTTAATGATAGCAGTTTTTTATCTACAACAAACTTGCTCACAATGATATACTAGTGTCAGTAGGGATTGTATCTTTTCCGTAACATTAAACTACTACGTAATAGGCCTGTACTTGCAGTGAACAGTAGGTATCTGAATAATTCTAATTCAGGTTCTACGTTTTCTTTCCTTTTTGTTCTGGAAAGACCCTTTATGCATAACAGCAAAACCATTCTGGCGGTTGATGATTCACCGGAAGCTCTGGAGTGTATCAGTGCAATGGTTCAGTCTGCAATGTACTCGATCTTTACAGCAACCAACGGTCCGGATGCCATTGCGACCGCCCAGAGAACCTTTCCCGACCTGATTTTACTGGATGTTCACCTGGAAGATATAAGTGGGATAGAGTTATGCCGTAAAATCAAAGCACAGGGTTCCTTCAAAACCACTCCCGTACTTCTGGTGAGCGACTCCGATGAACCGGAAATATGGGAGGAAGATCTCTCTTCCGGTGCGGATGGCTATATTATCAAACCATTCCACAGAACCGAATTCCTCTCCCGGATTAAAACACACATCGTTCTGTCATCGCTGAAAAAGAAATATGCGGAACAGCAGAATAATCTGATGAATTTAGAGCGGACTGCGGCAGAAAGTGCCAGGCAGTATCAGGAATTATTTGAAAATTCTCCGGTCGGAAAATCAATGACCACCCTGGATGGTACCACGATTCCGAATCAGGCATTCTGTGATATGCTTGGATACACCATTGGCGAACTTCAAGCCATGAATTGGCAGGATATCACTCATCCGGATGATTTAGCCGTTTCTTCTGAGAATGTAGCAAAGCTACTGAATGGAAAAGCTGCTAAGGTCCACTTTGAAAAACGCTATTTCAGGAAAGACGGTTCAATACAGTGGACCGACATCGTGTCGTATCTTCATTACGACCGGAATCATCAACCGGTACATTTCATCACAACACTCCACGACATTTCCGAGCGAAAAAAAACAGCTCTGGCACTGAAAGAGAAAACACTGTTTACAGAACAACTTATTGAAGCTACGGCTCTGAGCACCTGGATTTCCGACAAAAACGGGACAGCCATAAAAGCAAACCGGGCCTGCTTCGAATTATTCGGTGCCACCGAAGAAGAGATTATTGGAAAGTACAATGTCCTTAACGATGAACTTGCGGAACAGCAGGGAGCAATGCCAAAAATTCAGCACGCTTTTGCTACCGGAGAACCAGTCACGTTTTTTCTTGATTACGACCTCAGTAAAGTAAAACATGTTAATGTCCCCAAAGCCACACATAAGTACATTCAGGTCATTTTAACGCCGATCACTGATACCAGCGGCAAGGTTACCAATGTCGTTTCGCAATCAATCGACCTTACTGAAATACGGCACGCTCAGGAGGAACAGCGTGCAAGCGAACTTAAATACCGGATAGTAGCTGAAAATACATACGACCTCGAAATCTGGCGGGATCCGCAGGGAACGTATGTCTATGTATCCCCTTCCTGCCAACGTATTACCGGTTACCATGTTGAAGATTTCCTGGCCGACTCATTACTCTTTGAATCGATTATAGTTCCCGAAGATCGACATCTTTTCGATTTACACCTGCAAAAAGAGGTCGCAGACCATAGTATAAGCGATCTGGAATTCCGGATAACAAGGGCCGATGGTGAAATCCGATGGATCAGCCACCGCAGCCTGCCGGTATTCGACGGCAAGGGTAACTATCTCGGCATACGTAGCAACAATCGCGACATTACCGATCAGAAACTACTTGAAAAGGAACGGACAGATCTCCAGTTTCAACTCCACCAGGCGCAGAAACTCGAGGCGATCGGCCAACTCGCCAGCGGCATTGCCCACGATTTCAACAATATACTCGGCGGGATTTCCGGATATGCCGATCTGCTTAAACTGAAATATCGCGACGATAGTGAAACCAGTGAATTCGTCCAGAAGATTTCCGCCTCCGCCGGCAGGGCGGCAGATCTTACCCGACAGTTATTAACATTCGCCCGAAAAGCAGCTGTGGATAAACGACACTTTGACATTCACGCTTCAATAGGTACCACCATAGAACTGCTGCAGCGGACCATCGATAAGAACATCAGCATTATTAAAAATTTTTCACCCGCAACCCCGATGCTGTTTTCTGATCAGAGTCTTTTTGAAAGCTGCCTGCTGAATCTCGGTATCAATGCCCGTGATGCCATGCCGGAAGGAGGCACCCTGACCATAACCACCGATTTCAAGGTTATTGATGACCAGCCTGCTAACGAAGGTAAATTCAAGTGGAAACCGGGAAATTACATCGTCATTACCGTAACCGACACGGGTACCGGAATGAATGAGGAAGTACGACAACGGATATTCGAACCATTCTTTACTACCAAGGAACAGGGGAAAGGAACGGGACTCGGCCTTGCGAGTGTTTACGGATTTGTCAAACAGCACGACGGGTATATTACCGTTGAGAGCACGGAAGATGTAGGTACGTGCTTTGCCCTTTATTTTCCGGTTACACACCCTATACCGCCGCAGGAACCATCTGCAACCAGTGAACAGATACTTCAGTTCTCGGGTACTGGTACCATACTCATTGTCGACGATGACGCCGACATCAGTGAAACGCTCTTCATACAACTGGAACGAGCGGGCTACCGGCCGGTACTCTGTAACAATGGTCTGGATGCACTACGTTATCACCTTGAACATCATCAAGAAATTGCCGCGGTAATACTTGATATAATCATGCCTGAAATGAACGGTCTTGAGTGCCTGCGTGAAATGAAACAGGTCAACCCGAACGTCAAGGTCATTGTCTGTTCGGGGTATACCGGAAATGACAATAAGGAAACAATCCTAAAAGAGGGTGTTGTTGCATTTCTTGAAAAGCCATTCAAGTTTAAAGAAGTGGCCCGATACCTGCAAAAAGCCCTCAAGACGACTTCTGCTCCGGCAGTATTGTTTGAAGGTGTATCGGCACCTGCATCGGAGGATGATTAAGCCATGTCTGCAGTGCGCAAAATCCTTGTTGTCGACGACTCGAACGATAACCGTGAAGCTGTGCGGGATTTATTGCGATTTATGAAATTTGACGTGCAGGACGCCTGCAATGGGAATGATGCTTTACAAATTGCTACAGACTTCAAACCCGATATTTATATTATCGATGTCATTATGCCCGGAACAAGCGGACTTGAGTTGCTCGAAAAAATAGATGTCGCATCACACTCCTGCGAAGCAATCATGATGACCGGACACGAAAATATCGACGATGCCTGCAGAGCAATCGACCTTGGTGCACTCAGTTACCTGCGGAAACCTGTTCGTCACGATGAGCTGTCACAACATATTGAAAAGGCAATCGACAGAATCGAGGAACGCGAATGGGAAGAATCTCTGCGGGTAAAACTGGAACATGAAGTCAAACATCAATCCGGCAAGGTTAAGGAAGCAATCCAGATAGCCGAGCTGCAGAGCAGACGTTTTGATCTCATTCTCCAGAATATGCAGGAACCCCTTATTGCAATCGATAACAACCGCATGATCGTAATGATAAACCCGGCTGCGGAACAGGCATTCCATCTCGATTCAGGTCAGGCGCTGGATCAACCTGTCGAAAAGGTTCTACCTGATCTGATTCCATCTACCCTGTTGGAACATACCACTGACTGGACTCAGGATGCACACGTTGAGTCCACTGTCTATACCATCACCCGTAACCACCGGTATTATACCATGTCGGCATCACCACTTATTCAGGTAAATGACCGCGTAACGGGTTTTGTATTTATATTTACCGATACAACAACCAGTGTTCATGCCGCACAATTAAGAAGTTCATTCCTGAGTATCGTCTCACATGAATTCAAGTCACCGCTGCTGATCCTGATGAATTCGGCATCAATACTTGGAATGAAGCAGCTCAGTTCCCAAGAAATAGCTCAGGTAAAAAGCCTCATCGACGAAACCTGCAGCAAATTGTCCCTCCTGATGAATACCGTCACAACCTTCGCCCGCATTTCCCCCGACGATGTCGAACTTCACCTGAAGCCCGTCCACATCCGTTCATTTCTTGAAAAAGCGATTGGGAAGCAACATGTCAATGCTCTGAATAAACAATTATCCCTTCATCTCCTTGGAGAAAACAACATTCCTGAAATAGAAACGGATCCCGAACTGCTCTATACCGCTATCGACTGTCTGCTTGACAATGCCATCAAATATGCTCCAAATAATTCGGAGATCCGGGTCGGGTACACGCTCAACACCGACGTAACTCCGATACGAATTGTGTGCACTATTGAAGACGATGGCCCCGGGATTGAAAATGATGAAAAGCAGTTATTATTTGAATGGTTCAAACAGGGTGAAGACCCACTCACACGGCATTACAACGGACTGGGACTGGGACTACCCATGACCCGACGTGCGCTGTCCCTTCTTGGAGGTACAATCAGGCTTGAAACGGCTAAGCCCGAGACCGGAGGGTGCAAAGCAATTGTTGAACTGCCCTGCCAGAAACATTCCGATCACCATAGATATATCACTCACACCGTACACCACCTTTATTAAGTCCAACGGAGGTAGATTGTGAACCATTATCGTTTTTTTCTTCCAATAATTGAGATTCCGGCAATTCTCATTCTGATTCTGATTCTTCCAACCTATAGTTCAGATGATGAAAACATTTCACCTGTTTCAGCAGATTCGCTTTCCCGAGCAGAAGCTATTGAAGCGGTAATGTCCCTGAGCCTTAAAGATCTGCTGGAACTCACCGTTTACACAACCTCAAAATCCGAAGAAAGAATCTCTGAAGCTCCAGGCGTCATATCGGTTGTAACGACGAAAGAAATAAATCGGTTCGGTGCCAGAACGTTGAAAGACATTCTGATGCGAATGCCGAGTATCAATCTTTCCACTATGTATATGACCGACAGAAGTTGTGTGTCAATCCGAGGTGATCAGATCAACGCCGCAGCAAACCATATCCTCCTGCTGATCAATGGACGTCCTGTTCGGGAGGCCGATGAAGGTGGTATAAAGGGTGAAGTCCTGGAATCGTTCCCGGTAAGCATCATTGACAGAATCGAGATCGTCCGGGGGCCGGGCTCAGTGCTTTACGGCTCCAATGCTTTTTCCGGAGTGATAAATGTCATCACCAGAAAACCGGCGGATGATAAAACCTCCATTACCGCGCAGGGTGGGTACCCGGGCAATGCGAAAGTCACGGCCAGTGCTGCTTATCAGCTTGGACCGGCAGGTCTGGTTGTTGGTGGACAGTACCGGTACGAGAAACCGTGGGAAGTGCAATATCAGGCGACTCCCACCGATTTTTATGATTTCACCATACCCAACAATGGAATCGGTACGTATGCTGAGTTGAGTGTCGCCGGTTTCAGGCTGATGACGTCGTATAATCAGTGGCAGAATTTTTTTGCAACTCATACATATATTCCATCACCACCCGTTGGTTCACCGGCACCAATGGCGGGAAGGGACTGTTTTGGAAACGGATTCTGGCAGAAATGGTTTAACGATCTTGGATACAGTCACACTTTTTCAGACAAATGGGATATGTCGGTAAATGGTACCTTTACTAATTCATGGTTGACTATCGACTCCTTTCCGGCACCTCACCGTAATACATTTGACCTGACAGGGGAGTGGACCAACTTCATTCATCCGGTCGAAAATATGAATATTATTGCCGGTATACTCGGTAATTTTGTAAAAGGGAAAGAGGAAAGCGGAATTCCTGGAAATCTGAGTACAACACTTGATACCACGCAAAGTGCATTTTCCGGCTATGTTCAGGGTGATTACCGTTTTCTTTCACAATTCAAAGTTATTGCCGGCGTACAGGCGAACAAGGCTGCGGGTATCGATTTTGATGTCAATCCCCGTCTCGGCATGATCTGGACTCCGGCTGATGTTGTTAACGTGAAAGCACTGTACAGTAATGCATTCAGAGCTCCGTCGATGCTGGAACTCTACCTGAGTCATCCGACACTTATAGGGAAATCCGATCTGAAACCTGAAAAGGTGCGAACCGTCGATCTGGGGGTTAATATACAGAGTGAAAAGGCTTCCTTTGGTATCAATACGTTCTACAGTGAGATCACCAATACCATCTATCTGAAAAGGAATGTGACCCTTCCGCATGAGTACAACAATCAGGATATTCCAACAACGTTTGTCGGAGTGGAAGTGGAAGGAAAGGTTTATTTCACCAAGGAACTCATGCTTATCGGATCCGGATTATACCAGAAAAATACCAATGGGGATTCCGTCGGCAATATGATGCCGGTACCCGAGGCAAGTGCGAAGGGGGGCATCAGTTACAGTGCGAACGGTTTCACTGCGAGTCTGTTCAATATTTACGAAGGAGCACTGCATCCCCGTTACACTGCAACATATAATAAAACGCGTGAAGCATTCAGTCTCCTCAATGCGACTCTGAAGTATGAAATCAGCAGAGTGTTCAAACTTGATGTACCGGTGATAACACTGGATATCGAAGGGTACAACCTGCTGGATGAGGAAATCTGGCTGCCGCCAACCGGAGAGGGGAAAAATTATACCGGCCCGGAAATTCAGGGGTTTTCATTTTATTGCGGTGTTACGGTAGATTTCTGATAACAAAAAAGAAAAAAACTCTGAAATTGTGCATCCTTATAGAGATTACTGATCAGCGACATGAAGTAACAATGCCCTGCAAGAAACATGAATCATGTTCACCCACTATAGCGCGCGAAGCCGGTACTACTGCAGTACGGATCGACATTGCGGACTGTCTGCCGCATACGCCTGTGCGTTTTTGCCTTCGCGATCCCAACAGTCCGTTGCAGCTCCACCATCAACAAGTGCCTGCAGGGCCTCGGGGTGATCAAGCAGGATAGCCCAGAGGAGCGGCGGCCGCAGGTACCGGTTATCGGTTTTTGAAGAATCGGCCCCGGCGGTAATGAGCAGGGTGATGATTTCCGGGCGGTTGTCCATTGCAGCTACAATAAGGGGAGTTACCTGATGATACGCCTTCATGTCCTGCACAATGGTCCCCAGCCCTACACAGAGTGTTCCCCCCTCCTCCCCCAGTTCACCGGTGGACGGTTCATCCGGGTCTGCACCGCCATGGAGAAGCGTGGTAACCGCTTCGATATCATTTACATCTATAGCGAGGAGCAGTGGTGTCCACCCTTTGCGCTGCCAGGCGGGAGCGGTTTCTGCGGGAACCGGGGCGGCACACTCTTCCTTCGTTTCCGCAGAATCGACAGTTGTATTTTCAGAGAACGAATCAACATCCTCCCGCTCACCCTCCGGTAACCGTTCGAGTGCTTTCCGGCGAATATCGTGATCAAATTCATTTTTTACGATAAAGCGAAGTGTCCGCACATCGGAAAGACGTTTGACAGCTGCAAGCCGTACCCCCGGTTCCGTATCCTCCGTTGCAGCATGAGCAATAACGTCCTGATTATCTATCCGCGCAAGTGCACTCTCCCGCACCTCGGTAAAAGAACCCCAGCGCACCACATCAGCCAGAACCACCTGATCACTGATCCGCTCCAGTGCAGCAGCACGAATACTTTTTTCCTTATCGAATTTTGCGATATGACCAAGTACCGTCGCATCGGTAAGTTTAGCTACTACGGCAAACCGTACCTCACGATCACGGGCAGTACGACCGATTTCCGCAAGCAGGTTCTGATCCGTCAAACACTCCACCGCGGCGACACGCAGCCATCCGATACTTCCCTCCCGCGCGAATCGGGCAACCGCCTCCTGTTCGTTGAGCAACCGCAGCGCATCCTCACACTCCAGCCGATACTCATTCTGGAGTGCGAAACGGTGTTCCACATCATGAACGCTGCTCCCGTCGCCACCCGGCTGCATCTCCGCCTTGGTCATGATCAGTTCAACAATAAGCTCCTGTGCGGGCAACTGTTCTGCAGCAAGACGCCGAACCGTCCCGTTATTACCGTTTTTCGCAATATCGGAAAGAACATTTCCATCGGAGATCCGACGTACCGCTTCGAGTTGCACGGATTCGTTGCTTCCCAGTTTTGCGACATCAAGGATCAGAAACGGATCTGAAATTCTCTCAAGGGCCGCACATCCCACGCCGGTATCCGTATCGTTTTTGGCTACCAGTGCCAGCACCGTCTGATCATCAACATAATCGAGAGTAGCCATCCGCATCCCGGCATCCCGGGCACTGCCAACGATGGTATCGTAGAACACTGTTCCCTCAAGGCGCTTGAGGATGGTCTGATGCATTGGAGTATACTCCTGCTCAAGCAGCACTTTGACGATAGCTGGGTGATCGGTAAGCCGTTCAAGTGCGGCGTTAATAACTTCATCATCACCATCCCTGAGTGCAACACCGGCAATCATCTGCTGATCGGCAATCCTCTGCAGGGCTTCTATCCGCACGGCGGGAGCACAATCCCGGTGTGCGGTTTCGGAGATAATCTTCTGGTCGGTGATCAGACTCAACGCGGTTTTCCGTAGTTCGGTATCCGGGTCGTTACGAAGCACCTCAACTACCGATGCCTGGTAGCGCAACCGGTGCAGCGCCGCCAGCCGCACCTCCGGTTCCGTGTCGTTAAGCGCAATGGAAAGCAGAAGCTTCTCATCACCGATTTTGTTCACCCCCTCTTTGCGTACCTGAGGGTCGGACCGTTTCCACTCCGGTTTGAACATATCTGCAATGGGCATTTTATGTCTCCTGCTGAGAGTATGGTGGCACACCTGTGGCGGATTTAAAGCGATCGGTAAGCATCGCGTACTAACGGAAAAATATACATTTACTATATCGTTGAATGGAATATTCGTCCGGTTTACCGGGAGCGTGATTTGCATTGCACCTGGTTGGAATACCATTTCAACCCGCTGTACTCCCAGTGAGAGTACTGAAGGTAATTGACCTGATACTACCATAAGAATATATTACTGGAGTGATTGACTGGTAACCACTTCCCCCTTAAGGATTCAGGAGGTATTCATGCGTATAGTGCTGATTGGTGCAGTAGCCATCCTTTCTTTTTGTCTATCCTGTGACATGAGGACACTCTCAGGTACGCCGCGGGATAATTCATCTGCATCCGACGGTGCAGTGACGTTATCCATTTCACTTATGCGCCCCGGTGTTCTTGCCAAACGGGCAGCAACAACGCCTGAAAGGCTGATTCTTTCCCTTTCAGCTCAGGATGAAGAAACGATTACTGATACCATCACCTTAGAGGGTGATTATACTCAAGGAGTGGAGGCCTCCTTTACAGCCCTTACCGCCCCCTGCGAATGGTTACTTTCCGCAGTTGTTGAGGATAACAACGGCATGATTACCCATGAGGGAAGTACTCGATTCGACGTCACCCCCGGGAACACCGCCACCGTTGCTTTAACCCTTCCGGCAGCATTTTCAAACCTTGTCATCCTACTCCCGACATTACAACACGCAATTGATCTGGCTGAATTTTGGTTTGATGAGGAAATGATACTCCGCAAAGCCGGTAACGCTCCTCTGGAAATTGCGTACGACTATATTTCCACAAATACGCTCCATACCATAGAATTAAAGCTTTATTCAATCGATGGTGAGGATACGACCGGAATGTATATCGGTTCAACTGAGGTTGAAACCAAGCCAGGTGAAAACCGCAAGCTGCAGATGCTTCTGCACTATATTGGTCCGACCAGCGGTATCGGCGATATTACAACGGAAATCGGTGAAATCGGTGAAGTGGTAATCATAGCAACTGATGATCCGGAAAACAACCATGCATTACATTTCACCACGAATGCAGTTTCGGTTGCAGCATCCGAAAGTAACACGATTACCGGCTCACTCTCCATTTCCGCATGGGTGAGGATTGAGTCCAACCCGTCCGGTTTCGGCTCAATTGTATGCAAATGGGATGATCTTTCCGGTGCACAACGAAGATCCTTCGCCCTTACACTGATGAGAGACCGTAGTGCACGTTTCGATGTTGATGCTACCGGCTCGTGGGGTACCGGTTCCTACTGGAGCGGAATTCCCGACGAACCAATTATCTCTTCAGGATCAGGCAATGCACTTCTGATCAGTAAAACTAAAGTTTCATTGTCGCAGTGGACGCATGTGGCAGGTATTTTTGATGCGGACTCCCATTCCATGCAGTTATATGTCAATGGCGAACTGGAGTGTGAAGTAACAACGGAGTTTTCGAGCATCCTCGACACCGATGAACCGATCCTCATCGGGGCCGGTGATCTTGGTGGTCAGGGGCGTCAGTACCTCAACGGCGATCTGGATGAAATCAGTTTATGGGACAGGCCGCTTACTCCCGAGGAGGTTGCAACGCTTGCCGGTGGAACCCCGCTAGACACACTTGAGAGCGGCCTTAAAGCATACTGGGACTTCAATGAGGGCATGGGCTCAACAGTGTATGATTCATCACCGAACTGGAATAAAGGGCTGTTTATTGCTGGTGCAGGCGGGACTGGTCCGGAGTGGTTTTTACGATGATTACAACCTGATCATTTCACACAGTTATCGGGGAGCCCCGAATACTTTCCGCACCTCCCCGTTCCGGAACCCCCGTCATCGACCGGTATCCAGTTAATTTTCCCCGGATACCGGTTGTTTTTTTACCATCGCGCCAACTTTGCAAGATCAGATATCAGCATTACCCGGCAGTAAGATCCTCCGGCAAACCTGACGGTTTGCTTCATTATAAAAGAAACAGTGTTCCACACTGGTTTACTAACGTTTAATGAACAATGTGAAAATCCAGCATTTCACCTTAAAAACAGTGGTCCCCCGCCTTGGTTCGATAAACTCAACACAAGTCGCGGGGATGACGTTTCTTCCGGTCTCCTCGATTCTGAACAGAAACCAATTACACTACCTGATTAATGCCGATCATTCGATTGGTACCACTGTTCACCGCAGGTCCGGGGTGAAGGGCATCTTCTGCCCTGCCACCACTTGACGCACCAGAAATAGCGGAGTCGTTACTGTTACGCGGATTTTTTCACTACCCCGACAGTACCACCAGTGAACAAATGATGCTCAACGATGATGCTGCGGACGAAGCACCGAAAAGACTGATACCACCGGAACCGGCGGTCAGTTTTCCAGTTGTTTAAGATCGAGGATTTCCTGTGGCGACAATACCCGATGATACAACCGGATATCATCAATTTTGCCGTTCCAGAAATTGTCGAGGGATTTACTCTGAACTCCGAAACGAAGCGGCAGATTGTCAATCGGCCCGGTGATTGCATTTTTTGCACCAACCGGTTCGGAATCGAAGTATCCCCGCAGTGAGTCACCATCAAAGGTAAACGCATAAAAATGCCAGGCGGTATCAAGCGTACGCGTGCATCGTACCGCCCCGTCAATAATAGCGGCATCGAGAGCTTCACGATCCGGATTACTGTCGGCAGGGAGCTCCCAGTGACCGCAAAAATCATACTGAATCACGTTAAGATCGTAATTCGGATTCAACCCTATTCCATAAGCGGCCTCACTGCCGGTTCCCATCTGCATAATCATTCCGTAGTTGCTGTAGTCACTGCCAGGAATCGATGATTTCGCCCACAATACAACAGAGAGGCTATCCTCACAATCCAGCGAACTGTCGTAGGGTACTTCTATATAGTCGGCAGTTCCATCGAACAGGTAGGCGCTGTAAGTTCGACCGAAACGGTCGGTGGTCAACGTTGCACCGTAGACCGTACCATCATTCGATAATGTACCGGCATCCCGTGCATTATCGTTGAACGGATAATACGCGATCAGTCCTTCCAACAGTGAATCATCGGTGATCGTTCCGTTTATTTCGACGTCGCCGCGTACCCGGGTCACGGTGATATCCACCGATATCACAGAATCGGCAATTACCTCGGTAGTTGCAGAGCCCTGATACCGCACGACCTGGTTTGTATCGTAAACAAAAATGGTAACCGTACGATCCTGTCCCGACGGGATCGATTCGACCACTCCTTCAACAGACGAATCGGTTACGGTCAACGTTTGTGAAATAGTCATCATATCCGATCCCGTGATGACGGCAACCGCACTGTCGGCGATCGTCGAGAAGGGCCCCGATGAACTACTGGTGCGAAGCTTGATTTTTGCCACACCTCCCGCCTGCAGCGGTTCGGTACCAAGCGAATCCGGTCCGCCGACCGTTCCACAGCCGGAGTATATAAGCACCACCATTGCAAGGAAAACAAACATATTTTTTACATTACCGATTACCGTCATACTACCCATCCTTTCGCTCCGGGCGTTTATTCTTGAACAGTTCCCTGAATGTCCAGACTTCCTGCTTCGACCCCGATACCATAAACCTCGGCAGTATCCTGCAGTGAAACCGATATGACAATCGTATCAAGCAGTGAGGGGATTGGTACGGTTTTCTCGACCAGTTGAATATGATAATCACAGGAAGGAACCTTATTTGTGGAAAAATACCCCGCAGTGTCGATACTGATCATACGATCAAGCTCCACAACGTAAATAAAGACGGAATCTGACGGCAGCAGGGAGATGTTTATACTTCCCCGAATAGCACCGAATTTTTGGGCGGTTACACTATCGACGGAGTGTTCGGAACTATCCGTGCCAACGGAAATTTCCATAATCGATCCCGATGAATCGTGTGCATTGACTTCAAGGTAATAGGAACCCTCCGCGACGGAATCAAACACAAAGTATCCGTCTCTGGACGTCCGCACGCTGTCGGCGGTAACGTGTATATACAGACTCCGCTTTGCCACCGTTGATGATGGTACGTATCCCGTAGCGGTTTCATTCAGAATCGCAGTGCTGCGTAACGTTACAACAGCTCCTGAAATCCCCCGTTTTCCGTCATCGACCACCCATCCGGTAATACTGCCGGAATCGGTTTCCGTTACCGATGCGATTTCCCGGGAACAATCAGAACAGATGATTACCAGAGAACAGAAAAGGAGTTTCAGTTTCATAGCAGTACCAGAAAATTTATTGTGATTGTGTATGCATATGTAATATAACCTCATACACTTTTTTTCCTGTCTGATCGTCTTTATGAGCAATTGATCGTATTGCGGATCGCACCTGCGCCAGATGTTCCAGAACCTGCTCGAGTCCCTTTGGAGAAACGGCAATAGTCATGGTCGTTGTTTTATGACCGTTAGCATTGTTAACGATCCTGTCGCGGGCCCGCTCCAGCGAAAGCAGTTGATACTGTTCCACCAGGGGAGCCTGAGCATTGTCGGGAGTGGAAACGACCTTGCCGTTCGGTTTCAGAAAACCGTTCTTGTTTTTTTCGATCAGGTTAAGCCGTTTTAGAAGAGCAATAGATTCTCTGGCCTGTTTTCCAGTCACCGGAGGGCGAACCTTCCGTGCAAGTTCACGGTAATTATCTGAGAAATCAAAGGTATCGAGCAGTTCCCGGATTACCGGATGGTACCAGGTTGAAAAGTATTCGTAGGTTGCTCCGTCGATAAATTTCCGTGGTGTATTATTCAACCGGATAATCTGATCAAAATAATACTTCTTCTCCTCAGGCTGTTTCGTCTGATTATAATTTACCAGTGCCCTGAAGTAATCCGCTTCATTTGCACCAAGATCCATCAGAAGGATAAGCTTGTGAATCGTATCGGCACTGATATTTTTTCTACCACGAATGATGTTATTGAAATAGCTCCGTGAATTTTTCATCCCGAGCCGGTGGCAGATATAACAATGGGTAAATCCCTCGTCGTTCGAAGCCCGTGCTTTGCGGTAATCTTCTAGGTACTTTCTGAAATCGATATAATCAAAGACAACTGGAAGATGATCAGACATGGCTCTAAAATACCATGCATTACCACTATCGACAACATATTCAAGTACTCTCTCCAGGAGTACATGCAGTGCACTCCCCCACCATAGTCTGCAGATCCGTTGACCGCCATCTCCGGCAGATTATTATTCTTTTTCCTCTGAGCCCCCCACTACTACCAGCTGCGGTAGTCAGATGCAGATACATGAACATTTCAGCATCCGGTTTATGCCCCTTCTTTGCCCTCTGCAGCAAAACGGAGTGATGGTTCCCACGGTGCATTAGCAACAACTATCTTTATTTTGAACAGATTCGTATTACATCAGTTCTCCTTTTTGCCTATATAATTGCTTTTCATCAGCTTCAATACTACCCGATACAGAGGGGTTACCGTGAAACGTTTCATTCTGGTACTGCTGTCGATTGTACTGCTTTTAGCGTGTGTTCAACGAGACGATGAGATCGGCTCCCGGTCAAATCCATATGATGCAGGCGGTGATTCATGGAATATCAATGCCGAGCCGTCGGTTGAAGCGTTAATTGATTCCGGCTGGGTGGACTTCGATTACTCCAATACCGTCGGGACCGTACGATTACATATCAAAGGTTCTGATCAGAATATTCCCGTTGATACATTACAGTATTCCGTTATCGTCACCAGCGGTTCAGATACCCTTCTACGCACGGTAACGCAGGATTCGGTACTGCTTATCGGAAATCTCACGAAGGGGAGATCATATCTGTGTAGAGTGATCGCCACCGACCTTGATGGCGCATCAGATACACAGTCGGTAACATTCACCACTCCGGATCTCCCGCCTCCGCCGCGACCGAGTCCGTACATCGTTCCGGGTGCAACCTACATTTCAATCTACTGGCCGGTGGTACAAGGCGTCGACGAGTACCATGTC
>JBNLDC010000015.1:0-85609 GCA_050304135.1 Chitinispirillaceae bacterium | reverse complement strand
GGGTACTGATCCGCGATACCTACGCGAAAGCAACACTCGGTACTGGTGGGTGGTTAATCCTTTCCAGATAAAGACTTACTGAAACATCCATGTCTCAGGTCACTCTATAAGTATCGTCAAGTTTACAAGACGATCCAACGGCAGGCGTAACGAGTGGCCAGCACTGTACGGTAAACTCGATACGCTTTTCAAATGCGGCAGTTACGCACCCCTTGACGGACCGATGTTCGGTGTGTCGGTCTGCATACGGGACAGCGAATATTTCCGTGATGCGGCGAAACTTTTCGGTGAGGAGCGGTCACTTTTCGCGAAGCTTGAGACCCTTGCCACCGCATGGAACGCGACCTTCGCGAATTCCACCCTGTGGACGGGGAAAACCTTCGAGCCGGTTGCAACCGCCACCCTTCGCACATTGCTTGAAAAAAGAGAAAAAGCGTATAAACACTACGATAATGACACAACGAGAATCGGCAGGAATTTCTTCAGGAATCCTGTTGCACCGAATCCGCTTGAATCGGTCAGTCTGCCACTTCTTACGGAGTTGTGGAATCTCAGAGACCGACCCCGGTCAACGGCGGAAGAGGGGTTCTACTGCACGCTAACCCGGGAGAATCTCGAAAAGGAACAGGCGATTCCCTACCGGAAAACCGGGGGCTATTTTCTGGGAACCGGAGGTGCGTCGGTGGTACCGGAAGTACGGGGAAAGCGGGTGTATCAGCTCAACTACCGTTGGGGAGCGCTGCATGGCAGGTTTCCCATGTCGCTGTTGGTCGATGAACTGGTGCAGATTGGTGAAGGTATCTATCTCGGGCAATTGGTACTTGCCACGAAAAACTTTTCGGTGGGAACGCTGGATCTGCCTTTCACCGGAACCGACCCGAAACACTTCTCACTCGGCAGGGAGTACGATCCGTTTGACGACCGGGAAGGGTTACTGGAACGGATAATTGAAACGGTAACCGGCGATACCGATGAAAGCGTCGATTACGGCTACCAGCATAACGGTTATTTTCTGATGATGGATCCGAAGTTTTCGGAACTGATTTTTGCCGACGATGCATTCCCTGAACTGCGGCCAATTGATGGCGAGATCTGAGCTGCCAGTTATTCCTCGGGTGTCAGCAGCTGCTCGTCAATAATGTTTCGCTCATCAATCCGATGGAGAAATTTCAGGTATGGTTCAAAGGTCCTGGCGTAGCGGCCAACCAGAAACCGGCCACCGGCTTTGAGAAACACCACATTAAAGCTGTAGGTGAAAACCTTGCTGAAGTTCCAGGTGAGCGCGTCCACAAAAATGTCTACCAGCAGGCGCAGTCCGTCTATTGCGCAGCGACGAAGTGAGTAGAATCGCTGATATGCCCGGATGGTTTCCCGCTGGAGGGTCGATGGGGACATGGTTGCCGGACGGAAAACGGTATACATGGCGCTGTAATACTCCCAGCGCTGATGGATCAACCTGTTCTCGGATGCGATTTTTTCAAAGTATTGTGTACCGGGAAACGGCGTGAGGATCATGAACTGCACGGTATCAACATGATGCCGGATAGCGAAATCAACCGTTGCCTGAATTGATTCCGGCGAGTCGTGGTCATCACCGAAAATGAACATTCCGTGAATGCTGATACCATGCTGCCGTATAGTGGCGATCGCTTTTTCAATGTCACTGCGCGTTTGCGATTTATGCATGGCTTCGAGCGTATCATTATTGATTGATTCAAAGCCGATAAAGAAAAACCGGCACCCTGCCGCCTCCATCAGGCGCAGTAGTTCAGTGTCGTTTGCAACATCCGACCGCACCTGAGTGGTCCAGGTGATGGTGAACTCGGAATCAATAATTAATTGGGAGATCTCTCTGGCCCGTTTCCGGTTTGCGGTAAAATTGTCATCATAAAAGAAAAATGAACGGGTCTTGAAAAATTGTATCGCATGTTTGATCTCCTTCATGACACGTTCCGGTGTGAACATTCTGAATTTTTTTCCGAAAATTTTCGTGACGGTACAGAAATTGCAATCAAATGGGCATCCGCGCGATGTCATCAGCGGAATGGTGTTCATCGTCTCATGCCCCTCAAGAAGGGAGTAGTTGACAAGAGGAAGTTCGTTGAGGTCGGGAACCGGCGAACCACTCACCATCATATCGGTAATCCGTCCCTCGACCAGATCCAGTATCACCGATTCACCTTCGCCGTAGACAATATGATCGGCAACGCCACTGAAGGTATCGGGAGAGAGCGATGCGTGAATACCGCCGATAATGATTGTTGCTTCGGGATAGATTCGCTTGATCTCCTGTGCCAGAAGACGTCCGCGGTTTGCACTGACGGTAAGGGCACTGATACAGTAAATATCAGCCTTGATCTCAAACGGATCGATTTTCCGGGAAAGAATATTTTCGTTATAAATGCGGACTTCATGGCCGGCATTATGGAGGATCGTACCAAGATACAACGTCCCCATAAGTGGAAAGCGCATGTAGTTTTCAAAAACGTTTGATTGACTACCGGCAGGCTCGATGAATACGACGTTTTTCTTCGTCATCGGGAGTTCCTCGCTCTGTCGGAAATGACGAAACTACCGCCAACGAGTATGAAAACGGACCACCAGAGCTGATGGTTGAAGCTGAATACCAGGTAGAACACCACCGCGATCGAAAAGCTCAGGAGCCCGGAGAGGAGAACGCCGGGGTGTCGGTTGCCGAACAGGTATCCGGCGATTACGGCGATTCCCATCAGAGCGATAAATACCGGCCAGAGGGTGGAAAGGTTGCTCCAGCTGGTAAAATTGCAGTAGAGTGCCAGTATGCTGAATCCCGTTATATAGGTACCGACGATTACATATGAACTTTCACGACGTGACCGCTGCTGGTAGATGCCGAAAAAACCTGTTCCCAGAATAGTGCACAGTAGCGGCCAGAGTTTATAGAGAATCGAAAGATGTGCGGTGGCATCTACTGCAAGAATCACTCCGATTGCCGACAGTAAAATTCCCAGCCTGCCGTAGCTGCTCAGCGCCCGTTTGTTCTGCTTTTGAGCGGTCATGAATGATTCCTTTCGGGGTGGTTTGTGGTATGAATGGAAAATGTCGGTAGGTCAAATGAAACGTGGGGGCGCAGATCGATCGGGATGCGCCTCGGGAATACCGATGATGTCCCTGATAAATATACAAGGTATATTACACAAGGGGTTTATTTTCCCCGATTTTGAAAAAAACTAAATTTATGAGCGATAGCAATCTGATCGCGTGTTGTAATAGATGAGAAACGATATGAGCCAGTCTGAGATCGACAGACTTTACCGAGCCTACGGGTTTATGATTTTCGGCAGGTGCCTGCGGTTGCTCGGAAGCCGTGATGAGGCACGTGATGCCATGCAGGTGGTATTCATGAAACTGGTGCAGGCATATGAAACAATAACTGATAAAGAGAAGGTGGTTCCGTGGATATTCAGAACTGCACAGAATTACTGTTTCAATGTATTGCGTGACCGGAAAAAGTTCGTCGGAGCTGTCGATTCCGATACGCTGTGTGACCATCAGGACAATGGTGATGTTGTGATGAACAGTGATCTGATAAACAAGGTGATGAGAGAGTTCAAGCGGGATGTTTGTGTGGCGGTGTACTATACCTATATGGAGAAACTTGACCAGCGGGAAATACAGCGGATAACCGGACAGTCACCGGCAACCATCCGACGCAATCTTCGACGGTTCAAGGACGGAGTTCCCGGAATTTTGAAAAGGCTGGAAGAGCATGACCTGCAAAGAATATGAATCATTGACACTACTGAGTTACCTGGCAGGAGATCTCTCTTCCGACCGGGGTGCCGCGGTGGAGCAGCACCTGACGCACTGTGCCGAGTGTTCAGGTTATATCGCCGCCATGGAGAAGGAACGCGATGATTTTCTGGAAGCTTATCCGGAGGTCCCGACGGTAAAGACGGAACCGAAAAAAATACTTCTTTTCAGAAGTTATAAGCCCCTGCTCTCTGCAGCAGCAGTACTGGTTATCGCTCTGGGCGTTGGATCTCTGTTGACGAGGCGTTTACCGGAGACTACCTGGCGGACCAAAGGGAATGTCGCGTTGGCACTGTATGTCTCCGACAGTTCGGGGCATGCATCGGTACGGGAAGGAATGGCGTTTTATCCTGGTGAGCGTATTCAGTTCACCTATTCCTGCGGCAAAGAACGGTTTTTCATACTCGCAAGTCTCGATGAGACCGGCAAACTCTCGGTGTTTTATCCGACCACCGGTGACAGCTCGCTACTGTTGGAACCGGGGAGTGATTTGCCGCTTCCGCACAGTATTCGTCTGGATGACTACATAGGTATTGAGCGGTATTTCGCAGTTTTCTCAGAGCAACCACTTTCGGTTAAAGTGGTAACGGAAGGAATCCAAAAAGATATCCGTCGTGCCGGTAAACTGGAAACCAGTCAGATTACCCTGCCCGGAGCTACGGTCAGGTCGGTAGTAATCAATAAAAAAGAGGTAGGGGTACCATGATCCGCTATACCATGTGTCTGGTACTCTGTATCATTCAGGTTACCTCTGCGGCACGCTTTGCACTGCTTATTGGTAATGCGCTCGGCGGCAGTGAGGTATCTGCACTCAAATTTGTTGATAACGACCTCAAGTCGGTAAAAAAAACGCTCAATGACTATTGCGGATTTCCCCGGAAACATATCATCACCGTTTCGGGAAAAGGTCCGGAGGACGTTGTTGCAGCCCTTGATCGACTCGCCGGAATGCTGCCGCCCGGTGAAGATAATCTGCTGCTGCTCTATTATACCGGACATGCGGATCGGGATCATCTGAAAATGGGAAACAACAGGTTTGCCATCACCGATGTGAAAAAAAAATTCAGTGCGTTTCCCGCATCGATCCGTATCGGTATCTTTGATGCATGTCAGAGTGGAAGTTTCACACGGCTCAAGGGGGGCGAACTTGCGGAACCGTTTCTTTTTAAGGATGCCGAGAAAATTGAGGGTGAGGTAATCCTTAGTTCCAGTTCACCTACCGAAAATGCGCAGGAGTCGGACCTTCTGGGAAACTCGATATTCACATTTCATTTTGTCAACGCACTCCGGGGAAGTGGCGATCAATCGGGCGACGGCAAGGTGACGCTTTCCGAAGCATATCAGTACACCTATAACCATACCGTTTCGAGTACTGCACGGACCTGGGGCGGTGTGCAGCATCCGAGCTACCGTTTTCGCATTCAGGGAGAAGGCGATGTGGTCCTTGCCGATCTCACCACCGGTGCCATGGGAGTCCTGTTAGAGGGAGATATCGCCGGTACCGTCACTATGACGGATTCGGTCAACAATATTGTTGCCGATCTGAGCAAGGAACGGGGTTCACGCATGATCATTGCACTCAATCCCGGTAGCTATCAGATTATGGTCGGGAACAGCAATGGAGAAAAGTGGCTGAAGAATATTGCTGTTGCACCGAAAAAACTGGTACCGGTTGATATGCGGCAATTCGAAAAGTTTGATCCGGTGCAGATACAGCACAAAGGCGGTCGGGAGCAATTCCGTCTGGGGGTTGCACTCTCAGGTTCCTACGGTCAATTTGATCTGCAGTCAACTGCTGCAGGATTACGCCGTGCGTTCGCTGATTTCGACCAGTTCGGGATCACTCCCGGGTTTATTGAAAATGGTGACGGCATATTTGCAGGGGGGAAGATCCGACTGAAGGTCCGTGAGCGGATCGTCGCATCATTCGGCATTTCGCGTATGTCCCTGAAAAAAAACGGTAGCTTCACCGGTGCCTTTCGCAGTGACGGTTTTGATCAGACCTACAAAGCATCACTTACGGTGGATGAACAGTTTGCCCTGACCATGGTCGAATGGGGTGTCGGGTACTGCTTCTCGCGGTGGTTCATTCGGGGTACGGTACTTCTTGCGGGGGTAAACTGCTATTTGGCGAATCATTCCATAACGTCAATCTTTACTGATGAACTATATGATATTGCTGCAAAACAGCGGTTCAGCGAAGCGGGGTTTATGATGATTCCCTGGTGCGGTGGGGGATATACCTATGCTTTCGCACGAAATTATGAAGTGGGACTGATTGCACACTACCGCTATCAGGGAATACCGCATCCGCTTACGACAAGTACGCCGGGGAGCAGTCGAACCAGATTGGACTATGATTTTTCCGGAGTTGATGTTTCGCTTCATTTTTCCGCCTATCTGGTGAAACGGAGTAATGAAAAATGAAACGGTTGCTTTACCTTATTCTACCGATGTTTGGCGCACTGACAACACAGTGTTCACTTCCATTTGGTGGATCGGACGTTATTGGCGGACATCCTGTTCCGGCAACGGAAAGTATCCTTCCCCTTCAGGAGGGAAACCGGTGGATGTATCGGTATACCCTGTTCGACAGTACCGGAACGAAAACCGATTTTCCTGCACGGGAATCGAATTTGAAAGTTTCAAGAATGTATTCGCTTGACACATCCAGGCAGTTGACTCGTGTCTGGAAATCCGAAGGGTATGATTCATCATTGCAGTACATTTATGGGCTTGAATGGGATTCCGACGACAGCGGTACGCTCGTTTCACATCGTGGAACAGGACCGGTTGCACTGCGTGGGCTGTATATCGAAGGTACCTTCAAAGACAGTGAGACATACTTGCTTGATACGGCCCTGTTGTGGTATGCCTACCCGGTATTAACCGTCGATTCCTGGGAACTATATCCGCCTGGGGACGATGATTCCGTCGTAATGTCAATAGAGTGCCTGACTAAAAACGGTACGGCGTGGATGTACCGGCAGGATAATAATTCACCCTCGCCACTTCTGTTTATTGATTCCTGCTATGTGTACCTGCAGACGGCAGGTGACGATACCTATTATCATACCTATCATCCCGATTATGGTGAAATCGATTTTCGCCACTATACAAAAGGAGTGTTGCGGGAGAGTTACGTGCTGGTTTCTACTTTGCTGTATCAATAGCGTGCTAACGACGGTATGCCGGTAAAGCGTGTTTTTGCGCCAGGGGTGTGCTGTATCCGGACCGCGATTTCTGTTGAAAGGAGTTGAGTATGTCTGAACGAAAGTACTACCCATCTATCCGAACCGCCTTGATAGTTGTTGTTGGTGTAATGATTCCGGTTTTCAACTGCACCCTTACCGACAATCCGTTAAATGGAGGCGTTGCTTATTACGAGGATTACTCAATCGATGATACTCCCCGGCTGCCGGGCACCGAGGAATATTCATCGTTGCCGGAGAATCCGTTTTTTGTCGTAGAAGACAAACCGGTCTCGACGTTCTCGGTTGATGTTGATGTCGCCTCCTATGCGAATTGCCGGAGGTTTGTGAAAAATGGGCAGCTTCCCCCTACCGATGCCGTACGCATTGAAGAAATGATCAACTATTTCGACTATGATTACCCGCAACCCGTAGACCGAGCAATCGGAATGTCTGTCGCAATTACACAATGTCCATGGAACAAAAAGCATCTCGTTGCCAGAATAGGGCTCAAGGCGGGAGATGTGCAGAAAAAAACAGTGGCCCCATCACATCTGACATTCCTTATTGACGTATCAGGATCAATGTCGGACCAGAACAAGCTGCCGCTTCTCAAAGAGGCATTCAAACTGCTGGTGGAACAGCTGGGTACCGATGATCGTGTGGCGATCGTTGTGTATGCCTCTTCAACCCGATGCATACTGCAGCCTACCTCCGGTGTAGAGAAAGAACGGATCATCGGAGCAATTGACGAGCTGTACGCAGGAGGGTCTACAGCCGGAGCAGCCGGCATACAACTGGCATATCAGATTGCGGAAAAGCAGTTCTCGGGAGAAGCGAATAACCGGGTGGTTCTGGCGACCGACGGTGATTTTAATGTCGGTGTTTCAAGTGATGAGGAGCTGGTGAAACTGATTGAGGAAAAGCGTGACGGGGGTATTTACCTGACGGTACTCGGATTTGGCATGGGTAACTATAAGGATGCGAAAATGGAAGGACTTGCTGATCATGGAAACGGCAACTACGCGTATATTGACAACTGGTCTGAAGCCCGGAAGGTTTTTGTGCATGATCTGACCGGTATGTTTACGGTGGTGGCAAAGGATGTGAAAGTACAAGTGGATTTTAATGCTGCCATGGTTAATTCGTACCGGCTACTCGGGTACGAGAACAGGGCACTCACAACCGATGATTTTACCGACGATAAGAAAGATGCCGGTGAAATGGGGGCCGGGCAGACGGTAACTGCCTGTTACGAACTGATACCGGTACAGACCCGGGAAACCGGAGAAAAAGTTGAAAACGTGAATTCGTTGGTTGGTGAAACCACCTATCTGGGGCTTAACGTGCGCTATACTGATCCAGATGACGGGTCGATTATCACTGGATCGACTGAGGTTGGAGCGGAATGTGTCGTCGATATCATGGATCCAGACCTGCAGTTTACTCTGGCCGTTACGGAGTACGGATTACTGCTGAAGAATTCAGAATATCGTGCACAGGCTTCATGTGAGCAGATACTTTCCCTTGCAGCAGAATCCGTAGAGCAGTCCTCCGGATCGGATTTTGAATACAGGGCGGAGTTTATCGAGCTTGTACACCTGGTTGCGGAAATGAGGGAATGATACGTTTATAACGCCGTACTATGAGGTGGAGGAGGCAACCGGTTGTTGATGCGCGTTAATTCATTTGAAGGTAGTGGCTTCACAGGTGAATGTTCAGGGATGCCCGGAATTCGTCTGTCTGCAGATGAAAACGTTGTATATATGTTGAATACATATAGAATGTAACACGTAATGCTGCGTAGTTTTGTGAAGGTACGCTAAATAGTTCCTGTTCAGGATTGAATAGTTTATTCTATAACGGTCATCGAGGCTCTCGAAATGACACATTTTAACGGGAAACTCGGTCACTTCGAGAGCCTCAGTGTCCGGAAATGGCCAATTCTGAACAGGAACTAAATAAATAAAATTGGCTACCAAGATTGTTACACTATACTATATATGGTAACTGGTATCTGGAAAATACACAACAGGTGTGTCGTTAGGTAAGTATATAAATTAACAAGATTTTAATAAAAAAGTTACTAATCTTCTTGCATAATAAAAGAAGTTGTGGTATATTAGTCAGGCTTTCAAAAAAGTGGCTCATTGAAACAACCCGAAGGAGTGAATATGGTAATCCAACAAGCGGTTATCATTACATAATTCACTTGCTATCAATGCCTTACTTCAATTTAATGCCTCGTAGTGCAGTGGTATAATCTCACTAAAAAAAGTTAAGATTTTTATTGACTGAGAAAATTTGATGTAGTATATTGGATGCCATAAAAATCAGGGTTGTGAGTAGTTAAGATCTTTAAAAAAAACGAAAATAAATTTGACAAGCGCTTAATAAAGTTAGTATATTATGAGCCTGTCAGAAAAACAGATAAATCGTTCTTTGAAAGTTTAATGTGTGTGATCGGGTTCTCTGATTACATTGAGTTTAAGTAAGTTTAGGATACTCTCTTACGGAGAGTTTGATCCTGGCTCAGAACGAACGCTGGCGGCGTGCTTAATACATGCAAGTCGAACGTGAAGCCTTGGCTTGCCAGGGTGGAAAGTGGCGAACGGGTGAGTAACACGTAAATAATCTACCTCTAAGTTTGGGATAACCTTGCCAACGCGGGGCTAATACCGGATGTGGTCACGAAAACGCATGTTTTTGTGATTAAAGGTGCAAATCGCTTAGAGATGAGTTTGCGGCCCATTATGCTTGTTGGTAGGGTAACGGCCTACCAAGGCTGCGATGGGTAGCCGGCCTGAGAGGGTGAACGGCCACATTGGGACTGAGATACGGCCCAGACTCCTACGGGAGGCAGCAGTAGGGAATTTTGCGCAATGGGCGAAAGCCTGACGCAGCAACGCCGCGTGAAGGATGAAGGTTTTCGGATTGTAAACTTCTGTTAAGTGGGAAGAAAAGCCAGCAATGGTATGACGGTACCACTTGAGTAAGCACCGGCTAACTACGTGCCAGCAGCCGCGGTAATACGTAGGGTGCAAGCGTTGTTCGGAATTACTGGGCGTAAAGGGAGTGTAGGCGGAATTATAAGTTAGGAGTTTAATACACGGGCTCAACCCGTGGTCTGCTCTTAATACTGTAGTTCTTGAGTATGGGAGAGGGTGATGGAATTCCAGGTGTAGCGGTGGAATGCGTAGATATCTGGAAGAACACCAGTAGCGAAGGCGGTCGCCTGGCCCAATACTGACGCTGAGGCTCGAAAGCTAGGGGAGCAAACAGGATTAGATACCCTGGTAGTCCTAGCCGTAAACGATGGACACTAGTTGCCGGAGGAGTCAATCTTTTCGGTGACGAAGCTAACGCATTAAGTGTCCCGCCTGGGAAGTACGCTCGCAAGAGTGAAACTCAAAGGAATTGACGGGGGCCCGCACAAGCGGTGGAGCATGTGCTTTAATTCGATGCAACGCGAAGAACCTTACCTGGGTTTGACATGGGAATGAAAGAGTTCAGAGATGAATTCCCTTCCGCAAGGAACATTCCACACAGGTGCTGCATGGTTGTCGTCAGCTCGTGTCGTGAGATGTTGGGTTAAGTCCCGCAACGAGCGCAACCCTCGCCCTTAGTTGCCATCAGGTTATGCTGGGAACTCTAAGGGGACCGCCTAGTTTAACTAGGAGGAAGGTGGGGATGACGTCAAATCATCATGGCCCTTACGTCCAGGGCTAGACACGTGCTACAATGGTCGGTACAGCGGGATGCAAGACGGCGACGTCAAGCTAATCCCTTAAAACCGATCTCAGTCCGGATTGAAGTCTGCAATTCGACTTCATGAAGCTGGAATCGCTAGTAATCGCGGATCAGCATGCCGCGGTGAATACGTTCCCGGGCCTTGTACACACCGCCCGTCAAGCCATGAAAGATGGCAGTACCCGAAGTCGCTTCTCTAACCGCAAGGAAGAGTGCGCCGAAGGTAAGGCTGTTAATTGGGGCTAAGTCGTAACAAGGTAGCTGTATCGGAAGGTGCGGCTGGATCACCTCCTTTCTATGGAGAATTTCGTGAAGCAACTCAGGTTGCGGAGCGAAAAGTAACGATTGACCTGAGTCCCGGTCACACACATTAAATCTTTAAAGAACCGGTTATCTGATGTTCTTTGATGCTCTCTTCGGGCCTGTAGCTCAGTTGGTTAGAGCACTGCTCTGATAAGGCAGGGGTCGAAAGTTCAAGTCTTTCCAGGCCCATTATCAGATTTAAGGCTCCGAAAACACTTCCAAGATAAATTGGGGCTGTAGCTCAGTTGGGAGAGCGCGTGCTTTGCAAGCACGATGTCGCAGGTTCGATCCCTGTCAGCTCCATATTTTTAGCTGACAAATAAATAGATTATAAGTTCATCTTATATAAATTGTTCTTTGACATTTAATCCTGTTGATGAAGCACATTGTTTCGTCGAATGTAAGTAATTGTATCAAGATAATAAGGGTACATGGCGGATGCCTTGGCATTGGTTGGCGATGAAGGACGTGGCTAACTGCGATATGCTTCGGGGAGCGGTAAACACGCTTTGATCCGGAGATTTCCTAATGGGACAACCTGTCTCGCAAGAGACATCCTTAACTGAATACATAGGTTAAGGAAGAAAACGGGGTGAATTGAACCATCTTAGTAGCCCCAGGAAGAGAAAATAATAATGATTACCTAAGTAGTGGTGAGCGAACGGGTAACAGCCCAAACCTATTCTGCTTTAAGCCGGTGCGCGTTGGCAGAAAGGGGTAGTGGGATATTACATGGCTGTAGTACCGATCAGCCGGGAAGTTACAAAGTATATTTTTAGTCGAATCTCTCTGGAAAGTGAGACCATAGTAGGTGATAGTCCTGTAGACGAAAAAAATATACCTTCCTCGTAGTATTCCCAAGTACCGCGGAGCACGTGGAATTCCGTGGGAATCCGGGAGAACCATCTCCTAAGGCTAAATACACACCAATGACCGATAGTGAACTAGTACCGTGAGGGAAAGGTGAAAAGAACCCCGAGAGGGGAGTGAAATAGTACCTGAAACCATGTATCTACAACCAGTCGAAGTCTCTTTCGAGGGACGACGGCGTACCTTTTGTTTAATGACCCAACGAGTTACTCATGTGCAGCAAGGTTAATCACTTCAGGTGAGGAGCCGGAGCGAAAGCGAGTCTGAATAGGGCGCTTAGTTGCACGTGGTAGACGCGAAGCCGTGTGATCTAGCCATGGCCAGGATGAAGTGTCGGTAAAACGACATGGAGGTCCGAACCAACTACTGTTGAAAAAGTAGTGGATGAGCTGTGGCTAGGGGTGAAAGGCTAATCAAACTCGGCGATAGCTCGTTCTCCTCGAAATATATTTAGGTATAGCCTCATATGGACAGCAACGGAGGTAGCGCACTGAATGGACTAGGGGGCCTACCAGCCTACCAAACCCAATCAAACTCCGAATGCCGTTGCTCAATGTATGGGAGTCAGGGAGTGGGGGATAAGCTTCATTCCCGAGAGGGAAACAACCCAGACCATCAGCTAAGGTCCCTAAATACATGTTAAGTGACTAAGGATGTACGTTTGCTCTAACAGCTAGGAGGTTGGCTTAGAAGCAGCCACCCTTTAAAGAAAGCGTAATAGCTCACTAGTTCAGCGAATGCGCGCCGAAAATATACGGGACTAAACATGTTACCGAAGCTATGGATGCCGCTTGCGGCATGGTAGAGGAGCGTTCTGTAAGCCTGTGAAGGTTCTCCGTAAGGAGTGCTGGAGGTATCAGAAATGAGGATGTTGGGATAAGTAGCGATAAAGCAGGTGAAAAACCTGCTCACCGAAAATCTAAGGTTTCCTGGGCAAGGCTCGTCCTCCCAGGGTAAGTCGGGTCCTAAGTCGAGGCCAAACAGGCGTAGGCGATGGAAAACATGTAAAAATTCATGTACCTTTTTCAGTGCGATGGGATGACGCAGGAAGTTAAGCCGGCCAGGTGTTGGTTCTGGTCTAAGCGTTTAGGAGGATCTCTCAGGCAAATCCGGGGGGTCAACTCTGAGGCGTGATGGGGAAGGGAGTCTTCGGACGAACGAACCGGTGTACGCTCGGCTGCCAAGAAAAGTCTCTAAGCTTCAGCTGAAAAAGCCCGTACCGTAATCCGACACAGGTAGATGAGGCGAGTAGCCTCAGGTGCGCGAGAGAACCGTGATAAAGGAACTCGGCAAATTAGCCCCGTAACTTAGGGAGAAGGGGTGCCTGCGAGAGCAGGCCGCAGTGAAGAGGCCCAAGCGACTGTTTAGCAAAAACATAGCACTCTGCAAAATCGAAAGATGATATATAGGGTGTGACACGTGCCCGGTGCCGGAAGGTTAACAGGAGGGGTTAGGCTGGTTTCCAGCCGAAGCTCTTAATCGAAGCCCCGGTAAACGGCGGCCGTAACTATAACGGTCCTAAGGTAGCGAAATTCCTTGTCGGGTAAGTTCCGACCTGCACGAATCGTGTAACGACTTGGGCACTGTCTCTATCACGGACTCGGCGAAATTGGACTTCTGGTGAAGATACCAGATACCCGCAGCTAGACGGAAAGACCCCATGAACCTTTACTGCAACTTGGTATTGGGTTTCGCCTGCGTATGTGCAGGATAGGTGGGAGACTTTGAAGTGGAGGCGCTAGCCTTCATGGAGTCAACCTTGACATACCACCCTTATTCAGTTGAAATTCTAACCTCGTGCCCTGAATCGGGCATTGGGACAGTGCCAGGGGGCCAGTTTGACTGGGGCGGTCGCCTCCCAAACAGTAACGGAGGCACCCAAAGGTTCCCTCAGCATGGTCGGTAATCATGCGTTGAGTGTAAAGGCATAAGGGAGCTTAACTGCGAGACAAACAAGTCGAGCAGATGCGAAAGCAGGGCTTAGTGATCCGGCGGTTGGAAGTGGAACTGCCGTCGCTCAATGGATAAAAGGTACTCTGGGGATAACAGGCTTATCGCGCCCGAGCGTTCACAGCGACGGCGCGGTTTGGCACCTCGATGTCGGCTCGTCGCATCCTGGGGCTGAAGAAGGTCCCAAGGGTTTGGCTGTTCGCCAATTAAAGCGGCACGCGAGCTGGGTTCAGAACGTCGTGAGACAGTTCGGTCCCTATCTACTGTGGGCGTACGATATTTGAGAGGAGCTTTTCCTAGTACGAGAGGACCGGAAAGGACGTATCTCTGGTGTACCAGTTGTCACGCCAGTGGCATTGCTGGGTAGCTACATACGGAACGGATAACCGCTGAAAGCATCTAAGCGGGAAGCCAGCCTCAAGATTAGATATCGCGTGGGGGTAACCCCCCTGAAGGATCCTTGAAGACTACAAGGTTGATAGGTCACAGATATAAGTGTGGTAACACATTCAGTCGAGTGATACTAATAATCCGTGCGGCTTGATACTTTTTATTACTTATATTCGGAAATATTGTGCTTCATCAACAGGATAAATGTCCGTAAACCAAGATAAATTCTTGGCGGTTATAGCTCAGGTGAAACACCCGTTCCCATCTCGAACACGGAAGTTAAGCCCTGACGCGCCGATGGTACTGCGTGGGTGACTGCGTGGGAGAGTAGGTTGCTGCCAAGTTTAATATTAAGCCTTCGTAGAAATACGAAGGCTTTTTTTATTTAAAATCCGTATCCATAAATTTATCCGACTTATTCACAACAAGAATACTCCATTCACTGTACTGGGAAGAATCACTACTGTATTTTTCCGGTTGCAATATTACAATAAATGCAATTCTCTGTAGAAAATTGATCGTCTTGATTCTATAATTATATTCTCTCTCTTTCATAAGGATTGGAAGGATATTTCTTCTATAAACTACAGCAGCACGGATCCTTTAAAAAATGCCACCTACAGAGACTGTTTGCGAACAAAGTTCTCCCGTTGTAACAAAACCGCCGCATATTCTACTTATTGATGATGAACTGTCGATTTGTACCGGAATACAGGGAATACTCGAATTGGACGGGTATCGAGCAGGGTATGCAATAACCTATCAGGAAGGCCTCGAATATCTGGAAATGCATCCGGATGTTGACATCGTTCTTCTTGATGTGAATTTACGGTCGGATCTTTCAGGAATTGAGGTGCTACCGATCATCAAACAAAAAAATAAATACGTTCAGGTTATCATGTTTACCTCGTATGATCGGCTTGATGTCGGTCTGGAATGCATGAAAAAAGGGGCTACCGATTATATGACAAAACCGTTTGATGAAAAACATTTTTTACGAACGGTACCGATCGCGCTGGAAAAGAAAAAACTTGAACAGATTCAGGATCTTTATTTTGATATGGTTGTTCACGATCTGAAAAATCCCCTCCAATGCATTTACGGTGCTTTTGAGATGTTGCAGGACCAGATCAAAGACACGATATCTCCCTTACAGCAAAAACTATTCGACACTGCAGAAGGGGGAATCAGTCAGATTCAGATGATTATCGGTAATATTTTGGGGGTAACACGGTTTGAAAAAGGGTCGCTGGTTGCCCGAAGAGAAAGCTTTTCACTGAAAAAAACAATTGTCGAAACGGTTAATAACCATCAGAATTTAGAAATGGTTCTTCCTGATTATCTGCCGGAAACAATTCGTTCCGATCGCGATCTGTACACACGGGTGCTTACTAACATCGTTTCGAATGCACAACGATTCACCATGGCCGGAAGTCCGATTCGGGTTGTCTGCAATTATGATGATGCAGAACAACTGTTGATTACCTCAGTTTCCAATGAGGGATCATACATCCCGGAAGAACATCGTAATACAATTTTTAATAAATTTATTGGTGTTCAGCGTTCAATAGGTTCTTTGAGAGGCCAGAATTTCGGATTAGGCCTAACCTTCAGTAAAATGGCGGTTGAAGCTCTCGACGGAACCATCCGGGTAGATAGTGAAAAACGTGAAAACAGGACTACCTTCACCTTTTCGGTAAAAGACTATTCGGTGTTTTGATTTAATTTCGCGGAATGCCCGCATTTTGTGAACCCTGAAACGCTTGAAAAATCCTGCAAAATCCCCCAGTTTGCACTGTTACCCAGAATGCCTGATTTTTATTTCGAACATTTTTCAAAGTTCGTTTCCTGCCGTACCGAGAAATGGTAAATTTTCAATCAAACAATTCCGATCGCGCCACTTCTTTTCAGCGACATTGCATGGACTCTGGGGTGATTGGGATTGAATGGTATTGTTACGATATCTGCTGAATACATTTTAAAAATATCACTGCCTGCCGATCTGAACCGAAGAATAGTGCTCTGTAACGTTTCGTTGCCGAATTTCAGTGATCAGCATCCATGGCATAGCATGAAAAACTGAATTTTATGGCAATGACGGTAGCCGTTCAAAAAAAATTGTCCGTATGTTGCAGAAAAAGCACCATACTGGACCTGTTTATTGATGTGACCGATGTGCTGCAACAATGTCCTCTGATTTCCTCTGTCAGTATAATCGAGCAGACACCTTTTCGAGTACGATCAGAGTGGTTTGCATTATTCGGTAATGCACCGTTTTCATGGATTCAGGTTGATACCATTGATCGTAAACGGTCGATGGTGCGTAGTGAGGCGGTAAGCGGTGATTTCACCAGGTTTACAATGATGTGGGATATCTCCGGAAGGTCTGACGGTACAGCAGATATTTCATGTCGATTGGAGTGTCGTCTAGATAATGCGCTAATTGAAAAAAACTGTGGTGAGGTAATACACGCCGATCTCCATGAATTTGTCAATTCGATTGTATCATTACGTGTACACCAAGCGGTCGACCGGACTGTTGAAGAACGGGTATTCCAAAGAATCGGGATGGAACGCTCCATCGGAATGATGTTCAATGGTCAATCCATTGATGTGGTAGTGATTGATGTTTCCCGGGGAGGAATCCGATTCAGCCCGGCAAGCGGTCTGCGGTTACTTGATTGGGGTGACTCACTGCTGTGGGAGTCATGTGGTGTTTCAGCCAAAGTTCATATTATCTGTGATGGAAGCGCAGGTGTCTGTCGCGGAACCTTTATGCCGCCGCTTGATGAACAGCAATTCAGTAGGTTGCTGATGCAATGGTCCGGTGGGCGCGATGGCTCCGGGGAAACGGTTGCCTTTTATGATGTTATCCATGCTCCTGCAAGTACCGGCGTACGTCTCACTCCCCGTCCACATCGCTGATTCACTTACCGACTGCTCCAGTTCATTAAATCCGATACGGCAAGTTGTTCTCGATATGGATAAACGGGGTAAAAAATTCCGTATGTCATTGGTGGTGCTCATGTAATCTGATGAAAATACTGGACATGCCCGGTTGGGTACGCTATAATAATTCCATGAAGCCAACCATTTCGATTGTTGTTTGTTCCCGCAAAGATCCCGCAGATACGCTTCATGAATGCAACGTGAGAAAAACTATCGGAGTGGAACCGGCAGAGTATATTAGAATAGACAACAGAGAAAAAAGGTATTCACTCGCCGGAGCCTATAATGAAGGGGCGCGACGGGCAGCGGGAAAAATTATTGTGTTTGTTCATGAGGATGTATTTTTCGCGGAAGGAGACTGGGGTAAAAAGCTGGTTGCAAAATTTTCAGATCCCTCGGTAGGACTTGTCGGAGTGGCTGGGACGGAATATCTTTTTGCCGACAATCCGGCATGGGTTGCAGCTGGAAGACCCTATATCCATGGGCATGTGATTCACGAACTGGACGGAGGCAGTGTTTATAATCTCACGGTTTTTTCGTGGGATAAAGAGGATGTCGAAGTCGTTGCGGTTGATGGTCTTTTTTTTGCCGTCAGGAATGAGTTGTTTGAATCGATTTCATTTGATACCGCTACATTCAACGGATTTCATTTTTATGATCTTGATATCTGCATGCAGGTGCGGAAGACTCATCGCTGTATTGTTACCTGGGATATTCTGGTTAAACATCTTTCTGGAGGCGCTTTTAATGACCTCTGGAAACAGTACGCATTACGTTTTATTGAAAAATATCGCAACGAACTTCCCGCCAGTTGCGCGGGAACCATTCCTGATACCACTCACCGGATAGGATTCGAGAATTTTGATCTGCGTGGTAAAGCACCGCAGGTGACAATCGCCTGACATTTCAATTGTCCCTCGTAAATACTGCCCTATGGACACGATACTACTCTAAGTGCTTTTTAGGCCTTACCTTGAATAGACAACCGAATTCGAAGTATTTTCAACATTGAAATCAGAGTTTCGTATACCTCCAAAAAAGTGAGACGTGTTGGAACGCAAAGTAGGGCTGACTTCTAGTTCAATACTATCCGGTACGTTATCATCACGCTTTAAAATGCTTTCTACTGTTAAGAGGTTGCATCGCTCTATTCCAACGGCTTTGTTTTTCGTATTCTGTTTTCTCTTCTTACTGTTCTATGTTGATCCTGTTATTGACTACTCCGCTAATGGTATGGATATTCATGGCTATGTTGCAACTATCCATGACGGTTCCGTCGGTACACCGCAAAGTGCTTCTGTAAATTCTTTACAGTATCGCAGAATGCTCATTCTGGAGTTAACTCCGGAGTATTTTAAAGGAATTGCAGGCCGGCCGGGGGGAGGAATACGCTTTTTATGCACACTGATTATTTACGCTTGTCATCGACCGGTGCTCGGGGCGATTGTTCTTTCGGCACTGATACTGGTGCTTTATCGTCTGTTCAAGTGGTATTTACAGGAAGTGGGGTTCCGCCGTCCGATTGTACCAGCGCTGCTTCCCGGATTGTTCATCCTGTCGTTTGCCGCGTGGTACGATTTAAGTTACAACATATTTATACTGTCGGTTGCAGGGGCACTCGCGGGAGCAATGCTGTTCAGAAACCGGATGCCTGCCGGGGGAATATCACGAATTCTCTTTCTATCATTGCTGTTCTGGCTTTTATGGTATGTCACGCAGTGGGGGGCTTTGCTGTTCCTCGTTTTTACCATTATTGATCGCCTGAGGCGAAATGTCCGCGACTTAATACCCGTCGTTACTTCCGTTGTCAATGGCGTTCTTTTTATTATAGTTGAACATTGGCTGCTTCCTCCGGGTACAGCAGTGTACTGGAGTGACTTTGTGGTACCGTTCATACTGCCGCTTATTATGGTTGGATACTTTCCGCTTGCGACATTGATTTTTGTCGGCTGGTCAGGGCTGCGGTTCGTCAAAACAGAAAACAGAGCACCTGTCGGGCCAATCATCGAGGTGGCGGTTCTGATGTGCTGCACGATACTCACGACACTCTGGCTCAGCAGGGAACAGGTGAACCGGGATACCCGGACGATCGCCCGCACCGTGTATCATCTGCAGCATAAAAAGTGGGATCGTATACTCCGGGAACCTGCGGATGGGCTGTTTACTGGTTTTCCGCAGAAGGCCGGGCCGTTGCAGGAATTCATGGTCCACGCGGTTGACCGTGCGCTCTGCAGCAGCGGGCGTGCCGGTAATCATATTTTTCTCTATCCGCAGGCGGTGTTTTCGGATGATCCGCTCCTTATGCTTGAACGTACACATACAAATGGATTTGTCAACTGGTTCGCTGTTCTGGATCTTGCCATGGATCTCGGCATGGTCAACACTGCCGAAAAAATTGCCGGTGAACTAATGGAAAACATGGGTCCGTATCCTGCTATCATGTACCGGCGTGCACTGGTACAACTGGCAAAAGGTAATAAGGATGCTGCTGCAGTGTATCTCCACAAACTCGAACGAATGCCGTTTCGGCGTACCGAAGCGCGGTACCTTATACGTATACTCGATAATGACCAAAAACTATACAAGGATCCGTTGATCGCTGCGATGCGGGCGAAACGGGATACTATTGATTACTACCTGTTTAACGTCAGTTATGAAACCACCCTGCGGAATCTTCTGCGCAGCAATCCATCAAACAGACTGGCGTATGATTATCTGATGACTTATTTCCTGTTAACCGGAAATACTGATGGTATTGCGGAAATGGTGCCCCTTGCAGGGAAATTCGGATACCGGGTACTGCCGCGTTACTGGGAAGAGGCTCTCTGTATCAACGATGCGGCACGTATGGCAGATGCCCCTTCCGGAAATTCTTCAACAACGATTAGGAAAGAGACCGTCGAAAGGTTCAACCGGTTTGCGATGGCCTGTATGCGCCTGAGCGGTGACCCGGCGGCACCGGCGAAGCTTGCAATGGAATACGGAAAATCATATTTCTATTTCTCGATTTTCAGAAATACTCCCGGAGTGCGGCATGAGTAGGGGAATTACTTCGCTAATCCTTTTTACTATTGTACTGTGTTGCGGGTGTCAGTCGGATATCGCCACGATACGAAAAAACAGTACGGCTATCAACCGTCTTCCGGTGATCGAACCGGACTACATCGGTAGTACCATCCCGCCGAATATCGCACCGATAAACTTCAAGGTGATTGATTCATCAGTGCAGTGTGTGGCTGAGATAAAATCTATCAAAGGATCATCGCTGATTATCCGAGGAGAAAAAGGCGGATTCCGCATTCCACCCGCAGGGTGGCGACAGCTCCTCAAAGCAAATACAGGTAAACCGCTTCTTATTACGATATATAGTCGTAACAGGAAGGGAACATGGCAGCGGTACCGCACTATTGAAGATACCATTGCCGTAGAGCCGATCGACCGTTACTGCACCTACCGTCTCCTGAACTTTCAGTACAATTATTCAAGCGAACTGCGGGAATGTGAAAGGGACCTGAGTTCTTTTGACGAAAGGGTGCTGGTCAATTCCCGGAATTTCCCCTGGGGCTGTGTCAACTGTCATACGCCCAATAATAATGATTCGAAACAGTTTATCCTGCAGGTGCGAAGCTCCGGGTACGGCAGCGAAACGCTTATTGCCGATGGTGATTCCGTTGTGACGCTAAACTCCCGGCTGGGATATGCTTCGTGGCACCCGGGAGGAAACCGTATCGCCTTTTCGGTATACAAGGTGGAACAGTATTTTCACGCCGTGAGAGCACAGTTCATTGACGTCTGCGACCGAAACTCTGATATTGTGATCTATGATGTGAGTAAACGGAAAATTCTACCGGTGCAGCAGTTACAGCAAAAAGCGTATCTTGAGACGTGGCCCTGCTGGTCGGCGGATGGTCGATACCTCTATTTCTGCAGTGCGGTTGTTTCTGACGACTATTTCACTTCCGATCCTCCCGCGCAGTTTGAAACGCTCCGCTACAGTTTGCTGAGAATTTCCTATAATGCGGATGAGGATACCTGGGGAACCGTTGACACCATTCTTTCCGCACGCGAAACGGGGCTCAGTATCGCCCAGCCGAAAGTGTCACCCGACAACCGATTAATTGTTTTCTGCATGCAGCAGTATGGAGCCTATCCGCACACACAGGTAAGCAGTGATCTTTACTGCATGGATATGAAAACGCGGGAGTATAGAAAACTTCCCGTGAATAGTGCGTACAATGAAAGCTGGCATTCCTGGTCACAGAACAGTCGCTGGCTTCTTTTCTCCTCAAAGCGGGGTGGTGGTATTTTCACTCGTCTCTATTTCACGTATATCGATGCCGCCGGAAAAGCACATAAGCCGTTTATCCTGCCGCAACATGATCCTGCTTTTTATGATTCGTTCATCAAATGTTACAATGTCGGAGAGCTTGCCGTTGCACCGGTGCGATTTTCCGAACGGCAGTTGCTTGCAGCGATCACGACTAAGAAACAGATTTCCGTGCCGGTTACTCTGGGTTCGGAGCAGGGTAGGAAGAAATCGAACGGGGTGTGGGAGGGGCTTTCGGGTGGGCATTGAAGTGAGTTGTATCTGGTACTGAAAGAAATAATTCAGGGGTATAATACTATGTCCTGACAATCTTCACAAAAAAACTGAACTCATCTCTTCCCCTGTTTCACTTCCATTTATTATTATAGTAGGAAGCATCATTATCAGCAACCGCCGAAGCATCGCCGGTAAAAACATAAGCAGGGGAGATACCCCCCAGTTTACCTTCAAACTTGAGCGGTTAAACTATGCAAAAAATCCGAATTATTACACAGATCGTTGTCCTGGCACTGTTTGTCGGGTTTCTCTATTTCGCTAATAACCAGACCAATGGTTACACGATCGAGAGTGAATGGATGCTTCGGGCAAATCCGTTTACCGCACTCCTTACCTTGATCGCATCACATTCCATCATGGTTTCTCTGGCCGTGACCGCAGGGATTGTTGGCGTGGCAACGATACTATTCGGCCGGTTCTTCTGCGGTTTCCTCTGTCCGCTTGGCACAATGATCGATGCGGTTGATTTTACGCTGTTCAAAAAAATGCGAAGCCGGGACCGGAAGGTGCCCCGATTTTTTCAGCGGATAAAATACGTGATTATGATCGCGTTTCTGGTGCTTTCGGTGTTCGGAGCACTGTTTCCGCTGTATATGGGGCCACTTTCCTTCGCTACCCGGTTTATTACTCTTGTTGTCGATCCGATACTGCGGATTGTCGGGACCGACATCAACCGGCTGGTGGGAACGTTTTCTTCAACGGCCAGTGCACTGCTCTACAGCAGATTTCCCACGAACATCCGGCTCTTCTACGGGGTAGCGGCGACCTTGATGATGGGAGTTCTGGTGTTTGGGGGTGGTTTCTGGGACAAACGGTTCTGGTGTCAGTATATCTGTCCGAGTGGTGCGTTTTTCGGACTGCTCAGTCGCTTTTCTCTTTTCCGGCGTACCGTTTCCGAAACCGGATGCAACAGCTGTCAGCGCTGTGTGAAAATATGTCCGGTACATGCGATTGACGGGAAGGATGTCAGGAAAACCGGTATCGCAGAGTGTATCGAATGCGGGGTGTGCGTGCAGCTTAAAGACGGCTGCAGCAGCTTCTCGCTCGCGAAACCCGCTGCAGCCCCGGTAGTCGGACCTGATCTCAAGCGTCGCCATATAGTGGCCGGGGCAGCCGGCGGATTGCTACTTACACCGCTGTTCCGGGCGAACGCGGTCAGCAGGCGCGACGATACCGGGCGCCTTATCCGTCCACCCGGTGCGCTTCCCGAAACACCGTTTCTCGCGAAGTGTATCGGGTGTGGAGAGTGCATGAAAGCGTGTCCGACGAATACGCTGCAACCGTGCCTTTTCTCCGACGGGATCAACCGGCTTTACACACCAAAACTGGTGCCGCGCATTGCCGGGTGTGAGGAGAAGTGCCACCTCTGCGGTCATGTCTGCCCAACGGGAGCACTCCGCAAACTTCCCTACGAGGAAAAACGGTTCGCAAAACTCGGAACCGCAGTTATTGACCGGCATCGCTGTCTCGCCTGGGAACAGAACAAGGAGTGTCTGGTCTGTGACGAAGTCTGCCCGTACAATGCGATTACTGCCTATGTGGTTGAAACCACCAAAGGACGGTTCAAGGTTCCGGTGGTAGATGAGGAGCTTTGCCTCGGATGCGGAATGTGCGAGCAGCACTGTCCTATTTTTGATACTGCTGCAATTGTGGTTTATAAATTCGGTGAAAACCGCAAGGCAATCGGGCCGTATGCTACCGATGCGCAGAAAAAAGTGACGCTTGAAAAAAGGCGTGCCTCGGACAGTAAACATCTCGGGAAATCCGCATCATCGTATGGTGCGCCTTCGGAAGGAGAATCAGCCGTCCCGGAAGGGTTTATTTCCGATGGATTTGTCGATGAACCGGGCGAATCGTCAGGAAGTGATATTCCACCGGGATTTTTGGAGTAAGGAACGGTATATTATTGTAGTGAATAGTGAATAGTAGGGACGCATGGCTGTGCGTCCTTTGAAGACATGGGCGAAAGAATGATGTCATTCGCCGGGTGTTTCGGAAAACGCCCGAAAGCAACCATTGCACCTTACCGATTCAAATGGAAAAACCAACGGGAGGCATACATGACGACACGGAGAGAGTTCATCGGGACAGCTGCTGCAGGTGCTGCACTTCTGGCGACATCGCGTGGATTTGCTGAGGGGTCCAAAAGTGAAGTGGTCGTGGGAAAAGGAACTGCTGAAGAGGTACTGCCGAAGATCCTGAAAAAACTCGGTGGTATTGAACAGTTCGTCAAACCGGGAGCCAGGGTGCTGATCAAACCGAACATGAGTTTTGCCAATCCTCCCGACTGGGGTACCGGTACTTCGCCTCAGGCGGTGTATACCATGGCCAAACTCTGTCTTGATGCCGGGGCGAAGCGGGTGATCATCTGCGATAACACGCTGCGTGAACCGGCACTGTGCAAAGAGAAAACCGGTATTGCCGAAGCAGTCAAATCGCTCAAGGGTGTGGTTATTTTTATTCCGAAACAGGACAGCATGTTCGTGGCCAAAAGTGATCCGCGGGCCAAGTCGCTGCCGACCACCGATGTGGTGAAGCAGGTATACGAATGCGACTGTCTCATCTCGCTCCCCACCGCAAAGTCGCACAGCGCCGGTGGTGTCTCGCTCAACCTCAAAGGGTTAATGGGGCTCATCAAGGAGCGCGGCACCTTTCACCGGGAAACCGATATGCATACCGCCATTCCGGAACTCCTTTACTATATGAAACCGCACCTGAGTTTTGTTGATGCCACCCGTGCACTGCTCGATAACGGTCCCGCCGGTCCGGGCAAGGTGGTCGAGCTCAATACCTTTGTGGGAGGTGTTGATCCGGTTGCGGTTGACAGCTTTGCCGTTACCCTGGCCTCATGGTACGGGAAAACCTTCGACGGGACCAAGGTGAAGCACCTCAAAAACGCCGGAGACATGAAACTCGGCAATGTTGATCCGGGCATGATTACCGAGATTGCCGTCTAGTCACCACCGGTGACAACACCTTCAACTGGAGTCTCTGTGAAGCGGAGAAAACGTTTCGTAACTACCGCTGTGCTGCTTATTGGTATACTTTCCTCCATCGGCGGGGCCGAATCGTCATTATCATGGCGTGTATTTAATAAAAATGAGAATACCTGGATTTATTACCCCAAAGGGTTGATGCTTTTTTCAACCCTGACACGGACGGTCAAGCCCGTTTCGATCGATGCTACCCGCCGGATCGATACGCTCACTGATTGTATCGTGTATGATGATTACCTCTGGGTGTCCTCCAATGCCGGTTTGTATCAGATCGATATGGCTTCACAGAGTGTGGAGCGCATTCCATTTCCGGTAGACGATTCGACCTCTGCGGGAAAAATCGGTCAGGATATGGATTATCTGTGGTTCGTTTCAGGAAGGTCGCTCTGGCAGTTTGACAAGCTCGGACGGGAGTGGTTCGAGTTTCCGCTGCCGGAAACCGTAGAGTCGCCAATTGGGTTATGGTCTAATGGAGACGAGGTTTTCTGTCTGGGACGCTCGATACTGTTCCGTTTTACTACTTCAACTGAGAAGTGGAACCGGTATCCGCTTGATACACCGCTGAGCGGCAAGGCGATATTTTATCCCGGTACCGAGACTTTCAAGGTGATTGACGGAAACCGTATGCTGCTCTATCAGCCGGGTTCGTTCTCCTGGGTGAAAACTGATCTCGGTGAAACTCCTGTTGATCTTTTTGATAACGGAAACGAGATATACACCTCCGACGGGAGCAAAGTAAGACAGATTAATTGCGAAACAGGAATGATACGCCCGCTCAATATTCCGAATGTCGGGGGAATACAGGCGATTACTGTTGCGGGTGATTCTGTCATGATGGTGATGAAAGACCGGGTGGCGGCTTTTTCAGTATCGCAGGAAACGGTGAATATAACTGAATACGAAAATGATTTTGTTCTTTCTGATGTACAGAAAATTCTGCCGTTGCAGCCGTTTCTCGTGTTGATCACCGGCAAAAAAATAATTATTTACGAAAAAGTGACAAAGGCATGGCAGTATATTCCGCGGACCGGTATGCAACAGAAAGTCAAGGTGTTTTCCTGGAACGAGGAGGAGTGTGCCCTGCGGTACGGTGGAGGGTACCAGACGACACTGAGCGGAAACCTTGAGATCGGCGAGGCACTGCAGGCGGCAGGGTATGAGTATGATACCACCGGTTACCGGACCGAAATTGTTGACGGCCTGAGGACAAGAGTGCCGGTGGTCGACAGTGAGCTGGTTCTTAATTTTTCCCGGCCGAGCGTTTACGGACAGGTGAACATGCATACCGCCGATAAAAATGATCGGGTTGCCGATCTGTTTTTTGACAATACCAGTTTCAGCACCACCCCGAAAAAAGGGCTGTATTACCGCGGAAATCGTGACGATTACCTCAACACGCTGCGGCTGGGAACCACTAATAATAAACAGATGGCCTCTGCAGTTCTCCCGCAGGTTTCAATGGAGGGGGGGACGGTGGTTCTTGACAGCAGAAAGAAGCTGGAGAAACGTGACCGCAAAGTCGCACGGGTAACCGGCGGCGGAGGGTATGTTACGAGCAGAACAATCACCAGAAAACTGCCCTACCGGGCCGACGGAACCTATTATCTCCTAGAAAATGAGGGCGACAGCACCGTACGTTCGGGTACCGCCATTATCCCGGGTACCATCAAGGTACTTGTTGACGGTGCGGTAATCGATACCACCTACTATACGCTCTATACCTCCACCGGTAAACTCGAATTCAATACTTCCGCACCGATTGATCCGGTGTCGTCGCTGACGGCGGAATATCAGGTGCAGCCGCTTCCTGATGATGAGAAAAAAATTACCGATGTCGAGTTTATCCCGTCAAGTCATTTCGGCAAGTTGTATTACGGTAATTTCACCCTGTCACCCACGGAATGGATATCCGCCCGGGTCGGGTATACCGGTATTGACCGGGATTCCCTGCACTCGATTATTTCAGCGGCAATACCGCTTGAATTGAGGAGTGAGCGGGCGAAGCTGATGGTGAAAGCCACACCCGAATTCTCCTACGATGCAACGAATAATGCCAAAGCGGGCGGGGTCACAATGCAGAGCCGTTTGGGTTCGAGTACCGGTCTGCTCTTTAACGGTCGGTATATCGACTCGAATTTCGTTTCGACCGATACATTGACACAAGGCATCGGTGCGCTGCGTAAGGAGTACGATGTCACGCTCTACCACGACATACGGCAGGAACTACCACAGAGTTATTACCAGCACCAGCGGTTCTCCGACCTCGGAAGCGAAAACCGGTATGAATTCAAATCGGGAGTTCACTTCACCGGGTTTCCCTTCCTTGATCTTACCGCATCAAGAACGTTATTCGAGAAAATCGGCGGGGGGGAGGAAGCGAATGTATTTGACAGCCTGTTTACGAAGAAGGATAAACTGCATTTCCGGTTGTACGAAACCTCATCGCCGTTTCTCCAGAAGCTGACTCGGTTTAAAAAAATATCCTATGAACTCGGTCACTCAGAATACCGCTCGCTCTCCCGTGACGAGAGCGAATGGAATCACGGCAGGGTTTCTACGCTGCAGTTTACGCTTATGCCGATTCAGCGGATCATCATGCTCGGTGAGATGCTCTACCGGGGAAGTGTCGAAATCGAGGGAGCACCTACATCGGATATTGCACCTCGTCTCAGTTTTCAGATGGTGGATTTTCCCAAAGGTATCGATCTCTCGGGTTTGTACTCCGTAAATTACAAGAATTTCGGTGACCGGAAGATGAGCACTGATACCCTGGTGCGGATGGTTAATGTGGTTCTGAAACCGGGGCAGTGGTTCGCACCGCTCGGTTGGTTTTCTCCGCGGGCACAGATTTCTCAGCATGTGCAGAGTTCGTTTGCTTCGGTCGGGGTTCCAGTGTGGGATATGCTTACCGGGGCCAACGGAGAACGTAATGCCGAAATCGTCAAGGAAGTCGGGGTGAATATATTTCCCACCGATGGTATCCTCCTGACTAATACGAACCGGTGGGTTGAAAGCAGCCGGAAAGAAACGGTAAAATACCAGTCGATCAACCGGTTGCAACTGTTATTCGATGCCCGGAATATCGTAACGTCAAATTATAATGTTTCGCTGGAGGGTGAAAACTCGAGTCATAATCTGCTTGCGTACTACGAAAAAATATGGTCGGGATGGCTTCGGACATCACCGGCGGTACTCTTCAATGCGAAGACTGATTCAACCGGCAATACCATCAGCTCCGGTCCGAAATTCACTTTGAATCTGAATTTCAAGGATATCGGTATTATCCGGATGCTTAGTAATATTCATGAGTTTCAGGCAGGGTGGAACCGGGTGAACGGTGAGTTGCATTCCGAACCCGACATCAGTTACAATTTTACCCTGCGACTGAATCTTCGACCGAATCTTGAGTTGTCGAACATAGAAAAGCTGCAGTTCAAGGAGGGAAAGTTCGCCGATTTTCTGGCCCGCCTGATACTTTCAATCTATTTTTAGCTTTGTTGAACGAGTACAGCATATAAGTTCGGGAATTCGGAAGGATTTTTCATTACATTAGTGATATCAGTTATCAATACAATTATAAAGGAACTTTTATGTGGAGGAGTCTGCAATGAAGACAGTTCGGACAGTGGCGATTCTCACAATGGTTGCAGGTATGGCATACTTCGCCTGTAAATTCGGCACCGACAGCGAAGGATCAGCGGTTTCAGTGAAATCGCTGCAGATAAAGGATGAGGTTGAACAGTGGGCTCAGGGTCCCGATGGATTCAAACCGTTCACCTCGCTCGAAGGACTTACACTTATTATGAATGGTGGTGCCGATGAGTACTACAACCGCGGAGCGATCGAGGGATTTGTTCAGTTTATGGTAAAGTCGGGAACTGAATATACCATGGAAAGCCGGATAATGGATTTTGCCACTGCAGAGAATGCCAAAAACATCTATCTCTATATGCGTGATGATCGGGCATCATCAAAAGAAGATGCCGGTAACTACAGTCAGGATGACGCATTCATTGATCCCGAAGCATCGCTTACCGGATGTTATGGGTACGCTCATTTCGGACAGTATTACGTTGAGTTGTTGTTCAGTGGCTACAGCTCGAATAAGACCGAAGCATCAAGAAACGCTACCAGTTTCATCGAGGTGTTCAACGATAAAATTGATAAAATGTAAAGCTCGGAACGGTCGGTGGTAAATGCTATCGTGCAGTATCTGCGGGATGGTACATCGAAAAAGGTTACCGTTGAAGAACCCGGGGGTCACGGTAGTTAAATTTGTGAAATCGTATCGGTAATTATATAATTAGATGATGGAATCTGATCAGTATCACGGAAACGGCATTTTCGTACACCGGTAATGATACTGGAGTTATTATTCGCAGGGGGTATCTGATGGGTATTACACGAAGATCATTTCTGAAAACTTCCGCCGCTTCGGCGGCTGCATCGCTTGCAGCCGGTCCGGTTTCGCAGGTTATGGGACAGGGCAGTACACTGAAACCGGGACCGGGAAACAAATGGCCTGGGCGGGTGGTCATCAATTACAATAAAAATGTCGTAACCACCTCTGCCGGAGGAAACCCCACGGTTGATCCGGCCGCCGCAAAAAAAATGATCGATGACTCAGTTCTGCTGCTGACCGGGAAAACAGATCTCGCCGAGGCGTGGAAAGCGGTCTTTCCCTCAACCCTCTCAGCAAGCTCAACCATTGCCATCAAGGTACCCCTCGGCTGCGCAAATCAGACTATGGCTCCGCACTGGACAACCGTCAAGGCGATTGTTGACGGAATCACGGCAATGGACTTCGGTGGTTCAAAACTGCCGGCGGGAAATATTACCATTTATGATATGCGCTGTTCAGATAACTTATCAAGATACGGTTATACCTCCACCAATTTCCCCGGGGTGAAGCTTGTTCGTGATTCGAATACTTCCGGTCAATCCGATGGCGCCCGGAACAAGCAGTATGCGAAAGCCCTGCAATCAGATTTTCTTATCAATGTTTTTCGTCCGGGAGGACATTCCGGTTACGTTGAAGGGTTCACCCTCGGTTTTAAAAATCATTACGGAACGTACGATGTGGATCATAATTCCGGTACCGCCCCGGGCTATCTCAGGGATATCAACTGTACCGGGGTCGTGTATAAGAAAAATGTTCTCTCGGTATGTATCGGTATATTCGGCGCCAAGGAAGCTTCGGGAAGTCCCGGTTCCGATGCTGTTTCCTATACCACCTACGTGAAAACGATTGATCCTTCGGCGAGCGGATCTCTTCCGGCGGCAACGATCATCATGAGTACCGATCCCGTTACCGCAGAGATGCAGACAATAAAAATGATGCGTCTCAACAACGGTAAACCGTACGGCCCCACTGATATGCCGAAATATCTCAAGGCCTCTGGAGGTGTAGCCGGATCTCTTTCTGATACGGTCATCAATGCAGGGGTTATTGACGAGGATGAAATGGAGATCCTGCGTATCGTAAATGAAAAAGTGATTACTACTGCCGCAGGATCGTTGCACCCACACGGAGCAAAGAAGTTTTCGCAATCGGGGATCAGAGTAGCGCATCTTGCCGGGCAGGGAACCGCGTTTATTGAGTTCAGTCTGCCGGCAGCGAGCAAGGGCAAGAATGCGGTAATTGACATATTTGACATGAAAGGCACACTGGTGCATTCACTGAAGCGGCAGGTGGCCGGTACGGTGAACCAGGTGGCGTGGAACGAAAAAACCACGAAAGGTCGGAGGGTCCCCTCCGGTGTCTATATGATCCGGGTTACTGCGGGGAGTGTGCAGGTAAGTGATAAACTGACTGTTTCGACCTGATGGTGTATTGTGTCGTGCAGGTGTTGGTTGTCATTACGAATTTGATCACGAACTTCTGCATTGAAAGATCGATTTTCTGTTTTCCCTACACCCCTTTTCCGGTAGAGGAAAATTGATTCTGATTCTCTACAGCCTTCACACCCGGTGTGGAGGCTGTTTTTTATCAACGGCCTAATTGTCGGTTCAGTAAGGCACTTCCATCAAAAGTATGTGTGCATCACCATTTACGATGCATCGACCGACTGCAACCGGACCGGAGTCACCGCTCTTTTGAACCTGAACATTTTCAAAAGATAAACCTTGTCGGCACAACCTGCAATGTATCCTGCCGTCACTCGTTGGCTCCAACTGAAGGATGTGGGCACCATCAGCAAGAATAAGCGGAGCTTCGCATTCGAGTAAAAGTTCCGGTTCGTCCACAGGAGAGAATCTGCAGTCAAGCTGCTGATCGGGAAGGGGGCGGGCGTACGGGGAATCGGGAAACAGGATCGCCTGCATGGGGCTCTCGGCAGAGAGGCTTACCTGCGGCATTTCAAGCCCATTACCGTTGAGTTCTCCAACCACAAAAACCGCACTTTTCAGAAGCGATTTGCCGCCGGCATCATCCGGTGCTACCAGATGCAGAAATACATTGGAGGAGATATTGGCGCTCCATGGCCCCGAAGGGTCAAGGGTAAACGGTTCGTCGTAGCCCTGCCCGTGGACAAAAAGGTCGGTGAGAGGACCGGTGCAGGGGGTTCTCAACCGGGCGGGATAACAGTGCAGAAGCAATCGTGACGAAGCGGTCACCGAAGGTTGCAGCTCCGCCCAGAGGGTCAACGGCATACCCGGTGCCCCTTCGATTTTCATGGTACCGAGCGCGACCGGGTCGGTAATCTGAAAGAGCAGTTCGTCATCTTCGTCGAACTGCTGCGGGCACGATTTATGAGTAGCAGTTGAGGAACAGAGTGAGAAACGGATTGTTCCCTCTTCCAGATCGAAGGCGGGAGGTATCCTGATCCGTGCCTGAGTGAGAAGGGTAGTGATCGAACTGCCTTTGCCGCTGCCGGGAAGAAACTGAAGCGGGGCATCGAGTATGCCGTCAGCTGAAACGGTATCGTTTTGAAAATGAACGGTACCCTTGAGGTGAAGTTGCGCCTGGTACCGGCATCCACGCAGCAGAACTCGGCAATCGGTGATGGATATATTCTCTACAGGAATCAGGGTGGAACAAACGGATTCTGCTGTGCTTTCACGAATTTCAAAAGATCCGTCGGATTGTCGTACTGCCCGCAGGGTGCCTTCAAGAACGAACCGGCTGGTATGCTCAGGCAGTTGCAGGGAGACTTCTCCGAGCAGTCGGAAAATAGTTTCATCACCGAAGGTGGAACCGTTGTCTGCAGTCAGAACCGGTTGATCGTCTGCAACGGGAAGAAGGCATATCCGTTCCGAAATGATTATATTACTTACAGAGACGAGATGACACCCGACATCCGACGGGACTTTTTTAAAGGCTGCTGCGGGGAGTACAAGAGGGGAAGAAATCGGGAACTCCTTTGATCCGGTTACCCTAAAGTGAATATAATCAGTTTCCTTAACAACATAAATATAATGAAGAGATCCTTATATAAGATTTTCTAAAGGAAGTGAATACCATGGCATCAACCATTTCCCGTCGTAATTTTCTCAAAAACTCTTCGATTGCCGGTGCTGCGGCTGTAGTGGTTCCTGCGGCAGGAACGTTCGCGAAAACGTCAGCAGCAGCCCAGAAGTCGCGCGTGGTGATTATCAAGGATGATCAGTGCAGCAGCGGTGGGACGCCGAATCAGGAAAAAATTCAGGAAATGATCAATCAGGGTGTAAAGGCCCTGACGGGTAAAACCGATGTCGGTGAAGCGTATGAAGCACTGTTCTCCGGTGGAATCACCGAATCAAAAAAGATTCTCATGAAACGCAACGATATCAGCGGGGCGCAGCGGGATTTCGCCAAAGTTGATACCGTGGTAACTGAAGCATTCAAGGCTGGTTGCGGCAAGATGCTCGACGGTTCATATCCGACTAATAACGTTACCATACGCTGTCGCGGTGGAAGTGTCCGTTCTCAGATTGAGAGTGCTGATTTTCTGATCAACAGTCCGGTATGCAGCTGTCACGGTACCGATTACGGGGTGACTCTGTCGCTTAAAAATACCATGACCTACCTCAACAACGCGAATAACTACCATAGTGCCAACAAACGGTGGCTTCACGAAGTCAGTCTCGATTCGCTCATCAAGGGCAAACAGGTCATGTCCATTATGGATGCGGTTGTCGCGAACAACCGGTCCGGACCGGGAGGAGCACCGAACATTGAGCCCAAGACTATTATTATGAGTAAAGACATTGTTGCTGTTGATTACCATGCACTCAGAGTAATGGAAAATAACGGTAACCCCGATACCAACCGTATCCGGACCGCCGATGCGCAACTGAAGGCAGCGGAAACAGCCGGGCTGGGTACCTGCACCACGGCGAATATGGAGGTCATCGAACTTGCGCCGCCCTACACCACCGGAATCATTCAGGAACATAACCCTCTCGTTGAACGTTTGCAGGTAGCGGTACACAACCGTGGGCAGTTTTTCGAATTCAGACTCGAGGCAGGGGTTGCTCAGCCGGTTGAAATACGCATTCTTGATATGCAGGGGCGCCTGGTCTGGAAAAACAGCAATGCCAATGTAAATGCAATTACCTGGAACCGGCAGACCATTTCCGGGGGCCGGGTACCCGAGGGTATGTATTCGTTTCTTATCAGACAGGGAAATCGACGGCTAAGTGGTGTGCTGATGGTTTCCCGATAAGCTTCTTATACCTGACAGACCGTCCACATGTCTCTCCTCTCTGAATGATTGCAGTGCAGGGTAATCCATACCGTATCGAAGTGACTTTGTTTACACACTGTGTATACTTTTATCTCCGGAAAAGAAGAAAAATCAACCGGAGGATCTCTCCGTAGTCAAAACCAGCCTATATTATAGACATAACATTACTCTTCAGGTATTTGATTCACACTTCAGCAAAGGGATGGTCGTGTCTATAACCCGCCGAAATTTCATGAAAACCGCAGCAGCAGGGGCGGCAGGTATCCCTCTCTCGGGGGCTGCAGCAGAATCGGTTTTTGCCGCACAAAAACAGCAGGGGATCGTCTGGACCGATAAAATGCCGATCAATCCCGACATCAGCAATATGCGGGTAATCTGCTACCACGATGAAAAAATATGTCCGACTTCGCCCAATCCTGATCTGTTCGACAGGGTGAACGAAGCGGTTGATACGGAGCGGGTGAGTGCCGTTCTGGATGAGATGGCGGTGCAGCTGACGGAGAAAACATCTGCTGCAGAGGCATGGAAGACCATCTTTAGATCTTCCAAACCGTGGGCTGATACGAAAGTAATGATAAAAGTGAATGCGGTGGAAAAACGGATGCTCGCCCGGGTGGCGGTTATCAAAAAAATTACCGATGTACTGACCGGCTACGGGGTTCAGCCGAAAAATATCGTACTCTTTGACGGGCAGGGTCCCGGCTGGGCAACCTATCAGAACTGGGTGAGTTTGACCGATACCACCAAGATCGCCGGAGTGTTGAGTAACAACTACAACAGCCTTGGTGGAAAGGCAACGGTTAAAATCCCTGAAATCAGCGATAGCAACGGACCTGCAGATCTGGTAAACGGTGTTACTGACATCATCGTCAACATCGCGGTCAATAAGGGTCACGACAGCAATTTCAACATTGGGAAGGCCACTCTCTGTCTCAAAAATCATTTCGGGACATTTCTGCAGAACAACGGCATGGCGATGCATCTGCACTCAACCAAGGGGCTTATCAACAGCAATAAAATTGCGGAGATCGCAGGCGGCAATCCCGTGCGTCAACAGCTCTGCATCATCGATTCGATCTGGGCTATCAAGCAGAATATGAACGGCACGGCATCACATAAGCCGGACCGGCTGGTGATGGGCACGTTTGCCGGTGCGGTGGACTATTACTGTGCAAAAGAGATCCGGGAAAAGCTGATGAACGTCACCAACCATGAACAGAATGTCATCACACAGTTTCTGACTGCGTTCGGGTACGCGGAGAGTGATCCCGAGTATGTGGAACTGACGCCCACTGGTATCACCTCCGGAAAAATCAATCCGCCCGTCGAATCCGCACCCTTTTCCTTTTCTCTGAATCATCCCGCTCTCAGAAGCTCGACCCTGCACTTTTCACTCCCTTCCCGGACCTCCGGTCAGGTGCGGGCAGAGATCTTCGATTTGCGCGGCAGCCGAATAAGAGAACTCTCCGCAGACGCTGCCACCGGTAGGATGGTATGGAATGGCAGAGCGGAGAATGGCGGTTTTGCAGGTGCCGGAAATTATGTCGTCACCATTACTGCCGGCAGGCACCGTTCGTCGGCGCGGATGACCGTAATGCGGTAACCGGGCGGTACATTCCTTGAACCGATTCTGATTTCCGACTCTGCTCTCCCGGTTTTTCAGAGCGGCATCCCCTCCTGTCTGCCGGTACTTCAACCCTTCCGCTGTTTTTCATCACAAAAGCATTGTCTGACGGAATACCCCTCCGATGGATACTTTCGACGGCATTCGTCGGATTGTTTCACAGAGTCATCACCGGGAGTAGTATGCGGTCTGTTCTTTCCATTGTTTTTCTGCTACTGGTGGTTCCTGCCTTTGCGGTGGATGACCTTCCTCTCTACCTTGACGCCGGATGTCCCGCAACAGGAATACCCAAGAGCCACGCCAAGGGACCGGCGGGTATGGAGATTGCCACTATCGACGGTAACTCCGCCATTCCGATTACCTGCACCGATGCCTTCAGCGGCAGTGATGCTGCAATACTGCACACGACGGCGAAACTGCAGGGAGGTGAATTCTACGATATTATCTTCAAGTTCGCCGATGATCGTGCCCATTCCATAAAACAGCACAAGGACCTGCGACTCTGGATTAAAAACCGCAATACCACCGTGGCCAAATTCAGAATTGCCTTTGAAAATGCCAATTACTCCACCGGTACCTACCACGAGATGGTGATACCGGGGGGCGGCGACTGGAATGAATATGTTATAGCGCTTGCAGATCTTGGTTCGGATTCAATCGTGGGACTTAAACTATCGAATCCAATCGGGGAGAACAATGGTCCTGATACCGATGCTGATCCGGTTAATATCCTTATTGATTCAATCACCATTACCGACGGTACAAATAACGGCAGTATCGCCATTCCACCGGCAGTCTGGAACAAACGACCCGACGGGTGGACAAATTCATTTCTGGCAGGCAGCTTCGATAATCGGGAACCGGGCAAAAGTACCGCTGCAGCGCAAGGTGGCTGTCCTTACCGGTATCAGTACATGATGCCTGAAACAAAAGAGTATTACAGTTCAAGCGGCAAAGGGTACCTGTACGATTACGCCACCGAATCGGAACATCTCGGGGTGAAGACGGCGATCGTCTGGTACAACCTCGGCAAGAGTGGTGAGGGATTCGGGGCGGTATCGGAGAATCTGGCGAGTGCCACCTACATGACCGATTACATCGACCGGTATGAATGGGTGCTTGATCAGCTCGCGCTTGCAGGTCAGCCCGACTATATGATTGTTATTGAGCCGGATATGTACGGATTTATTATGCGTGGCGAAATGTATCATCCGGCAGATATTATGGTGAATATGAACAGAGCCAACGAGGTAACCGGAAAAATCTATGCTTCCACAATGGTCGGCTGGGCGGAGTATCTGGTCAGTCGGGCCCGTGAGAAACTTCCGAATGGCGTTATTCTCGGTCACATGCCGAACCACTGGGGGGTGAACATTCCCGGACAGGTGGGACAGGGGCGCAAAGAGGCGCATATCATGTCGGGGCTCACCATCGGGCAGTTTATAAAAGAGCTCGAGCCTGAGGGAATGGGTGATGTGGTATTTGTGGAGAAAACCGACCACGATGCGGGGCATAAACCGGCGAATGAAAACTGGATGTGGGACAGTGCGGGATACGCGAAGTACTTTCTCTGGACCCGGTCGATCGCGGTCCGGACGGGGCTGCCGATCGTGGGGTGGCAGGTGTCGGAGGGCAATACCGGAAACCCTGCCGCACAGAAGGATAATGCTGCGGAGACCTTCCTCGCTCATCCGCGATGGTGGTACGATGGTGGATTTATAGGTGTTCTGTTCGGCGCCGGAAATGGTGACTGCAGCAATTACCTGGAGGATACCGACGGCGGCTGGTTCGTTCAGAAAATGACTGCCTACAATGCAAATCCGTGGGAGTTTCCCACCGTGGCACTACATCCCACTGTCAGTACACCCGCAGTTTCTTTTCGGCCAAACAGCCTTAACGCCCTCATTTCAGGGAACCGTTTGTTTCTTTCCGGGTGGGAGGGAAGTGCGCGTGTCTCACTGTTCTCTGTTGACGGAAAGCTGATTGATACTGCAGTTTCGGTGGTGAGCGGGGAGAGCATGTATCTTGCAAACGGAATCCGACCGGGAACCTATCTGGCTGTAGCCGATATCGGTCGCGAAAGTCTGTGGCGGTCGTTCGTGGTGCCGGGGTGGTAGAGGTCTCGCCTCACCCGTTCTTTTTACCCTGACTATTTCTCTCTGTCAATAAAACTGATCAATCACTTTTCTCGACAGCCGCTCACTATACCCCTCTTTCGGGAACCGGTACCCGCTCCACCCTTTGTAAAATCGGTGGAAGTCGACCCATGCCAGATGATAGAGCGGACGCCAGGCTGCTTCGACGGTCGCGGGATCAACAGAACTGTTCCTCCTCGTCATCGCTTTGGCCATTGCCGTGAAATAGGTGTCCAGAATATCGTCTTCCCACCGTGCACACTCATCTTCGTGAACGCAGCTGGCCGCGAAATAGGCAACATCCTTCATGCCGCAACCGCCTCCCGTATACTGAAAGTCAACGGCTGCGACGCCACTGCCGTTTTCGGTGAAACAGAAATTCTGCAGCTTCGCATCACCATGGACAATCGTTTGTATCGTTTTTTTTAGTTGCATGTCGATACGACCGGCTACCGATCTCAGCGAAGGATCGCTTAAGGCTTTGAGTTCATCGGGACGTGTGTCAAGATGCCAGTATGTTCCAACCTTCCAGAGGTCTTCAGGGGCAATGCCCATAAAAGTCGCGTGAAATTCAGCAAGCCACTGCAGTCCGGCGGTCATTTCAGCCCATGATGGATCACTGCTGCGGCGGGGATAGCCTGCTGTGTCGAGGTCTTCCAGAACGATCACCAGATCATTTTTCTGTTTCGCAACAGCGAGGCATGCGGGTACCCGACATTCGTTGGTGCATAGCCGGCTCCAGCGGTTGTACCATGCCGCTTCGACATTATACGATTTCAGTTTTCGCTGGTGGGAACTTACCCCGGCTGATTTTTTATCTTTTCCGGAAAGAACGGGGAAATGAATGTGCTTTGCGATAACACTTCTGCAGGCGCCCCCGGCAAGGGTGATACGCCGGATCTCTCCGTACCCTTTCCACAATGACTGGAGCACCTCTTCGGATGCTATGGCATCAGCGCCGGTTGATTTCAGAATAGTTGATCTGAACAGGGTGTTCATAGTCTCCGGGAACGGTGACGTCGAGTGAAGGTGAACCGAGCATCACCGTTATTCATTTGACTGGTGCCATAGGAAATCGGAACGATCATCAGAACCGAAACGTTACTCCCGGACGGAATTCAAAGCCTACAAGCAGTATTCTGCTGGGGTAGGTAGAGTTATCAGCATCGAGGGAAAGGCTTCCTTTTCGGGAAGTGTAATTAATGACACCGACCGGCACTGAAAAATCCAGATTTACTGCAGCTTTGCCGAACGTCAAATCGATACCAGCGAGAACATTACCCCCGTACCCGGCACCACTCAGGGTAACATCTCCTATGTCTCCGGTTGCGATAAGTGTGCTGAATCCGCCGAATCCGCCCAGCCCTGCTTTGAACGATACCAGTTTGTCCGGTTTAAAACGGGCCCAGGCGTTGATTCCACCACTGTAGAAGAGCACATGCACCCATTCGCTCAAATCTGCTCCACCAGTGACAAAAATCCACTTGGCCGCCCAGAATACCTGAGCGTAGGGTTCGAGGGCAATGTGACGATTCAGATAAAAGACCCCTTTGAGCTTAAAGGATTCCCCCATGAACATCGAAGGTTCTCCGAGTTGCGATTGAACATAATAGCCGCTCTTGATTTCATCGAAAATATCGGTGATCAGGTCGTTGACTTCCGATGGAACAAAGAAGGTGACACCGAAATTCAGTCCCATTCCCTTGTATGCCGCGCCGCGGTCGGTTGTTTCGGTCGTTTCAACCGCAACGGTATCTTGTGCGGCCAGACTGAAGGAGAGTGCGGCAGTGATGATGAAAGCGGCAATCAGACTGCCCTTTTTGAAGTTAAACATGGGATGGACCTTTCCGGGGTAGAGTAGGGGAATCCATGGATTGAAAAGTGTTCGTTTGTTCCCGGGCGGTAATGGTGGTGCTTTGCCGGTCGATTGGATAATATACCTGCGTGTCCGGGCGGGAGACAACCTCTCTTCTGCTTACATCTTCCACTTGGACGGGCTTCTGTAAAGTGTGATACGTTTTTCCAGATTCAGGGTATGCAAGGTGCGCATACGCAACGGAAGCTGTTTGGGAGTGCCGGTAGGGAAGGGTGGGCAGGATGGTCGATTTTACCGGTTAACGGACCACAATTCTTTTAATCAACCCATCCTTCAATCACACAAATCACGACTTCCGACAATGAGTGAAGCCGGGTGGGGTTTTCGCTCTATCTCTATAAATCAGACGATCACTGCTGCTATTGTCGCCCCCCTCCCAACCGCCTTGCCTTACTCCCCCAGTGCAAACTATATTGAGCCTACTATGAAGAAAATCGAACAGCTTATGGACGCGCAGGGGATCAACCTCGCGCTTACGCGTATTGCCCATCAGATCATGGAACGTAACCGGGATTTTTCGACGTTCGGGGTTGTGGGGATGCAGACCCGGGGGGTCTTTCTCGCACAGCGTATCGCAAGCCTGGTCAATGGTTTGGCGAATCTTACCGTCGAGTGCGGTTCCCTTGATACGACCCTCTACCGTGATGATTACCGTGTTGCGTTCAAGCAGCCTGAGGTCAAGGTCACTGAAATTCCCTTTGATATCAGTGGAATGAATATTCTGCTGGTTGATGATGTCCTTTTTACCGGTCGGACCGTTCGTGCCGCACTCGATGCTCTGATGGATTTCGGGAGACCAAAAACCATCCAGCTGGCGGTACTGATTGACCGCGGTCATCGTGAACTGCCGATCCGTGCTGATTATGTCGGGAAAAAAATCACCACGCTTCCCAATCAGGTAGTTTCCCTGAAGGTGTCGGAAGTTGATGGTGAAGACTCTATCTGGCTTATGGAACTGGAGGAAGGCGACTGATACATGGCATTATCCATTCAGCATTTACTCGGTCTTGAAGGGGTTTCCCGGGAAGACATCACGGCGATGCTCGATGCAGCCGACTCTTTCTACGAAGTTCTGCAGCGTGAAATTAAAGTAGTACCCACCCTTCGCGGTAAAACCATCGTCAATCTTTTTTACGAAAACAGCACCCGGACCAGAATATCCTTCGAACTGGCCGAAAAACGGCTCAGTGCCAGCCCGCTCAATTTCTCCGTTTCCACCAGCTCGGTTAATAAAGGGGAAACACTGCGCGATACCATCCAGAATATCGAAGCGATGAAGATCGATATGGTGGTGGTACGGCACAGTTGTGCGGGGGTGCCCCATTTCCTTACCAAATGCACTGATGCGGTGATCGTGAACGCCGGTGACGGATTGCATGAACATCCCACTCAGGCGCTTCTCGACATGATGACCATCCGTCAGAAACTCGGACGGCTTGAAGGTCTCAAGGTGGCGATCGTGGGAGATATCTTCCACAGTCGGGTTGCCCGGTCGAATGCGTGGGGAATGACCGCAATGGGAATGAATGTGGTGCTGTGCGGACCGCCGACGCTGCTGCCCCAGCATTACGAGAGCCTCAGTGTCCCCATGACCGACAACCTCGATGAGGCGCTTGATGGAGCGGATGTCGTCATGATGCTGCGTTTGCAGCGCGAACGCCAGGCGAGCGGAGCCTTTCCCACCATTCGTGAATACCGCAACCGTTACTGTTTTGATCTTGATAAACTCGATTCCCTCCCTGAAAATGTTCTGGTCATGCATCCCGGTCCCATCAACCGGGGAATTGAACTCGCCTCGGATGTCGCAGATGGCAACAACAGCGTCATCCTCCAGCAGGTGACCAACGGCGTTGCTGTGCGGATGGGGGTATTATACCTGCTTGGAGGTGGAGAAAATGGCTAAGAAACAACAAAGTACAATATTTTTTCCAGGAGTCACCGCATCCGAAGAACCGCTGGTGCTTAAAGGCGGTCGGGTCATTGATCCCGCAAACGGGATTGACCGGGTTGCCAATGTGCTCTGTGCCGAAGGAAAAATTGCCGGTGTTACCGACACTGTTCCCGAGGATTTTTCCGCTGCCCGGACGATTGATGCTGCGGGGAAGTGGGTTGTTCCCGGTCTGGTGGACATGCATGTGCACTTGCGCGAGCCGGGACGGGAGGATAAGGAGACTATTGCTACCGGTACGCGTGCTGCTGCTGCCGGAGGATTTACCGGTGTTGCCTGCATGCCCAATACGCAACCGGCACTTGATGAGGAATCAAAGATCAGGTACGTTGTTCAGCGGGGTGAAAACTGTCCTTGTCGTATTTTTCCGATCGGAGCAATTACCAAAGGGCTCAACGGAGAGGAACTTGCACCCATTGGCGAGATGGTCGGCGCCGGTGCCTGTGCGGTTTCCGACGATGGAAAATCGGTCACCCGGTCGAATATCATGCGTAATGCGTTTAACTATACCAAATCATACAATATTCCGGTAATCTGTCACTCCGAAGACATGGCTCTCAGTCAGAAAGGGCACATGAACGAGGGAGTGTATTCCACCCGGATCGGTATCCGCGGTATTCCGACGATTGCAGAAGAGATCGTGGTGTCACGTGATCTGCTGTTAGCGGAGTATACCGGTGCGCGGGTCCATATCGCCCACGTGTCGACAGCCGGATCGGTGCGGATGATCCGTGCCGCGAAGCAGCGCGGTGTGCTGGTTACCGCCGAGACGTGTCCCCATTATATCGCGCTAATCGATGAGGATGTGGGGCTGTACGACACCAACAAAAAAATGAATCCACCCCTGCGCACGGCCCGTGACCGTCAGGCGGTTATTGACGGACTTATCGACGGTACCATCGATGCCATCGCCAGCGATCACGCGCCGCACGTTCCCGAAGAGAAAGATGTGGAGTTCGAAGCAGCTTCCTTCGGGGTGATCGGACTTGAAACTTCGGTGGGAGTCATCATATCGTATCTTGTCAACAAACAGCTGCTGACTCCCGTTCAGATGGTTGAACGGATGAGTGTGGCACCCAACAGAATACTCGGATTGAACGGCGGGTCGCTTGCGGAAGGTGCCGCGGCAGATATTACCGTTATCGATCCTGATAGCACCTGGACGGTCGATCCCGCGACATTCTACAGTAAATCCCGAAATACTGCTTTTGATGGGGTGACGCTGCAGGGGAATGCGGTGAAAACCCTGCTCGGCGGCAGTATCGTTTTTGATCGGGATAGCGCGTAACTGTCTCGAACTGTGGTAATCCGGTTTCTCATTGTAAGGTACAGCACTGCCGCCATACTGATCCGAAATAGCGACATTGGTGCGGTAAAGCGGTAATTCCTTTCTGAACTATTCTGGTAGTACTGCATCTTTATCTGCAATAAGGAATCTGTTGTCAACCCGCGAAAAAATCTGGAAGCGGGAAATACCGGTATAGAGCGCTGCCGATTTTGCTGTACTTTTCTGCGCACCCGGGCGGCGACCGTTTTTTTTGTGCACATGCAACTATAGCATTTTAAAGGAGGTCCATGTGGATGCACGCGGAGGTAAAATTCTTGAGTTTCTTAAGGAGAACAGCCATCTTGATCTGGAGGTAGCAGACATTGCGTTCAATGTGAAAAAGAGCGAAAAAACCGTTGAGGCGGCGCTCAAGAAATTCCAGCAGAAGGGACTGGTGACCGCCCGTCAGAACGAATTCGGGAGGGTGTACTGGTATGCGCTTCCATCGGCTCCCATAACGAAAATTCTTCAGGCCGAAGAACTGCTGCCGAAGACCCCGGTGGCTGCCCCCGCGGAGGACGATGAGGAGGCGGTTGATCTTTTCAGTCTGCCGAAAGCCCCCCCGGCAGGTAAGCCTGTTGCCGCAAAAAAAACGGAAAAACCGGCCACCGCTACGCGCAGAAAGCCACGGACAGTAAAACAGGCTTCGAAAGCGGAGGTTGAAGAAGTTACCATTGAGAAATCCGGGGATACCATTCCTGATACCACATTTGAACCGGCTCCTCAGGTTGACAGCGTGGAAGAAACACCGTCTTTTGAAGCAGCAGCGGAAGAGTTGCCGGTCCGGAGTGCACCTGCACTGCAGATACCGGTTCTCGTTGCTGGTGCCGTTGCGGTGCTGGCAGTTATTATCGGGGTAAATGCGCTCGGGCGCGGTGGAAAACTGGAAAAGAAAATTGCCGCTGTAGAGCAGACCATTCCTAAAGATGTTGCCACCAGTGCAGAGTTGATGGAAGTAAAAACGCAGCTGGGTGGGATTGCGGCTCTGGAAGAGAAAGTTACCACGCTGAGCGGATTAATGGACAGTCTTTCAAATGAGATCGTCAAGATCAACGAGGAAAAAGCGAAAAAACCCGTGTATCGCCGCAAGCGCCGACGCAGGTAGACGAACATTCCTGCTAAGAAAATGAAAAGAGCCTCCCGTTCCGGTGTTCCGGTACGGGAAGCTCTTTTCATATGCATCTTACTGCTGAGTCGATTTTTGTTTACTTTTCTTTTTTTATTTTTGTTCCCATATCCGCTTTTTTAAGAGCAAAAGTGTAGGATATGTACCCTTCTTTATTCCTGATGTGTTCGGGTACGAAAAAGGCTTCAACCTCTTCCGGAGTATTTTTGCCGTTTACTTCAATCGGGCGACACTCGAACACCTGTGCAGCCGGAGCAGGGGTGTACAAGACTTCGAGACGGGTTCCCTTCGGCAGCTCAGCGGTGAATCCGTCGGTATAGGAATCCGCCCACTGCGTTTCGGCCCGTTCCCGCAGCTCTTCTTCCAAAACGACAGTATCGCCCTTTTTCAGTGAATTTTTCGATCCGGAACCGCATCCGATGATGCAGAATGCAAGGACAATGAAGGGCAGGGTAAACCGTGATGGTGCCATGAAACCTCCTGTAGGTGAGTATGCAGTGCTGTGGCAGTGCAGCTTACGTGTTGGATTCTTCCGACATATGTCGAACATAATAGTAATGTACAACGTCGCTGTGATAAATGCCATGAAAAACAATAACGTAGGAACGCTCAGAACCCGAGGTACGATGCGAGCAGCCGTACACCGAATCCTGAAGCGAACTGTGCGATTTCTCCCCGGGCTCCTGCTTCGTTGTAAGCGGTCCCGGCAATGTCGAGATGAGCCCACTCGGTATCGCCAACGAATTCCTGAATAAATGCCGCTGCGGTAATCGAACTCGCACACCCTTTTCTGAATTTCGAAAGGTTGCGCAGATCACCCCGGTCTCCCTTGAGTGAATCACTGTATTCCTTATAAACGGGGAGCCGCCAGAGCCGCTCTCCGGTCTCTTCACCGGCATTGAACAGTGCCGCCGCGAGTTCGTCGCTGTTGGCAAAGAGCCCTGCGATCTGTTCTCCGAGTGCGGTGATGATACCTCCGGTGAGGGTCGCCAGGTCGATGACCCGGGCGGGTTTGAAGGTATTCCTGCAGTAGGCGATAGCATCGGCGAGGATCAGTCGACCTTCAGCATCGGTACTCCAGATCTCAACGGTCTTCCCGGCATAGGAGGTGTAGATGTCTCCCGGGAAAAAGGCTCTACTGCCGATCGCATTGTGCACCGCAGGGATCACCCCTACAAGATTGACCGGCGCTTTAAGACGGATTGCCGCACTGAGCACTGCCAGTACTGCTGCCGCACCCGCCATGTCTTCGCGCATGGTCTCTATACTGCCGGTCGGTTTGAGGTTCTGACCGCCACTGTCGAAGGTGACCCCTTTTCCCACCAGTGCGGTAACAGGCACTTTGCGCGGTCCACCCCGGTATTCAAGCATAATGAGCACGGGTGGTGTGGCACTTCCGCTGCCGACGGCGGTAATCAGATTGAGTTTTTTCCGCCGGAGTTCAGTCGCATCCAGAACCGTTACCGTGCACTGGCTTGTTGCGGCGAGTTTTCTCGCTTCCTTCGCAAGGTAGGCTGGGGTGATCACCGATGCATTTTCATTCACCAGGTTGCGGGCGTAGTTGACCGACTCACTGATGCATTGCAACCGTCTGACATCGGCCGGGGGCAGGGTTCCACCGAGAATCTCCACCGTGGCAATCTCCACCGGTTTTTCACTTTTATATGCACAATACCGATAGGCACCAAGGAGGATTCCTTCGATCATTGCCGTCTCAAAGGTGGTTGATCCGTTTGTAAGCTCAGGTACGGTAACTGCAACGGCCTTTCTTTTAAGCTTCTGCACCGCCTGCACCGCTTTTGCCGCAGCAGTGCGGATAATGGCTGGGGTGCAGCTCTTGCGGGGTCCTATCCCGCAGAAAAGGGTTCCTTTTCCGTTTTTGTAGTGGGTGTTTATCTGATCAATCGCGCCGGTAAAATCCGGCAGGTCGATCGTGTCATTTTCCGGAATAAATCGGACGGTAAGCGTTGATTTCGGTTTTTCGGTATATCTGATTTTCATGGTACAACCTCTCTGCTGCAAGGGACGACAGGTTTTCTCTTGTTACACCTTAAAATAGCTGATTGCCGCATTCAGCAGAAGGTAAAAGTCGTCAGGATACGGGCGCTTCGACCGTTTCGTTGCAACCACTCATCACTATCGCGTTGTGTTGTGATTGAGCGAGTCGGGGTGTCCGTCTGGGTATATGTGGTATCGTGATGGTCGGAACAGGGATCACGGCAGCATTTTTAGTCCGATTCTGCAAACAGAGGGGACTGGCCGGCTTTCTCCTGATTGATAAGGTTAAAAGGGGCTGCTTTTTCCGCAACAGAATATATTTTTGGAAACTTGTAACCGATACACTCGAGGGGTCTTCCCTGCGGGTACCTATTTCACCTTTGCCGGCTGGTGGAAGAACGTGAAAATTGTTTTTGTTTACCCCCGTTTCGAAAAATTTCTGCGCAATACTTCCGATCTCGATGAGGGACTGGTGGAGTATTTCCTTGGAGATTTTACCACGCCTCCTTCGCTGGGTATTCCCATTCTGGCTTCGTGGACACCTCCGGAACATGAGGTTGTTCTGGTTGATGACAACAACGGTGATCCGGTGGATTTTGCGATTGATGCAGACCTTGTTGCCATTAACTGTTTCACGCCTCAGGGAACCCGTGCCTTTGAACTGGGCGACGGCTACCGGGCGCACGGTAAAAAGGTTATCATGGGAGGCTTTTTCCCCTCGTTCATGGCAGAGGAGTGTCTGAAGCATGCCGATGCTGTTAATATTGGAGAGGGTGAGCCGACCTGGCCGACCATCCTTGCCGATGTTGCCGCTGGGAATCTGCAGCGAATTTACAAGGGCGGCTGCCGGTTTGATCTTTCCAAAATGAGAATACCTCGTCGCGATATATTCTACAGTAAAAAGAGCTACGACTGGGACGAAGACCTGGTACAGGTGACCCGTGGCTGCATGTACAACTGCGCCATGTGCGCAATTCCCGCTCATATGGGCGGTCGGATGCGGTTCCGGCCGATCGAGAATGTAGTGGAAGAAGTGGCACAGCTGCGGTACGAGAATGTCTACCTCGCCGACGACACCCTCTTTTTCCCGCAACGCAGGATGGTTGATTACGCGCGGGCGCTGTTCGAAGCTCTTGAACCGCTCGGCAAGAAATACTTCGTTTCGTCGACCATGGCCCTCAACATTGATCAGGATTTTTTCGATCTGGCCGCACGCGCGGGAGTCAAGAATTTCTACTGCACCATGAATGTTGATCCGCTTTCGATCAAGGCGCTCGCAGGCGAGAAAGCTGAGCAGCAGCTTCTGGGTGATCTGGTGAAAATGTGTGAAGACCGCGATATCCGGTTCTTCGGATCGTGCGCACTCGGACGCGACTGGGACGACACATCCATCGCCGACCGGATTATCACCCTGTTCGATAAAACGGGAATTCACACCTCGGAATTTTTCCTGTTCACTCCGTATCCCGGCAGTGCCCAGTGGGACCGTCTTATTCGTCAGGAACGGATCATAGACTTCAACTGGGCTCATTACAATGGTGCCAACGTGGTGGCCAAACCGTACGCGATGTCGGTCGATGAACTCTATCAGCAGTTCATCAAAGTGTGGAACGAATTTTTCAGGATGCAGAAGCACACCCACGCAGCCAGCCTTGAACCGGCCACCTGGAAGGACGGGAAACGGTCGGTTGGGAAACCGCTCGAGCGACGGGGGGTCCGGGGGCAGGCGGTGGTGACGGGTATCGGTGTGCTCAGTCCGATCGGCAACGATGCCGGGACGGTTGTCGCTTCACTCGAAAATGGTACTCACGGTCTGCAGTCGATCACCCGGTTCGATGCATCCCATTTCCGGACCAACCTCGGTGGGGAAATCAGAAATATCGATCACGAAGCATTGCTGGGCCGGGAAATAACCGGGATCTACTACGACCGCTATTTGCAGAATGCGATCATTGCGGTCCGTAAAGCACTTGACGATGCGGGAATCACGCTTGATCCGGCGGTACCTCGTTCCGATATCGCACTGGTGCTCGGTACCTGCAATGGCGGGCTGCTCAGCGCCGAAGAGGAGTACAAGTGGCTGCACGGTAAAAGTGAAAAGGTGTTCGACGAGAAAATGAACCTTACCGCACAGTACTACGGATTCGGGAAGGCGATGGCGCATGTACTGGGAATCACCGGTGATGTCTGGATTGTCACGACCGCCTGTTCGTCAACTACCGGTGCGCTCGGTGTGGCGCAGACACTCATCAACCGGGGCTATTATTCAACCGTGCTGGTGGGAGGATCAGATTCTCTCTGCGTGGCGAACATGTCGGGGTTCAACGGGCTCAAGGCGGTATCCGAACAGCAGACCGCACCGTTTTCACTGCCGGTGGGACTCAATATTGGCGAGGCTGCCTGTTTTTGGGTGGTGGAAGAGATGGAACAGGCGCTGTTGCGGCATGCACATTGCAAGGGTAAACTGGCCGGACACGCCACCACCTGTGATGCCTTTCACGCGACCGCTCCCGATCCACGTGGCGACGGGGTCTACCGAACGCTCAGTAGCGCATTTGCCGACAGCGGGCTGCCGATTGACCAGCTCGGATGTATCAATGCCCATGGTACCGGCACCGAGGCAAACGATCGTGCCGAGTCGAAGGGAATCGGGAGGTTCATCGGCGAACAGAGCATTCCTGCAGTGTCAACTAAATCTTTTTTTGGTCACTGCATGGGGACCGCGGGAATCCTCGAAGCCACCTGCAACCTGCTTGCAATGAACCGCGGGTTCATACCGCCTACCATTAACTTTTCAGAACCACGTCCCGGGTGTACCCTTGATTATGTTCCGAACACACCGCGTAAAGCGGAGTACCAGGCATTCATTTCGGCGAATTACGCCTTCGGCGGGAACAATGCCGCGTCGGTGATTACCCGGTGGGATACACCGCTACCGCCGCGAAAAAATGCTGATGCCCGGGTAATGATTACCGGAGCCGGTGCGGTCAGTTCGCTTGATGTGACGATCGCGGCGCAGTATCAGGCGCTCACCGAAGGACGAACCGGTATCGGGCCGGTTGATCGGCTCGGTCTGACGGGGATTACCTCACGCCTGGCTGGTCTGGTACGCTCCTACCGGCCGCAGGAGATTGACCGCCGTCTCGACTGCAGCGGCATGAATACCATAACGAAATACGCGGCGAGCGCAGCGTTCGGTGCATTGCACGAGGGAAATCTTAAGGTACGGCAGAGCAACTCCGACAAGGTGGGGATTGTTATGGGGGTCTGCAACGGTCCGCCCGAATCCGGTCACATGAACAAGGTGTTCTCGGAGGACGGGTATCCCGCGGATATCGCCAACTTTTCCACCATCACGGCAAACTCGACCGCCGGGTGGGTGGCGGCATCGCTCGCACTGCGCGGCATAAATCTGACCCTCGCTCCGGGACATCATGCGGGATTGCAGTGCTGCGCCTATGCTTTTGACATGCTTAATGACCACCGGGCTTCGGCGATTATCGCCGCGGGGTCCGATGAACTCTACCCGCAGACCTATTTCAACTACGATCTGATCGGTTTCCTCTGTCAGGGAGACCACGAAGAGAACTACCGTCTCCGTCCCGATACACTCAAACGTAAAGTGATCGGTGAAGGGGCCGGTGCGCTGCTGATGGAGACCCTCGAAAGCGCCCGCGAACGCGAGGCACCCGTATGGGGCGAAGTGCTCGGGTACGGGATGGCCATGGATCTCAACCATTACGAAAAGCAGTGTCTCGACAGCGAAGGGGTCAGAAGGGCGGCGGCAACCGCGCTTGAACGCAGCGCAGTTGCACCATCGGAAATCGGAATGGTCGTCTGGGCGCCGCAGGGCAATGCGCAGGATCTCAAGGTACTTGAAGGACTCTCTGCTTTGCACAAAGATCACTTTACAAAGGTTCCCTTTTATACCACCACGTTCAACACCGGGTATATCGAGACGGCATCGCTGCTTATCTCCCTTGGTTCGGTGCTGTACGCGGGGCATCATGGACTCCCGCTCTGGCCGCAGCGGACGGGAATGACGGAACTTGACGGAAGAACCGCCGACGTTCCGCCGCGGTATCTTCTCGCCGTGGGGAGCAGTGATCTGGGGTATTCGTTCGCCCTGGTAGTCGACAGTAAACCGGTGGCAGGGGAGTGATGCGACGGCGGACGGTTATCACCGGACTCGGGGTCGTTTGCAATGCAGGTGGCGATTCATCCGGATTTATAAAGATTCTGCAACAGGGGGCGTCTGCACTCACCCGACTCAACGAACCGCAGATCGCACAGTACGGCAGTATATACGCCGGAGTGGTTCCTGAGACGTCTCTTGACGAAACAATACTTCCCGGCGAAGACCGGCATATCCACCTTGCCATACGTGCAGCCGGAGAGGCCGTTGAACATTCCGGAATCGCACTGAGCGAATACGGCGCACGTGCCGGTCTGTTTCTGGGGACCTGCAGCGGACCGATGCGCACGATCGAAGAGATCTATCGTCGGTTCGGAACCGACGGGAAGGTGGAAGATCCACAACTTCTCCGGAAAAAACAGTACTACAACGCGGGCTGGTTACTTGCACACTACTTTGGCATACAGGGGCCGAGCTGCACTGTCACCACTGCCTGCAGTGCGTTCTGTGCCGCGCTGACCACGGGCGCCGATCTGATCCGGAGTGGTGTGATAGATGTCGCTCTTGTAGGCGGCACCGATGCCCTCAGTCTCACCACACTTGCCGGATTTGTTGGACTGAAAGCGGTGAGCAGTGCGCCGAGTGCGCCGTTTTCGCTGCCGGTCGGACTTAATCTGGGTGAAGGGGCCGCGTTTGTGGTGCTTGAGGGGCTTGACGGTGCGCGGAAACGTGGAGCCAGGGTAACGGCTGAAGTTGAAGGATATGGTCTGTCGAATGATGCATGGCACTGCAGTGCGCCGGATCCTACGGGACGTGGGGCGACCGCTGCCATGAAAGCCGCCTTAGCTGATGCAGGTCGTACGCCGCCTGATATTTCTTATATCAACGCGCACGGTACCGGTACCGAGGCAAATGACAAGGCGGAAACAAAAGCTCTGCGGCGACTCTTCGGAGCGGAAGGAGTGATTCCTCCGGTAAGTTCCACCAAGGGTGTGGTGGGGCACTGTCTCGGTGCCGCGGGGGCGGTGGAGACTGCGGCGACACTCTTATGCGCCGGAAAGGGGGTTCTGCCGATGTCGGTCGGTTTTTCAGAACCCCGTGAAGGGTGCCAACTGCCCCCGGTACGCAACAACACAACCGCATGGGGGGCAACGAGCCGCTGGCTGAAGAACAATTTCGCCTTTGGCGGCAACAATGCTTCGTTACTTATCAGAAATGGTCCACCCGAAGAACAGCCCGGACCCGTGGAAGGGTGCATCGATGAACCGGTGGTCATTTCCGCTGCGGGGGTAATCTCTGCCGCGGGAATTGCTCCAGCAGAGATTGATGCGACATATTTTGAGCAATCCGGTACTCGTGTCGACCGGGAGGTACCGGCTTTCGGTAGCTGGCCGGTGTGCGCGGTTCCGGAGTTTGACAATGCCGCAATCGACCGCCGGTTTTCTCCGCGCGGGATGGACCGGGCGGGGTTGCTGGCCACAGCAGCGGCGACACTTGCGCTGAAATACGGCAGTGTTCCCGACCGGCCGTCAGCCCGTGCATCAGTCGGGTATTTCATGAGTATTGCTCAGGGATCATCCTGGGCGGAACGGGAGCATATCGGGCGGTTGTTTGAGAACGGTTTCCACATCGATCAGATTCATGCTTTTCCGTATATTGTCCCGAATGCGGTTACCGGAACGGTTGCGCGGGCACTCTCGCTGACCGGGTATAACAATACGTTCTGCAATGGTCCCGGGGCATCGGTTACCGGGCTGGCGGCATCGTGGGCGGCTGTCAGAAACCGCCATGCCGAGATGCTCCTCTGCGGGTCAGTTGACGATCTTTCCGAGGCGGGACTCTATGACTGCGTTGCCGCCGAAATGGAGGGAAAAGAATTTCCGGTTTTGGGTGAAGGGGCGGTAATGCTGCTCCTCGAACCGCAGTCGAAGGCTCTGGCACGCGGAATCACTCCCCTGGGAGCCATTCTTGACGTGAGTTTTGCCTCGGTTTCTCAGCATCAGTCCGATGATCTTCTTATCACTGAAGTTGAAACGATACTTGCACGCCATGGTGTTGACGAGCGTTGCGCTGTTGGACTCTGTATAACGGATCTTCAGCATCGTTTTCATGAGGCATCCGGCCGTTTTTCCCGCCCGGTTTCGGTTGTCGATCAGACGGAAAACGGGTGGATGCCGGCATCCCAACCGGTGTATAATGCACTGGCGGGACTGGTACAGGGAAGCGTTGGCAAAAAAAGGTGCGAAAAGTATATTATAGTAATTTTTCGTTTACCACAAGGAAATACGACGATTATTCTGCTCGAAAAGAGCACCATCCGAAAGAGTGACGGAGCGAATGACTGAAACGGTACAAACAATAATCGAGCGTCGTTCGGCGATCATCGATCGTTTCAAGGGAGAACTGATTCAGCGTCTCAATTTACCCTACGAGCCGCAGGATCTGCACGAGGACGTCTCATTGCTGGGCGCGGGGTTGGGGCTTGATTCTCTGGACGCGCTTGAAATCGTTCTTTGTATCGAGAATTGCTTTGGTATAAAAATCCCTGACCAGAGTACTTCGGTGCTCCGGTCGATCAATACCATTGTCGATTTTGTCATCACCGAGCAACAAAAAGAGGGTGTGAACGGATGAGAATATCTCCGCTGAAAGATGCATTGACAGCTCATGGTGCGGTATTTGCGGAGCGGTACGGTTGTGAAGTGGCCGCGCGTTTCCATGACAACAAAACAGAATACACCTCCATCCGGGAGACGGTTGGAATTACCGATTTTTCCTTCATGCAGAAGTTCAGGTTTCCGGAAGAGACCGGTCTTGACTGTCTTGACGAGCTGGTGGCCGGTAATGTCGCGAAAGTCCGGTTCGGACGGGTGCTGCATACCTTTCTTCCCGATGATCAGGGAATGCTGGTTGCCGACTGTTATATCGCCAACAACGACGACGAACTGATCGTGCTTTGCGAGAGTATCGACGACGACGCTGCAATCCGGAGTCGCTTCAACGGAACCGGATGTGAGGGTATGGAGGATCTCACCGATTCGCAGGTTGTTATCGGTGTAGACGGTTTTAAATCATGGGAGGTTGCCCGTACAGTGTTCGGTGCCGATGTCCTCGGACTTCCGTATCTCTCCATTGAGTGTTATTCCTTCAACGATGTACCGGTACGTCTTTTCCGTTCCGGAAAAACGTCGGAATTCGGCTATCTGATCATGGCGCCGGTGGAGGTTGCAGGGGAACTTTTTGAGAAACTTCTCGGTCTGGCAACCGAGCTCGGCGGCGGGCTGTGCGGCAGCGACATTCACAGTGATCTGCGGCTTGAAGGTCGGTTCTTCAACATATTCGCCGAAGGTAAAATGGTACGGGATCCCTTGCAGCTCGGTTTGCAGTGGATGATTGATTTTGAAAAAGACGCATTTCCGGGGAAAAATGAGATCCTGCAGCGACGTGAGGCTGGATTACAGAAAAAAATCATCGGTATTCAGGCGCCGCCTTCGGTTTCGCTTGAAGCCGGTGCCAAACTCTTTGATGGTGCGGATCCGATCGGTGAGGTTCAGACCACCTGCTTTTCCCATCTGCTTGGTACTTCCATCGGGCTTGCACTGCTGGATATCAACGTTGCCTTCTCCGGGTTGAAATTCAATTATTCAACACCCGATGGACCGGAAATCGCGACGATCTCCATGCCGCCGATCGTTCCGAAAAGTCTGACGGTAAAGCTCGACGAGCTGTAGCCGATTCACTTCAGGAACCGTTGTGCGACTGATGGTTCAGCGTACCCGCTGAGCAGGTCTGTTCATCCCTTTATACATTGCAGTTTGACAGCGGGGGAGATTACGCCGGTGGTCAGGTGCTGCCGGAGGGGTCGTCGTTCACGGGGTGTGCCTTGAAAGGTGTGAATCAAATGGAACAGTTTACAGGAAAAACCGTTGTCGTCACCGGGGGCTCCCGCGGTATCGGCAGGGCGGTGGTTGAAGGGTTTTCAGCCGCCGGCGCGACGGTATTTTTTACCTATAACCGGCACGGCGACGAGGCACGGCAGGTTGCCGAGGCTACCGGTGCCACTGCGCTGCAGTGTGATCAGTGCGACGAGGCGGCCATAGACGCTGTCGTCAAAAGTGCTTCTGCTCCAACGGGGAGCATCGATATCCTGATCAATAACGCCGGAATTGTTGCCGACCAGTTTCTGATGATGATGCCGGTTGCCGACTGGCAGAAAGTGATCGACACCAATACCACGGGAACCTTCCGGTGGACCAAAACGGTCAGCAGAGGTATGCTGCAGACCCGCCGTGGTGCAATTGTCAATATCGCCTCCGTTTCCGGAGTGGTAGGTACCGCCGGTCAGTCGAACTACGCAGCCTCGAAAGGGGCGATTATCGCCTTCTCACGCTCCTGTGCTGCAGAGCTCGGACCCAAGGGAATCAGGGTGAATACGGTTGTTCCCGGATTTATCGATACCGATATGACCGCCCGCATGCCCCGGTCGATAAAACGGCAGAATCTTGAGCGGATTCTGCTTCGCCGGTTCGGTACCGCAACCGAAATTGCCGATACGGTTCTGTTTCTCGCCTCCGACAAGGCATCCTACATCGTCGGTCAGACAATTATTGTTGACGGTGGTCTCTGCGGAACGGTTGCCTGATGAGCAAAACAGCCTTTCTGTTTCCAGGACAGGGGTCCCAGGAGATTGGAATGGGTGCCGATCTCATCGGCAAAGACCCGTTTACCGATCGTCTTTTCAAAGTAGCCAATGATCTTGTGCACGAGGATCTCTCCGCACTCTGTCTCCATGGTCCGATGCGGCGTCTGATGCAGGCGCGGCTGTTGCAACCGGCCCTGGTGGCAGTCTGTCTGGGGTACTGGAACAGGTTGCGTGAACGCGGGATTGTTGCCGATGCGGTTCTCGGACATTCTCTCGGTGAAATCACCTCTCTTGCCGCTGCGGGAATCGTTTCTCCGGAAGACACCCTCAGAATCGCGACCAGGCGTGGTGAACTCATGGACGAGGTTGCCGCCTCCTGCAACGGCGGTATGATGGCGGTACTGTTTGTTCCACCGGAAACGGTGGAAGCTCTTTTGGATGAGGCGGGTGGTCGGGAGCGGATCGTTCTGGCAAATGACAATGCTACCGACCAGATTGTTCTTTCCGGCGATAGTACACTGCTGGAGCAGACTGCAGGGCGGATTACCTCCCGGAAACTCGGGAAGTGCCGCAAGGTCGATGTGGTCGGGCCATGGCACAGTCCCTTTATGAACGGTGCCCGTGAAGTGTTCGAAAAGTGGGTGGCACCGATACCGTTTTCTGCTCCCGAAATTCCCGTACTATTCAATGCGACCGCCCGGCAGGAGACTGATCCTGCAACGATTAAAAACCTCGTTACGTGGCAGCTGGTCAGGCCGGTGTTCTGGCGTGCCAGCATGGAAACACTTCATACCGTTGGCGTTACTACACTTTTCGAAGTGGGCCCTCAGCGGATTCTTTCAGGTCTGGCACGGATCAACGGCTTCAAAAAGGGAACGACGATCTTTAATGCCAGTTCCGTTTCCGGTATCGAACGTGCTGTTTCGTCGATAGTGGTGCCGTAGGTCTTCGTCTGGTCTAGTTACAAACCTTCAATGGCCTGCTTTGGCCCAGTATATCAGACCGGAAAAACTTTCTTTAATAAGCTTCCTGTTACCTCAGCTTTGTGCACAATCCCTCTGCAATATCTGCATGCTGTGCTGTGAGGATACCACAGTTGCATCACAGCCCCTCAGGAGCTATTTTTTTCCGGATCTCTTGTTTCATCCAACCCGGGAGGATTTTTGGACTTTATGAATTCTGTTCTGATTGTGGGCAGTGGCGGTCGTGAGCATGCGCTGCTGAAGGCGTTTCTCCGTTCCGACAGGCCGCTGTGCATGTATGCGTATCCGGGAAATCCCGGGATGGAACGTGACGGATGCATGCTCGTCAACAAACCGATAAGCAACTGGCAGGATCTTGCCGACTGGGCAAAGACCAACGAGATTACCCTGACGGTGGTCGGGCCGGAAATCCCCTTGGTAGAGGGTATTGTCGATACTTTCAGGGAGAATGGATTGGCCATTTTCGGTCCCACACAGGCAGCCGCCGCGATCGAAGGAAGCAAGGCATTCTCGAAGGACCTTATGAAGAAATACGCGATACCGACCGCGGCCTATGAGCTCTTTACCGACAAGGCGGGCGCACTTGAGTATCTGGAAAAAACCGGTGCCCCGGTGGTAATCAAAGTGAGCGGACTCGCTGCAGGTAAAGGGGCGATTGTATGTGACACCATGCCGGAGGCGATAGACGCACTCGAAGAGATCTTTGACAAGAAATCATTTGGTGACGCGGGTGAAACCGTTGTCATCGAGGAAAAAATGGTCGGTGAGGAACTCTCCGTTTTTGTCCTGACCGACGGGAAAGAGTACCGCATTCTGCCCACGGCCCAGGACCACAAACCGATCGGCGACGGTGATACCGGACCGAATACCGGTGGAATGGGAGCCTATTCACCCGCGCCGATCGCCACCCCTGAGCTAATGCAGCGGGTTGAAAACGAGGTGATTGTGCCAACGTTGACGGCCATGCGTACGGAGGGGCGGAGCTATCAGGGAGTTTTATATGTGGGGCTTATGATTACTACCGAGGGGCCGAAAGTGGTTGAGTACAACTGCCGGTTCGGCGATCCGGAAACCCAGGCTGTACTGCCCCTGGTCGCCTGCGACTGGTATGAAATTTTCCGCACTGCGGCAAACGGGAAACTGACCTCGGCTGACTGGAAGGTGATGGACGGGTACTGTACCTGCGTGATTCTCGCGTCGCAGGGATATCCCGGTGCCTACGAGAAGGGAATGGTTATTTCCGGACTTGATGATTCAGAAAACGCTTCCGATAACATCGACATTTATCACAGCGGGACCTCTGTCAATGCGGAAGAGCAGCTGGTCACCAATGGCGGAAGAGTACTGGCGGTGAGTGCCTGGTCTGCAACGCTTGAAGATGCGATTGCCCAAGCGTACGAAGGGGTCGGGCGAATCGGCTTTTTGGGAAAACAGTTCCGGACCGATATCGGCGCCAAAGGAGTTGCCCGTCTCAAGGCGCTTGCCGAAACCGTCTGAGCGGTCTTGCTTAATCGTAACTATTATCGGGCAGGGAGAGTTCCTCTTCCGGCCCGTTTTACTACAGGAAAGGGAGATGTATGAAAAAAGTGGCAATTGTAATGGGATCTGAATCCGATATGAACATTGCCGAAAAAGCGGTGGCGATACTGAATGATTTCGGGGTGGAGCATGAGGTCAGAGTGATCTCCGCTCATCGTAATCCGAATAAAATTCGTCACTACGCACTCTCGTTGCAGGAGAACGGATTCGGTGCGGTAATAGCTATTGCAGGTCTTGCGGCGCATCTTCCCGGCGTGGTGGCCAGCATGACACTCCTGCCGGTTATCGGTGTGCCCGGGAGTGGCGGGCCGCTCAGCGGAAAAGATGCTCTCTACTCGATTGTCCAGATGCCGGGAGGTATTCCGGTGGCCTGTGTGGGAATCGGAAACGCGAAAAATGCGGCACTGCTCGCTGTGCAGATTCTCGGTACCGAAAATCCTTCGCTTATTGAAAAAATGGGAGCGTTCAGAAAACAGTTCGGTGACGATGTCGGCTGATCGTATTGCACTGTCGTTTCCACCGGGGCCGGATCACCGGAAGGTGCTCGAAGAGATTGCCGGTAGAATTGCCGGAGGTGCCGTGTTTGTTTATCCGACCGAAACCATCTACGGAATAGGTGGCCGGTTCGACGATCTGGAAGTGTACCGCAAAATCATTGCCGCTAAAATGCGCCCACCTGAACAGGCGATGATCCTGGTTACCGGCAGGCGCGATGCCCTCGACCAGCTCGACCTCACCTTTACGCCGGCTGCCAGGGAACTTGCCTCTGCATGGTGGCCCGGACCGCTTACTCTGGTACTGCCTTCAGGGGTGCATCCCGATGGGGTTGCCGTCAGAGTGTCGGATCATCCCTTTCTCGCAGCACTCGCCGATCACTTCACTATTCCACTTTACTCCACCAGTGCCAATGTAAGCGGGGCGCCCTATGTACCCGATCCCGATGCCATTTATACTCTTATGAAAGATCACGTTGATTTCATGATCGATGCTGGTACTCTGCCCGATTCAAAACCTTCAACCGTGGTCAGGGTAACCAACGACAATGCTGTTTCGGTACTTCGTGAGGGGAGTATTGCTGCTGCACTGGTTCACCGGTCCTATACCCGTTGAAACAGGCCGTGGAACGGGACCTCCGGTGGTGGTACGGTTACCGTCTGGTTATTTCCAGCACTTCAAACGAACCGGCTTCACCTTCCACAGCGGGATACGCGTAGACGGTTGGTGAAAACCCGCGCCTTCCGAGCGATTCCTTGAACAACGGCCAGAAACGGCGGCATGGATCGGCTATCCAGGCACGGCCGTCGGGTTTGAGCAGTCGGTCGATTGCCGCGATTACCGGTTCAATCCACCGTTGTTCGTACAATACGTCTGATGCGATCACCGCATCGAACCGCTGCCGGAACGGCAGGTGGCGCCAGTCACCGCAGACAACCCGCGGGGTTCCTCCATTTGTCATGATATTATATCGGGTGAATCGACAACCCTGCGGTGCTATATCGGTTGCAACAGTGAATGCGTCCGTCAGGGATGCCTCTGCGGCCGAGATCATACCAAGTCCGCAACCCAGTTCGCAGAGCAGCCACTCCTTCGGAATCGGTCGATCGGACAGAAATGAAAGCAGCGCACGACTCGACGGCCACTGCTCGGCCCAGTAGGGGAGTAGCTGATCCTTCTCGTACTCTTCATCGGTTAAAGCATCAAGAAGTGCTTCGGGGTTTTCAGGAACGGCTATTGCAAGCGGAGGGCGCCCGGGCAGTTGCAGCGAATGGGAACGGGAGGGACACGGAAGTTCTTGCATGGTGGAGCTATACCGGTTCTGGAAATGGTCGAATAATTATTATCAGGGCGTAAAAAATACTTTTCGGCGGGAAGCGCGGGTGATCGGCGTTGGTAGTTTATTTTTCAGGTAGCGGTTCTGTTGCTTTTTAACTGTACGTTGTATATTAATTCAATGGAGAACAAACCCGATATCTCAGGGATCCCGGATCCCGGCGAAGGCATAGCAGACGAGAATGCTGATTGTGGAATCAATCCCGGGAGACAAACCGACGTCAATGGGCCGGAGGCTTCCAAATCGGTCCCGGTGCTGCCAATGTCGCACTCCTCGTTGCGCATCAGTCGCTACACTATACTTGGCCTGCTTGCTCTGGTATCGGTCGGGGTATATCCGGTTATTAAAATATTCATTATTCCCGTAATCCTCGCCACCACGTTCACGACACTGTTTTACCCATTGTATAAACGGTTGCTGGTCCTCTTCGGCGGTAAGCGCCCTCTCGCCTCAATAACCGCATGCCTCATTCTATTTCTCTGCCTGGTAATTCCTTCGTATATCGTGATGCATATGGTGGTTATTGAAATGATGCGGTTTTATCACACTGCCGAACCGATGCTCAGGGAGGCGGTTGAACAGGGAAGTGACAGCCGGCTGTTCGTCGCTGTACGCGGTTTCCCGCCGCTGCGGTGGCTCGAGGCAACCGATATCAATCTGGTTACACTCTTCGGTGACACCATGAAGAACCTGCTCGCTCTTACCAGTAAACTGATCAACAAGACCTCTGCCGGGTTCTTCGGACTGTTTACCACCGTGATCATTATGCTGTTTACCATGTTTTACTTCTTTATGGACGGGGAGGCACTGGTTCGCCGGATAAAGTTTCTCTCTCCCCTTCGTGATGATTACGAGGACCTGATCATTTCACGGTTTCTTCTTATTTCGCGCGCAACGGTACTGGGGACCGTTATCATCGGGATTACCCAGGGAACGCTTGGTGCACTAACCCTGCTTGCATTCGGGATCAAGTCGTGGCTGCTCTGGGGAGTGGTGATGGTTTTTCTTTCACTTATCCCAATGGTCGGGGCATGGATGGTGCTTATCCCCGCCGGGTTGTTTCAACTGGCAACAGGGAGTATCTGGCAGGGTATCGGTATTCTTGTGGTGAGCATGGTTGTTATTTCGAATATTGACAATTTCATACGTCCCCGCCTCGTTGGAAAAGAGGCAAAACTGCACGATCTGATCATTTTCTTCTCTTCGCTCGGAGGAATTGCCGCGTTTGGTGTGATGGGATTCATTGTGGGACCGGTCATCGCGGCATTGTTCATTTCGGTACTTGATATTTACAGTACTGAATTTGAGCAGCAACTCATTGAGGCAAACCGTCAGCAACCCTGATCCGGAATCGGAAGATTCGCACTCTTTCACAAAAAGGCGTGTAGCGGAATGATCCCAATGTCCTTCAGTTACTTTACTATTGGTTTTATTGCACTGGTGGTATGCATCACTTTCGCTGTCGCTTATTTCCTGCGGCGGTTGTTTCTGAGGTCAACGCTGCTGGAGGGAAACTTCACTTTTTTTCCCCGTGCCGTGGGCATTGCCGTTATACTGGCGGTGGTAATTGTGGTTACGGGGTATGTCGCAACCGTGCGCCTGCTTGGCAATGAGGAAAACAGGGTTAAAAAACAGGCGAATCTTACCCTCTCTATGATCCGGACAGTCATTGAAGGTTCGATAAACCGGATCAATGCAGGAGCAACAACTATTGCCGGTTCGCCGTGGATACCGCCGGCACTCTCGGACCCGACTCAGGAAACGATTGCTCATGCGAATGCAGTGCTTGACCGCTACCGCCGCACTTTCGGTGCGGCGGTCGTCTATCTGCTTGATACGGGTGGGGTAACGATCGCATCGTCAAACCGCAATGACCACGACAGTTTTGTCGGAAAAAATTATTCCTTCCGACCGTACTTTACAGGTGCACTATCAGGTGTGGCCACTTCCTATTTCGCCGTTGGTATCACCTCCGGCAAACGGGGATACTACCGTAGTACCCCGGTCGTCGACCCCGTGAGCGGCAGTGTAATCGGCGTTGCCGTGATTAAAAACAGTCTTCAGGAACTTGACTCGGTATTTGCATCCGTGCCCGATGCCTATCTGATCGATCAGCATAATATGATTTTTCTTGCAAGTGATACGTTGCATCAGGGCAGGCTGTTCTGCAGGGGGAAAGAAACCATCTCGTCGGAAATTGAGCTGAAGGCGCAGTATGGTACCTACTCGCTTGAGGCGCTACTCGGCGAGTGCCGTACGATAGGAAACACCGTCAGATACAAAGGAGAAAACTATCTGTTTACCAGAACCGTGCTGCAGGTGCCCGGATGGTCACTGGTACTGATCGCACCGCTGATTTCGATGCAGCGTTATTATCTGCTGGGACTTTCGGTAACCGTCGCTTTTCTGCTGATTGTGCTTGTAATCTTCAGTCTGATGGTGCTCCAACAGTTTAAAACGTGGGCAGAGAGCGTGTTTCTGTCCGAAAAACGGTTCAGAACAATTTTTGAGGCTGCACCCGAAGCCATTGTTATCGCGGAACCCGATACCGGTATCATTGTGGCAGCCAATCCACTCGCCCATACGCTGGTTGGAAGTGGTTCCGGCCCCGTAACACTTTCCGAGTTGCTCCGGGACGATGACGGAGGGGAAGGCGTGGTCCTCCCGCTGACGCCGGATGAGGTGCAAGGGGTCTACCGGGTACGCCCGGGAAAGTTCGTCCGCAGTTTTTCGGTGTCAAGTGCTCCCATACTGTTTAGAGGGCAAAAATGCGTTGTTTCCTTCTGCCGGGATATTACGGCGATTATTGAGACACAGAATGCGCTTGCCGCCAGTGAACAGCAGTACCGTGAATTGACGGAACTGTTGCCTGAGGGGGTGTTCGAAATCAGTGCGGAAGGAAAATTTTCGTATGCGAACCGGCGTGCGCTTACCATGTTCGGTTACTCATTTGAGGATCTTGCGGCGAGGGTGTCACCGGTCGATGTCGTGATACCGGAAGATGCCGAGCGTGCCATGGCGAATTTCCGGCAGATTATGCATGAGCACTCCCGGGGACACCATGAGTATACTGCCCGACATACCAGTGGGCGGACCTTTCCTGCGCTGGTATACAGTACGGTAATGTTTCGGGAAAACGAAGTGAGTGGTATCTGCGGGATCGTTATTGATCTGACCGAGCGAAAGCGTATCGAGCATGAACTCCAGAAGAAGGACAAGCTCGAAGCGCTCGGTATTCTTGCCGGAGGCATTGCGCACGACTTCAACAATCTGCTGACCGCCATCTGGTCGGGATTCTCCATGATCAGGCTGACCAATCCGGAAATTACACAGATAGCCGAAGAGATGGAAAATGCGATTCGTCGCGGGAAGGATCTCACCGGACAACTGCTCACCTACTCCAAGGGTGGTGCACCGGTAAAGAGTATCACCTCGCTTGAAAATCTCGTGAAGGAGACGTCCGGTTTCATCACCACCGGTACAAAGATAAAGTGTACCATCGATGCTGAAGCAAATCTGCTTCCGGCGGATGTCGACGCCACACAGATAAGTCAGGTGATTCAGAATCTGTTGATCAATTCGATTGAAGCGATGACGTCGGGAGGAATTGTTACCATCCGGCTGCAGAACCGTCAGGTGTCCGCTTCCGATCAGGGAGAAATTCCTCCCGGTCGGTATGTCGAGATGATTATCACCGATGCCGGGGGGGGGGTTCCGAAGGAAATACAATCACGGATATTCGATCCGTTTTATACAACAAAATCGAATGGGTCAGGCCTCGGGCTGGCCACCACATATTCAATTGTCAAAAAACACAACGGCTACATTTCCGTGAACAGCACACTCGGGAAGGGGGCTTCGTTTCATGTCGTGCTTCCCGCTTCCGAAAAAAGTACACGGAATGCTGTTGCGGAAACCAGGGGGTGTCAACAGGGAAAAGGGCGTGTACTGGTAATGGATGATGAACGAACCATTCTCACTGTTACCGAGAAGCTCCTTACCATGATGGGCTATGAGGTGGCGACCGCATGCGACGGCGACGAGGCGATAGAGCGATATCGTGTGGAGATGGAGAAGAAAACACCCTTCGGTGCGGTAATTCTCGATCTCACGGTTCCCGCCGGAAAAGGGGGAAGAGAAGCGGTCCGTCAGATCCTTGAGATTGATCCGGCCGCTAATGTCATTGTGTCAAGCGGTTATTCAAATGACCCGATTATGGCGAATTACCGCGATTTCGGGTTCAAGGCGGTGATCGCGAAACCGTACAATGTACAGCAGTTAAACGGGGTCATTCAGTCGCTGTTGCAGCCGGAGGAGTCTGTGGAGTAAAGAGGCTTCGGATACTGTATGGAAATAGGTCGTACTATCGCAAAAACGAAAAGGCACCCTTGAAGGGTGCCTTTTCGTTTTTCATGAACACGACTTGAATTGTACCTTGCACAGGGAACACTCTTATTTCCCAGCCTGTATTGCCGGTGTTCCGGTTCTCAGCTGGTACACGGTACCGATGGCCCGACCGTTCAGCGAAAAAATCTGTGTTGTGGCGCTGCCGGCTCCGCTGCGAAAAATCTGCATACCCCGGGGTGAGTTACCATTGCCAAGCATCATTGCTTTCTGAATGGTCAGAGGTGCCGCTTTTGATGGGGAAATCCGGGCCAACTCAGGCTGTATCGTACTGGTGATCCCCTGAAAAATCCGCTGGGCGAATTGATGAAGCTGACGGTTCCAGTTGTTTCTTTCATGATTCAAACCCGGCTCGAGCTGCAGATAAAGGTTTTCGTTGATGCCCTGCTGCTGCAGGTAGTTATGGTAGTTTCTGGCGTTAGAGAGAAACATACCGTCCCCGCTTCCAAGTCCGGCCCCGAAATAGTGTAAGTGGATATTATTTTTAACGGCGTTTATGTCCTTTATAGTCTGAGAGGCTCCAATTGTATTTGGTGCGGGTGAGAAGGCGCCTATCCAGGTAAAAAAATCGGGGTTTTTATACCCGAAATTGAGCGACTGTCCTGCTCCCATCGAGAGTCCGGCGATAGCACGCTGGTCGGGATCGGATGAACCGTTATAATTTTCCTCAATATATGGGACGAGATCCTCCATCAGGACAGCTTCAAAATTCTGCCATGCATCGCCATTGGTGCCTTCCATATTTCCCATCGGCATGACCACGATCATCGGGACGACACCAAGATCTTCCTGTGCGTAGAGGTAATCCATTACTTTATCTGCATCGCCTTCTGGATATTGCCCTTGTCCAGACCAGACTACTTCGTTTCCTCCGATACCGTGGTGCAGGTAGAGAACCGGGTATTTCTCTGCACGGGTTTTTGAATACCCCGGAGGTGTGTAAATACTGAATTTTCGTTCCTGGTAACGCGTAGGGTATCCGAGTGATCTGGTTACCGTTCCTTTAGGGATACTTGAACTTGCCTGATCAAAGCCGTTTGGCTCCTGCCACTGGACTTCCTCGGCGAAACTACTCAAAGTTGTTAGCAGTAGTGCAGCAGTTAAAATTGAACGTAACATAGGTTTCCCCCCCCCGGGATTGTTTTGAATGAAGAATCAGGAAGTATGCAAATGATCAATCCGCGATAATAATCAAATCTAAACCATACTATCGCCAATATTTTGAATTGCAGTCTTCCAGTAAACAATGTTCTTTCTGTTAGAAGAACATTAAGTAAGCAAATCCTGAACGTATATTTAATTTATATAATATAAGGTTCAGAATGTTGGTTTAGCTGGAAAATTTAAATCTCCTGTTTCGAGCAGGAGCGGAATTGTTTTGATAATATAAATCAGGAACAGGGAATTGTCCGCTTTGTAAGCTTATGTCAGAAACCCCTCCCCTTCTCGCACAAACGGGAATAGAGGAGGGTACCTGGTACCGGCATCACACCCAGTCTTCCTGCAGAACCCTTCCATCAATACTCACCATTACCGACTTAATCGGTACCTTCCGGCTCGCCTGCGAAGCTGCCTGTTTCGCCAGATGCAGCAGGCCACCGCAACAGGGTACTTCCATGATAATCACCGTGAGGGTGTTGATCTTTGCATCGTCAATAAGCGACCGCAGCTTTTCCTGATAGATCTCTTTTCCCTGGTCAAGCTTGGGGCAGGCGATTGCCAGCGCTTTTCCCTTGAGGAACGTCCGATGGAAATCTCCCATACTGAAGGCGACACAATCGGCGGCAAGAACTACATCTGCACCACGGTAGTGACCTGCATTCGGAGAGATCAGGTGCATCTGGACCGGCCAGTGGCGCAGTTCCGATGGACGATCCGGTCCACTGCCTGCAGTGGTTTGCGGCGTGGCGGCGACGGGGGCATTGTCAAACTGAAACGAGCGTGAGCCCGGGCATCCTCCTCCGCCGTGATGTGCCGGAGCTGCCGGTTGTTTTTCATCAATGGTGATACCCTGCACTTTGAGTTCATCGAGCGCGACGGTCAGGTACTCCTGCTCATTGTGCTCCCGCAGATGCTGCAGGTGTGCCTTGACCACATTGGTACCCTGTTTGATGATATTCTTTATAACGGTCCGTTCATCGTAGGCTTCAGCTTCGCGCTCCTCGATCGAGATGGCACCCTCCGGACAGTGACCGAGGCAGGCGCCCAAACCATCACAGAAAAGATCACTCACCAGGCGTGCTTTTTCGTCGATGATCTGAATGGCACCTTCCGGGCAGTTGGGAATGCAGAGACCGCATCCGGTACATTTCTCTTCGTCGATGGTGATGATGTTACGTTTCATTGGTACCTCCAGGTGGTTGTTTTATAGTCATTACTCTTAAATATGCCACCAAACTCCCTGAAAAAACTTGACGGGAATCAAGAAAAACGCTTTTTCCTGCACCTGGTTTGAGATGGTTGCGGGAGGTGGGTGTCGCTGTTTATCCGGCGAGCAGTGCCTCGATTTTATCGATCAGCAGATCGGCGGTTCCCGGCTTCTGGAAAAAGTCTGTTGACGGTTGATCAAGCAGGGTGCCGATGGTATCGGAAGTCATATAACCGCTCATCAGCAGTATTTTGATGGACGGGTAAGAACTGCGGAGTCTTCTGAAGGTTTCAGTACCATTCATGACCGGCATCATCAGATCAAGCAGGACTAAATATACCGGCCTGTCGGAACGTTCAACGAAGGCGCATGCTTCACTGCCGTTACCGCAGGAGACGACGGTGTACCCGTTACTTTCAAGTATCTCGGTAAATATTTCCCGTACCGAGAGTTCATCATCAACTATTAGTATCAATGGGGTGCCTGAGGTAGTTGTACCCGCAGCCCTTGATAGCGGCTCCCTGCGGGGGGGGGTAAGCGGTTTGGTCAGCACCGGCAGATAGAGCTGAAACGTGGTACCCTGATCCGGAACACTTTCATAGGTAACTGCGCCCCCGCTTATTTTCGCATATCGCCAGACAATGGCAAGACCCAGACCCGACGATTTCCCCTTTGGTTTGGTGGTGAAGAACGGTTCGAACAGATGGGGACGTAGTGATTCTTCGATGCCGCTGCCGGTATCGGTTACCGAGATACGGAGGTACTTTCCGGGAGCGAGAGTAACCGTATCACCTTTTTTTGTCGGTTCATTGAGGGCAAGGTTGTCGGTGGAAAAACGTACCGTTCCTCCGTTTTCTCTGCATGAGTCAATCGCATTGGTGCCCAGATCCGTCAGCGTTCTCCGAAAGAGTGACGGATCACCGGCTATTGTAGTTTGTGTCGCAGCAAGTTCGGGAGGGAGAAGCGTTTCCGGGCTGGTGGTTTCCGCGAGTGTCGCAAGTATTTCGTTCAGTGTTTTTTCCGCATCAATCGGGGTTACGAAGGAGGTTTCGTTTTTCGCGATGAGCGACAGGCGGTCAAGCAGTTCCGACGCATGGGCACCAGCGTCAATAATGCCTCCAATATAACGCATTGCCTTCGCATCATCGGCAAGATGCTTTTTCAGAAGTGACGCGTATCCGCCGATTGCCGTCATAATATTATTGAAATCGTGAGCGAACACCCCGGCCATTCTGGAACAGTGTTCAAGTTGATCCGTTGGAGTATCGGGGTGGTTTAGTGGGGGAGCACAATCCGGTCGTTCCGTCGGTGGTTCTGCGCCGGCAGGTTCCTGCGGAGGTATGGCAGGGGGCTGTGGGCCGGATTTTCGAGGAGTACCTCGCTGCCGGTTAATGAAGAGGTAGCCTGCACCTCCCGCCAGAAGTGCGCAGCCTGCCGCAATTCCCCAGATTATTGATGATGTTTCCATCTGATCCTGACTTCACAATCTTGAACAGTATCTGCGATGTTGTAAAAATAGAAAAAGGACCGGTTGTCGTGCGGAGAGTTGTGTTGCTGCAGGGTGGTCGAAGCGGGTGCGGTAGCAAGTCGGCATCTGTTTATTGTCAATATCACCGGCCGGTACTACCTCTACTCACGAAGCGAAGCGGTCAATTCTACGTGCAGGCACACTTTCCACCTGATCCTTTTCCCGGTACTGTCAGAGTTATTATAGAACCCTTTATATGAATAAACAAGCGATTTTTTCGCCGTACCTGACGTGATATCCCGCGGGAATCACTGTGTTTCATGCTGCTGCACCGGGAAGAACTGCGGGAGCCATGCGGGGCGGTAATGTATTTTTTTCGTATGAATCATTCCGGAAACCATGGTGCTGATGATCTTTTCAGGAAGCGCGGAGCGGAGTTGCTCCAGCGTAGTGCTCCTCTGGCCGACCGTATGCGTCCCCGTACTCTGGAAGAGTACATCGGTCAGCGGCATATCATCGGCGAGGGTCGTCTACTTCGCAGGGCGATTCAGATCGATCAACTCTCAAGCCTGATCTTCTACGGACCACCGGGTACCGGAAAAACCACACTTGCCCGCATTATCGCGAATACGACAAGGGCGAACTTCATCTCGATCAACGCCGTGCTTGCCGGGGTGAAGGATATCCGCGAAGCGATTGAGATGGCGCACGATTCACTCTCCCTGTATGGAAAACGTACCATCCTGTTTATTGACGAAGTGCATCGTTTCAATAAATCACAACAGGATGCGCTGCTTCCCCATGTGGAAAACGGTGTGCTGACCCTGATCGGTGCCACAACGGAAAATCCCTACTTTGAAGTAAACAAGGCACTGGTTTCACGCTCCCGGATTTTTCAACTGCAGCAGCTTGCCTCCGAAGATCTCAAAGAGGTCGCGCTGCAGGCACTTGCCGACCGTGAACGGGGATACGGCAACCGGACTGTCCTGATTGATGATGATGCGCTGGAACACCTGGTGCAGGTGGCGAGCGGTGATGCCCGCGGCGTACTCAACGCACTGGAACTTGCCGTTGAGACCACGTCGGCTGCCGGCGACGGAACGATCCGCATCAACCGGGCAATCATCGAAGACTCAATTCAGCAGCGGGCGGTACTGTACGACAAGGATGGTGATGCGCACTACGATACCATCTCTGCGTTTATAAAATCGCTGCGGGGAAGTGATCCGGACGCGGCGCTGTACTGGATGGCGAAGATGCTTTACGCCGGAGAGGACCCCCGGTTCATATTCCGCAGAATGCTTATTCTTGCCGGTGAAGATATCGGGATGGCAGATCCGCACGCGATCGGGGTGGTGGTTGACGCTGCGCGGGCATTTGACTACGTGGGACTGCCTGAGGGCCGGTATCATCTGGCTCATGCCTGCCTCTATCTGGCTACCGCGCCGAAAAGCAATTCAAGTATGGGGTTCTTTGATGCGATCGCAACGGTGAGCGCTGAGCGGCAGGATGATGTTCCCGACCATCTGCGTGACGCGAGCAGGGATAAGGAGGGGTTCGGTCACGGTGCGGGGTATCTGTATCCGCACGCCTACCGGGATCACTGGGTGGCGCAGCAGTATCTGCCGTATGCGCTTCAGGGAAAACTGTTTTACGAACCATCGGATCAGGGTTTCGAACGGGGTATCGCCGAGCAGGTGGCGCGTCATCGCGAGGCTCGAATCGAAGCAATGGTCGAACGGGATGATCAGTCGCCACTTGCCGACGGCGGCAGGGTGGCGGGAGCTGAAACTCCGGCGCATCAGCAGTGGCTCGAACGTTCGCTCGGCAGCAGAGGAGTACAACTCGGCAGAGTGCGGGAAACACTGCTGGCGAAAGCGGTGCTCAAACCTTCCGGACTGGTACTTGACCTCTGCACCCGTACCGGGCTTCTCGCGCTCGAAGCGGCACGCATCGTTCGTGAGGGCGGTGGAGTCTGGGCTCTGGCGCACACGAAAGAATCTTATGAAACCGCCACGCAGATGGCCTCTCGACTTGATCCGCTCTCCAGGCCGGTGGCCATCGAAACCGGGTGGGAACGTTTTGAGGATGACCTTTTTGCCACCGCCGGCAAAGGGGTGCGCTTTGATTCCGTTGTCGGCCGTTCGGTACTCACCCGTATCAGCGATAAAAAGGCGCTTGTCGAAAGAATCCTCAGCCTGCTGGCACCCCGGGGGCGTATTGTCCTCGCCGAGAGTGTCCCCTCTGCTGGGCAGCGACTTTCGTCACTGGTTGATTTTAAAGAAACTGATCCGCAGGTGCGTGATCTGTTCACCGGAGGTGAGCAGGAACTCTTTGCCGACACCACCGATCCGATGGTCAACTGGACCGCGGTATCACTCGGAGAAGATCTCGGTACCATTCCCGGAGTATCCTGCTCGGTAACGGAACAGCAGCTGCAGGAACTGCGTCGCATCAGACCCGCAGATATCGACTACTGGTTCCGTACAGGCGATGGCACTTCGGAACGGTTATCGCTTGGTGACCGGTGCTCCCGACTGCTTGACGAAGAGAATATACGGCTTCTGAAAGAGTATTTCCATCGGCGTCTTGATCATCAGCAGGTTACATGGTGCTCGGTGATCGCCTATGTCGTTATAACCACCGTTGAGGAAGGTTCCTGATGCCAATGGCCGGTAGGGGTATTGGCATCCCTCTGGTATTGCTGACCGTGGTTGCCGTTTGCCGGGCGGAACCGGTAGTACTGCGGGGGGAACAGGTACCGGATCTGCTCGGGGTGCCGGTGAGCAGCCTCCGGCTGACCGGTCGCGACGGCACGCTGCTGCCGCTTCAGGTTGATGAGGTCACGGATGATGGTGAATATGTCTGCGACCGGGGCAGGGAGCCCAATGCCGACAGTGGCAGCACCGTTCTTGACAGCAGCGATGAAATTGTCTTTATGTATGAAGACTGCATTCCGTGTCGGGATAACGATCCGCAGCGCCTCCCGGTCTCTCCTGAAAACGAACAAGCCCGGTCGGTACTCCTGCGGATCGGAACCGCTGACCGGTGTCGCGAAGCACTGCTGAGGGCCGACTCATCGCTTCCCGTATGTACACAGCGGTACATCTCGTATGATGCCGCGAAACAGGAGTGCACCACTCCCCGGTACTACGCACGGTTCGCCCCCGACCGGTTTCATTTCGTGCGTGCGGGAATTGCCGGAAAAACGGCCGGTACCTGGATCGATCTCACCCGTGAACTGCGGATCGACATACAGCTCAGAGCACTCTGGGGACTGCTGCCGGTTCACTATACGGAAGATAACCTGATCTGTTTTGTAAAACGGTACAAGGTAGGGCCTCTGCGGCTTATCCGCCGCGGCGACCTGCACCTGCGGATCGGTCCCGGTATCAGGGGAAGTCGTGCGGCGGTAAACCAGATCTGTTACCCGTCGATGGTAAGTGTCCCGGTGTCCATCAGTCTGCCGGTTCGGTTCAGGCATTTCTTCAGGGATGCCTACCTGGAGATGGCCCCGGTGATCACCGATGCCGGGGCGGACTTTCTGTTTTCGGTTCCGGGGTGTGCGATCGGGCGTCGGGTGGGGGGCAGCGATACCGTCGCTGAATTTATTCCCTGTGAACTCAATGTGAATCCGTTCACCCTGCTGCACGAGGGGTACGGGTTGGGGTGGGTGGTGCAGTCCGATATTCCGTCGCATTCGGAGAACCGGAGCGGATTTATGTTCAACCGTCCGTCGATCCGCAGCGGCCGCGCGGACTGTGGATACCGGCTTATGATTCAGGATGTGCCACGAGGCCGTTATACGGTGGTGAACCGTGTGTTGTTCACCCGTCGGGACAATCCCGCAATCGCCGAGGAATTCAAGGCATTACGTCAACCGGTGCCGGTAGTCTGCAACGGAAAGGTTTCTGAAAATAGATTGACTTACGAAAATTCATCCGGTGCGCATCGACGGAACCCCGGGAAAAATCCTTGATATGGGAATGATGTAAACGGTATGATTGAGCATGAGGAGTGTCTTGATGGACCGCCGTCCGGCGGAATGTCAGGGCACGACGACTGTTACAGGGGACGAAGGGACACCATGGAATCAGCAGCACTACTCCCGAACGCACCGGACGACGCCGGAAAAACGCCGCATCTGTTCATTCGTACACGGGGAGAACCGCTGCAGATGCTGACATCGCTCTGCGGACTTGTGGTCACCTGTGAACGTCCGTACGAGGATGTGTCGGAACAGATCGAAGACGTCTCTTATGAACTCTGTGAGGCCGGCTGCCTTGAAAAAGTCGTTGCTCAGCTCGGCAGAGTGGCCGCTTTTTTTGAGCGGATAAACGGTAAAAGCGACGAACAGTGTCGTGATCTTGCCGATGTCTACCTGCTGATCGGACAGATTCATCAGTTCGCCGGTAAATTCAACGAGAGCATTACCTGGTTTGACCGGGCAGCCATTGTTGATGACCGGTATCCCGAGCCGTTTCACTGCCTGGCGACTTCGTACCGTAAACTCAGTGATCACCCCAATACCATAAAAAGTCTTGAACAGGAACTCGAACTTGCCCCGGGCAATTACTACTCCTATCTGTTGCTCGCAGAAGTTTACGAGGAAGAGGACCGTTCTGACGATGTGGAAACCTGTCTCCACGGACTGCTTGAGCGCGATCCCGAGAACATGCAGGGATTGCATCGTTTGATCCGTCACTATGAAAAAAATGATCAGTCAATCGATACTACGCTGCTCAAACGACGCCTGATGGCGGTGAACAAGAAATTCAACCGGATCGAGGCGGTAATACGCTCCTGGTATCTCTGCAGCGAAGGAAAGTATGCAGAGGCGGTGGGGTTCCTTGATACCTGGCATGATTTCTCGAACGGTACCACGATCACCCTTCTTGTTAAAGCGCACGCTTTCGGTGAACTCCGTCAATACGCGCGCCGCAAGCGGATTATCGATGAATTCAAGCGGAAGAATCACGGACGCCTGGAGGTTATGCAGACCAAACTGCGGGAATTCGCCTCGGTGTTTGGTGAGGAGGCAGCCGCAAAATTGAACCGGTATATGTTCCTTAGGGTGCGTGATACGTAATCCCGGTCGCTACCGGTTGCCGGGAACCCCGTTTTCTTTTGTACTCTGGACCATAGCGGCTCCGTCGGTACTCTCCAATGAAAAGTCAAGATACCGCAGATAACCCGCTGCCCGAGGGGTGGCGAGGCGCTTCAGCGCGTTTCTCGCATTACGGCCGACCATCTCGTTCTCGGAAAGAAAGGCCAGACCTGCGGCGTCTTCGATCGCCCGGTTGCAGCAGCCGACCTGTGTGATAACCCAGAGTGCCGATGCTTTCATCAGTTCACTCGGCTGAGCAAGCATGTCGAGAAGGTCCTGTTCGATCCCGCTGTGTCCGAGGGTGTAGAGTGCTTTGAGGATGTTGCCGCGTATCCGGTTGCCGGGATCTTTCCGGTACCGCAGCAGTATCGGTATCAGGCGTTTGTTGCCGAGGCGCTCAAGTGCCTCGATCGTATTGGCCCGAACCCGCTTGTCGGGATCATTGAGCAGCGCGAGGATGAGCTGCTGGTCGTCGGGACCCAGGAAGTTTCCCAGCAGGTTGACCGCTGTCGCACGGATTTTTTCGTCGCGGTCCTTTACAAGGATGCCGAGAATTTCGGGAATGCGGGGATGTTTGCGCAGCAGGCCGAGTACCTGGATGGCGCGGAGTCGACGATCGTTTGATTCACCGTAGAGGTCTTTGCTTATTTCATCAATAATCCGGGGGTCAAGTGACTGGAGCAGTTGTCCGAGTTTCAGCCGCACCTCTTCACTGATATCGTTGTAGGAACTGATCAGGTTTTCCTTGATGATCGTCGAAGCCGCCTGGGTGGCAATGGTCCGGACCTTTTCGATCTCGTGTTTCAGAAAAACGAGTACCGCCTGCAGGTCGCCGAGTTTGCCTTCTTTACCATAGCGGCGAAGTCCGGCGACAATCATATCCGGATGGGTTGTTATGATCGGAGGGAGTGATTCAGCCATGGTCGTTTCTTTTTGCTGTGATGAGGTCCCGAAGACGGGCGGCTTTTTCGAAATCAAGACGTTTTGCCGCTTCGTGCATCTCCTTTTCAAGCTGAGCGAGAGAAGGCTCCGTACCCCGTTTCTTACGGGTTGCTCCTTTGCGGCCTCGTGTGCCGTAGGATGACGGGGATTCCTCAACGCCGACAGCGGAAGAAGGGGTACGTTCGCCGTAGAGGGAAATCCCCTCGTCGATCCTGCGGACGACACTCTTTGGAATGATACCATGAGTTTCATTATACGCAAGCTGTTTTGTTCTGCGGCGTCCACTCTCTTCCATGGCTTGTCGGATTGAATCGGTGATACTGTCGGCGTAAAGGATAATTCTTCCGTCAATGTTCCGTGCGGCCCGCCCAGCGGTCTGCACAATGGATCTGACCGATCTGAGAAAACCTTCCTTGTCGGCGTCGAGAATCGCCACAAGTGCCACTTCCGGCAGATCAAGTCCCTCCCGAAGGAGGTTGATACCGATAAGTATATCGAAAGTTCCTTTACGCAGGTCACGGAGAATATCGGTCCGTTCAAGCGTGTCGATGTCCGAGTGCAGGTAGCGTACCTTGAAATCAAGCGACTCAAGATATTCGGTAAGATCCTCCGACATCTTCTTTGTCAGGGTGGTGACCAGTGCGCGGAACCCGCGCTCCACCGTTATTCTGAGTTGTTCGATCAGATCATCCACCTGCGAGGTCGCCGGGCGGATCTCAAGCGGCGGATCCACCAGATGGGTCGGACGGATCACCTGCTCAACGATCAGTCCGCCGCTTTTTACGAGTTCATAATCCCCCGGGGTCGCCGATACGTAAATCGCCGTATCAACCAGCTCTTCGAATTCAGGAAAATGAAGCGGACGGTTATCAAGGGCGCACGGAAGACGGAACCCGTGATCCACCAGGGTGGTTTTCCGGGCGTGATCGCCGTTGAACATGCCCCTGATCTGCGGCAGCGTCGCGTGAGATTCATCGATAATGGTAAGAAAGGGGCGTTTGAAAAAGTCGATCAGTGTTGACGGGCGGGTGCCGGGCGCTCTGCCGTCGAGTATCCGCGAGTAATTCTCGATACCATTGACGTAGCCGACTTCCCGCAGCATTTCGATATCGTAATGGGTGCGCTGTTCAAGACGCTGCGCTTCCAGCAACCGGTTGGCACCGCGCAGTTTTCCGAGCTGTTCCGCCAGTTCCGTTTCGATCGCTTCGATAGCGTCGTCCATGGTGATCCCGGTGGTCATAAAATGCTTTGCGGGAAAAACCCGTACCTGATCCAGGGTGCCGAGTACCTTGCCGGATACCACTTCAATTTTTCTGATTTTCTCGATCTGATCACCGAATGTTTCGAACCGCAGCGCCGTTTCATCGTATGCCGGCTGGAGCTCGATAACATCACCGCGAACCCGGAAGGTGCCGCGCTGCAGTGAGATGTCATTGCGCGTATATTGCATTTCGGTGAAGGCACCAAGGAGCTTTCGCCGGTCGATATGATCCCCGGGTTTGATTTCGATACTTGACGCAAGGTAAGCTTCCGGAGAACCGATGCCGTAAATACACGAGACACTGGCAACGATGATCACGTCGTTTCTGGAGAGACAGGCGTTGGTCGATTTGAGCCGCAACCGGTCAATCTCATCGTTGATCATCGATGTTTTTTCAATAAAGGTGTCGGAAGAGGGAATGTAGGCTTCCGGCTGATAATAGTCATAGAAACTGACGAAGTACTCCACCGCGTTTTCAGGAAAGAACTCTCTGAACTCCTGAAAAAGTTGTGCGGCGAGTGTCTTGTTGTGGGAGATGATCAGGGTGGGCAGTTGCACCTGCTCGATAACGTTCGCCATCGTGAACGTTTTTCCGGAGCCGGTCACCCCGAGGAGCACCTGGTGCCGGTCTCCCCGCCGGATGCCTTCAATAAGGGACTCAATTGCCTGCGGTTGATCGCCGGCCGGTTGGTAGTCTGCGTGCAGTTTGAATTGCATAGGTCAGGTATCGGCGAGCCGGTCAGAGCAGCGCTTTTATCGCGTCGGCGATAATTTCTATGCCCTGTTCAATTTTATCTTCCGGGGTGAACGAGAATGCCAGACGCATCGAGTTGTTCTTCACGCCGTGCGGATCGAAGGCGCTGCCGATGACAAATGCCGCACCGCGGGTTATCGACCGGCTGAATACCTCCGTTGCATCAAGAGCGGCGGGCATGGTGAGCCAGACGTAGAATCCACCCCGTGGTCGCGTCCAGGTGACGCCGTCGGGCATATACCGATCTAGTGCGTCAAGCATCAGGAGCGCGCGCCGGGCGTAGATCGGCCGTAATTCCTCAAGGTACGGTATGAGTTTTCCCTGAGAAAGGTAGGCGTGTGCCAGGACCTGTGAGAGTGAGGAGCTGCACGCATCCATCGACTGTTTCGCCGTTTCGCATCGTTCAACAATCGCTTCGGGGGCGAGCATCCAGCCCAGGCGCAGGCCGGGACCGAATATTTTGGCGAATGATCCGACATAGCAGATCGGTACTGATTCATCGGCGATTGCCTTCATCGGGCGGGTGAGCGGTTTGTCTGCCTCGTCAAAATAAAGTTCTCCGTAGGGATCATCTTCAATCAGCACATGGGGCCGTCCGGCGAGCAGCTGCAGAACTTCCTGTTTGCGTTGTTCACGGTAAATGATGCCTGCCGGATTGTGGAAATAGGGGCTCAGGTAGATCAATTTGATCTGTGCCGAACGCGATTCGAGTTCTTTCTCGAGGAGTTCTATGTCAATACCGTCCTCCTGCAGGGGTATTGCCGAGAGATTTGCCCGGTAGGAGTTGAATGCCGCGATCGCCCCGATGAATGCAGGAGATTCGGTGACGATCCGGTCGCCGGGATCGATGAATACCTTGGTGATGAGATTGATCGCCTGCTGTGCTCCCGCGGTGACGAGAATACCTTGTCCATCAAGCGGCAGACCGCGTGAACGCAGATACTCCTTCAGAGCCTCAATAAGTGGAGGATACCCGTAGGTGGGACCGTACTGGAGTGCCGTCCTCTTCACCTCATCCGGTAAACTGTTGTAAAGTTCATCTACGATCCCTGTCGGGAACAGTTCATTCGCGGGCATTCCCCCGGCAAACGAGATCACCGAAGGCTCCGAAGAGAGTTTCATGAGTCTTCGTATTTCGGATGAGCGCATATTCTTGGCATTCAAAGAGTAGTCTACCATAAGATGACCTTTCTTGACCCGGCCCGGCAGGGCGTCGGGCATATTGTCGTCAATTCCCGGGCTGTTGCGGTCGTAGCCTCAATACAGGCAAGAAATAATATAGTTAGCACGCAAACGTAATAGGGAGAATTAATGACTGTCTAATGATTATGGGCACTGTTTCAATTGAAAACATCGGGGTCCGGGTCGGAAATCGGGATCGGAATCGTCTTAATTAAAAGTTTTTTTTCGATACCGATAACCGGTACCGACTCCGACCCCGGATAAAAAGAGAACGGTGTCGACTATCTTGAGAGCGTTAATAATTGAATACAGGAACTCCTTCGTAGTAATTTCCATTAAATCACCGTGTTGCTTCGGTACTGCACCGCCGTTTCCAGCGCTTTCGCAGGCAGTGGTGTAACGGAGTCTGCAGGACATTACTGCGGTGAGTTTGTTTTTTTCAATGCCCAAGGAGGCCTTTGTGACGTTTACCGCCGGACTGTGGAAAATGGTGTTTCCGGTATGTTGCCTGATCGGGATTGCCGCTGCACAAAGCGATGAACTGGACCGTGAAATGGTCCGGTTGAAAAAAGAGATCGCACGAGTCGCTTCGCAGCGTAAAAACGAAAAACAGCAGGTTAAAGAGGAACACAAGGAGTTTCTCGCCTACAAGGAACGGACCGCTTCCAGGACTGCCGCGATCCGCAGGCAGACCGATTCACTCCAGGCCGTCGGACGTCAGTCCGCTGCCCGTAACGACTCGCTCAGGGCGGTTCTCACTTCTTTGCAGGCGGGAATCCGTAATCAGGAACTGCAGGTAAAAAAAATCCGGACGGTCATCACTGCGGCAGTGAGAAAACTCCAGGGTGAAATTCTCTCTCTGCCGCCACTCATTACTGAACAGTACGCCGGACCCGTCAGCTTTCTTCTGACTGAGCTCGAAGCAGGATCGGTGGAAAATACAGAGGCGCTGCACCGGTTGCTGCGTCTTGTTCAGGATCTGCGTACGGTGGCTCAGGAAATACAGGTTGTTGAAGGGGTTTCTCCGACACCGCAACTGCGCGGCTCGGTGTATCGTCTCCGGATTGGTGCAATCTTCGAAGCGGTGGTTGATCAGAACGGCAGCAGGGCATATCTCTGGACTCCTGCCGGAGAGGGAGGTGACTCCCTTTGGGTACCCGCAGGGAACTCCGTAACTGCCGGGGAGGTGCTCAAAGCAGTTAAAATCCGTGAGGGAAAAACAGTGCCGGAACTGGTTGAACTACCGCTTGAACCCCCGCCGGCAGGCCCGAAGGAGGCCACCGATGATCGCTAAATATCTATTGTGCACACTGCTGATCGCAGCTGTTGTTTCGGCGGCGCGAAAACCGGTTGTTGACGAGAGAGAGGGTGTGGTCCGGCAGCTCAGGGAGCGGCTCGAGCTCACCAGAGATTCACTGCAGCAGGAGATTACCGCACGGTGGAGGGCACGGCAGCGTGCCGTGGAACAGCGGGATACTGATCGTGAGGAGATCGCCCGACTCTCCGAAATGCAGGAAAAAGCCGTCAACGCCGCCGTCAGTGCCCGTGAAGAGGGCTACAGTATAGAGCGGCAGGTGGACGAGGCGCGGAAAACACTTGACGATCGCCGTCAGGAAACAAAGTATGTGCAGTCGGTGTTAAGTGATCTTATGGAAAAAGAGGCTGATCAGATCGCGGGTTTCTTTCCGCTTGATATTGATTCCGCACGGGTGCGACTCGAGGCGATCCGACGGGAGTTCGCCCGCAGCACCAACACCCGCAGGGCCATTGATGAACTTGCCGGTTACGTGGTGGCAACGGTTCGCAATGGTTCCCGAATGTCGACGGGAACCTCGGTGGTGTTTCCCGACGGCGGGGAACCGCAGCAGATGCTGGTGGCACGGTTCGGAACGGTGTTCGCGTATGCTCAGGGCGACAGCGGCAGGGTGGTGACGATCGGACAGAGCGGTCGTGACGGTGCCGACCGGTACCGGATCAGGACCATCGATAATCCGCTCCTGCGGCAGAAAATAACCGCCTGGTTTGGTACTGCAACCGGTGAGCATGGACGGGGAGGACCGGTTGCTGTAGACATTATGCAAAGTGACCTTTCCGGCAGCCTCATGACGGGTGAGAAAGAGACGCCCATGGAGCGCTTTCGCCGATTTGTAAAGGCGGGGGGACCGGTCATGGTGCCGCTTGGTCTGCTGCCGCTCTGGGCGCTGGTGCTGGTAGCGCTTAAACTGCTGCAATTTGCCGGAAAACGGTATCGCATTCGTAAAACATTCAACCGGACTGCACAACTGCTCGAAAAGAATGACCGGAAAGGGGTGCTGACCCTGATCTCCGGAGGAAAAGGTGCCGCCGCACGTACGGTCGCGGCCTGCCTTGACACGGCAGTCACCACACGCCAGTCCGCGGAGAGTGCGGTGAAGGAACTGCTTTTTTCCGAGACGTCACGGTTGAGCGGTCATCTCAATACCCTTGCGGTGATCGCCGGAGTGGCACCACTTCTCGGGTTACTGGGAACGGTGACCGGAATGATCCGCCTGTTCGAAGTGATCACCCGGTTCGGTACCGGCGATCCCAAACTCCTTGCCGGCGGAATTTCCGAAGCACTTATCACTACCGAAGTGGGACTCATCATTGCCGTACCGGTGTTGTTGCTTCATAATTTTCTGCGTAATTACCGGAACCGCATTACCGCGGAACTGCAGGTGGGAACCCTGCGGATCATCAACCGGCTTTTTCCGGAGGGGTAAATGCTCAGACAACTCCTCAGTATGATTGAACAGGGCGGGTGGATCATGTGGCCGATTATTGCCTCGTCACTGGTGGTATGGTGGCTCGGACTCTGGAAATTGTTTTCGCTGCTGCAGCTCTCCCGGGCCCGTCGCCATTTCCTGAGAATGTGGGAACACAACGGCAGTACGGAACGGGTGACCGGTGATGGACGATATGATGGTCTGCTGCAGTTCTGCCGGAACACTCAGGTAACGGCAACATCCTTCTCATACCGGTTCAGAGAATTCCTGCTCGAGACTTCCGGGATGATAAACAACGGTCTCTCAACGATCGCCGTCTGGGTATCGGTTGCCCCCCTGCTCGGACTGCTTGGAACGGTGGTCGGGATGATCGAAACCTTCCGGGTGATTACGGTATTCGGTGCCGGAAATCCGTCGCTGACCGCCGAGGGGATATCGATCGCACTGCTCACGACCGAGGCGGGATTGACGGTGGCGTTTCCCGGTATGCTCCTCTATACGTTCGTGCAGAACCGCAAAAACGGGCTCATACGCCGAATCCGGTCCGACGGAGAGCGGATAGTGGCGCAGCTGCGCACTCGCGGTGGTACACAAACAGGGGGAGAACAGCATGTTTGACGAGGAACTCACCGGTGCGGGTGACGAGGTCGGTACTGCTGAAGTCAACGTAAGCCCGCTGATCGATATGGTCTTTATTCTGCTCATCTTTTTCATTATCACCACCAATTTCAACCGGCAGACCGGGGTTGACGTTTCGAAGCCCAAAGCGCAGAGTGCAACATTTCAGGGACAGAAAACCATCCTGATCGGCATTTCCCGCGAGGGGAGCATTCATGTGTTCGGGAGGCAGGTGGGGATTGACCGGCTGCGCCACCTGATCGGTCGGGAGGTGGAAAAGCAGCCGGATGCATCGGTCATTATTGTTGCCGACCGTCTGGCACCGATCGGAAAAGCGGTCGAAGTAATGGATCAGTGTGCACTTGCGGGGGCGAAACAGGTCTCCATTGCGGCCGACAGGGAGTAACGGTGGGGCGCAAGGTCGAGAACTGCATTGCCGCACTGGTGATCACCGTTGTAGTGATCGGGTGCAATAGTATACTGTTTTCCTTGTTCCCGCTGCTGCATCGATTCTTTTCGGATGCGATCGCTTCAGCGGCGGGAGTGCGGCGGCCACCGGCGGTTATAATGGAGTACCGGAAACCGGAAGAGAAGAAGGAGGTCCGGAAGGAGGAGCGGATCAGGGATGTCGCCAATCCCGACCGGGCACGGACCGCTTCGCCGGTACAGTTTAAATTCACGCCCGATCTTTCAGTGGAGGGTTCCGGCGGCGTCGCCATGGCGCAGGAGGAGCTTGCCGCAGTGGTGTTCGAGGAGGGGGAGACCGATGAACCCGCGGTTCCGCTCTATCAACCGTCAATACCCTATCCCGACCGCGCCCGGGATCTTGAAATCGAGGGAACGCTGGAGGTTATTATTATAATCGATACACATGGCAAGGTGAGCTCGATCGAGGTGGTCCGCTCCCCTCACGTCAGCATAACCAATGCCGCACGCAAGGTTATCGCCTCCTGGCGGTTCAAACCGGCCCGCAACAAGGGTGTGCCGGTGCGGATGCGGGTACGGCAGGTTATTGAATTCAAGCTCGAGTAGGGGGGGGCAGGCCGTGGTGCTTCCAGAATATGCCGCACTGGACAGATTATTTACTATTTTAATGAACATGGAAAATTCGCAAACATATCGTTTATCACTATTACCTGAAAGGAATCACCATGGAGATTCTGAAACTTGCACAGACGATGGAACTTGAAGGAAAAGCATACTACGAACGGCTTGCAGCTGAAACCGACGTCGAGGCGCTCAAAGGGGTTTTTACGTTTCTTGCCGGTCAGGAACAGAACCACTACGACCTGTTCAAGGCAATCGAAACGGGTGTGGAGTCCGCGAGTATTGATGATGATGTTGCACTGGGAAGCAAAGTAAAGGAGTTCTTCGGGGCACTTGATGCCTCTTTTTCACTACCTGAAGTGGTGTATGACTACCAGGCTGCCTACGGAAAAGCACTGGAGATGGAGAAAGAGAGCGTCAAGATGTATTCCGACCTTGCCGAGGGAGTTGCCGAGGGGGGCAAAAAGGCGGTTGAGTTCATTATTGCCCAGGAGGAATCGCATGTGCAGCTGCTCGAATCATTGCTCGAGTTCGTCGGCAATCCCACGACATGGCTGGAAAACGCCGAGTGGCGCCATCCTGATGCGTACTGAGGATTTCCGGTACGATCTTCCCGACGGACTTATTGCCCGTCAACCGGTTGTCCCTCGTGACACCTGCAGGCTTATGACGGTTCCCCGAAACGGGGAGCCGTTTTCACATGGGTCATTTTCAGATCTTCCGGATATGCTACGGCCGGGAGACCGGCTGGTATTCAATGATACGCGGGTGGTGCCTGCCCGAGTTTATACCCGGAAGGTCGGCGGCGATGCACGGATCGAACTTTTTTTTCTGGAGACGGTGGAGAACGGGACGTGGAAAGCGCTTGCACGCCCCGGACGCCGGGTTCCGGCGGGTACCATGGTCGCTCTTGAAGACGACCCTTCGGTAGTCATGGAAATTACCGGCGTGCTCCCCGGCGGGGAACGGCTGGTGGCTGTAAAGGAACCCTCCTCACTCTCGATCGCCGAGGTGATGGAGCAGTACGGCCATATTCCGCTACCTCATTATATTGACCGCGACGACCAGGCGGCAGATCGTGAGGATTACCAGACGGTATATGCCGCAACTCCCGGCGCGGTTGCTGCTCCAACGGCAGGTCTTCACTTCACACCGGCGCTCATGGAACAACTCTCCCGATGCGGGATTGATTTCTCCTATATCACGCTCCATGTCGGTATCGGAACGTTTCGCCCGGTCAAGGTTGAAAACCCGCTGGATCACGAGATGCACGAGGAACGGTATATCGTCTCATCGAATGCCGCGGAGGAGATTGCCGACACCCGCAGAACGGGCGGGCGGATTATTGCAGTCGGCACCACGGTGGTACGGGTTCTGGAGCATTGTCATGCCGGGTACGGCAGACTTACGGCACATGCGGGGAGCACGCGTATCATGATCCTTCCACCGTACCGGTTCGGCATGGTGGATGCACTGATTACGAACTTCCATCTTCCTGAATCGACGCTCCTGATGCTGGTGAGTGCGTTTAGTGGAAGAGAACGGATTCTTCAGGCATACAGGGAAGCGATCGAACTGTCCTACCGGTTCTACAGCTATGGTGATGCCATGTTCTTATTTTAAGAGCTGCCGGTTATCCTCTTGTGACCCGGCCACTACTGAGATATATTTAACTATAACATAGCGCCCGTTTTCGTACTCTGTTGAGAATATGAAACTGCACCATGCTGCAGCAGGGTAACCGTTTCCCGACTATCGGAAACAACCGCACACTTTTGTCGGGAATGATTCCATACTGATCACTGACGATAGTCGTGATCGTAATCTGACTAAAGAATTTTATGTATATGGGAGGCCCGTATGACATACGGGCTTCATTTTTTACACCTGTTCACGGTGAGGAGTTTTAAATGAGTTTCGATCATGTTTCGAATATTTCCGTAGAGAGTGCAACCTGGCAGGACTACCGGGCATCCAATACCGCCATGATCGTTTTTTATCCGACCGATCCGGTTTCGGAACTGCCCATCCGGGAAATTCCCGAAGAGTTGCCGACTGATCTTATTCCCGAACCGAATTACGAGACGGGAACCTACGGTTTTTACGGGTGCGGCAAAACCAAAATACGGGCGGCATTCGCTAAAGCTAAAATCCGTAATCTGCTCTTTGTTACCAAGTATGCCGGTACCAATGCCGACTACAAAGACCGTTTTTTCATTACCGGATGGTACCGTATTTTCAAAACAGCCGATGTCAAAAAGCTGCACATCCGGTATACCTCGGAATATTCATGCCTTGATGAGGATGCCTGCCTCGCCCTGAGGGCGGATACGGTACATTTCGTTTCGATCGCCGATGCGTTTGAGGTTACCCCGGAAATTCTCAAATCGTGGAATTACAATGCGCGACTGACAAAGCAGACTCGGATTGTACTCGACGTGGAACAGACGGCCGCAGTGCTTGAGCATCTCCAGTCCAAGCCTGATATTACCTCTGATTATATTGCCGAAACGCGTCGTCTCTGGCCGCATACCGAAGAAGAAGAGGACGAGGAAGACGCCTGATCATATTATTGCCTTACCTGCGGGATTCGTTATCGGAACAGATCACTATCTGTTCCGATTTTATTTGCTTGTCGTAAAATGGTGCGAGGTGAACCGGAGTATCGAAGAGGTGAGGTACTCTACTACTCTCCGCTCCGGGAAAAGCCCCTGCCGTATTCGTTGCAGCAGCGTGCCTGGCGCGGACATCTGAAACTAAATTGTATCTTTCTATTGATTGCAATCAGGGCATTGTCTATATTTGAACGTCTATTTTTGCAATACAACTCCACTATAGTAAATCCTCATGATTGAATTTTCTAAGCAAATCGCCGAAAAATGGAACATTCCCGGAACACTGGCTGAGCAGGTATGTGCTGCCTATGTGAAAGGGGATTCCCCGTACTACCTTGCCGAATACCATCCGGAATTCAGCATGGAACTCTCACTGATCGCACTCTGGGAAATTTATGATTTCCTTAAAGAGATGGATGAGCTCTCGTCAAAGAAAAAGCGGGTGCTCAATGCCTACACCAAGGCGAATCTGCTTACGCCCGATCTCGAGAAACGGATCAACTACACCACCAATACCTTTGAGCTTGATGATCTGCTGATTCCGGTTCGTCCCAATCCGCGCAGTCGCGGACAGATAGCTGTTAAAAAAGGGCTGAAACCGCTTGCTGATCTAATCCTGGCCCAAACGGAAGAGTCGGTGCCCGTCGAGGTGCTTGCCGAAGAGTACGTTGGCAAGGATCCGAGTCTCACCTCCGTTGAAGACGTTATTTCAGGGGCAAAGGATGTGATGGCAGAACTGATTGCCTACGACGAAACCGTCAGGGCAATGGCACGTGAGTTTGCCTTCGAGGAAGGGTATTTTGAAGTAACACCGAAAAACAAAAAAGATTCAGCATATTCACAATATGTCGGCAAGTCGGTACCGGTTCATGAACTGGCGACCGAGGAACTCCTGAGGTTGTTTGCCGCCGAAGAGAAAAAGCTGGTCCGGTTGAAACTGGGGGTACAGCTCTTCAGGATCACCGAGCTGTTCAGACATCATTTTATCATCAATCCTGATGCAACCGGTTTTGATTGTATCTGTGAAACCATCGACGACAGCTGGTTGCGCCTTCTTCAGCCTATTGTCGAGCGTGATGTCAAATCACTGTTTCTGGATAAGGCGCTTTCGGTTGCCGGTCGTCAGGTGACCATTGAACTCGAAAAACTCTACGCGGCGGAAAGTGCACGGGGTCCGATACTTGTTGTCGATGCTTCCCCGGCAAAAAACGTTCTTTTTATCACGGTAAGCGGTAAAGGCAATCTGCTCGGGACTACTACCGAAAAGAAATCCGCCGACGGTACTGCAGTTATCGGTGACCGTCTGAAGCAGTTCATCGGACGGTATCGGGCTGAAATGGTGGCTATCATTGATAACGAAGACGCACCGTATGCGGAATCACTCATACAGCAGGCGTATGCGGACAGTGACCCGCAACCGGCGGTTTCCCGTTACAAACGGGAAGGATCGGCCGCATCACGCAAGTGCGCATGGATTGATCAGGAGTTTGAAACACTGCTTGATGACCCGATGCGGCAGCTCTACACCGATGCCCTGCAACTGCTCAAACCGGTAGCACTGCTGACCAGTGTCGGTATGGATTTCTACACGGTGCATCCGATGCAGTCGAATATGCCGCAGGAATATTTTCTTCGAATTATCGACCGAATCCAGACGGCAATACAGTTGCGCTCAGGAATTTCCATTAAAGAAATTATCGATTCCCCGCTGACCCGTCTGTCCATTCTCAGTGCCAAACAGGCACAGGCGATCAGAGCGGCCGATACCGAAGGGGTAATCACGTCAAAAAATGATCTGCTTAAAGTTCCCGGTATGTCTGAGGTGGCCTTCAGAAACAGTGCAGGGTTTATTCTTCTGCCCGGCGCCGAAGAGCTGCTTGACCGCACCGTGGTGCACCCGGACTTTTTCAGCTGGTTTGAGGCCATCAGTGAACAGTTGACGGTTTCAATTGAGACCCTGATAACGGAACCGGGATACCTCTCCTCATTTTCTACCGATGATATTGAGAAGAAGGTGTTCATCGAACGCAATCTGATCAATCAACTCATGGCGTCACAACGTTTCGCTCTCCAGCCGACAACGAAAATCCGCCGCAAACTCAAGCTCAACGAGATCAAAGAGGGCGCGATTGTATCGGGACGGGTTACCAATATTACGCAGTTCGGTGTTTTTGTCAATATCAATGCCGTCTGTGACGGACTTATTCATATTTCCCAGCTTGCCGACGAATATGTGGAAACCCCTGAACAGGTGGTGTCGGTCAATGACCGGGTGGACGTGCGTATTCTCAAAGTGGATATCAAGAAACGGCGTGTTTCTCTCTCGATGCGCAACCTCGGCAATATGGCACCGAAAGTGCGTCCCTCACGCGGTCAGCTTGACAATCTGGCGGATTTCTTCAAGAATAGATAAATCGGGGATTTTCAAATGCCGGGCGGGTTCGTAGGGGCGGGTTTGAAACCGGCCCCTACGAA
>JBNLDC010000014.1:0-129705 GCA_050304135.1 Chitinispirillaceae bacterium | reverse complement strand
ATCGTTTCTTCTTGATGAACGCATTCTCAACAGGGATGCGGTACCGCTGCTCAGTTGTGCCGATGTCGTTGAACTCCTTGGCGCTACGCTGCCCTCGAAAAACACTTCGCTTGAAGAAATCGAAGCCGCGATGGAGGTTCGACATCGAAAACGTCAACAAGCGATCGACAGCGCATTCAGGTGTCAAGGTTGTCGTTAGCATGTTTTATCGTACCGAAGTAGAAATAAGTATTTCAATTTTAATTATGATAATTATTACAATTTATATTGGATTCGCTGGTTTGGTAATTACTATAAATATACCAGCTGGAATTATATCTATTATAGTATGTTACTTCTTATTTGTTATATCTTACAGGACTATTTTAGGAACTGTTGCAATAAATAAGTTAAAAAACAAGTCGGCTAATCTAATTTAAGTATGGACCGGTAGTAAATAGGTAAGTTGGTATTCGGATTATTCGATACCGATCATCTCTAAGAAATCCTCGTTTTCCTTCTCGGAACCAGTAACTGTAGGGTGAACGGTCAAAATACTGAATTAATACCTTGTAACAAGGACGTGTCAGGGTGTGTTTAACTGGAAAAGCTACTTACTCCCATTCGCAGATTAAAAAGACTTAAAAACATGACCAAAACTCCCGAAGAATACACAAAAGGAAATCTTGTCCTCTACCGTAACAAACCTGCCATTGTTACCACTCCCGGCGATAAAATAGAAATCAAACTCGCAACCGGTAAAACGGTCAGCGTCAGGCCGAAAGATATAGAATTCCTTCATAAAGGGCCTGCAACTGATTTCACCCACCTGCCGCCACCGGAAGAGACTGAAATCAATGAGGTTCTTGCGCTCCTTGAAGGGGAGACGACCACGCTTACCGAGGTAATGGAGTTACTCTACGGTCAGGATTCACCTGCTGCGGCACAGGCTGTCTATGCATTGGTTCAGGATGGTCTTTACTTCACCGGTACCATTTCATCTATACAGGCGAATACGCAGGATGTTATTACGAAGGAACTCTCCCGGAGAAAAGAAAAGATCGCCGATCAGCAAGCATGGACGGCGTTTATCGAGCGGGTGCGTCAAAAGAGTATCCTCGAATCGGATCACGACAAATTACAGGATATCGAGAACGTCGCGTATGGAAAAAGCGGTACCTCCCGAATATTGAAGGAACTCGGCAGTGAAACGACACCGGAAAATGCGCACCGGCTGCTTCTTGATCTCGGAGTCTGGGATTTCAGGAATAACCCGTATGTTAAAAGGTTCGGATTCACGGCGAAGGTGGCGTATCCGGAAGTACCGGACGCCATTCCCGATGAGGACCGTCTGGATCTGACGTACCTCCCGGCGTTCGCCATTGATGATGAGGGAAACACCGACCCCGATGATGCGATAAGCTATGATAAGGGAAAACTCTGGATTCATGTCGCAGATGTTGCTGCAATCGTGCATCCTGATTCAGCACTTGATATGTGTGCACGGTCACAGGCGGCAACGCTGTACCTTCCCGAAAAAACAGTTACCATGCTACCGGGAAAAGTAACAGAGTTGTTTGGCCTTGGGCTCTCGGAAACCTCTTCTGCGCTCTCTTTCGGTCTTACGTTTAAAGATACCGGTGAAATTGATACGGTCGAAATACATCCAACGGTAATACATGTAACACGCATTTCCTATGCCCAAGCAGAAACAATGCTAGAGCAGTCGCCCTTAAAGGAGATGTATGATCGGTGCTTGAAGTACAATGCGTACCGCAGAGCGAATGGTGCAGTGCAGCTCAATTTTCCGGAAATTAAAATACGGGTACAAAACGATACCGTTTTGATTACCCGGTTGCCGGAACTACAGTCGCAGAAACTGGTTTCCAATGCCATGCTCATGGCCGGAGAAGCGGCGGCGATGTTTGCTGCCAAAAACGCAATTCCGTTTCTATATACTACCCAACCTGCTCCTGATTACACCGAGATCCCCGAAGCTCTGCATGTGCCTCGGACACTTTCGGAAATGTTTGCCTTCCGGAAATATCTCAAACCGGGGCAAATCAAATCGAATGCGGAACCGCATACCGGCCTGGGACTTGCCGCCTACAGCAGGGTAACCAGTCCGATACGTCGTTATGTCGACCTCATCGCACACCAGCAGCTGCGGGCTTTTCTGAAAGCTGAGCCGCTGATGGATGAACAGCAGATGGGTAATCGCGTAGGAGCGTTCGAAGCAATAATCGGTACTGTTAACAAACTGGAGCGCAGTTCAAATCGTCACTGGACACTGGTATACCTCATGCAGCATCCGGAGTGGATCGGGAAAGGGATTATAGTCGAGAAACGGGAACGGTTTTCGATTGTTGTCATCCCGGAATTTGCCCTGGAATCACGAATCATTGTAAGTGAAAACATCGCTCCCGATTCGGAAATTACCCTGTCGGTAAAGGGCATCGATCTGGTCAGGCAGGAGGTGTATTTTACCGTGGAGAAGGGATGAGGGAAGAATTCAGAATACCTTCATTCCATCATTGTCAAACGGCAGAGGGCTTAACGCGAATATCCGAGAGCCCGTATACGTTGGCCTGTTCAGCATTCTCAGGATCAATCAAAAACGGCAAAGCGTAATCCATTAGATTCTTTATCTGACACATTTACGTTTTTTGCGTAGATAATGTCAAAAGGGTTATAACCAAGAGATCTTCTTCCCTATTTAAAATCATGGTAATCATGTTTTTCATCCGGATAATCCGGGTTAGTTCTCCGAGTTCTGAATCCCGGATTCCGAAAAGTTACCTGAACCGGCCATTCCGGAACGTATACTAAAATAGTAAGAAAACCGCCATCTGCTTCTTTTCACCCGGAACACGCACGCTGGAGATCACCGCATGGAACGTCTCCCGTTCAAAGTATGCACTGCCGCTTTTATCACGTTGTTCGCTTCCTCTCTTCTGATGGCTGATGTTGTTGTCGATGCCGACTTTGATGACGATCAGAATGATTTGGGCGGTTACTGGTATTATTACGACGACAATTATCTGCTTGGATTTTATGACCGGCCGCAGATCGCACCCGCCAGCAGACCCTCGGTAATCGACGTGCCGTATACCGAGTATGAACGCAACGGGTACAACAGGAACGATCCTGAGGACAACTATGTAATAAAACGGTATGATTTTCAGACAACTGAGCACATGGAGAAAAAGTGTGCAACCATGCCCTTTACCTTCGGTGAACCATGGGAAGCCACCTACTGCTCGGACGGCAATGCGTGTGCGATACCGTATGTCGGTATCGGGACAATGCTTGCAGAGGAGGGAAAATCCATCAATCTTACCGATATTACGGGGTTCCGTTTTTTTATTAAAAGCAGGATCCATGAACTCTCCGAAGTACGCTTCAATGTTCATACTCTCGATATCGACCAGTATGCAACCAGGCCTCCGGCAGAACTGCAGGGTGACGAACACGGTTATTACGGCTATACCTTTGCCGTGTTGCCGGGGGAATGGCAGGAGATCACTGTTTCTGTCGAGCAGCTTGACCTTCCCGGAACCTGGGCGGCGGACTACGACTTTGATATCACCAAATGCACGAAACTGGCATGGGAGATCAGGGGTGATGGTGTAATGACCCGTGACACACTCGATATTGCAGGTGTCAGTATGATTTCATATACCCCCCGGATATCGATGTGGCTGCCAGAGGCTTCAGGTTATCCCGATGGGAGCCACTTTTTTTCGGATTTTGAATCGTTGCCTTATGACCTGTCAAAGTTGAATACATCCTGGTATATCTTTGATGACGGGGAGTATAGCGGTACCTCGGAGGTCTCTGATTTTTATGCTGAACGTGACAGCGTTTCAGGTCTCTGGAATATCCGCTTTATTGACAGTACCGGCGGTCCGGATTTTACCGGTAGATCAGCGTCGCTTGAATATACGATCGGCGGTCAGATGGTGATAGACGGGTATACGTTAAACGGTTTTACCGGTATCGGCTGTGACCTCTACGACTCGGCAAGGGTGAAGTACTGGGACGCCTCGGTCGCTGGAGCGAACACGGTTTTTTTTGAATATTTCACCAACGATGGTGCGAAGAGCGTTGTTCTTGAACTCCTGGACGTTAACGATGTCGGCGACGGCGACAATCCCGACCGCCGGTACACCCGAGGTACGGGTAATGTGTACTACCGTAAATTTCCACCCACTAACGGTACATGGAGAAAAGTACTGATTCCGTTCGATTCCCTCCTGACGCACGGCGACTGGGAAGGGTACAACCATAGTCCTCTGGACAAAACGAAGCTGGCCCGAATCCGGTGGAAAGTTTCCGGTGCCGAAGGAATGAGCGGCGTTTTTGCAGTGGACAACGTTTGCTTTCCGGATGCTGTATTTGGTACTGATGTAAAAACGCATGGGATTGTCAAGAACGCACCTGCAGGATTCAAGGCTGTCTATGCAAACGGCGCGATACGGGTTACCTTGGGCAGTACGGTCAAAGGTACTGCAGGGAACGTCAGCCTGATTGACGCCAGGGGTGCCGTGGTTGCCACGGGCACAATTGACGCGTCTGCCGGAGCCGCGTTCATTTCAACCGAACACCTTTCACCCGGAATGTACATCGTGTCGCTCTGTCGGGTTGACACGGACGATACGGCCATTCCTTCATATACGTCGGTCACCCTCATCCGCTGAAGGACCGGGCTGCGGCTGTAAAACGTTATCGAGGTGGCCGGTTGGGGCGGATGTGTGGAGGGGAATCGCGAGGTGGTTACGTAGTGTTGCAGGGACGTTCCTGCAGGAAATGATGTCCCGTGGTTTGCATATTTCCCGGTGTGGAATTTCAATTAAAAAAGGCCCGACTTGCGGGCCTTTTTTATTGAAATCTGACTCCCGGTACCGCTATTTACTTCCAGTAAGCACAACCCTGGCATGGTGCACCGCATTTCCGCTGCGCACCTCTGCAAGGTAAGACCCCTTTGAAATGCCATTGGTGCTCATAGTGTAGTGCAACTGAGTACCTGATTGCGATGTGATAGTTGCCGGGAGGACAATGCTCCCCTTCAGATCGTAGAGTGCAAGTGTGGTATTTTTGGCTTCCGCATTGTTGAGTGCAAAAGTAATCTGTGATCCATTTTGGCAGATACTGAATAGATGTGGTGCCACTTTTTGATCCGGTGCAGGACGAGCGCGTGATGAGACATTAGTGAGCAAGTCCTTATAATCATTCGGAGGATTGAGGTTGTTCTTTATAAAATCCTTAAGCCAGGTAAGGGCGGGGCGTTCCTGTTCATTTTTTATGAGGCCGGTGTTCTGAACCCAGGTTGCTCCATCGATATACCCCCAGATGGTTATACCGGCTACTTTGGGGTGGTTCCACATTACGGTGATATGATCCTTGTAGTTGTTCAACTGGTTCTGGTCATTTGCTTCACCGATGTCGTATTCAGAGATAAGCATCGGAAGCTTGATAGAGCTCCAGATGTCATCCAGACGTGATTTTAATGTTGAAGCCGACGTTCCCCTTAATCCGTGCGCCTGAAATCCCACCGCATCAATCGGGGCCCCTGCAGCAACAAGCTTGGGGATGATCTGTTTGATCCAGTTTATCTCATTGCCCCATTCAAGCGTATTGTAATCGTTGTAAATCAATACCGCTTTCGGCCAGCGTTCACGGGCCATTTTGAATGAAGTCACAATCCACTCAAATCCGGTGGATCCGGTTCCTCCAAGAGCTTCACGGAAAGGGATCGGGGCATGTTTACCGGCATTCCAGTTGTTGGGATTGGACATATATGCTTCGTTGACAACATCAATCATGTCTACATCGGGATATTTTTCTGCTGCAGCATCAAACCACTCGATAATTTCTTCTTTTTGTTCTGCGGTGGAGAGGTCGTCCATCCATCTCGGGTATTGTGAGCCCCAGATAAGCGTATGAAACTTCCAGGGTATGTCGTTCTCTCTGGCATAGTCAGCGATTCGATCACCGCCTCCCCAGCTCATTCTGTCACGGGATCTCTCCACCGAGGCCCATTTATGCTCGTTCTCACCGGTGATCTGGTCCCAGTAGGTTCCGAAATCCGAGCGTACCTGACCACGGGTCGTGATGTTTCCAAGGAATTTGCTGGATCCTTTTGCTATTTGAGCCTGAGAACTGCCTGCAATGAAAAGCAGACATGCGATCGTTGTGTACGATACTTTTGCTCTAAAACAATCTGAAAACATGAAAATTTTCCTTTCAAATGATTCGCACCGGGTATCAGCTGTATGACAGGCTTATTGATAGAATTACCAGTTAATCGTTTAAGTGATCTTTTCTATCTATATTTGGGGCATGTTTCATAGTTTTCTAAGCCTAAAAAATCAGGTAGAAAAAATTGAATAGTAAATGCCGGTTGTTCTAAATATAAGCACAAATGACCTTTTTCTTATTCTGTTTTTTCTCCGACAGGATCATGTGCTCTAAAAAAAGTTTAGAAATTTTCCACTTATGGTATCAGGAGCTAACCCAAGTTCGACAGCCAACCCTCTTTTTAAGAAAAACAATGGCGATTTGATGCAACGGGAAAGGTTATTAGGTCAAAAGTTGCTGTAGTGAAGAAATACCCCCTTGAAGTTGACGTGTGCATTTTATTGTTTAAGAGTATGTTTATTCGACACATAAACAAGAAAGCATGCGGCAAGAACCATAACTATTGGGCACTGGTAGAATCCTATCGTACCGAAAAAGGAGTGCGCCAACGCATCGTGGGTTATATTGGCGACATCACGAAAAAACAGGCAAAGGCGCTGCATCAGGCAGCGGAGAGGTGTGAGAGTTATCAGACAGATTTTCTTTCTCCTGAAGAGTTACCGGAGAAAGTTGAAATTGAGCCAAAGAAGGTTCGTACTGAACGACAACGTGAATTTGGCGGTGTCTGGCTTGGAAACAAACTTTTTGGAAAATTGGGACTCGATGATTTTTTCAAGCAGCAGAACTGCGATGATTGGCTGACGATCTTCAAGGTTCTCATCATAAGCCGGTTCTACCACCCATCAAGTGAACTGCACATCGCGGAGCATCTGTACGAACACAGCGCCATGGAGGATTTTTTCGGTATACCTGCAGCAAAAATTTATGACAACCGTTTGTATAGGGGCCTGGATCATCTTCTCGTTCACAAAAAAGCGCTTCAGGAGCATCTCAAGCAGCGTCTGGGCACTCTATTTGATATTAAATACGATTTGTTCCTGTACGATGTAACCTCGACCTACTTTGAAGGAGCTCATACCGGTAGCGAGCTGTGCCAAAGAGGGTATTCGCGCGACAACCGCCCAGACTGCAAACAGATATGTATAGGACTCGTCGTTACACGAGAAGGTCTTCCACTGGGGTACGAGATATTTGCAGGAAACAGGCATGATAGTACCACGGTACAGGAAATCGTTGAAACGATGGAAAAATCATATGGATCAGCAGAACGTATCTGGGTAATGGATCGAGGTATGGTGAGCGAAAAGAGCCTTGAGATGCTTAACCAAAGCGGACGCCAATATATCATCGGGACACCCAAGGCTAATTTACAACACTTTGAAAAGTATCTTCTTGATAAAGACTGGCAGGTAGTTCACGAGGGTGTCGAAGTGAAACTGTGTCCTTCTCCTGAGAATAAAAAAGAGGTGTTTATTCTCTGCAAAAGTCGGGATCGTGCAGTAAAAGAGAAATCGATGCACGACAGCTTTATCAAACGTATTGAAACGGGTATCGAGAAATTGAAGTTAAGCTGCGAAAGAGAAGCTGGAAAAGATATTACAAAGAAAATTGAACGTCGTATCGGTAGGCTCATGCAGCAGAACAGCCGAGGCGCATCATTCTTTACTATCCGTACTATTTATGACCAGCAGAACGCAATGACCGTGCTGACCGTTGAAAAAAGTGATGGTCAGATGAACTGGAAACGTGCAACCGAAGGGCACTATCTTCTTCGCAGTAACATCATCGACTGGGATCCGAAAGAATTATGGGAGGCATACATCCACTTGACTGATGCTGAAGAAGCATTCAGGATAAGTAAAAGTGACTTACATCTAAGGCCCATCTGGCACCAGAAAGATGACAGAGTTAAAGCGCATGTTTTTGTATGCTTTATATCGTTTGTATTGTGGAAAACATTCGGCCTCATGTGTAAAAATGCCGGACTGGGTGACGAGCCAAGGAGGGTGTTCAATGAGTTGAAAAGGATCTGTATGGTAGATGTCGTATTAAGTACAATAGAAGGGAACGAACTGAAAATCCGAACCGTTCCCCGACCGGAAAAACCATTGCAGACTTTGCTTCACCACCTAAAACTCTCCCTCCCGGAACGACTGACAAAACGAGTTTTGTAGTGAAGAAATTTGAAAATAATCGGCGAAATATCGCAGGAAACAACACTTAACCTTGTTAAGTGTCGAACTTGGGTTAACTTTCATGACAGTCCCTCTCTACCTGCGCGAAGCCGGCCCACCTTCCGCAGTAGCTACGGTAAAGTCGGGGGACGGTGAAACGGTGATTTACAGTGGGGGCGTTCAGCGGGTAGAATCGTCGTCAGTTTTATCCTTCGGAGTCGGGGTCGGATATCGGTATTGTCGTTTACTGGGGTCGGGGATCTTCCAGCCCGGATTCACCAGACACACAATTTGTAGTGTTTTTGCAATATGGCATCTTTGGTAATCAGGTGCGAACGGGTTCTGGCTGCCTGGGCAACAATAATCCGATCGAAGGGATCATGCGTCCAGTGGATAGTCTCGGCAGCCTCGATAACAGACTCAAACGGATCATCACAAATCTGTACCCCGAAATCCGTCATCAGTATTTTCACAATTTTATCGGGTTTGTCATTGATGCGACCGATTTCATGAAGAAATTGCATTTCCAGCCGGACCATAGGGGAAATCATTAAAATGTTCGTATCTATTGCTTCTGCCGCCTTTGTACTTAAACGGTCGATCTCACCGGCATAAAGCCAGAGCACAGCATGGGTATCACAATGCATCACGGCTGCCATAGGTCAGACCAGTCGATATGAACAAGCTCGTCCGGATCACCCTTGATAACCGGGCGCTTTTTCGCATTCGCAAGTTTACTTTTTTTCGCCTTGGGAACAATCTGCAGTATATGCCCGCGCCGATTGACCTCCTCGGGAATTCCTGTTTCGGCAACCCGATCGAGGATCCGGTAGATGTTCTGCCGCAGGGCGGATGCGGAAATGGCCATATTTTTTTTGCCTCCACCAATATCGTACGACTTTAATATACAGGATAGTACGTACGTTTTCAACCTTTTCGAAACTTCCGGATTCCGGTATTGCTTTCTCCCGTAAAAAGGCCTGGAGTAATGGATTCTTCCCTCGGACCTGGCGTTTCTCATTGAGGTCGAGGGGGAGCGAATAACGGGGTAAGTCGATGTCATCGTACACGCAATCCTTACATTGTTATTATTCGAGTGTAATCCGGGGGTATATATGAAATAATTGAAAAAGGTACGCCATTGGCGTATATTTTCAGTATTGAAATCATAGAAACACCGGTTTTTACGAAGCAGGTCATTACTCTATTAAATGATGATGAATACAAGATGCTTCAACAGTATCTGATTTGTCGTCCTGATGCCGGTGCACTTATTGTTGGAGGGGGTGGTTTGCGCAAACTCAGGTGGAAATTACCGGGAAAGGGTAAAAGCGGAGGGATCCGAACGATTTACTACTGTGGGATCATCAGGAGAGTATTTACATGCTTTTTTGCTATCCTAAAAATGAAATGGAAGATCTTACCCGGTCACAGCTGTTACAGCTAAAGAAATATGGAAAGGAATTTCTTTATGGATAAAAAAGATTTTGGACTATTGGTGAAAAGTATGAAGCAGGCGGGAAAAATCAGAAAAGGAAAAATGAAACCTTCCCGGGTCTATTCATTTTCCATACCGGATATCAAAGCCATCCGAAAGAAATTACACGTTTCTCAGAATGAATTTGCACAAATGATTGGTGTGAGTGAAAATACTATTCAAAACTGGGAACAGGGCCGTCGGAAACCGGAAGGACCGGCAATTACGCTCTTGAGAATTACCGAAAAAAATCCGGAGGCGGTTCTTGCGGCTTTACATGCATGAAACCGGTTTTATCGGGCATCGGTTATTGGTAGGAGATTGAAAACAGGCTGGGCGAGCGATCACCTGCTGATGAGCTTCCCGATCGTGAAAATGGGATAATAGAGTGCAATGAGGATCGCTCCGACCACCCCTCCCAGAAAAATGATCAGAAACGGCTCGATGATCGAGGCGAGTGAGTCGACCACATTGCGGATCTCCCGTTCATAGAAAACAGCCGCTTTTCTAAGCAGTGCATCAATTTTGCCGCTTTCCTCGCCGGTGGCCACCAGCTGGGTTATGAGGGTAGGGAAGTGCCCCTCTTTCTCAAGCGCGACACTGAGCAGTTCGCCCTGACGGAGGCTGCCGTAGACCTCTTCGAGCGATACGGCGTAGTAGGTATTGTTCACTGCTGCGCTGGCAATCTGCAGTGCCTCGAGGATCGGGGTACCGCTCTCCATCAGCAGCGCCATGGTTCTGCTGAACGTGGCATAGATGTTTTTACGGAGAATGCCGCCGAATACCGGAAATTTGAAGAAATGCTGATCAAAAAACAGTCTGATTTTCCGGTTCATCAAGGCGAACTTGAAACCGACCGCTGCGGCAATCAGCAGTCCGATCACCAGCGGCATCCGGTGCCTGACCATCTCCGATGCGGCGACCAGGATGAGCGTCGGCTTAGGGAGGGTCCCACCGAAACTGGCATAAACCTTCTGGAAGGTGGGTACCAGTTTCCAGAGAATCCCGATGATCAGAACAATAACGAAAACAAAGATGAACGTAGGGTACCGCATCGCGGTTTTGATCTTCGACTTCATCGCCTCGATGTTTTCCATGTAGGTTGCCATCTCATCGAGCACCGTATCAAGGTGACCGGTCGCCTCTCCCGAGCGGACCACGGCAATGTACATGTTGTCGAATGCTCCCGGGTGTTTCGCCATGGCATCGGATAGGGTATGGCCGATTTCAATATCGCCGGCAACCTGTATCAGAATCCGTTTGAAAACCACCTCCTCCGATTTGGCAAGCTGTTCCAGCGCCCGGGTGATCGGAACCCCTCCTTCGATCATGGTGGCCAGCTGGCGGGTGAAGAACACCACGTCACGGAAGGCAACCTTATTCTGCAGGGAGAGAATCCACTCGTTGATACGGTCGGATACGGTGAGGTTTTTAGGGGTGCCGTCAAAATTGAGTTCGTCTACCGAAACGGGAGTGAGCTTTTTTTCGGTCAGCCGGTCGAGTACCTCGTCAATGGATGCGCCGTTCATCGATCCGGTGATCATCCGGTCGAAGGAGTCGCGTGCTTTATAGGAGAAGGTTGCCATAAGGGTTCCGTTTAGTGCCGGCTTAGAGTAGTTACGGTGTTATCTATCATATTCGTTTTAAGGGTAACCGTCATGCCGGAATTGGTTTATCCGGCATCCACATCGCGGTATGGTGATTCCACCTCACCGCCCATACCGTTTTCCCTTTTTCAGCTCTTTCGCGAGGGTATCAAGCTCACCACTCATCCGGTCGTAATCCCCGAAATACTCATCGGGATGTTCCCCTTTTGCATTCTTCTTTTTTGAACCGGGTTGTTTGAGAAGCAGACCCAACTGCAGAGAGAAGGAAACCTCTTCCGGGCCGTTGGACCAGTCGGTGGCAGTTACCTGCGGGGAGGCATCAGCTGCTATGAGCAGGTACCCGGCTTTCCCCGGGGCGTGAAGGTTGAGTGCAAGGTAGCCGCGAACCGGATTCTCTGCAGACAGGGAATCGATCGCTTCGGCACCGATGTTTCGCAGCAGATGCCCTTTGACACCGGCTTCAACACTCCCGGCTTTTCCGACTTGCAGCAGCAGGCCTGCCGAGGGGTTAATCAGAAGTGCCGGAGTGTAACGTGCGTCGCGCTCTACCGTACTGCTGAAAAGAATCATGCCGCTGCCTGCCGTTACGGAAAGAAGGTGCAGAAAGGTCGGGGTGAACAGATCGATACCACCGGCAGCGCTTATCGAAGGGGAAATTGCCAGAAGCATGTCGTTTTGTCGTCGTGAGAACTGTGCACCACCGCCTCCGGCGGTGAGCAGCACATAAGGGACCGGTGCATACCTGAGCAGAAAATTGAAGGTGCGCAGTTCCGAATGCTCTTCCGACGCAGCGAGCAACTGCCCGGCCAGAAAACCCTGATACTCGAGACCGAGGGTCGCTGTTCCCATATCAGCGGTTGGTACGCCTGATGCGGCAAGCAGTCCGGTGAAAGCCGGAAGAAGTATGGCTGCTTTCAGAAAGTTCATGAACTGATTGTCTCTTTTCAGTAAATACTTCCCGTTTCCGTTACTGCGGATGTTCCGGAACCGGAAGCTCGGAGGTGTTTAACAGCTATCTAAAACTATAAAATAATGAATTGCCGGGTGAAAGGGGTATGCAGAGATGATACATGCAGATGCAGATGCCAGGTATTTTCTAACGGTCACCCATGCGCAGGAGTCCCCGGTTACTTCCCTTTATAAAACCGGTTATCATCGCGATGTCTTCATTGTCGGCGAAATCACGCTCCAGCACCGTCAGCGCATCGTCGAGTTTGCGGTTTTCACGGAAGAGGATTTTATAGGCGCGTTTGATCGCCCGGCGCCTGTCTTCGGAAAAACCGCGTCGCTCGAGACCGATTTTATTGATGTCGACAATCCGTACCGGGTCCGCACCGGTGAGTGCAAATGGCGCAACATCCTGTGTAACGTACGAGGTTGCCTGAATGAACGCGTAATCGCCCACACGGGTGAACTGATGAAATGAACAGACACCGCCGATCGTAACATGATTTCCGACAATCACATGCCCTGCCATTGCAAGAGAGTTCGAGATGGTGACATCGTTGCCGATTTCACAGTCGTGTGCCACATGGCAGTACGCCATGATCCAGCAGTCGTTGCCGATACGGGTGGCACCGCTTGCGGCACTGCCGCGGTTGATGGTGACATATTCACGGATAAGGGTGTTTTTGCCGATAATAGTGCGGGTTTTTTCGGAGTCGAATTTTTTGTCCTGAGGAATCAGACCAACCGCGGCTCCGCAGAAAATGCGGCTGTCTTCACCGATGCTGGTTCCCGGACCGATAACCGCATGCGGCCCGATATCGCAACGGTCACCGATCTCGACATCGCCTTCAATAACGGCGTAGGGCCCGATCTTTACATCGATACCGAGCTTTACTCCCGGTTCTATTATCGCCGTCGGATGAATGGTGGTCTGCATGCGATGGTGGCCGCAGTTACCGTCCGTACATGGCGAGCAGGTCTGCTTCGCACACGAGTTTGTCTTTGACATAACACTTTCCCTCGAACTGTCCGGTTCCTCTTCGGAACTTTTTCATTCTGATTTCCATCCGCAGCACATCTCCCGGCCGCACGATCCCTCTGAAACGGGCTTTGTCGATACCGAGAAAAAGAACACTGTTCGGGCCGTCGTTCTCTTTTGATCCGTACAGCCCCATGATACCGCCGGCCTGTGCCATCGCCTCGATCATCAGCACACCCGGCATGGTGGGGTTTTCAGGAAAGTGTCCTGTAAAAAAGTTGTCGTTGAACGAGACGTTCTTGGTCGCGCAGATATATTCGTTGGGAACAAGCTCCTGTACCGAATCGACCAGCAGAAACGGATACCGGTGGGGCAGGATCTTGAGGATCTCCTCGTGACCGAGGCTGATACCTTTTTTTCCGGTTGCTTTCGCCGCAGGGGTCTGCTGTGAATTGACGAATTCGCGGATCTTTTTTGCACCGGCGATATTTGCGGCATGGCCGGTACGGGCGCCGATGATGTGCGCCTTGAGCGGTTTGCCGAGCAGGTAGAGATCCCCGATGATATCGAGTGCCTTGTGCCGGCAGGGTTCGTTGTAGAACCGCAGCTCCGTGTTGTTCAGAAATCCGTTTTCGCCGGGTTCAATGGGGCCCTTGTAGGCAAAAAGCCGGCGCATGTAGTCGATATGGTCGCCGGTAAGTTCCACGTCCTGCACCACGAGCGCGCTGTCGAGTGTGCCGCCCTTGATCAGTCCGCCTTCACGCAGTTTCTCGATTTCGGAGAGAAAGCAGAACGTGCGGGCCGGTGCGAAATTGTTAATGTATTCGTCAAGTGAAAACAGGGTAGTGTACTGGGCGCCGAGCGCCGGGTAGTTGTAGTCGATCTCGAGCGTCAGGCGGAAGTGGTCGAGGGGAAAAATACCGAGTGCCACATCGCGGTTGACGTACATGAGCGGTTCGGTGATGGTGATGTACTCCCGATCCGCCTGCTGCTCTATAATTCCCGCCTCCTGCACCAGTTGCACATACGGGAGCGCACTGCCGTCCATAAGCGGGATCTCCTGCGCTTCCACATCAACGCGGCAGTTGTCGATCTGCAGTCCCGCGAAACACGACATCACATGCTCGATCGAGTAGACACGCACATCACCGGATCCGATGGTGGTGCCGCGCGCCAGGTCGACAACGTTATCGATATCCGCCACGATTTCCGGGGTGCCTTCGAGATCGGTCCGTACGAAACGGATACCGTAGTTTTCGGGAGCCGGATTGAAGGTGACTTTCGCGGGAACCCCGGTGTGAAGACCGATGCCCGTCAGTGAAACACTTTTACCGATTGTATGTTGCTTGGTCATAGTGAGTATGCGGCCCTTTCCCGGCCGATTGTCAGGCTTTGTCGGGAGTTGAAGGACGTGCAGCGCGCAAGGCCTCCACCTCTTTTTTCAACTGTTTGAATTCTTTCAGCAGGCCTGGCAGCGATTGCTGTGCGGCTTCGATCCGGCGCATGGTCATCAGATCCCGTGCGGGGTACCCGGTTATTTTCGCTCCAGGTTCCACCGATTTGGAGATGCCCGCTTTTGCCCCGATGAATGAGTCGTCGCCGATGTCAATGTGTCCGACGAACCCTGCCTGCCCGGCAATGATCACCCTTCGGCCGACACGGGTACTCCCCGAAATGCCGGTCTGGGCGGCCATCACCGTATGTTCTCCCACGGTGACGTTGTGGGCGATATGTATCAGGTTGTCAAGTTTGACGCCTCTGCCGATCACCGTATCGTCAAAATTTCCACGGTCGATGGTGGTGCCGGCACCGATTTCGGCGTCGTCTTCAATAACCACGTTGCCGAATGCGGGAATCCGGACCCACGCACCGTTTGCATCACGGGCATTGCCGAATCCGTCGCTGCCGATCACCGCTCCGGACTGAATGATGACCCGGTTGGCGATGGAGGTGCCGTACCGGATGATCACTCCCGAATCGATACGGCAGTTGCTGCCGATGGTTGACCCCTTTTCGATCACGCAACCGGCACCGATCCTGGTCTTAGCACCAATGGTTACACCGGCGCCGATTACCGTTCCCGGCCCTATTGCCGAAGCCGGATCAACCCGTGCAGACTGGTCGATAAACGCCGCCGGAGAAGAACCGGTTTCGAACTGCGGTGACCGGTCTTCAAAAAGCTGCGCTACCTTTGCGTAGCCAAGGTACGGGTCGTCGACCTCCAGGCAGATTTTACCCGGAAAATCCCTGCCTTTTTTTGTGAGAACAAACCCGGCTGCACTTGCGGTGATCTCCGCATCGAATTTCGGGTCGGCGCTGAATATAATATCATCAGCAGTGGCCCGGGATGGCGAGGTGATCGAACGCACCTCCCGGTCACCGGAGGCAACCGGGGGCTCAAGGTCAAGCGCTGCGGCTATCTGCGAAAGAAGCACGGTCTAGTTTTCTTTGTTAAGAGCTTCGAGGACACGCTGGTTGAGATCGTACACCTTTTTGGCATAAACGATTCCTCCCGCACGGGCATCGAAAATATAGTCGTAATTTTCCTCTTTCGCGATTTTCTCGATAATGCGATTGATTTTTTCGATGATCGGTTTGGTAAGCTCCTCGTTTTTTTTGAGCGCTATACCGTCTTTTCCGAACTTTTCCTGCAGAAATTTCTGGTAGGTAATCATCTTCTGGTTCAGTGAATCCTCAAGCGCTTTTTTACGTTCCGCGCTCAGAAGAAGGCTCTGTTTGTCGATCTGTTCCTTGAGGCTTTTAATCTCCTGCTGTTTCTTGGAGGCTTCCTGCTCCCAGACGGCAACTTCCTTGTTGAATTTATTCTGAGCCTCTTTGGTACCTTCGTACTCGGCGAAAATAGCCTCCGAGTTGATGTACCCCATTTTCATTTCGGCCTGAACAGCCGTGGCGATCATCAGGGCAAAGAGCGCCCCTGTGCAGAACAACGTGCGCATGTACTCCTCCTTTAGTGCTTTCTGTTCACCCGGTAACCGGCAGCGCATCTCCCGGTAAACCAGAGCGGACAGCGAACGATTCACCTCCTGCCGATGCCGGAGGGCTATCGGTGGAAAGTGCTTGGGTGATATTCGGTAGTTCCCCGCGGTACTGCCGGACAGATTCCGTCGCCCGTTAGAATCCGCGGTTCATCATGAAATCGATTTTCCATCCGTAGGGTTTACTATCGAAGCCGTCGGGTGTTGGATCGTCAAGCCCGTAGCCGAAATCCACTCCCATAAGGCCAAGCATCGGAATATTGATACGGATACCGGCTCCGATACTTTTATACAGATCGAACGGATTTACTTTTGAAAATCCCGACCAGGTGTTGCCGCCGTCGGCGAATACACCGAGGTAGAGCTGTTGGTCAAGCAGCGGGTAGCGCAGTTCAAGCGTGGTGGCGAACATGGAGAGCCCGTTTTCAGGATGCCCGGCGTCACGGCCGCTGGAGAGTCCGCCGAACTCCACATCATTGTAACCGCGCAGATCGGCATCGGCGTAATACACACCGCCGAGCTTGAAGAGATCGTACCGTGAAATGACTGTTTCGTTACCGAGCGGTGAGATCTGGCCGAACTTTGAACGGGTGCCGAACACGAGCTTGAACGGAAGAGGAAAATAGTGTTCATAGCCAACGATCCCCTTGAGATACCGGTAGTTTCCGCCAAGCCCGGCAATCTGGGGGGAAAGAGTGAGCCGCGATCCTTCGGTAGGGAACATCGGCATGTCGAGATCGTACCTGGTGAGAGTGAAGGAGAGCCTGCTGAGGAATCCCTTCCTCCTCACGTCAAGATTGAACGCGGGATTTTCATAGCCGTCCCGGTATCCTTCTTCATAACTGAATTGATAGCTGCCGTTGAGCTGAAAATGGTCATCGGGCCACGACATCTTTGAAAGACCTGATCCGACAATAAATCCCCACTGTTTACTCGCATAGATCTGGTAGTAGGAGTTGTCCCGGTAGAAAACACTTCCGGTGAGGGAGATCGGACGGTCGAAGGCCCACGGTTCAGTGAAACTGACACTGAAATCCTGGTGCCGTTGTCCGTATTCCACGTTGACACGCAGTTCCTGTCCGGCACCCCTGAAATTGGGTATCGAGGTGGAGAAGGTGCCTATAAAGCCGTTGTAACCGCTGTAGGCGGCACCGATCTGCAGCTGCCCGATGTTGTCTTTCTCGGTAATATCAAAAGCGAGGTCGATGGTGCCGTCGTCGTTGGGGATCAGATCGGGTTTTACATCACTGAAGAAATTGAGCGCCATGATTTTCTGGCGGCTGCGCATCATGAGCGACTGTTTGTATTTCTTGCCGGGAAGGAGGTCAATTTCGCGCCGCACCACTTTTTCCATGGTTTTGGTGTTGCCTTTGACGTCGACCTTCCGGACGATTGCGCTGCGTCCCTCGTAGATATCAAACGTGACATCTATGGTATCTTTCCGATAGGTACGCTCATCGGTGACCTGCACCCAGAGATACCCCTCCTCGCGATAGGTATTCTCGACCATGTATTTCGAGAGTTCAAAGCGTGTTTTCTGAAACGGTTTACCGTACTTAAGAGCTATTTTAGTATTGAGCGAATCGGTCGGAATGATGTTGTTCCCTTTGAAGTAAAAATTACCGGCATAGTACTTTTTACCTTCATCGATGGTGATGTCGATCAGCAGATCCTTTTTGGTATCGGCAAAGCGGACGCTGTCGCTGACGATCGCCGCATCGAGATACCCGAGATCGTTGTAGAAAAGAATCAGACTGTCGAGATGTTCACGATAGAGGTCCCGTTTGAATTCACCCGACCGCCACCATCGGCTCTCTTTTGTTTTGAACTTCCGTTCCAGCTTCGACGTTTTAACCTCTTTGTTGCCGTGGAAGACAATACTTTTGATGCGGACCTTGGGACCCTCTTTTATGGTGAATTTAAGGATGACGTTTCCGGGTATTTTTGTGGGGATTTTTTCGGGAGTTACCTCCGCCAGGTTGTAACCCTTTTCGGCGTGCATTTCGAGAATTTGCCTTTTTTCATCGAAAACAGCTGCGTCGGTGAGGATCTGCCCCTTTTTAATGGTCGCTTTTTCCTCGAGGTCTTTCTTCTTTATCTTCTTATTTCCGTGATATTCGACTGATTCACAGATCGGGAATTCTTCCACTTTCAGTTTCAACGATGCCGATGTGTCGGTTTCGGCGAGCAGATAAAAATCAATTTTCCGTAAGAGCTGCAGTTCATTGAGGCGACGGATCGCGTCCTGAAGGTCGGCTGCGGAGAAATCACGACCGGTGTACAATCCCGTACTGTGCCGTATGGCATTGTCGGAATTGATGGAGAGCCCTTCGATCACCAGGGTATCAAGGACTCTGGCGTTGCTCCCAACGCAGATGAGGGGGAGTGCGCATAAAAGATACAATAACCGTCTCGACATGTTCCGGTCCTTCAAACGTAATGCAACAGGTTAAAAATGCAACAGGTTTCTCAGCCGGGTGATCGGGAGTCGCAGTTGCATCATCAGTAAAGGACTGTGCTGAATTGCCGCGTCCGACATATGAAAACCGTAATTTAGGTCCATCGTAAGATATTGACTCGGTTGAAACTCGAATCCAATGCTGTATTCCGGTGTCAGCTGCATTTCGATCGGAATCAGTTCTCCCCGGGCTTTTACCAAAAGAAAGTCGCGGAAAAAGTATCGGCCAACCGTAACACCGACATTGGCAAGGGCAAGGTAATCATCCTCATTCAATACACCGTCAAACTGGCGGCTATAAAGTTTACTAAAATAATTAGAAACAATGGACGATTCAATGTTCATGACATCCAGTCCGAGTTTCCGGGCAAGTTTTCTCTCCCAGCGCTGGAGGAGATACCGGTGAAAAAGCTGCTCCCCGAAGTTCGATACCGCACTGCCGGCGCCGCTGATCGTTGTAAAGGTCAGACCCGCCTGGCGGTAATAGTCACGTTCGCTCTCGCCGGGCAGCTCTTCAATATCCGACGAGAGGTGAAAGGTGATGTTGGGTGTCGGCTGATCCGCAAGGCGCCCCTTTTCGCTGATGCCGCCGGTTACCGGATCGACCACCATACAGGTCAATTTGATCCGGTCAAAGCGACTCGTGTCGGCGAATGCTTCGGCACTTCCCCACAGGAGTGGTAAGTTGTCGTATCCGGCATTCTGCTTCGGTTTGAGTGGGTTGAACTCCACACCTACATTGAAATTCCGGTCGAATACCCGCCCGTAATAAACCGCACCCTTGTATGATCGGATCGCACCGTAAATCCGGAACGTTTTATCGAGATCGCGGCCGCGCACGCGGATATGTGAACTCAGGTCGAGATATCCCTCCACAAACCGGAGTATTCTTCCCCGTTTGCCCGCAAGATCCCAGAAATACATCGCCTTACGGTTACCGGGTTTAAGATCCATTTCCCAGGTGACATACGGGAACGGGTCAAAATTCCAGTCCATTTCCCTGAATGGCAGAAAGGGAAAGGTGAATTCAAGGTCGCGAAGGACCCAGGTGCCGGTAAGTTTCAGGCGTTCAAGCGGTCCCGATATGGTGAACTGCTTAAAGGGCCCCCGTCCCTGAAATTCAATGCCGCCCCGTTCACGCAGCGCCATGAATCCCGGCAGATGGAGATCGACCCCTTTTTTGGGCGTTTCCACCTGGAAGGCTCCCAGATTGAGCGGACCGATAACAAGTGGCTCATAGCCGCCGGGCAGCGAATGGGTCGATACGATGCGTATCGGTTTGCGTTTGATGGTGCCGTTCATGTCGGTATGTATGGTACCGCTGCTGTCGATTGACATATGAAAAGTGAAGTTTTTAACCTTGTCCGGCACGAACGGGCTGACGGTGAGTACCCCGCGGGGGAGTGAAATATCGCCCCGAGTGAACGTCCAGCTGCCTCCGGTGGCGAAAAAAGCGATATCTGCAGTACCCTGTCCGTTGCCGCCGATCGGCGTGGGGGCGTTGCGCTCGATGGTGGCAAGAAGGTCGCCGCGCAGTTGCACCGCACCGCGCAGGGTATCGTGTTCACCGGTGGTTGATCCCAATAGCGCCCATGGCAGGTGTCCGTTCGCCGTCCCGTTGGTCCGTTTGCCGTCCTTGAAGGTGAGGCGCGATACGGTGAGTCCTTCAGGCGTAATGGTGCCGCGGCAGCGGACCGAGTCGAGCAGAATGGAATCGATACGGACGGCAGGGGCGCTGAGCGTGAATGCCATCGGAAATCCGGAGTCGGTGGTGTGTGCTTCACCGCTAATTATCGCACTGACGGTCTGGTCCGGCGGCAGCAGTGTGCCGAAGAGCATCTGCGGGGTAACGTCGGTAATAGTGCCCCTGAACTGAAGGCGACCGTTTTTGGTGGAAATAGTATCGAATGAAAGCAGTGCAAACCGGTCGCGCTTCAGAGTTCCGGGAAGTACGGTAACATCGGCTCCGCTGCTGGAAACCGTCAGATTTGTTGAAAATCCGTTGAGTGTTTCCGTGCCCGCATCCCGCAGTTTAACCGTTGAATGCGTCGAAAGATTATCGACGGGACCGGAGATCGTGGTTGTACCCTTCACGGAGCCTCTGGTCAGACCATTCCCGTCGGAAGAGAAAAATCGCAGGCATTTCGCGATCGGCAAGATGTAATTGAGGCGGGCATGGAGCAGTGGCGGCTGCAGCGTATGAAAAATCGTTGCCTTCCCGTGAATGTTGTCGCAGGCGGCAAGGGTATCGATCTGAATGCAGGTATCAAGCAGACGCCCTTTTCCTGAAAAACTGACAGGTACTTGCCGGTATTGTGCTTTTTGTGCATTCAGGTTCCAGATGAATGCACCGGTATCGTCGGGAGAGCGTTCAAGGTGACCGTGCAGCGTTCCTCCGAAGTCACGGGAACGGACGGTAAGTTTTGCCGCGGCGGTGAACCTGTTCATCCAGCCGGTGGCTTCCGCCATGAGGGCAAGTGTATCACATTTTGGCATACCATGGATTCGCATGAGTTGATCATTTATTGGTGCGGATCTGACGGAAACTGAAATACGGGCAAAAGGATCAGTGGAAAAAATACTGTCGATGGAGCCGAAAATGGTTACCGGTGTGGCTGAATCAATGCTCACCGAGCTGAAGGTGCAGTGTTTTTCTCTGAGCTGAATAATCAGTTGCGGGTTGCCGAGTGGAAGATTGTGAAACCTGAGGTTTTCGGCCGTCAGACGACACGAAATCACCGGAGTATTCTGTGCGCTTCCGGTAACCGTACCCATGGCCCGTAGATCTCCTGTAACGCCGGTTGAGTCGGGCAGGGAATCTGTGGTAAAGATGAAACTCAGATCGTAGGAGTTCTCTGCACTGTCCAGATCGTAATGTCCCTGCACATCAAAGGCACCGTAGGGAGTTGCAACGAGAAGGGTATCGGCGATAAGAGTGGAGCCGGAGAGACGTCCGTTCGCGGATATCCGCTGCAGCGGCAGCGTGCCCAGTGCGAGCCCAGCGGCCGTAAGTGCAATGGTCGGCTCTCCACCTTTTTTCCAGTGCAGTTCGGCGGAAGCATTTGCGGTTCCCGAAAGCAGTGTGCGTGCATCGGGCGGCAGGAAATCTGCGAGCGAGTCGGGAATCATGTGCGTGCACGTGATCGACAGGTCGACGGCTGGTTTGCTCGTGCAGCGTACCGCTCCGCGGGTCGTGCAGCGCATCCCCCTGACATTTCCCGAAAAGGTGTCGATACTGCATATTCCTTTTTCGAATGAAATTCCGGTAAGCAGGGAATCAACCGTAAGGTCAGGTGTGTGCAACCGGACATTTCCCTCTGAAAAGCGGACCGATCCGTGTAGTTCAAGGGTGTCGGGATCAAACCGGTTGTTGAAGGTACATTCGACGGTACCGTTGAGCAGACCGCTGTTTATGGTGAACGAACCGGTGGAAAACGGTTTCCCGAGGCGGGCATCGGAAAGTCGTACCGAAAGGTGGTGCCGGTTTCGGGGCCAGGAAAGTGCACCTTGCACGGAAAGGTTTTTTTTTGACGATCCGGCTCTTCCCGAAAGGGTGAACGCGACTTCATCGAGGTGGCTGGTAAGGTTTCCGGAAAGATTGCCCGCCACCATGGTAGTGTCGCCCAGCCGGTTATTCAGGCGAACGGTTCCGTTTTTAACAAAAAGAAAACGTACGGGTGGCTCGGAAAGGTCCATGCCTTGTTGCTGTCGGCCTGCAGTAGCCGGTGTTTGCGGGGTGGTGGGGTGGCTTCCGGGTGGCGACAGCGGGAGATCAATAACCGGTTTTATCAGAATAATCTGATTGATCGCCCGCGAGAGATCTCCCCGATAGGTGACCAGTCGTGAAAACGAGATTCCCGCCTTGATTCTGCCGATGGTGATGCCGACTGATTGCATCGGCAACGTTACCCTTACATTGCGCAGAGAAACGGAAAAAAAACCGATCCGGACCGCATCCACGGTGCAGGTCCCCTTGATCGCCGAAGAAACCGCACCGGTGAGCAGGTTTTCGAGGTTCCGGTTTTTCTCAAGAATCCGTTTGCCCGTGAACAGAGCAATAACTAACGATAAAACGATACTGGCGGCAATGAGTACCCACCTACGGGGCCGCATGTTCCGTTTCTGCTTTCTGGAAGACAATCTTTCCATCGGTCATTTCAAGACGGACGGTGTCGCCGTCCTGAAACCGGTTGTTGAGAAACTCTTCGGCCATCGGGTCTTCGATGAGGCGCTGGATCGCTCTGCGCAGCGGTCGGGCGCCAAGCATCGGATCGAAACCCTCGTCCACCACGTAGGTTTTTACTTCCGCCGAAACATCCATGGTAATATTGCGGTCAACCAGACGCTGCGACACTTCGGCGAGCTGAATGTCCACAATCTGCGCGATTTCCTTTTTAGTGAGCGAGGCGAAAACGATTGTTTCATCGACACGGTTGAGGAATTCCGGATTGAAGATCCGCTTGAGTTCGTCCATTACCTTTGACTTCATCGCATCGTAATCGTTTTTATCGCTTGTCTTTCCGAAACCGACGGTCCCGCTCTTTTTAACATCGCGTGTTCCCGCATTGGAGGTCATGATGATGATGGTATTGCGGAAATTCACGTGGCGCCCGTAGGAGTCGGTGAGCAGTCCGTCGTCGAGAATCTGCAGCAGGATGTTGAAAACGTCCGGATGCGCTTTCTCAATTTCGTCAAGCAATATCACCGAGTAGGGTTTCTTACGGATTTTTTCGGTGAGCTGGCCACCCTCTTCGTAGCCCACGTATCCCGGAGGGGCTCCCATCAGCCGCGAGACGGCGAATTTCTCCATGTACTCCGACATATCGATGCGTACCAGCGCATCGTCGGAGTCGAAAAGTGATTCCGCCAGTGTTTTAGCGAGTTCGGTTTTCCCGACGCCGGTGGGACCGAGGAAAATGAACGATGCGATCGGCCGTTTCGTGTTGTGGAGTCCGGCGCGTGAGCGACGGATGCTGCGGCTGATCGCATGCAGGGCGATATCCTGCCCGATAACCCGCTTGCGCAGTTCGTCTTCGAGGTTGAGAATCTTTTTTGATTCCTCTTCGGCAAGGCGGGAAAGAGGTATACCCGTCATGGTCGAGAGCACTTCGGCAATGGTAGCCTCATCGACCAGCAGACGCTCCTCCGCTTTCGATTTGCGCCAAAGTGCCTTTTTCTCGAGCAGGGTACCCTTGAGTTTTTCCTGTTTGTCGCGGAGTTTCGCCGCCTTTTCGAACTCCTGCTGTTCCACGGCGAGTTCCTTATCCTTCACTACTTCCGCGATTTCTTTCTCCATGTCGCGGATTTCGGTGGGGATCTCCATGCTCGAGAGCCGTTTGCGCGCACCGGCCTCGTCGATAACGTCGATCGCCTTATCGGGGAGGAAGCGGTCGGAAACATATCGCTCCGAGAGGTGCACGGCGGATTCGATCGCCTTGTCGGTATAGGTGACCTTGTGGTGATCCTCGTACCGGTAGCGCAGTCCGCTCAAAATCTGTATCGTTTCCAGAACGTTCGGCGGATCAACCATAATCTGCTGAAACCGCCTGGCGAGCGCGCCGTCTTTTTCGATGTACTTACGGTATTCGTCAAGTGTCGTGGCGCCAATGCACTGAATTTCTCCACGAGAAAGCGCCGGCTTGAAAATGTTCGAGGCATCGAGGCTTCCCTCTGACCCTCCGGCGCCGACGATGGTGTGGAGTTCGTCAATAAAGATAATGATGTTCTCGTTTTTCTGCAGTTCCACCATGAGCGCCTTGAGGCGTTCCTCAAACTGACCGCGGTATTTGGTGCCGGCAACCATCGAGGCCATATCGAGGTTGATCACCCGTTTGTTTTCGAGGACCTGCGGGATGTTCTTCTCGACGATTTTCTGCGCGAGCCCTTCAACAATGGCGGTTTTTCCGATACCCGGTTCACCGATCAGCACCGGATTGTTCTTCTTGCGGCGACTTAAAATCTGAACCACCCGTTCGATCTCTTTTTCGCGGCCGATAACCGGATCGAGTTTGGCTTCGCGTGCCATCTGGGTGAGATCCCTGCCGAAATGGTCAAGAAACGGTGTTTTGCTTTTTTCCTTGGAACCGCTGCCTACCGATTCTCCGCCTCTGAGAACCCGGTTTATCTCCTCTTTGACCCGTTCGTAGTCAAGTCCGGAGGCGGCGAGCGCATTCGCGGCGGCCGACTCGGTATCCTTCATGAGTGCAAGCAGCAGGTGCTCGGTACCGATGTACTTATGAGACATCGCACGAGCCTCGTTGGCGGCGATCTCGAGTACTTTTTTCGCTCGCGGGGTAAACGGCAGCATCTGGCCGATAGTCATCATACCGCCGGTGGAGGTAATCGCCTTTTCAATGTTTCCGCTGAGTTCATCGAGTTCAACTCCCATACTGCGCATAACGGCAACAGCGACACCGTCACCCTCTTTAACCAGTCCAAGCAGCAGGTGTTCAGTACCGACATAATCGTTTCCGAGACGCACCGATTCTTCCCGGGCGATCTGCATGACTTTTTTTACGCGATCGGTAAACATACCGTTCATATTGTTGTATCTCCTCGTTTCCCGTTGTTTTTTCCGGGTGATGGTGTGCGGCGACTTCTGGTCCGTTTCGGTTGCTCAGGAGAACGTGCAAGAAATTCCCTGACGAAATCGGCGCGGACCGCCTGCAGTTTTTCTTCGGTAAAGGTTTTTCCGAGGTGACGCTGAAGATGTGCCGGCATCACCATAAGAGTAAGCTGGTTGAGACGCTCGGGGGTGAGACCGCTGAATACCCCGCAGTCGAGACCGAGCCGCAAAGCTGAAGATAGATTGAGAAATTCCATAACGGTCAATAGCTGCGCGTGCCGCAGAATCCCCCAGGAACGGTGGATTTTATCAGACAGCTCTGCTTTCGCTTCGGCAAGGAGTGTCTCCCGCGCTTTGCGTTCGTGCGTTATCACCTCGGCGATGATCGTGCGGGTATGCTGAAGGAAATCCTCTTCACATGCGCCCAGTGTCGCCTGGTTTGACAACTGAAAAAGATTCCCCACCACTTCGGAGTGCTCTCCGAAAAAACCGCGTGTGGAAATACCCATCTGGCTCGCGCCGAGCAGCACGGGGTCGATTGTTTTGGTAAGCACCAGCCCCGGGAGATGCAGCAGGAACGAAACCCGCAGTCCCGTGCCCGAGTTGGTCGGGCAACTGGTGAGAAATCCCCGGCGGACTTCGTAGGCGAAGGGCAGATAGTGCCCGAGCAGATCATCAAGCCGGGAGAGACGCTCCCAGACTGCCTCGGCCTGAAACCCCGATTCGATCGCGTGCAACCGGAGGTGATCCTCTTCGTTGACCATGATCGACGTTCTGCGGTTCTTTTCAATTGCGACACCTCGGTCGCCTTCGACCCCGAGCAGGTCGGGGCTTACCAGCCGTTCCTCGAGCAGCAGTTCACGGTCAAGCTGTGTAATGTCGGAACAGTTGATAAGTGAATATGCCTTGAATTCCCGTTGACGGGAGAGTACCGCCGCAACTTCGCTGAAAATCTCTTTGCGTTCGGGTTGTCCGGCGTGATAGGTGAAACGGTGATTCGAGAGGTTTCGCGCCAGCCTGATGCGGGTGGAGATCACCAGGTCGGCCTGAGGGCCGCTTCCCGAGAACCAGGGCGGAAGCTCTTCCGGAAGTTCCGACGGCAGGAGTGACTCCTTGAGTTTCATTGAACACCCATCTGTTTTATTGAGTGAATCGCGTCGCGGATCGTGGCAGCCTGTTCGAACTCCTCGTTTTTAATGGCAATTGCCAGTTCATGCCGGAGCCGTTTAATCTCTACTGTAAGTGCCTGCGGTGTACCACCGGGTGTCCGGTACCGTTTACCCTTATGCATGAGCGAACCGTGCATCTGCATCAGAATCGTATCAATCTCTTTTTCAAAAGCGTTGTAGCATTCCGCACATCCGAGCCACCCTTTCGAACGGAACTGCTCATAGGTGCAGCCGCATCGGGGACAGGTTATATCAATAACCGTGTCGCTTTTTTGTGTATCCGCTTCGGTCGGTTCATCGCCGGAAATCGTGACACTGATTCCCTTTTTACGGGCGCACTCTTCGCACAGGTGCGAAATCTGTGTTGAGTTCTGCATGATCTGTGTCAGATGTATGTTTGCAGGATTAACACCGCATTCGTCGCAAAGCTTCATAAAACTGTCTTTCAAGTGGTGTAACCGGAAGGTTGCCGCAAGCTATAATAGTACGTTCGCGGAAACGCTTATATCTATAAATATAATTTTTGAGAGAGGAACTCGTTCCCTTTAAATGGGAATCTCACCGTTTAGCGGTGGGGAACCTTTTTTACGGCGTGTTTTACGATGAAAGTATCTGCATTGAATCACTGTTTCCCACTATTCTGCCGTCTTCAAGGTAGAGGGTACGGTGCAGCCCTTCGGTAAGCCGGTTGTTATGGGTGGCGATAAGGAAGGTCTGTCCGAGTTCCTCGTTCGCCTTTTTTATGTGTTTGAGAAGGGTGTCGCCGTTCGTGCGGTCGAGATTTCCGGTAGGTTCATCGGCTAACACGAGTGACGGGTTGTTGAAAAGTGCCCGGGCAAGTGCCACCCGTTGTCGTTCTCCTCCCGATAGTTCCGAGGGATAGTGACCTTTCCGGCGGGCCAGACCGAAAACGGTAAGCAGCTCATTCGCCCGTTTTGCGGCATCAATCCGGGATTTTCCTTCGATCAGACCGGGAAGCATCACATTTTCCTGTGCGGAAAAGTCCGGAAGCAGGTGGTGAAACTGGAACACAAACCCGATGTGGCGGTTGCGGAATTCGGCGAGTTGTTTTACCGCGAGCCCCTTGAGGTTGAGGCCGGTAACCACCACGGTACCTTCATCGAATGAATCAAGGCCGCCGAGTATCTGCAGGAGGGTGGTTTTTCCCGCACCGCTCATTCCGATGAGCGCCACCATCTCACCCTTTGCAACGGTAAAGCTCATCTCTCTGAGTACCTGAAACGACCCCTGGTCGTCGGTGAACGTCTTGGAGAGTTTTTCGACTGTTACTATTGTTTCAGACACAGATGTTCCTTTTTGTAAGTAATGGCGGAGAGGCCTTCCTTGGAGACGGGGGAACAAGGGGACGGAGGGACAAAGAGGCTAAAGAGAAAATGATTTTCGCTGTCGCATGGTCCCCATGTCTCCCTGTCTCCCCGTCTCTTATTCATACCGTATCGATTCGGCCGGGAGCAGCGACGCTGCCTTCCATGCCGGATAAAGGGTGACGAGCCAGCAGATCACATTGGCGGCAATATAGACCGCGATAACATCAAGCGGCCGGATGATCACCGGCAGCGTATTGATGAAATAGAGATCACCGGGAATCGGAATAAATCGCCACTTATATTGCGCAAGGCAGAGGGCGACACTGAGACTTACCCCTATAGTTGACCCGATAAAGCCGATCACGATACCGTTTGCCATGAAAATACGCATGATTGCACCGGGAGAAGCCCCCATGCTCATAAGAATGCCGATCTCCCGCCGTTTCTCGATGATCATCATCACCAGCGAGGAAATGATATTGAACGCCGCCACCACCATAATGAGTGAAATCACCAGAAAAATGATCATTTTTTCAAGTTTCATCCACTGGAAGAGTGAGCGGTTTTCCATCTGCCAGTCAATCGCACGATACGGGTAGCCGCCGATGAAATTCCTGGCGTGCTCGGCAATCCTGTCCGCTTTGAACAGGTCGGCGGTCCGCAGCTGGATTCCTTCGACCCCCCGCATGTTGAGCAGGAACTGGGCGGATGCTATTGACACATACACAAAGTTGAGGTCGTACTCGAACATGCCGGTCTCGAACACTCCGGTCACCGTAAACCGCGCCATTTTCGGTACCGGATCGATTTCACCTTCGGCATAGGCAAGGCTCATAAGGACAATCTCCGCGCTGTCGCGGATGCCCATGCGGTCGGCGAGGCCTTTTCCGATAATAATGCCCGGAAAGGTGCGGCCGCGTCTTGAAACTGCGCTGTCGAGGTTGAAGGTACCCCATTCCACGGTAGAGGAAAGGTCTGAAACGGTGGGTTCAAGAGAATCGTTGATGCCGAAAAACATCACCCCTTCCTGCACCTGATCGCGTTCCACGCCGCCTTTGCCGGAAATGAAGGGTGCAGCACCGGTAACCCCGGGGCATTTGAGTATTTCAAGCCGCAGAGAGTCATAGTTTTCGATGGGATTACCATGATACTGGGTGATTTTGGCATGGGCGAGGGTACCGACGATCCGGTCACGCACCTCTTTTTCGAAACCGTTGGCAACGGCGAGCGCCACCACGAGAACGAAACTTCCGAGGCAGACCCCCATTGCGGTAATGTAGGTGATCCACGAAATAAAACCGATTTTCCGTTTACCGCGCAGATATCTGACGGCGATGAAAAGTTCCATTGGTCCCAAGTGCTGGTCCTTCTGATTGGCTGCCGGGGAAACCGGGTCGTTTACTCAATTGGTGCGACGTCGGCGGACGTTACCGGAATACGTGCAGGAATGAAGCGCATTGTACGTCAATAACGACTGATGAAATATAACTGTTCGCTCACGGATTACCAATGCCGTTGGCCTCTCCCCTGCCCCTCTCACGGGGAGAGAGGGAAAATAGATTCAAGATGATACCCTGTTGCCGCTACTTACTCATGTTCCGCCATCAAGTGCCTTCCGGTTCGGAGAAATCATCCTCCGGCGTATCTGATTGCTGACGTTATATCGTAAAACTAGATGTATGCAGTCCTCCCTCTGGATACTATTTCCAAACCAGACTTTCAGTAAGGTATAATTATTTCTTCTTCGGTTGGATAAGAAATTACTGTTTCATCGTACCTTGTTTCGCCTCTCCTTTGTAGCGTATTTATTTTCACCGCTCCGGGGGGGGCGAACGAGAAAAAAAACTGTAGATATCTTTTTAACGAAGTAGATTTAGTTATTCAGGTACTATTGTAACTCTGCAGGTAAGGCGTGTCTGATCACGGTAGGTGATAACCGGTTGAAAAAAATCTGCACAGCGAGCATTTCGTATTTTTCCGTCAGGTGCCGATTACCGACGAGGAGGAATCATGGACAAAAAAATTCCACGGATAAACAAACAAGTCATCAATGTTACTGCACTTGATAATCATACTGAAGAGGATAATTACTGGAAATCAAGGACTCCTGCAGAACGCCTTGCGGGAATCGAGATAAACAGGAGGCTGGTGTATGGTGCTGGAGTTGCATCCCGACTTCAAAGATTTTTTGAAGTTGCTGAACTGTCACAAGGTTAGGTATTTGCTGGTGGGCGGGTATGCCGTCGGGTATTACGGTTATCCCCGTGCCACGGGTGATATGGATATATGGATTGAAGTGAGTGAAGATAATGCCGCTAAAATGAATGCGGTGATGAAGGCGTTCGGGTTTGGAGATGCGGAATTGAATCCCTCCCTTTTTCTGGAAAAAGACAAGGTTGTCAGAATGGGTATTCCTCCGGTCCGGCTGGAGGTGTTAACCGGTGTATCGGGTGTTACTTTCGGCGCGTGTTTTTCACATCGGCAGGAGGTGGTGCTTGGTAACGTAAAAGTCAATTTTATTTCCCTGGACGATCTGAAGAAAAACAAGAAGGCGAGCGGCAGACACAAGGATCTGGAAGACCTTGAACATCTGCAGTAATCATACCCGGTGAATCAGGTGCTTTAGTGTGCGGGTCATCTGATACGGGTAAATATTGAACTGCCGGATAACCGGATAGCCCCGCCGTTTTCTTCCATAATTCTAATGAAGTACACTCCCGATGGTAGTAATGAGAGCCGAAGTGAGGTAGAAGTTTCATTGGCCGGGAATTGGTGGCGGATCTGCATCGTACCTTTCGCGTTGCACACTTCTATGTGTAACGGAGGCCTGTTGCCGGTATAACGGGGCAGAGTGATGGAGAGAATGTTACCAGATTGGCGTAGTGAAAGTCGATTGGCCGTTCTGATTTTGAACGTTGTTGATCTGTTCGGGATGCCGCCGCTGAAATAAATATCGTCGATGGCGAACACGCCTGATTGACCCTCACTTCCGTGTACGGTGAATTGCATCTGTGCGAGCCGGGTGGGATCAAGAGAATCTCCGGTATTGCTGCAGACGAGTGAGTTAAATGATGCATACGCCTCATACCAGCAACCTCCGGAAGGAGGAAATCGTTTGTGCCAGTATATTCCCTTGCCGCGTGTGTCTTTTTTATCCCGCTGGTCGGCATCCGGACTGTCGTAGTAATCTTTGAGAGTGAATGTAATAGAATCATCATTGCCCTGCGTGATATATCGGAAGTAAACTGACTCGATACCTGAAGTGGTTGCATCCCAGTACTCGGCTTTGGCGGAATCATACAGATTGCATTCCATACCGATAAACCCGGTGGTGTCCGGGGACTGCCCGTTGATGGTTGTGCCGATCCGGTATTCAAGCGACAATCCGTGCCCCGTGAAGTTAGACCCGGTATTTTCTTCCCACGACGGGGTAAACCGGGTTCCACCTGCTTCTGTCGAACTGTCGATTCCCCTGGTAATTTCAGAGGTGCCGCCGCACCAGGTGTCATCGAATGCTGCCCAGTAGGTTTTCAATCCGGATTGACCGTAGGGCACACTGTCAAAATTGGAAAATACAGGCAATGGATCACTGCAAAGACAAAAATCTCTTATGTAATACAGCAGGGTGGAATCCGGAAGGGGAGTGCAGGTGTCCGTTGCAACAACGGATTGAGCGAACAGTACTGCCGGCAGGTTGAGTAGGAGCAATGTATATGAATATACCGGTTGGAGGATTCTGTGTAAATACATCAGCAGACATCCCGAAGGGGCAAGAGGTGATGGACGTTGTTGTACTACATTGGTGATCAGGGGAACAGAGGCGGTTTAAATACAGATCTCTCCCCAGCCCCTCTCCCTAGGAGAGGGGAAATGACATCAAGAGGCAGAAGATGCTTTCATTTGTTTTGAATCTCGTTCAGACATATACATCCCCTCGCCCTCGGGGAGAGGGGCAGGGGAGAGGTCTCACGCCTCCGGCCGCATGAGCGGAAAGAGAATCACATCCCGCAAGGTCGACGCATTGGTCAGAAGTGCGACGATACGATCGATGCCCATGCCCCAGCCGCTGATCGGTGGCATGCCGAATTCCATGCACTGGAGAAAGTCGTTGTCGACCTCCATGGTTTCGGTGTCTCCCTGTGCGCGTGCCTGCGCCTGCTGTTTGAACCGTTCGGTCTGATCAACGGGATCAACCAGTTCGCTGTAGGCGTTGACTACTTCCCAGCCGTTGACAACCAGCTGGAACCGGTCTACTACGAGCGGGTTCTCGTCGTTTTTGCGCGCGAGCGGCGAGAGGTCGAGCGGGTGGTGGGTGATGAAGGTCGGGTTGATGAGCTGCGGCCGGGAAACCTTTTTGTAAAGCAGGTCGATGATAGTTCCGCGTCCCGCTTTTGCCACCTCGACATCGGTTTCGAATTTGATACCACGTTTGTCAATTTCCGCCATGAGTGCCTCACGCGTGGGACACGTATCGATGTCGATTCCGCAGTCCTTGAGGATAAGCTCCCGGAAGGAGTAGCGCGGCCAGTCGCCGCCAAAGTCGATTTCAGTCTCTTCGTAGGTGCATTTGAGACTGCCGCTAACGGTTTCGAGCAGATGCTTGAAGAGTGCTTCGGTGAAGTTCATGTTGTCGACATAATTCCAGTAGGCACAGTAGTATTCAAGCAGTGTGAAATCAGGAAGGTGCGATGCATCCATTCCTTCGTTGCGGAAGGAGCGGGCAAATTCATACACCCGGTCGAACCCGCCGGCGATGGCCCGTTTCAGATAGGTTTCCGGTGCGATACGCAGGTAGATGTCGATATCGAGCGCGTTGTGATGCGTGGTGAACGGGCGGGCAAGTGCTCCGGTCGCCTTGTTGGTGAGCACCGGGGTGTCTATTTCGGTAAAGCCGTTGTCGTCGAGATAGTTGCGGATCGTTTTGATGATTTTTGTTCGTTTGATGAATCGATCACGTGACTCCTCGGACATGATCAGATCGAGATATCGTTTTCTCAACCGGATCTCCGGATCGGTAATACCGTGAAATTTTTCGGGCAGAGGGCGGAGTGTTTTTGAGAGAAAGGTGAAGTCATCGATATCGACTGTTTTTTCACCGGTTTTGGTGGTGATGATCGTTCCGGTAACTCCGATGAAATCTCCGATATCGATCAGTCGTTTAATGTCGGCGAACCGGTCCCCGAGTTTGTTCTTCTGAACGGCGAACTGCAGTTTCCCGTCGAGGTCGTAGAGATGACCGAACGCCAGTTTGCCGAAGAAACGCAGTCCGATAACCCGTCCGGCAACACGCACATCTGCGGTATCGTCGGGGAGGTTTGCGGCTTCGTGGAGTCGGTGCGTGCGTTCGAACCGTTCCGCATAGGGGTGGTAGCCGGCGGTTTTGAGTTCCGGAATTTTTTCCAGACGGACCTGCATTTGTTCGTTTACATCAATTGGCTGTTCCGAAGGTTGTTCCATGTTTCGTCCGATACAAAAAGGAGGTAAAATATGCCACGTTGGAGGAGTAAATCCGTCATGCCCGCATTTTTTTTTACAATGCCGTGGCAGATGTAATAACTGTTGAATAGATAAAAATAGTTCTTCCGTGAGCAGCAATACCAGCTGTTTGGTGCCGTGTTGGATTGTTCCCGGTTGTACCGGCTTTCCGGGATATCCGCAAATAGTATATTCCCGCAATACCGTACCACCTTTAGTGTCTGGAAATGATAATGAAACCAATCGTTCTCGCAATGGTGATCTGTGACTACTACTACCGCGATGCCCACTCCGGCAAAAGTATCCTTTCGGGTACCTTCAGCTCGATCAACAGCGCCAATTTTCCGTCAAAACACGGGAACTGTGCCATTTATGTGGCCCTTACCGATGTGGCTACCAGAGGGAATGCACAGCTGGTATTCAGAAAAGAGGAGGGGGATTTCTCGATGCAGTTACCGCCATGGGATGTGCAGCAGCCGGAAAACCGGCGTGGCGTGGTTGAGATCGGGGGGAACATCAACGGCCTTCCGATTCCGGAGCCGGGAAACTATGAATTTGTTCTGATGTGGGAGGGGCATGAAATCGCCTCCCGCCGTCTGGTTGCGCTCAAAGTGGATCTCGATATGGCGCAGCAGGAGGGTGGCAGTGAGCTCAATAATCAGTAATCCGCAACGAATACTAACGCTGCATGGATTTTATCAGTAAGGAAACCTGATGGAACTATCGACTATTCTCATTAAAATTACCGGTGTCGTTCTTCTGGTATGGACGAGTTATTCCATTTACCGGCATGTGCGGGAGAAGCAGGCTGCCGCAAAAGCCGCGAAGCCGGGCGAAGTGCAGTCGGTTTCGGAACAGATCCTCAACAATATTCTGCTCTATCTCTGGCTCGCCTTCATGGTGGTGTTCTCGATCGGCATGATCGTGAATAATTAGAATTCAGAATTCAGGAGACAGGAGACAGGAGGGGAGGTGCAGTGCGGTAGTGTTACGCCGTTGTCAGGAAACTCCCCGAAACAGTTAGATCTTAAGAAGTTGATGTATTCAACCATATCTCCATGAATTCACCAGGCGTTACCACTTTTGTCCGCTTAATTTTCTTTGGAAAATGTTTGCTGTTGCCGGTGATGAGATACTCTGCTGCAGCCGCTGCTGCTGTTTCTGCAAACGGCAGGTCATCCGGATCGGTCAGGTGTAGGTTGAGATCGGAACCGGTACATGAAATTCCTGCTACTTGGACAAATTCGATAATCGCGTTTATTTCAGCCGGCTTAAAGTTGAAACGGGGTCTGCATAGAACCTCGCGGTATTCAGTAAGAATCCGTATATCAAAACACGGAATGACCTTTTCTTCAACAATCAATCGGAGAATCGAAGCCGGGGGACCGTAGGGATTCAGGAGCGCGGATACCAGAATATTAGTATCAACAACGATCTTCACGGTTAGCGTCCGTGGCGAACAGCAGTGATTTCCCGGGTAATTTCCTCAGAGGACATGGTGTTGTTGCCGCTGCGCATTGATTGCAACTGCATTGAGCTGATGGCCGCCATTGTTTTTGCTTTCCTGATGGACTGCAGGGTGGTCTCCAGATTTTCATCGGTGAGCGGCGTGAGGAGCGCAACAGGTTTCCCGTTGGAGGTTATGACCATCTCCTCCTCTGTTTTCAATTGTTCCCAGATGTGAGCCGACCTGCTCCTGAAATCACGAACGGTAACGAATTTCATTCTGAACTCCTGGATGAGTAACGGCCCGGGTAGATGACCTGTCTTTTATAATATACACAAATGTCGCACATTTGTCACTCAAAAGGTGGGGCCGCCATTCGCCCCGCGTTACTTTGCAAATTCCATCAGCGACTCCAGGTATGCCATCGGCAGGCCGATATCAAACCGTTTCCCCTGCACCAGATATCCCATGAAACCCTCTTCAATGCGCAACCGGTCGAGGCAGGAGGTCAGCTGGAATTCTCCCTTTTCGCGGATATTGTTGACAATATGCTCTTCGAGAAATTCAAAGATACGAGGTGAGAGAACGTACTGGCCGAATACCGTACAGTAGTGATCCTCGGGCATGCCCTCCATCCGGAGGTGCTCGGCGGCATACACGGCATCAGGCTTTTCTGCGAATTCGGTAATTGCCATGACCGATCCGTCTTCCACCCAGTTTCCGGTAACCGTACCGAAATGGCGGATGACCTCGGCGGGGGTGAGTTTGAGCCCGACGGCGCTGCGGCCGTATTTCTCGTAAATGTCGAGCAGTTGCCGGGCACAGGAGGTGTCGTTGTCCGATGCGTAAAGATGGTCGCCCAGCATGAGCAGGAACGGTTCATTGTTGACCCACTCCCGTGTGCAGTAGACCGCATCCCCGAATCCGTTCTGTGTCTCCTGCTCAATGAAGGTGATTTTATGGCCTATATCAATAATATATTCTGAGAGTTTCTGGGCTTCTTTCGACAGTTTTGCAAAGTGCTCAACTGGCGGGGGGGTATGAAAATACTCCTCGAACAGAGCACGGTCACCCTTCTGTACCACCACGCAGATCTCATCAATGTCACCGCTGAGCGCCTCTTCGACAATTGCCTGAATGACCGGTTTTGCAATCCCGTTTTTATCGATCACCGGAAAGAGTTCCTTTTTCATCGCTTTGGTCGCGGGGAAGAGACGGGTACCGAATCCCGCCGCGGGAATGACTGCTTTACGTACTTTTTTAGCGGAAGAGATCGTCAGCTTCAGGCACTCCATCTTGAGTTCGGATTCAATGATACCTATCACTTTGTCCTGAGTCTCCTCGTCTTTCACCAGCAGCTGCGCGGTACCGTCGCCCTGAGAACCGACGCCTTTGCCGCCTAGGATCAACGGTTGGATTGATGGCCATGAGAGCAGCTTGTGCAGTACGGGCGAGGTGAGTTGCGAGGGACAGGCAGGTATGCATGCCTTGTCGAAAGCATTCTGCGATTCAACCATCAGTTTGCCGAGAGCAACCGCATCACCCTTCTCGATTGCGGTGACCGCCCGTTTCGTTATTGAAGCGCTGATTTTGCCAAGGTACTCCTGCACTCCCCGCTGCAGATCGTTTTCAGCGAACGGATAGCATTTGTTAAGTTTGCCGAGGATCTCCCGGGTATCTTTCGCCGCACAGAGGTCGATGATCACAAAGTGAAAATTTCCACCAACCGCTACTTCACGCACATCAACCCGGTCGCCGTCAAAGGTCATCATGACGGGGCGGTCGCCGTACGCGCAGCCCTGATCCATCCGGCCGCACCGGGAGGGGGTGGTGATCTCACCGAGATACCCGAATTCCATCTCTCCCCTGATCGTCATTTTGAGATCGTAGATCCGGTTGAATGCGCGGGCGACCAGAACGCAGGTGGCCGCACTGGAAGAGAGCCCTTTTTTAACCGGAAGATCCGTTTTGTAATTGTTGATCTCGAGGCCGTGTACGCGGTAATGGGTGAGTACCTGATAGGCGACTCCCGCAACATAGCTGAATATACCACCCTTCTGAGCCTCTTCCAGGAGCGACTTGCGGTCCATGGGAATTTCAAAACTCTCGTTGGTAAGCGTTGTCCTGAAAATGAGTTTTGAGGGGTGTGGCTTGACTTCCGCGTAGAGCCCCTGATTCGTTCCGCTTATCAGCGTAAAGCCTGTTTCCAATGCACCATTGATACGACGATACCCACCGGCCCAATCGGTATGTTCACCAAAAAGGCAGATTCTACCCGGAACAAATAATTTCATGGCGGCAACACTCTCTACATGTAATGAGAATTAGAATGAATTATTCAGGAAAATAATCAAAATTCGGTGATTATGCCATTACTGTTTCGTTTTCCAGGGATCGGGGCTGTGGCAAACGAGGAAAAAACAGGAGATGGTTATCGTACCGAAGTGGCATCATTCAACCGGGGTTGTAGTGTGTTAAACACTAACGCTGTAACGGAACCGGAAACCCCTCCGGCGACAATGCTGCACAGAGTTTTATGAATTGCGATCGGAGACTTGAGATGGATTCCAAGATCTCATCCGGTGAATACGATGGCACCGTATGCTCAAGTTTTTCGGCACTTGCGCCAAGGTTTAAGCCACCGATTGTTCGTGATGAAGATTTGAGAGTATGTGCGCTCCTGATCAGACCATCGGTGTCATTTTCGCGTAATTGTGTCTCCATCTCGGTGAAAAGAGATATGGTCGAGGTCAGATACATCGAAAGAATCTCTCCGTACATCTCCCGGTCATTATCCATTGCCTCAAGAGCTGTAGCCAGATCGAGCACCGGGAGTTCAGATTTAGGCATTATTACTCTTTTCGGTTGCCGATGAGGGCCGTTTTTTTCGGGTACGAATAGTTTCTTCCCATTTTTTAAGGGTGGCCGTAAAATTTTTCCAGGAGACCGGTTTGTTCAGGAAATCGTCCATACCGCATTCAAGGCACCGGTTTTTATCTTCCTGAGAGGTGTTGGCAGTTAGTGCGCAGATAACCGTGGCAACAGAAGAAAGGGGAGGAGTCTGTTTCTCGTCGTACCTGATGGCTCGGGTGGCATCGTATCCGCTCATTTCAGGCATCAGGCAATCCATTAATATAAGGTCGTAGTGACTTTTCTGATGCATTGCTACCGCTTCAGCTCCGTTTTTAGCAAATTCCGCATCATACCCGGCTTTTTGCAGGTACCGTTCAACAACCTTTCTGTTGACCGCGTTATCTTCCGCCACCAGAATCCGTAATGGTTTCATTTCCAACAGATCTTCGGTACCGAGAGGTTCCGCATGAGGGTGTTTGGTCGTGACTACCGGCTTCTGTGACGCCTCTTCAGGTTTCCGACAGTTTTTCAGGATGGAAGTGATAAGCTGGTATTGCCGTATCGGACGTGATACTATTGTCGAAATACCGGGTTCGTCCATTGTGTTTCTCTGCCTGGCCGACAGAAGCAGCAGTGGAATGTTGCGCAGTCGCGTCTCAAGTTTAACCGGCAGGAGCCAGTCTGCGGGAACATCCTTCCCTTCTTCGTCGGCAACAAGGATTGCATTGTAGGGTGTGGTACCCGTTTGAGAGATCCGGAGGTGTTCAATAAAATCCGTTGTGTTTGAAAATGTTGTCGTGTTGCCGCCGGCATGTTCGATGTGGTAGATCAGTACTTTCCGTTCCAACGGGTGCGGAGTGATAAGGACGATAGTGATTCCCTGCAACAATCGGGCATTCACCGGTAGCGGCGGCTTTCCGGCAGGCGGCGGGCAGACCGCCAGTTTGATGGTAAACCAGAACGTTGAACCTTTGCCCGATGTGCTCGATACACCGATTTCACCACCCAGGAGCTCTGCGAGTCGGCGGGACAGAGCAAGGCCGAGACCACTGCCGTAATGGGTACGGGCTGCCGATGTCTCAATCTGACTGAATGGTTTGAAAAGCATCTGTCGTTTTTCGGCTGGGATCCCGATTCCCGTATCGATTATATCGAACCGTAGGGAGACGTTTCCATCGGATTCTTCAGCGGCACGAACCGAGAGGAACACTTCTCCTGATGGAGTGAACTTGATGGCGTTACTCACAAGGCTACTGATGATCTGTCGTAACCGGACCGGATCTGCCATGCAGCAGGGCGGTACAGAGGCATCAACTAATGCCTGTATATCGAGATGCTTGTTTTCCGTATTTTCCGCTGCGGCAGACATGATTCCGTCAATGAGATCACGCAGATCGACGGGTACCGGGGTGAGAACCATACTGCCGGTTTCAACGTCAATGAAGTCAAGAACGTCATTGATTATCCCGAGCAGATTTTTCGATGCACGTCCGATGTTTTCGGCGAACTCATGCTGCTCCCTTGTCAGGGGGGTATCGAGCAGCAGGCTGTTCATTCCGACTATACCGTTAATCGGTGTCCGGAGTTCATGGGACATCGACATGAGAAAAACACTCTTCGCTCTGCTGGCATCAAGCGCTTTGCTGCTTTCCAGTTCGGCACGGGTACGAGCGATAATCAGCTCATTTTCCAATCGTTTACGCTCTGAAATATCAAAAAACAGGTCAACGGTCGTGTGAGTGGTACCGTTTTTATCAAACACCGGAACGGAGCTGCCTAATACGTCGAGAGATGTTCCGTCTTTACGCCGAATGCGGCATTCAATATTACTTCCGGTTCTCTCCGGTGTGCAATCATCGGGACTGTCGGCATTGTCGGATTTTTCAGATGGTACCCAAGGTTGGGAGGATTGATTGAGGACTTCCTCAGCCGAGTACCCTGTCAACCGTTCCGTCTCTGCGTTGAATCGGGTTATTGTACCGTCGGCACTTCTGGAAATAATCGCGCAGGGAAGTGTCTGGTAGAGCCGTTCAAGGTATTCCTTCTCTCTTTCAAGTTCACTGTGAAGTTCTTTCGTGCGGCTGACTTCCCGGTTGAGGGAAAGGAGGACTATCGCTTGCATGGTGTTGTACGCATGCGCAAGAATAGAGATCAGTAAATAAACCGCGAGAAATCTGATTTTAAATACCAGGGTGTAGTGGGGTGCCGATATCCAGATGAAATGGATAAGCACGACACAAAGGGTAAGCACGATAATGACCAGACTACGGCGGAGTCCGGAAATATACGGGGCCATGAGTGGAATAAGCAGCGTCCAAAATGCGGCACTGTTTTCGTAGTTCGGTGAGGTAAACAGATAAATAAAGTAGACGGACATGAGGATCAGGCCGGATTCCCGCCAGATGCGAAAGTCGAGAACGGTACGGACCAATACCAGGCCGAGTGCAAGGATGAACGCCGTAAGAAGATCTATACCGCCGGCGGCATATTCATGCCGGTAAAGTTTTATCCCGCCGGATACTATCGAAAAGCCGGCGCCCAGAAAAGTGATGAAAAGCGCGACCTGGGCACGCATCAGCTCAACCGGATCACTGCACGTGCGCAGTGAAGGAAACAGGCTCATGGCACTGCGCGAAATCACACCATTCGAGAAATGGTTATTTGATGTATTCACCCATTATTCCAGAAGGAAGATAGCATTATTCCGGTGCCGAAACCGGTGTCCGGTCGGAAAATCCGCATATTATGAAGGTGCATATCCGACCGATAATCAATCCATAAAGTATATAGTATTGGGACTGATGGCTGCAATGCAAAATGTAGGTAAGGGTAGTGTCTGCATCATCTACCATGTTGCCGGGGGGAAATCGGCTGAAGGATACGCTGCGGGCTGGGGTTGAAGAGTTTTGCCTTGCATTCCTCTGCCCGAAACTTTATTCTTAGTAATCGATATGTTGATCTATCTGGCTATATTACAAACTATTACTTTGATATATCACCCTGAGTTGAGGATGTTAAAAGACTAACGTTCTGAAGTTGTTCACTTTCTCTGTTCGGCGATGAGAGATAATTTTTTCAGGTATTCCGGAATGGTGTTGTTGCGGTGCCTTTGAACCAATTATGCTGAAAAATTCAAAAAACAGTTCTCTTGAAGGGAACGTCCGGTTCTTTGCCGAAAAAGTGTGTAGTGTCCTTAATGACATGGGGGGGGCATCTTACACGATAATCAGAGATTCGCTGGCGGAAGGCCCCCTGGTTATTCCGAATTCGATGTCGCTGTTTATTGAATTTTCAGGGAGCATTATCGGAAGTTATGTGCTGTCACTCGATATCCGCACTGCAGCAGCACTTGTCGGTATTGTTACCGATAGTTCTGCTGAAACGGAATGCCGCGGGCGACGGGAAGAGTTCACAGAGTATCTGAAAGAGGTACTCAATGCGGCGGTGGGACAGGCCATTGAGGAACTCGATACAACATTTGGAGAATTGACGTTTCTTCCTCCAACCGTGGTATATGGAGAAATCGAATTTCCCCGCTTTATGGGGGCATCCGTTGCGATAAACGGACGGGAGGGGAAGATTCTCTGCGGGTTCCATCTCAATTTTGCTCACTTGAAAATAGGGGAGCAGCTTGATGATGTATTTCAACAACTCAGAAAAAAATCAATCGAGACCCGCGAGGAGCGACAGACCACCGAAGCAATTCTGGAACTGCTTCCGGTAGGGCTGATGGCGATCAATAGCGAAGGGATCGTATTGCCCGGTTACAGCAGGGCGACCCTTGCGGTTTCTTCATTGGGTACCGGTATAAGTCCCGTTGGTACCTCACTCTTTGAAGTGCTTGATGCACCTGAAGCGTATCGTCGGGAGTGGAACAACTGGCTATTGCTGGTTTTCAGCAAATACGGAGTACTTCCGTTTGATGAGATAACCCGCTTATGTGTTCTCGCTGAATTCACTTCTACAACTAATAAACGGCTGAAGTTGACCTGGTTGCCGGTAGAGGACAAGGAGACGGACAAGCTTGACAAACTTCTGGTGGTCATAGAAGATCTGTCCAGAGAACGGGAACTGGAGCAGCGTATGCACCTTGTGGATAAGCGGCATCGCGAATCGCTGGATATGGTGGCGAGTATTGTTCATCTGCATCCGGACGAATTGACCGAATTCCTCAGTGATGCAGTCCTTCTGATGGAAAACGCTCAAGCACTTATTACAGAGAGTGGTATTGCCGTTGAACAGGTGAATGAACTTTTCAGAGCGTTTCATACGCTCAAGGGGAATGCTGGTTATTACCGTTTTACTCCACTGCAGGAGATCGCACATTCGGTTGAGGAACATCTGCGGGTTTTCAGGGATGACGGTGTAAACGTGTCGCCGGAATCTATCTGCGGAATCCGGGAGCTGATTGAAACAGCCCTGTCATACATTACTCGGATACGAAGTATCCGCGACAAAGTGGAAAGACGTGAAGAGGTACTGCAGGAACAGTACGGGGGCGCTGAGTCGGTATTCGTACCACTCTCCGCCATTGATGTTCTGCTTGATGAATTCGACAGGTTCTGTGCTGCTGAATCATCTGATTACGGTGAAAAAAAAATTACGATAAGAAACCGTATTGCCCGGTTGCGAACTGTTTCGCTCAGGAACCTGGTAGCCGAATTTCAGTCGCTTGCCAGAATAACAGCAACCAAAACCGGTAAAAAAGTACGTCTGGTTACGGGGGCGGATATTCCGATTGATGTCTCGATCGTGCGAAAAGTACGCCATTGTCTGCTTCATCTGATCAACAATGCGATCGACCATGGCATTGAGCTGCCGCCGGAACGTAGCCGGATCGGAAAGCCGGAAACCGGTACCATCACGCTTTCCGGAGAGCGGACGGAGGAAGGTATCTGCTTGTGTGTCGCTGATGATGGTGAGGGGATCTGTCTCCCCTCGGTACGGAAACGGATTCAGGAGAAATATGGCGTTTCCGATGAGAACCTCTGCAGAATGGATGAATCGAAACTGTTCCGGTATCTTCTGAACCCCGGTTTTTCCACAAAGAGAGAGGTTACCGATATTTCCGGCAGGGGGGTCGGTATGGATGTGGTGAAAACGCTTGTTGAGGAGGTGCAGGGAACCATTACCATAACGAGTTCCGGTGGTACCGGTACTGCCGTTATACTACGGTTGCCTGCAAATTATTGAGGAAAAAGAAGTTTGTGTATGGTACACTTTTGTAGCACATTATTATGAAGAAACAACGTGAGGGGCACTGAGTGGGTTCTTTTGTCAGTATCCGTTCCAAACTGATTTCCTACACCATGTTGCTGATCGGAGGGACATTCCTGATCCTTCTTTCGGTAATTGTAGCCTCCAATATTATTTCCCTGCGAAGAAACATGGAGAAAGCCCAGAACCAGATTCGCGATGCGCTCTTTGCCAAAGGAAAATTACTGGCAAAAAACAACAGTCTGGCAATGGATGTGATGGCGCAGGATAATGCATTTACCTCGATTCAGGGGCTGGTCGCTTCGACCGTAGCCGACGACAATGATCTGGTGTACGGAATTTACATGGATCGTGATCTCAACGCGTGGGTATTTGCTGATGCGGAAAATCCAAAAGGCATCCCGAAAAGCTATGAACCATTATCGGATTCCATTTCCCTTTGGGCGAGAGCACTTTTCGCGCCCGATTACAAAGAATTTACACTGGATACCATTTCGGTTATTGAGTTTGCGGCTCCTGTTGGTGCACCTGACGAAATTCTCGGATTTATCCGCTACGGAATCAGTACCGCCTCAATGAAAACCATGATTGGTGAAGCTCGGGCCAACGCACGTGCTTCGATGCTGCAGGCTGTTATCATCATAACTGCAACGGGCCTTTTTTCGCTGCTGATCGGCTACATGGTGCTGCAGAAACTGGCCTCCCGTATCACGCTGCCGATCGGTGCGCTTGTGGAATCTTCCCGGATAATATCCGAAGGTAATTACGATGTGGCAGTGCATCCGCAAAGCAACGATGAGATCGGAAGGTTTGCCGAACATTTCGAGTCGATGCGTAAAACGATCAAGCGCTATACTGATCACCTGCAGATACTCATCGATGAAAAAATGCAGCAGGTTAAGGACATTCTCAATAATATCGACCAGGGACTTTTTACGGTCAATCTTGACGGCACGGTGAATAATGAGTACAGTGTCAGGGCGAATGAAATCCTGAATGTTGATGATGTTGCATCCTGTTCGCTGCGCACCCTGCTGCAATGCAGTGAAAAGAAGGAGGCTGCGTTTCAGGACTGGTTCAAGCTGGTGAAACGGCAGTACCGACGGATTCGTTGGGCGAAGCTGGCGAAGCTGGCTCCGGTACAGGAACTGGAACTTCCCGGAGTGGACGGCGGTAAATTCGTTGCCGTATCCTACCAGAGCATTTGTGACAAACACGGGAATCTGGTAAAAATAATGGTGCTTGCTCTCGATGAAACTGAAAAACGAAATCGCGATCGTCAGATGGCGGAGGAGCGTCTCCAGCATGAACAGGATGTCAAGACGATTCTGAGTGTGGCTCATACGCCTGCCGAGGAGTTGAGTGAATTCATGATTGATACGGGTACCCGTTTACGGGAACTGCAGGCAGAGGCGAACCGTCACCGAATCGGGGTAATCCGACAGCGGGAGCGGTTTCCGGAACCAGAGAAATATACAATTGGAAAAGAGCAGATTGACAGGATGTATCGTGATCTGCATACGATAAAAGGAAACTGTGGTTCCTATGATTTTGAACACCTCGCCTCACTTGCCCATGAGGCTGAAGGAAAGATGGAACTGCTTCGTGAACCGGTAACCGACCGACGTGGGGAGGTGCTCGTTGCGTTGATGTGTCTTCTCGACAAAATGATCGGAGCCCTTGATGACATACACGGGAAAATAAGACTTATTTCCGGTAGCGAGGATGAAGTTACGGTTCGTATTCCGGAAGTCCGCGTGAACAGGATTATCGAGCTCGGTACTACCCTTATCACGACAGAAAATGCCACGGTGAAAACCCTTGCCACAGAGTGTGTTCAGCTCTCCTGGAAACCGGCCAAAAGTCTTCTGCGAAAATATCAGAAACTCGCCTATAAAACAGCCCGTCGTCTGGGAAAAAATATCAGGGTGAAAATCGTCGATGAAAACAGCCTTTTCCCCCCTGAATTCATTGCAGAACACGATGAAGCACTGATTCATCTTGTTCGAAATGCGGTTGCCCATGGTATTGAATCATCAGAGATCCGTGATGACCTGGGAAAGGGTATCGGTCGGATTACTCTGGCACTGGAGCAGAAAGAAGGGCTCCGCAGTGTTATCGTTTCCGATGACGGCCATGGTTTTAATGTGGAAAAAATAACTGAAAAAGCCGTCGCCGGTGGAGTACTATCGGAAATGGAAGCACAAAAACTTTCCGTGGAGGAGAAACTGCAGCTACTCTACCGGGGAGGGGTAAGCACCAGTGATGAACTCACTGAGGTTTCGGGGCGTGGAATGGGTATGCAGATCGCATACCGGGACATAGCCGCGCGGGGAGGAATTCTAAAAATTACTACCAATTTCGGAAAGGGTGCTTCGGTATCAGTGTCGTTTCCCGACGGTGCATCGGTTGGTTGACGGAGTGTTTTATGTAGCGGATTGTAACAAGGTGTTTATAAAATGCACCATGCGATGAAAGGATGATGTCATGAAAAAGACCGTGGTAATCGTTGATGATTCCAAATTTCTCCTGAAACAGATTTCAGAATTTTTTGAACAGCAGCTGGGGTTTACCGTACTTGCGACCGGGTGTGACGGAAATGATGCGGTTGATCTCTACCGGCAATATAAGCCGGATCTTATTACTCTGGATATATCTATGCCGAATCGATCGGGAGAGGACGCCATGAGGGACATTCTGAGCGAATTTCCGCAGGCTAAGGTACTGATGATATCTGCTGTCCGGGGAAACGCCATGTTGCAATGTATGTGCGATGGTGCAAAAGGTTACATTGAAAAACCGCTTAAACTGGCCGATACTGAATTCGTAAAAGATTTTAAGGAAACGGTGGAAGAAATTTTTGCCGCCGACTAAACGACGACTCTCCTGAAAGAGATTGTCTTCCAGGCGGTATGGGTTCAGGCAGGGAGTTGAATTTTTAAGTTTTTTCTGATGGTGTAACCGATATATATCCAGTGCCGCTTGATGTATACATACCCTTGTATCCCCCAGATAAAAGGCAGATATGACTGGCCGTCGGTATAGAGCACCGGAAGTGCCTGGGTAAGTATACCGAATTTTTCGGTGAATTCCTCATGGTCGGCGATCATTCCCGAGTAGGTATTGACGAACTCTCCCAGAAGGTCCGCGGCGGCTTCAGACGACATCGCTTCCGTATCAGTAAAAGCAGCCAGGGATTCATACTGGATAGCGGCATACATAAGAGCACTGTGTTGTTCATTTGAGCTTCCTATTGTCAGGATGAGATCAAATTTTCTTTGCAGCTGATCGACAACTTCCCACGGAAAATGCAGCTCACTTTTTTTTGAAAAAATCGCATCGACACACTCGATTGCGGTCTGGGAGAAAACGGGGGCGAGCTGTGTCAAGGTGGTTTTGTAATGCTCGGTACTGCTCATTTAATAAGGCTTTCCGTTTGACGACAATGATGAATACAGTGTTACCCGTAGGTAATCTCAACGAAGTACCGGCAGAACCCGTGATGTATGTATCTAGTATTTCTGTTTGCGATGCTATCGTATCAAGAACTTACCGTGGCGGAACGGTTGCTTCATTGTCTTTGTGAGCTTACTGCTGGTGCAGTACACGTGAAAATTCCCTGTAGAGTATACCGCGATAACAGCGTTGGTGCAAGAAGACTTTTTAAGGCGTTTGAATTTTCGAGGGCTGCTTTTGTGGTATCGTATTGGCAAACTGCCTGCTTTTGGAAAGAAAGAAAATTAGAGTGGAGAACCATGCGGAATCATAACCGAATCTATTTCAGTTTCTTATCGACGCTGCCCAACTTGTCCACAGTCACCTTGAAGTATTTGGCTGCCTGACGCAGATTGATGATTTTATAGATTGCCAGAGGTGGATCAACCTGGTTTTGGCGGCACTGCCAATTATTGTCCCTGATCTCGTACACCATTTCCGCAGTCTGTTTCCCGAGTGCTGTGTGGTCGGGGAGTACCGCGAATGTACCGAAATCGAGTTTCGGATTTGCCAGTATTTCGACACCGATGATTACCGGAATCCGCATTTTCCTTACAACCGGTATCCAGACGTTGCGGATGATTTCCGGATGGAGCAGTTTGTTGTCATTGGGAATCCAGAGAGCCTGAATGTCCCGTTTCCCAAGTTGTTGCAAGGCGTTTCGGACCATCTTTTTATAGAAACCGGATTTGTTCGGAAGTGCGATCGTGACAAGATCGACACCTTCACGTTGGCAGAATACCGTATTCTGTTTAATAAATCCTGAAAGATATTCCCGGTGAACGATACCCACCTTTTCAATAGGAGTGGGTATGACTGAACGCAGATTTATAACGCTGGTAACGACCGGGATCTCATAGGAGATGCCGCAGGCGTTTTGCAGACCACTGATGGCATCTTTGATCATGATACCCATAATCGCTATGGAAGGAACAACACTATCTGTTTTCTGCAAAGTCAATTGGTAGTTCCGGTACAGGGCGATATCAGCATTGTCCATCAGAACGGTCAGCCGCGGCTTTACGGTCTGCATTGCCTTCCGAATATCATCGGGTGTGGTCTTTTTTCCGGTAATCAACTCTTTAACCTCAAAATCGGGCGAGAGTTCATTTTTCAAACTTAAAAATGCCTCGTTGAATTCTTTCTCGTTCTGTCGTATCGCGAGAACCACCGCTTTAGTTTCACCGAACAGACTTGATGTGCTAAGCAGCGTACTCCCGAGCAGTAGTATACCGGTGAAGGCAAGTCTGAAACGGTGCGGGTATCTCCGTTTGATTATTTCCATTTTTCGATCTCGAAAAGTTTGTTGATGATCAGGTCGTTTTCTACCAGTTTTTCGGCTATTTTCCTGGTACCGATATCATTGCGGTATGCGAGAGCGATTATACCGCTTTGGGGTTTTATCGGAGAACTGGTTTTGAATGACAGATTTGATGTCCGTTTGAAATACGGCAGAAAAACTTCTTCGATCATGATGCCGTCAGCCATGGAAAAGGTGAGCAGCGGTAGAAGATCTTCCACCTTGGTAACCTGTTTGAGTCTGGGTTCCGAGGGGAACAGTGGATGTATGAATGTTTTCATCGCGTTCCTGCCGAGAATATCAATTACCCCGATCATGGTTTCAGCGTGCACGGATTCGATCTCTATGGGTTTGTCAATAGAAACAATTATATAGGTTTCTTCCGGGGAACTGTTACGGATACCGCTGTTGGTGATGGTATAGGAATTGAAGTGTTTCAGCAGTAATGGTTTGGTGAGGATCGCATCGGGTGGCACAGCGGCAACTCTGGCCGAAAGATCATTGACCCGTCCGAATACGGTAACGTCAGCGCCATCAAGTGATTTCTGGAGAAGTTCCTGCACCTGCTGCGGGCGGGTGGTTAACGGGTAGAACACATAAAGAATTTCGTCTGTACCATAACCGGCGAATGTACACAGAAACAGTATAAATGGAGCCAGAAGTGATTTCATGGTAATTGCTGTTGTGATGTTCCGAACCGTTCGTTGTTCTGATGTCTGTTCATGCGAGATGCAGAAGCAAAAGTAACCGGCAATCCATTGTAAGTGTACTATATCGTGATACTGTTTGCAAGACGTGTCGTTTCACCCATCGGAATCCCGCCCGGGAGAGGTGGTTGCCGCAAGGTCGCCCGGGGTAGCTGCACTTGAGCATGCCTCGCCCTCCGTGTGGCTATCTGTCAAGACTATGCCGGATTGCCTTTTTCCATCCGTCATAGAGTTTTTCTGTTTTCTGCTGCTGTATTGTTTCTTTGTGCGGCGTGTAGGTCCGGTCATCATGAACGGCCGCGGCAAAATGTTCCTCATCCCAGAAATCCGAGGCGATTCCGGCAATGCCTGCAACACCGAATGCGGTGGTTTCCTTGATTGCACTCCGAATGACCGGAATGCCGAGCAGATCAGCCTGAAACTGCATGAGCACATCGTTGCGGGTCGCTCCGCCGTCTGCCCTGATGTGATCCGGAGCGGTTCCCGTCATCGGGATGAAGGCCTCGATGACATCCCGCACCTGAAATGCCATTGCCTCTACAGCTGCACGAATAAGTGTAGCCCGGTCCGCTTTGCGGGTGAGGCCGGTTATGACCGCTCGTGCATCGGGGCGCCAGTAGGGTGCTCCCAGCCCCTGAAATGCGGGAACAAAGTAGACTCCGTCGCTGCGTGTACCGGCGATTTCAGGAGTTCCCGTGGCTGCGGGGGAGTCGATGATGCCGAGATTTTCCTGCAACCACTGTATCGAGGCACCGCCCATGAACAGTGATCCTTCGAGCGCGTAATTAACAACCGGTCCCCGCTTCCACGCTACTGTTGTGATGAGGTTATCGGAAAGCAATGGTACTGTGCCTGTATTGGCAAGCATGAATATCCCCGTGCCATAAGTAGTTTTCACGGTTGAGGCGTCGCGGCCGAGCTGGCCGAAAAGCGACGCCTGCTGATCACCGGCTATACCGGCAATCGCCAGGGGACGGCCGCACAGCTCCGCACCGGTAACTCCGAACCGGGCGTCGGAATTAAACACTTCGGGAAGCATTATCGTCGGGATGGAAAAGAGTGAACAGAGATCATTGTCCCACTGCAGGGTGCGGATGTTAAAGAGCATGGTGCGGGAGGCGTTTGACGGTTCGGTGGCATGAACCGTGCCGCCGGTGAGGTTCCACAACACCCAGGTGTCGGGGGTGCCGAACAGCAGTTCTCCCCGGGCGGCACGGGTACGGTCGGGATCAATCCGGTCGAGAATCCAGGCACATTTTGTCGCACTGAAATAGGGATCGATGATAAGTCCGGTGTTCTCTTTTACCTGCTTCCGGGAAGATCGCAGTGCTTCGCACCGGTCGGCGGTCCGACGGTCCTGCCAGACGATCGCGTTATATACCGGTTTGCCGGTCGCCGCCTCCCACACGATAGTGGTTTCCCGCTGGTTGGTGATCCCGATCGCATGAACGTTTGCAGTTCCGACCGATGCGATTACTTCCCGGAGTACCTCTCGTGAAGTGTCGCGAAGTTCAGCCGGATCATGTTCAACCCACCCCGGTTGCGGATAAATCTGCGAAAGCGGCCGGTACGCCTGCGCGGCGACTGTTCCGGTACGGGTAAATGCGATAGCGCGGTTACCGGTAGTTCCGAGGTCCAGTGCAACGACAACCGGTTCCTTACCCATGCAGACACCTTCCTTGTTGTATGTAGTATTAACCGTCATATAATAGTCGGTACTATTTTTTGTTCGTTCGGGGTCGGTATTCGGTATTTCACCACCGTTACGTAAGCGTATCGTATCCGGTGTTTCACACCGTTTCCATTATACGCTTTCGAAAAGACTTGAAATAAAGACGATGCCGATCCTGAATACCGACCCCGACCCCGAGATTAAAATACGTAACAGTAGTGCAAATTAATAAGAGACAGTTATTAAAGTAAATTCGTTACAAAAAGAAGTGCCAGTGTTTCTGATCTGTAGACGTGCTCAAACCTGCGGAGGGTTGAAAATCCACCCGATCCGCTGCAAGATTCCCGAATTCTCCAGGACAAGAAATGTGTTGAGCGCCTGGGTGATATCGAGTGTCCTGAGATAACCGTACGCTTTGTGCGGATTGGGATTGCCGTTGTATTCGTAGTTGTTGTAGACAATCCGGTCGTACGGGCGTACCCCGGAGCCGTTGGCCCGGTAATGGTTCCGGAGATTGTAATCAAGACAGGTCACGTCATCGAGATCCGAAAAGTTAACCCACCGGTACCGGATCGCTTCCGGGGTGGGCAGTTTTACCGTGTCGGCCTCATCGAGTCCCAGCTCCTGCTGAATGTGCCTGCGGATAACCGGAAAACCCAGAGGAGAACCGAAGGAGATCAGGGTATGTACCGGAAGTTGCGGAGCACTGTGCAGCAGTACATCATAGGCAATGATTGTTCCCATGGAGTGTGCCAGCAGGCAGATGTTCCAGCCACGGTAGCGTTCAAGGAGCTGCTGCAGCGATGCTCTGATACATTCCCGGGCGGGGCGTTCGACTCCTTTGTCATCACAGATTGTTCCATGATAGTAGGTGTCAAGCTCAACGAACATCCGGTGAAGGATGCGATTCGATATCGCCTCGACATTCATGAAACCGGATTCCCCGGCAATAAGGTTGAGCAGCTGACGGTGGAGATCGTGGCGCAGTGATTTCTTGAACGTATGCGGAGCGCGCGGGCCGAAGTAGGTCCCTCTGGCGTAAGGCTCCCACAAATAACGGGGGTCATCGGTATCGGTAACCGACGCATTCTGTGGATGGGGATGCATGAAGTTTGCCCAGTAGGCTAGTTCCAGTGAGAACCGGGGAACAGGAAGTCCTACAATGTTGAAACCTTCGATAATGGAGGTTTTCCACCACTCCGCAAGTGTGTCTTTCGGTGGTTTATTGCGTAAACCGTGAATGCCGATCAGGACGGTTTTCATACAGCTCCATCGGTGAACGATTCTGCAAGGCTGATGTCATCGGTCATTACCGCTTCAACGGGGAGCGGCAGTCGTGAAATCCCGGATACGGTTGCAGCGTCATTGACGGTCCAGCAACGGATCGGCGGAGCTTCCGGCGAAAAGATTTCCGGCGAGTCAAACAGAAGACGGTACCACGGATGGAGGAGGTCAAACCGTTTTCGTACACCGGCAGGTACCAGGGTGAGTGCATCGGCAGATTTGAAAATGTACCCGTAGCGAAGGTCGAACGGTTTGCAGAACGGCCGGACAAACTCCAGTATTTCATACGAGAATGAACTGATGACCACATCGCCCTGCGGTTGGTAGGTGCGGAGTGCTGCAACGAAGAGCCGTGTGAATCGTTCAAGGTCGTACGTGCCGATTTTAATTTCGAAGCAGAGTTCTGTCCGGTGGTTTACGAGGGATAGAACCTGACTGATTGAGGGGACTGCCGGAACATCGTTGCCGTAGCGGAGCAGATGCCGTCGCTGGAGTTCCGAAAAAGGGAGCTGCGCCACCGGAAGAAGCGTTCCCTTGTCATCCGCAATTGACGTCTCATGCATCACCGGAATATGGTCGTCGGCGGTGAGGTGGATGTCAAGCTCAATACCGCTTACCGTACCGCCATTGAGCGGGTGATCAACGACTGCTTGAAAAGCGGGCAACGTGTTTTCGGGGAACTGCCGGGAATAGCCGCGATGCGCCACGAACTTCATTGCTGCTGCTCCGGGGTAACGGGCGGCAGTGATCGTGTGTACAGAATCGAAGCACTGCTGCCGCAGCAGTTATTGATGCAGACGTCGCCTCGTTTTACCGGTAGAGATACCTGCTGCCGGTATATTTCCTGGAGAATACTGGTGATGAGTGCTTTAGGTACGGGTTTATCGCTTTTTACCGGAACACAGGGGTGAGTCGGATCGGTGGTACGGACAACGGCGGTGATCATGCGGCGCGGATCGGTCAATTCGCTTTTCCCGTACTGTTCACCTCGCATACATTTGTTGCCGGTTACGGAGATACCCTCGGGTGTTTGAGTAACCGTGAGTCGACAACCGTTGGGACAGACAATGCAAACAAGTTCCATACCGTACCTATTTCAACGAAAAAACAAGTGGTGCAGCAGTATCCGCGTCGGCCGTTGACGAAGCGGGAAGGGTCACCGAGAGCATCTCGGCCGGACGGATGTTCGATAGACGTTTGGTATAGAGTACCGTATCTCCGTTGCCAACGGAAAGAGCCGCTTTGTCGCGGACGATGAGCGGACGCATGAAATAGTGATTTTCTTTACCGGGAACATGCCGACCGGGAGTTACATATTTGAGATTCGCACCGGCATCAACCGGTATGGTAGGTACTGTAGTTTCGGCGGTGCCGGTAAGATACGCCGCAACCTGGGCACCGCATCGTTGCGACTCTTCGGTAACATAATCCACCAGATCATGCACATGCAGCACATTTCCGCAGGCGAAAATGCCCGGTACGGTTGTCTGCAGCAGATGGTCAACCAGCGGTCCGCCGGTATCGGCACTCAGGCTGACCCCCGCCGTCCGGGAAAGCTCATTTTCAGGGATGAGCCCGACGGAAAAGAGCAGGGTGTCGCAGGGAATGTACCGTGTTTGTGCCGGGTCGGCAATGCCGTTGACAAGTGGGGTAATGTCCACTCCTTCGACCCGGTCGCGCCCGGCAATGCGTGTTACGGCATGGCTGAGCAGCAGGGGAATCGAAAAATCCTCCAGACACTGAACAATGTTGCGGGTCAGTCCCGACGGATGCGGAAGGATCTCCACGACCGCTTCGACCTTTGTTCCCGTCCAGGTGAGCCGGCGTGCCATAATGAGTCCGATGTCGCCGGAACCCACGATCACCGCCCGTTTCCCGGGAACGTATCCTTCGATGTTGAGGAGTCGCTGCGCGAGTCCGGCGGTAAATACTCCCGACGGACGGGTCCCGGCGGTCCCGATGGTCCCGCGGTTGCGTTCCCTGCAGCCCATGGCAAGTATCACGGCTGATGCTTCAAACAGTGTTACGCCGTAAACCGACGAAGCGGTAACCACCTCGATATGTGATTTCAGGCGGGTAATCCGCAGTGCGGTAGTTTTAAGACGGACTTCGATGGATTGTTCCCGGATCGCCTCCGAAAAGGTCTCGGCATATTCCGGTCCGGTAAGTTCACGCCCGAAATGGTGCAGCCCGAACCCGTTATGAATACACTGCAGCAGAATACCGCCGGTTGATTCTTCGCGCTCAATGATGGTAACGGAGTGGCCCGCCTTCGCAACGGTTTCGGCTACCGCCATACCTGCAGCTCCGGCTCCGATGACCAGTACATCCGTTGATTGGGTGATGATCATTTCTCGTCCGCATCCTGTTTAAAGGATTCCGGGGAAAGCGGTCCGTTGACCAGATAACTGCTGCCACCCCGTTTGGTGAATTCCGAAACTGCTCTATCGGTTTCGCGGGAGAGGATTTTCAGAATTTTACCCGTGCAGAACCCGCCCTGGCAGCGTCCCATTCCCGAACGGGTGTAGAATTTTATCCCGTCGAGGGTGGTGTGCCCTTTACGTATGGCCTCGATGATCTGTGCTTCAGACACAGTTTCGCAGCGGCAGATGATTTCGCCGTATGCAGGGTTACTGCCGATGAGCTCATCCATCGATGCGGGAGACCGGTCACGCATGGTGACCACCTTCGGCAGCGAAGGCTCAAAATGCTGTTTTTCAACAAACTTACAACCGCACGATTTCAGAAGATCCTTCACGTGTTCACCGATCGCCGGTGCAGCCGTGAGGCCGGGTGACTGAATACCGGCTACCTGAATCAACTGCGGTGCTTTTTCTGAAACGGCAATATAAAAATCCCCGTTCGCCAGTGCCGGGCGCATCCCGGCGAAGGAGGTGATGATATCGCGGCGGGATACTGAGGGCATCATGTGTTTCGCACGGGTGAAGACCGTTTCGAGGTTCTCCGACGAAGTCGAAAGATCCTCTTTGCCGTCCACTTCAACCGCTGTCGGACCGACCATGGTTGTTCCTTCAACAGTAGGTATAACCAGAATTCCCTTTGATTTTTTTGCGGGAACGGGAAAAAGAACATGATTGGGAAACGCAGCGGCACCCCGGTCGAGAAGGTACTCCTCGCCCTTGCGTGGAATGATGGTGAATGCTTCGGCGCTGAATGCCGCTGATACCGCATCACTGTACAACCCGGCTGCATTGACGGCGTACCGGGCGGTTACCACGGTACCGGTTTTAGATTCTATCCGGTAGAACCCGTCGTTCCATTGCGCCTTAGTCATTTTAAAATCAGTACGAAGCGTGCAGCCGTTATTGACGGCACTTTCAACGAGGGCGAAAACGAAACGGTACGGTTCGATGATTCCTCCACCGGGTGCATACAGACCGCCGGCCGCATCGCTGTTTATTCCCGGCTCCAGTTCGCGGATACGCTGTGCACCGCAGAGCTGCAGGTCGGCGACACCGTTCGCCTCTCCCTGCGAATAGAGGTGCGCAACGTTTTTCATCTCTTCATCGGAAAAGGCGACCACGAGAATACCCACCCGCTTGAAGGGAAATCCGAGTTCATAGTGCAGGCGTTCGTACATGAGATTTCCCTGCAGTTCCAGCTTCGCCTTGAGTGAGCTGACCGGGTGATGAAACCCTCCGTGGATAATGCCGGAATTCGCTTTTGAAACGCCGAACCCGACATCGGTCTCTTTTTCAAGTAGAATAGTGCGGAGCTGATAAGTGCTCAGGACCCGGGCAACGGAGGCGCCGCAGACACCTGCGCCGATAATGGCAACGTCGTATTCCGGGGTAGTGGCAGTAGTCATACTATACCAGTATATCATTTGTTTGGGCGCTCGCGCACTAGAAAATACCCGGGATAACCGTGACCTCAGTCTGCTGGAAATCTGTTGCGCTACCGTTTTTTGAATTATAAGATTAGTCACATTACTGCTATGGTAATGTGCGGTTTTTGTTGTCTGGTTAAAGTTTCCCTTGGTATTCCGAAGTTAATTCCATATCCATACGGTTCATGTGTCACTGTTTTCAATTCCAGCTTCAGTGATAGTGGAGAGTTCATTGGAACTCTCGAGAAAAATATGGAAATGGTTCATTACCGCTTGAGATTGGCATGATGACTGAAATAATGAAAACAGTGGTAGTGGGGATCGGCAGCCCGGTGCTGACCGACGGACGTGCTCCGCTTACCGTCATCAGATCACTCCTGGAGAGTACGGGGGATGCAAAAAATACACATTTTGTGACGATTTCGGCTGGTGGTATCGATCTTCTGAGTGAACTCGAAGGGTACTCCAGAGCGATAATCGTGGCGGCATTTTCCGGCGGTGGTGACAGGCGCGTATCGGTTGGTGAAACGGTTATAGAAATGTCAATCAATGGTTCGGACGGTACTGCTGCACTTCCCGGCGATCACGGTATTGAGGTCACGGATGTGCTCGCGCTGGGAAAACAGTGCGGCTACCCGACCCCTGAAACCGTTGTGGTGATAGGGTTCTACGGTGCAAATGTCCATTCCTTGGGTGAACAAGTATCGGATGAGGTTGCGGAGGCCGTTAAAAAAGTAACGCAAAGGGTTGAAGAATTAATTGATCAATGGGATACTTGATGATTCCGAAACAGAAAATCAGAGTTTTTTTAGCGGCCGCTCAGGTGAAAACACTGTTCAAAGGAGTGTTTGATGGGGGATAAAAATCGAAGCGTCGGAGTGTTTCTCTGTAAATGCGGGACGAATATCGCCGGTGCGGTTGATATGGATGCTCTTCAGAAATGGGCTCAGGAACGCGGTGACGTCGCCTGGGTTGCCACCCACGAACTCCTCTGTGCTCCGGCAGGCAAGGTTTTCGTTAAAGAGACGGTTGAGAAACAACCTTGCGACAGTGTTCTCATTGCGGCCTGTTCCCCGAAAATGCACGAAAAAACCTTCCGGGGCGTTGCCGGCGAGAAGGGATATAATCCGGCGCATGTCAATATGGTAAATATCCGGGAACAGGCCGCCTGGGTAACACCCGATACGCTTGAGGCGACCGATAAAGCGCGTGCACTCCTCCGGGCGGGGATCGAGCGGGCACAACGGCATGAAGACCTTGACACTCCCACCATGGAATGCCGTACCGAGGTGGTGATCGTGGGAGGTGGGGTTGCCGGAATCGAAGCGGCACTTATGCTCGCCGATGCCGGAAGAATGGTCACCATTATAGAACGAGACATTTCATTGGGAGGTAAGGTGATTCAGACCGAGGAGGTCGCCCCGGCAATGGAGTGTGCACCCTGCCTGCTTGCTCCGCGCCTTTCCGAAATCCGCGACCATAAAAATATTACGGTGGTGACAAATGCAGAAGTGACCGATGTCCTCGGTTTTCTCGGTAATTTCACCGTCAAGGCAACCCGGAAAGCCAGGTACATCACCTCCGCGTGTATCGGTTGTGAAGCCTGTTTCGAGGTCTGCCCCGAGTCGGTAACCAGTACGTTTCATCTCGGAATGGGTGATCACAAGGCGGTATATACGGCGTTTCCCGGATCGGTACCAGCAGCTGCGGTAATTGATCGTGAACACTGCAGGCATTTTACCGACGATTCGTGTTCGGCCTGTGCCGAGGCGTGTCCGTTCGGTGCGGTTGATTTTAAAGATGCCGATGAACTGTTGGAATTCAATGCGGGTGCGGTGATCCTTGCAACCGGTGGTGGGGATCCTGCTATCGCAACACTTTACGGAGAGCTTGACTGGAAATCGAATGTTCTGACCATGCCGCAGTTTGAGCGTCTTGCCGCTTCAAACGGTCCGACTGGCGGAGAAATCGTTGGAGCCGACGGAACGGTGCCGAAGTCGCTGGCAGTCATCCATTGTGCCGGATCACTGCGACCGGACGGTTTATCCTACTGCTCAGGAATCTGTTGTGTGAATGCGCTCAAGGCGGGGGAGTTGTTCCGGAAAAAGAATGGGGAGGGTATGGTCGTGAACATTCACGGTCGCCTTTCACTTTCCGGTCCTTCGCAGGAGCAGTTTTACAAGCAGCAGTTGCATGAGGGCACTGCGATGGTGTACACTGCAGATCCCTCGAAAATAACCATAGAGAAAGTTGGTGGGAAACTCAGGGTGCAACCAGAGGGCGGAGAACCCATTGAGGTTGATATGGTTGTTCTTTCAACCGGGATTGCTTCGTCACCGACGGCGGTTGAGATAGCAGGTTTCGCTACGGTTGATCTTGACGGCTCCGGCTTTTTCAAGCCAGGTCATTCACTGTTGCAGGCTACGACCACCACCATTGACGGTATTTATGCTGCAGGCTGTTGTGCATCGCCATGTGACGTTTCAACCGCGGTCACCCGGGGCCAGGCTGCAGCGGGCGATGTGCTTTCCCGGCTGGTGGAGGGGCGGAAACTTGAGCTGGAAATGATGACGTCATTTATCGACGAGGAACTCTGTGCCGGATGTAAAATGTGCATCGCAGTCTGTCCCTATAAAGCGGTTGTATTTGATCAGGAAAAGGCGGTCAGCAGAGTGAACGAAGCGATCTGCAGGGGGTGTGGAACTTGTGCCGCCACCTGTCCGGGAGGAGCCGCTCATGCGCGGCATTATACGAATGGACAATTATCCGCGGAACTCAGGGGGGTACTCAATGGCTGAATTTGTTCCCAAAATAGTAGCGTTTGTCTGTAACTGGTGTTCCTATGCAGGTGCCGACGGTGCAGGCGGACAGAAACTCACCTACCCTCCTACTGTCAAGCTCATCAGGGTAATGTGCAGCGGCAGGGTGGATCCGCAGACGGTAATGGAGGCGTACCGGGAAGGTGCCGACGGGGTTATGGTACTCGGATGCCATCCCGGTGACTGTCATTACCGCAGCGGCAACATGAAGGCCCAACGACGATTCAAAATATTCTCCACGATCCTTAATCAGATGGGGATAGAGAGCGACCGTTTCCTTCTCGACTGGGTTGCCGCCGGAGAGGGAAAAAAATTCGCGGAAGTAGCCAATCGCATGCATGAACAGGTGGTCCGGTTGGGTCCGTTGTCGATACGCGGAAAAGTTGAAAGGACGGTGGCGGTATGACGACAAAGCCGAAAGTCGGGTTTTACTGGTGCGCATCATGCGGCGGCTGTGAAGAGACCGTGGTGGATCTTGATGAAAAAGTGCTTGATGTTGTTGCCGCTGTTGACATTGTATTCTGGCCGTGTGCCATGGATTTTAAATATGAGGATGTCGAGGCGATGCCTGATGGTGCCATGGCGGCATGTTTCATCAACGGTGCGATCCGTACCGGGGAGCAGGAAGCGGTGGCGAAACTGCTCCGGAAAAAATCGGCGGTGGTAATCGCTTTCGGCACTTGTGCCTGTATGGGAGGAATTCCCGCACTTGCCAATCTGACCAGCCGGACCGAAATTTTCCGGCGATCCTATCTCTCATCACCAACGGCAGGGGCCGATGGTACCGGAACGGTTCCGCAGAAGTCAACCGACAAGGGGCCGGTACAACTGCATCTTCCCGATCTGTACGAAAGTGTGCTCAAACTGGATGATGTGATTGACGTTGATTATTATCTTCCCGGTTGTCCACCGACTCCGGATCTTCTTGCGACAGCGGTAGGTGCGCTGCTTTCAGGTGAATTGCCGCCACCGAAATCGGTACTGCTTCCCGATAAGGCACTGTGCGCATCGTGCGACCGTAATGCTTCCAAACCCGACAACCTTACGGTAACGGAATTCAAGCGGATTTATCAGATCAAGGCGGATCCGGAGCGCTGCTTTCTGGCGCAGGGGGTACTCTGTATGGGGCCTGCCACCCGTGATGGTTGCGGCTATCCCTGTGTGAAGGGCAACATGCCGTGCACCGGCTGTTTCGGACCGATGTCCGGAGGAGATCAGGGTGCCAGAATGACGGCGGCCCTTGGAGGAATAATCGATGTCGGAGAAGCACAACTTGATGAAGTTCTGTCGGGAATGCCCGATCCGGCGGGGAGTTTCTACCGGTACTCGATGTCCGCATCACTACTGGGAAGCATACGTAAAGGAGACGAGGCATGAGCGGAAAAACAATCGTCATTGATCCGATAACCCGACTTGAGGGACATGGAAAAATTGATATCCACCTTGATGACAGCGGAGAAGTGGAGCACGCGTACTTTCAGGTTCCCGAGTTGCGTGGTTTCGAGGCTTTCTGCGTGGGGCGTCCTGCCGAAGAGATGCCGCAGATAACCTCCCGAATATGTGGAGTCTGTCCCAGTGCACATCATATGGCTGCTGCGCGGGCACTGGATGATCTCTTTGGAGTTACACCTCCGCATACCGCCCGGGTCATACGGGAACTCTTTTACAATCTGTTCATGTTCGAAGATCACCTTCTTCATTTCTTTTTTCTGGGCGGCCCTGATTTCATTGTCGGCCCGGATGCCCCAAAGGAAAAACGAAATATCCTCGGAGTGATCGAAACCGTAGGGGTGGACGTTGGCAAACAGGTTATTGAAATCCGAAAACGGTGCCGCCATCTTATGGCGGAGCTTGGGGGAAAACCGATTCATCCGGTACTGGGACTTCCCGGTGGGGTGGCGAAACAGGTTGCACCGGAAACCGCCGAAGCACTTAAAGCATTCGCTGCCGACGCAGTGGCATTCGCCCAATTCACCCTCAAGACATTTGATGATATTGTTCTCGGGAACAAAACGTATCTGGATAGTATCCTCGGCGACAGTTACTTCCTCAAGACAAGTTATATGGGAATGGTCGATGCGGAAAACCGGGTCAATTTTTACGACGGAGATATCCGGGTGGTCAATCCCGAAGGCGGGGAAATCGAGCGGTTCAGACCGCGGCAGTATGCGGATATAATTGCGGAACATGTGGAACCGTGGACCTACATAAAATTTCCCTACCTCAAAAAGCAGGGATGGAACGGGTTTGATGAGGATACCGCCACGGGAATATATCGTGTGGCGCCCATCGCCCGACTCAATGTTGCCGATGGTATGGCGACTCCTCTGGCGCAGGAGCAGTACGAACGTCTGTTTTCGACACTTGGAGGGAAACCTGTGCACAACACCCTCGCAATTCACTGGGCGCGTCTGGTGGAGGTGCTGTACGCGGCGGAGCGACTTGTGGAACTCGCTTCCGATGCGGAACTCACCGGCGACGATATCCGCAATATGCAGTTCGTAACCCCGAAGGAGGGGGTCGGGATTGTCGAGGCCCCCCGGGGTACCCTGATTCACCATTATGAAACCGATCGGAACGGGATGTTGACAGAAGCAAACCTTGTCGTCGCGACACTCAACAATTCCGCTGCAATCAATATGTCGGTCGAGAAAGCGGCTCGCTCTTTCATCCATAAAGGTAACGTAAACGACGGACTGCTCAATATGGTGGAGATGGCGTTCCGTGCGTACGACCCGTGCCTGTCGTGTGCAACCCACGCGATGCCCGGGAAGATGCCGCTTGAGGCAAATGTTTACAAAAGGGATAATCTGAAATATACGCTGGTGCGGGATGATGACGGAAACCAGCGTTGCACACATAAACGGAGTAACTGATAAAAAGGAGTGATCTATGGCCGAAGTGTTGAATTGCAAAGGAATGAAGTGTCCGCAACCGGTGCTTAAAGCCGCCATTAAAGCGAATTCGCTTCCCAAAGGCTCAGTGCTGGAAGTGCACGCGGATTGTCCTTCGTTTCCGAATGATATTCAGAAATGGTGCGGCGACACCGGAAAAGTTCTGGTAAGTCTGGTCGATCAGGATGGCTGCAAGGTGGCAACAGTGCAACTGTAGTTGATCGTCGTTTGCACGTACCTTTGTCTGCAGACATCGCTTTACCGGATTAACTCAGGAATGTATCGTTTCCCTGTCAGTGAAACGAACGGTTGCATTGTTGTATTTGTTCGATCCGCACGATGAGCCGGCTCTGCCCTACAGCCTAAATCAGCACCATTGCATTTAGGCCCTATCGGTGCTATATTAGTTACTCAAATCATCGTAATAATAACGCCTCCGATACGTTAAGGGCTGTATGCAGTATCTGTTGAAAACATTGAAAATATGTCTGCTCGTTCTGAAAATCCTCGCCTATTCGGTTATGGGTCTGCTTCTGACCTATGCCGTGTGTTTTTCCATCGCGGCGACACTCCTGCTGTTTAAAGGGTATCAACTCATTAAGAAACCGTTGCAGGAGGTCTCCTCGTATCAGACCATAAATCCTCAACGGACGAATTTTATGGACCAATGCCTGGAGGAGCTTTTGAAAGAGGACCCCCCGGGTGATACGCTGCTGCACACCTTCATTCCGATTGATTCGATTGCCCCGGATCTGATTCAAGCTGTGCTTGCGGCGGAAGATGACGCATTCTACCTGCACCCCGGTTTTGACATCGCCTCAATCCTTGCCGCGACTGAATATAATCGGATCAAGGGCAGTAACCGTCATGGTGGCAGTACCATTACGCAGCAGATGGCTAAAAATCTTTTTTTAAGCAGTGAACGCTCATTCAGCCGGAAATATACGGAGTTGCTCTATGCGATCCTTATGGAAAAGTATCTGGGAAAGGAGCGAATACTGGAGCTGTATCTGAACTATGCGCAGTGGGGCAAGAATATTTTCGGTTGTGAAGCCGCAGCGCAGTACTATTATAAAAAGAGTGCGAAAAAGCTTACTCTCAGTGAATCCGCGCGTCTGGCTGCCGTCCTGGCCAAACCCTCGTCACTGACTCCCTTTCACACCCGATCTGTTTTTATGGGCAAACGCCTGGCGGTAATAGCCCAGAATCTCTATATGCATCACTCCATTGATGACTCCGGCTATTTTGCTCTGACCGGAACATTACCGCCTGAAAAGAAGGAGAAGGAACCGTGCAGTGCTTCCTCTGCAAAACGATCGGATTCTCTGAAAATTATTGAACGGAAAAACTTCTAGGTAGTGTTTGTCCGGAAACCCGATTGATGCTCTCCTTCGACAAACTCAGGATGAGCGCTAATGGGGAAACAAGCATAAATTTACGCTCATGCTGAGCCTGTCGAAGCATAAATCCCAAAACTACAGGGTTTCCCGGACACCAGGTACGCCCTCTTCTCAGAACATCAGCGGTCGTTTTTTCTTGGATGCACTTTTCGATTTTGTTGACTTTGGTGCACTGAAAAGCCGCATCATATTACCGCTGCCGGTTTTTCTGCCCGCACCGTGAATGTCGCAAGGCTCCAGTACCGCATCTGATTTGAACACTTCCATTACCGGTTTCGGGCATGAAGGGGTTGCCAGCAGGTGTGATTCGCTGCAGATCATTTCATTTTTAATACCGGTTGCCGGTCTGATAAAATCGATCTTTTTCAGATCGCGATGCAGCGGCTGCATGGTGCGGACCCACACCGGTATTGCTGCCAGTGATCCGGTTACTCCTGCACCGAGTGACCGTCGTTCATCCACTCCCGTCCAGACACCACAGGCAATCTGCTGGGTGAACCCGATGAACCAGGCATCCGAATAATCGTTGGTGGTACCGGTTTTCCCTCCTGCCGGATAGGTAAAACCGAGACCGGGAATTTTAGCACCTGTTCCACAGCAGACCACTGAATGGAGAAGTGAGCACATAAGGTAGGCAGTTGGTGATGAAAGCACCTCTTCCTCATGGGGTTGGTGTGTTTCGAGAACCCGGCCGTTTTTATCGACTATCTTTTCTATGTAATAGGGGACCGCCCTGATCCCGTGGTTCGGAAATGCGGAATAGGCGGAGGTCATCTCCATGGGCGTTGCTTCGCAGGCGCCGATTGCCAGGGCTGGTACCGGATTCATGGTGTGTTTGAGCCCCATCCGGCGTGCGTAGTTGATCACTACCTGCGGACCGACCTTGTTGAGTACCTGGATCGCCACCAGATTGACCGATTTTGCCACGGCATTCCGGATAGTAATCGGTCCGTTGAATACCTTGTCGTAATTTTCCGGTCGCCATTCGCCATCGGAAGTGACGAGGGTGATCGGTTGGTCAAGCACCACCGTGGCGGGAGTGTAGTCGTTGTCCATAGCCGCTGCATACACAAATGCCTTGAATGAACTGCCGGGCTGACGACGTGCATGCAATGCCCGGTTGAATTTGCTCTTCGAAAAATCTCTTCCGCCGATGAGCACCCTGATTGCTCCGGTCGCGACATCAAGGGCAACTACGGATATCTGCGCCTGCCGCAGTTTGATCGAGTCGGGAAGATCTTTGAACAGTTTTTTATTGGCGGTATAGACTGAGTCGAAGTTTTTCAGAAAGAATTTCCGGGAGATTTCAAGTTGTCGTTCAGCGTGGGTACTGTCGAGAAAAATCCGGTTGAGCCGCTCCTGAAGACTGGTAATCTGACGACCGCAGCTGCGCTCCGATGAATCCTGTGCAACCGGGTCGAGTGTGGTATGGATGGTCAGCCCGCCGTTGTAGAGCTGGTCGTCACCGTATTTGTCGGAAACGTATCGTCGCACCATCTCAACAAAATAGGAACCTTTGGCGGCTGCCCGGGGATGTATGTCGGTTTCAATGGGGAGGGCGACGGCGGCGGCATATTCGTTTTTGTCAATTTCTTTCGTTCCCCTCATTGCTTTCAGCACCGTATTACGACGATCGGTCATGCGGGGGAGGTTGTTCTCCCTGTCCGGCCGGTAATGTTCAGGGAGCTGGATCAGGCCCGCGAGTGTCGCGCATTCGTTGAGAGTGAGTTTGCTTGCCGGCTTGTTGAAATAGTACAGACTGGCGGCCTGAACTCCGTATACTCCTGCACCCAGATAGACCTGATTGAGGTAAAGCTCCAGAATTTCGTCCTTGGTATAGCATGATTCGAGCTGAATTGCGGTAAGAACTTCCCGCAGCTTTCTGGTGATTGTTTTCTGCTGGGTCAGGTAGACGTTGCGTGCCAGCTGCTGGGTGATGGTGGAGAACCCCTGCGCATATTTTCCGCGTGCGATATTGGCGATGATTGAACCGACGATTCGTTTGATATCGATTCCCCAGTGTTTGTAGAACCGACGATCCTCGATGGCGGTGACCGCTTTTGGCAGCAGAGGGACTATTGAATCAAGCGGGACATAGTAGCGGCGCTCGATTGAAAATTCGTGGATGAGTTCACCATCTTTGCTCAGTACCTTTGAAACAAGTGGTTGCTGGATATTCTGCATCTGGCCAAGGCTTGGAAGGGTCAGATAAAGCCGGTAGAAAAAAAACGCTCCTGCTGCAACAGAAAACGATCCGATAATGACGGTAAGAGCAACGAATGCAATGAAAAGTTTCCCGCGTACTTTGTCTGACGACTGGGGGGAGTTTCGCACCGGTTGGTCGGATTCATCTTCGGCAGCAAAAAATTCTCGATGTTTTTGCATAGATTAAAAATATAGCCCGAGGGGGAGGGGAAGTCAATTATCAATACTTACAGGGCTTATACGGCTTTGAGGGAAAAAATAGTATTTTCTTCTCGTTGAATCGTAGTTCAACCTGGTTTCTTGAACTTGTTGATAAAGATAAACAAACTGGTTGTTTTAAAAGTATTTTCTTTGAGAACTACTGAATTTGGCAACTAATGTAGAGGGGTAAACCATAATGAAAAAAGCCCTGATTACCGGTATCACCGGACAGGACGGATCGTATCTTGCGGAACTGTTGCTTGAGAAGGGATACGAAGTTCACGGCATGCTGCGACGAGCCAGCTATTTCAACCGTCAGCGGATCGATCCGATCTACAATGAATCTAAAAAAGAACGGTTACCCCTGTTCCTGCATTACGGTGATATGACCGACAGCAGCAATATGAATCGCATGCTTGAAAAAGTGCAGCCGGTTGAAATTTATAACCTTGCGGCTCAATCGCATGTTCGTGTCTCCTTCGAGGTACCCGAGTATACCGCCGATGTTGATGGAACCGGAACGTTGCGTCTGCTTGATGCTATACGCGAAACAGGGCTGCACTGTAAGTTCTACCAGGCGTCGACCTCCGAGCTCTACGGTAAAGTTCAGGAGGTGCCGCAATCTGAAACCACCCCGTTTTATCCCCGTTCACCGTATGCGGTGGCAAAATTGTATGCCTACTGGATTGTTATCAATTACCGGGAGGCATATAATCTGCATGCTTCGAACGGTATCCTGTTCAATCATGAATCACCGCGTCGCGGAGAAAATTTTGTCACCCGGAAAATCACTATCGGTGTCGCTGCTATCAAGGCGGGGTTGAAGGAGTGCATTTACATGGGCAATCTTGATTCCCGTCGGGACTGGGGGTATGCACCCGATTATGTCCGGGCCATGTGGGTGATGCTGCAGCAGGAAAAACCCGATGATTACGTCATCGCCACCGGCGAAATGCACACGGTACGTGAGTTTATCGAGAGGGCGTTCGGGGCACTCGAAATGAATATCGAGTGGCGCGGTGAAGGTGTCGAAGAGACCGGTGTTGATTCCCGCACCGGAAAAACGGTCGTACGAATTGACCCGCGGCATTTCCGTCCCACCGAAGTGGAGCAGCTGCAGGGCAACCCTGCCAAGGCGCAGCGGAAGCTTGGATGGAAGCCGAAGATTTCTTTTGATCAGCTGGTTGCGCTTATGGTGAAGGCGGACTGGGATGCGGTAAAGAAATAGTTGGGGGTTAACCGGGGTGCGTCAGTAATGTCTGGAATTCGTACTATGGTACAATGGAGAACCGGCTCTTGGATAGTCGTTCTGGCAGTTGCTGTTCTGGTGTTTCCCGGATTCGGCGGTGATCAGCAGGATTCCGCCGGCAAAGAACCGGAGATCCGCTGGGAGGATGCCGCAGCGGAGGTGGACAGTTTTCCATTTTCATGTGCGTTTATTGATTCGGTCAGGAAGGAACATAACGTTCCGATACTGCAAAAGTCCCTCCGAAAAGTAACCGACGAGGTTATGTTCGCTCCGGAAACGCTGGTGTATGCAATCGGGTGGGGGCCTTTTAACGCGGGGTATGTGGTTCTGACCACGAATTTCGACAGTGCCCGATCTACTATTGCCATTGGTGCGAAAGCACTGTCCAATAATTTCGTGAGTGCTTTTTACCGGATGCGTGATTTCGTTATTTCAACAATTGACGCATACGGTTTGTATCCGCTTTTTTTTGAGCAGCATCTCCGTGAAGGACGACGGTACAAGGCCAATACTTACATTTTATTCGATCATAGCGGTGGAAAGGTGCATGTTCAATCCCGTAAAAAATTTAAAACACACGATGCACCACCGTTTTTACACGATTACCTTTCGGTGCTGTACAGTATCCGCAGTACCCGCTCACTCTCTCCGGGTGATACGTTCTCCGAGCCACTCTTTGTCCACAACAAAGTCTATTCCATATTTTTCAAAGTGAAATCTTCTAAACCAAAGGAAGTTGCTGCGGGAACGTTTCCTTGTGTGGTGCTGACGCCACGGCTTGTCGGCGAAGGGCGCGCATTCAGTAAACGCGATAAACTCGATATATGGCTGTCCGATGATCGCCGAAGAATTCCCGTCGTCATTCGTTCGAAGATAAAATTCGGTGCAATTCGTGCCCGCCTTATCCGTTACAGCAGCAGCGGTGAAGGTCCGTCGCTTTCACTGCCGGAATAGTGATTATGTCGCTACTTGAACAACTGCTTCAATGTGACCGCAATTTGTTTCTTCTGTTGAATGCTGCAGTTGCCAATCCATTCTTTGATGTGCTGTTTGTTCATACGACGGAGGCAACGTTCTGGATTGTCCCCGGTATCGCCGCGCTGCTCCTGTTTTTTTTAAAGAAGAAAAAGAAGGCACTGGTGGTGATCGGCCTGGTGCTGCTGACGGTGGCCATTTCCGATCCGGTTGCTGCACGGATTCTCAAACCACTTTTCGGACGGCATCGCCCCTGTCACCCTGAATTGTTTGTCGCCGGCGGAAGATTCCTTTGCGGAATGCGACACTCGCTCTCATTCCCTTCCGTACATGCGGTCAATATCTTTGCACAGGCGACACTGTTGAGCCTTTTCTATCCGCGTTGGAAATGGGTCTATGTGTTTTTTGCGGTATTTATCGGGTATTCGAGAATTTATGTCGGTGTGCATTATCCGCTGGACGTTGCTGCCGGAGCGGTGGCCGGCGGTATGATAGGAGGAATGGTTTTCGGCGGGTACCGTATTGTGTATATCTTGTGGAGGAAAAGGAATACAATCGCGTCCGGTTCCGGAAAACGCACCGTGGAAGTGGTTCCGGAAGCTCCTCGTCAGGAACGATCCGACAAGTCGGATGTTTCTGTCTCGTAGGTTGTGGTTTCCGGCAGTGCAGCCTGAGGCTGCGCCTCAGGTTCGCGGATGGTAATCTGAATTAATTTATGTAAACTTACTACTCGATTTTCATTTTTTCATCAAAAAGGAGGTCGTTATGGTTGAGTTGCTTAAAAAAAGTGTTTACGCCACAATCGGCATCGCCCTGATGACACGGGAAAAGGCGGAGGAGATCGGGAAAAAGGTGGCCGAGGAGGCGCGGTTATCGGAAAACGAGGGAAAACAGTTTGTTGACGAACTGGTTTCCCGGGCCGATGAAACCCGAAGTGCCTTTGAAAAAACGGTGGCAAAACAGGTTGAAGCGACCCTGCATAATATTAATCTGCCAACCCGGTCCGAGGTGGAGGCGCTTGAGTTGCGACTGAGGAAACTTGAATCCTCTTTCCGGCAGGAAGAAGTGTGAATAAAAAGGTGCGTCGGAACGGTAAGTTCTCCTATCGTCATATCGGCCGGTATGGAGAAATCGTTGCTGTACTCGTGAAGTATGGCTTCGGAGATCTGCTCTCCCGACTTAGCGTCGAAAAATATATCAACGTCGGGAAAAGACTGTTACGCAAGAAGGAAACGGTTGCAGCTCCCGGTGTTTCACGGTGGGAACGGGTGCGGATGGCGCTCGAGGAACTCGGTCCTACGTTTATCAAACTCGGACAATTCGCTTCGAACCGCCCGGATATTCTTCCGGTCGAACTTATCGCTGCGCTTGAAAAGCTTCAGGACGGTGTACCGCCGTTTGAAGGTAAACTTGCGATCGGTACCGTTGAAAAAGAGCTTGGTGCTCCGCTTGAAACGCTGTTCAGGGAATTTGCTCCGCAGCCGTTCGCTTCAGCTTCAATGGCACAGGTGCACCGGGCCAGCCTTCATGACGGGCAGGAGGTGGCGGTGAAGGTGCAGCGCCCGCTGATCGACGATAGTGTTATGGTGGACATTGAAATAATGCATCATATCGGTTCTCTGATGCAGGGGCATCTGCACGGTCTGGGAGCCCTTGAACCTGAAAAACTTATTGATGAATTCACTCATGCCATCCGTAAAGAGCTTGATTTCCGCATAGAAGCCATGCATATCAGGCATTTTGCCAGTAATTTCAAAAACGATCCAACGGTGTACATTCCACAGGTGTTCGAGTCCCATTCAGCGCGTCGTGTTCTTACGACGGAATTCATCAATGGTATTAAAAGCTCCCATATCGATGAACTTCTGCATGCCGGAGCGGATCCCCGGGAAATCGCGCGACGAGGGGCCGTGGCAGTACTTCGTCAGATTTTCGTTCACGGATTCTTCCATGCCGATCCTCATGCCGGAAATATTCTTATAAAAGAGAATAATGTTATATGTTTCCTTGATCTCGGTATGACGGGAATTCTGGCACCGACCACCCGCAATCGGCTCAGCGCAATAGTTTTCGGGATCGCCCAGCAGAACCCGCAGCGGATTGTTACCGCACTTGCGGCAATGTCGTACCGTCAATTGCAGAACAGGGAGGAATTGGAGTACGAAATTTCCGAACTGCTGCAGGAGTACGCCTCCCGTTCGATTGCCGCAATTAATGTAAGTGAAGTGCTTAACCGGCTCTCGCAACTCATGGCGGTGCACCAGATCCGGGTGATGCCCGGATTCTATCTGCTGGTTAAAGCGCTTGTCACCATAGAGGGAATTGGGTACCGGCTTGATCCGCAGTTCAACCTGATGGAGCATATCGAACCGTTTGTCCGAAGAATGATCCGGGACCAGTACAATGTGGCGCACCTGCTGCACGACGGTGGTGAGGCTGCAGGAGATTTTATCCGACTACTCCGCGACCTGCCTTCGGAAACCCGCGAGTTGCTGCAGATTGTGAAAGCCGGGCAGGTGAAAATTGAATTTGAGCACCGGGGACTCGATCCGATTACAAAAAAATTTGACCAGATGGTCAACCGGCTGGTTTTCGGACTCGTTCTGGCGTCGCTGATTATCGGGTCATCAATAGTTATTTATTCCGATATTCCACCGAAGTTCCATGGATTTCCGTTGATTGGTCTTGCCGGTTTCCTCACGGCGGGTATCATGGGGTTCGGATTACTGATTTCGATACTTCGTCATGAGCGGATGTAGTTTCACGGTCTGATGACCTGATATGGCTGTAATTTACGGTAAATGCTCGTAACTGATAGTAATGAGGCGTAATTGAACACTTTCGAGTACTTACGGTAAAGTATATTTAGCATTGTTTCTCCCTCTCATCTCCCTACTGCCTATTCAGTACTGAAGATCAATGTTAAATGGTTTGTACCTTCTTCTCTGCATCTGCTATTTTTAACAGTTTGCAGGAAAAATGCAGTATCCTGATTATAGTGAAATGTGACATATAACCTTAAAAAAGAAGGAGTTGTATTGTGGGAAAACTGAGCGGAAAAGCGGTAGTTGCGCAGGGGGGAGGCCCGACTGCGGTTATTAATCAGAGTCTTATCGGAGTCATTCTCGAAGCACGGAAATTTGATTGTATCGAAAATGTCTATGGTGCGCTTCACGGTGTGAGCGGGATCGTAAACGAGGAATTCCTGGACCTCACCCAGGCGACCACCCACAACCTTGAAATGGTGGCCAATACTCCTTCATCGGGAATGCTTTCAACACGGGACAAGCCCAACGAAGAATACTGTCAGAAAATTTTTGAAGTACTTAAGGCGCATGATGTCCGGTATTTCTATTATATCGGTGGCAACGACAGTGCCGATACCTGCCGCATTGTCAACGAGAACGCGCAGAAAGCCGGCTACGAGCTGCGGGTTATTCATGTTCCGAAAACCATTGACAATGACCTCCTCGTGACTGATCACTGTCCCGGTTTCGGTTCCGCCGGTCTCTTTGTAAGCCAGGCATTCGCCGGTATCAATCTTGATAACCGCAGTATTCCGGGTATCTATATCGGTGTGGTTATGGGGCGCAATGCGGGTTTCCTGACCGCTGCCAGTATTTTCGCGAAAAAGTATCCTGATGACGGACCGCATCTGGTATATGTCCCGGAAAAGGCATTTGACAAGGCGAAGTTCCTTTCTGATGTTGATCGGATCTATAAGGAAAACGGACGGTGCGTGATTGCAGTTTCCGAAGGTATCTGTGATGCGCAGGGTGAGCCGATGATTGCGTCGCTTATGGAAAATCAGGAACGTGATGCACATGGCAATATCCAGCTCTCCGGAACCGGAGCATTGGGTGATGCCCTCGCCGGTCTCATCAAATCGGAACTGAAAATAAAAAGAGTCCGTACCGATACCTTCGGGTATCTGCAACGCAGTTATCTGAGCACTGTTTCGTCGATTGATGCGAACGAGGCGCGTGAAGTGGGTGAGAAAGCGGTGCAGTTCTCGGTATGGCATAATGTTGACGGCAGTGTCGCTATCCGTCGTACCGGTGACTATTCAGTTGAATATTTTCTCACTCCGCTCGAAACGGTCGCCCGGAATACCAAGTCGATGCCTGATGAATTCATCGATACGGAAAACTCCACGATTACCGATGCATTCAAATCGTATGCCCGTCCGCTGGTGGGAACACTCCCCACCTATGACCGGATCTGGGCACCGAAAGTGCAGAAAATTCTCAATAAGTAAGGTTGGGTCATGGCTGCCCGGTTCTGCCGGGCGGCCTTTTTAATCATCGTTCGTGGAGCCTCCAGACCAGTTGAATTTTTTCATACAGTTGCACCGGAGTATCGTTGAGCCTCGTTTTTATCTTGAGGTGTTGCGCTATCCCCGCCGGGTGGTGCTGCGATACTGCATCTGGTTGCTTATGTTGTTTTCGGTGGTGACCGCCATTGCACATACATGGTACCTGATCAATGGACGGGAGGGAATTCCCGAAGGTATTGCCGCGGCGTTTCCCGGGATGGAACTTCGCGACGGTGTACTCCATCCACCAACCGACACCCCCTACTATCCACCCGCGTATCTTGTTGCGCCGCTGTTCAACCAGCTTATCGCTCTGCCCACCATGCTCGGCAGCGAAGCGGATTCAATTGTTCTGGTTGACACCGGCACCAGTTCCTCTACGCCGAAAAAAGTGCCGCTTATCATTCTTCGGGCGAAAACCATCGAGGTGATCGTGAGCGCGGGGACGGCAATGGAGTTTACGTATGAAAACGTATTTTTCGGCGTCAAGGATCTCCTCTTTACCGCCGACCGGATCAGGGCATTCATGGTGGATCATACGCCGGGGATCTTCTTCGGTTATCTGCTCTCCACGTTTGTGCATCTTGGCGCCTTTATTTTATTCTGTATCTTTTTTTTGTCGGCAGCAGCGTATATTTTCAGAATAGATCGTCAGCGGACGTTCCGGGAATATCTTAAGACCGCTTCTTTCGCTGTTTCACCCATAGCGGTAGGGAATGCACTGGTTGCGGTTTCCGGTGTCAAAATAGCGTGGATATGGCATGTACTCATCTTTTTATCCACTGTGGTGATGTTCAGAGCCATACTGACGATCAGCCTAACCAGCAGAAATCTGCGGGGACCTCATAACAATGCTTCAGATGGAACATAAAAAGGGTGATCCAGATCATCTCGACGGAAGGGTGACGATCTTTGCCCGTATTGATATAGATCCGTCGGATATTGTCGCAATGAAACATCCGATTGCCTCGATGGTGCATAATGGATTTCTTGTGGCGCAGGGGAATTTCAGGGAACAGAACAGTCTCAAGGATTTTCTCAAATCGGAGATGGGGCTTTCAACCGATGAAGATCTCGGTGATGGTCTTTCCGAACTGGTTGACCGGATGAGTGGCATCGAGTCGGCTCTGGATCCCCAGAAACTTAAGGAGCGTCTTGAAAACATGGGGGAGTTCGAGGAGTTCATCCCCACTCCGGCAAAGGTGGTTCCTTTTCACTCGGAAATGGAAATACTCTCTCAGGATGGCGATGTCTTTTATACCGGTTCGTTCAAAAATATCGGCAATGCCGTTCTGAGCGTCAATGCTGTTCCTATCGTGTATCAGGCACGCTTCAGAGAGCAGGAGATGGAGCATGTGCGCAACGAGATTGAATCCCTGATTGCACAGATTGAGCAGACTGATGTGCCGGCAAATGTATCGGAGGATGCCGGGCAAGGAGATGTCGGTGAGCGCCTCCTCAAGGAATTCATTCCCGGAATGCTTTACTCACGCAATGAGAAGGAACCGTTTGCTGCCGCTACGAAACAGTTGCGCAGATTTCTGTCCGGCTACCGTTTTCCGGCGGATATTGATACCATCATCAATTTGTTGTCTGGAAAGGAACCGCTTCAGGAACGTGATTACAAGTTGCTTGAACTCTATGCGGGTAAGATTGCGGCAGTTCATCGGGAAGACTTTGCCGCAGCGGATCGTATTTCCGGGTCGATTACCCGGTTGATTCGAGGCGATAACGACGCCGCTTCGGTAACCGAGCAACCGACGGATCCGGTTGAATGATACGGGATCCGAATGCGATTGTAGAGAAACTGGTGGCGGATGTGCGTGCCGTCTACGGTGATCACTTGCTCGGAGTTGTTCTCTATGGAAGTGCGGTAACCCACGAATTCAAACCGGGAACGTCTGATGTCAATATCGCACTCGTACTTGATGCAATACCTGCGGCACTGCTCGAAAAAGGTGCTTCGGTGCTGCAGAGGTGGATTCGACGTGGACTGGCTGCGCCGCTTTTTCTGACCCCGGCCTATCTGGAGATGCTTCCGGTTGATTATCCGGTTGAAATCCTTGACATACAGAATTCCTACCGGATGCTCTGGGGAGATGATCCTTTTTCCGTGATAACGATCAGCAGATCGCGGTTGCAACGGCAGTGTCGACGTGAACTCCTGGGACTGGCACTGCAGCTGCGTAAAGAATACATTCAACAGTGCGCCCGACCTTCTGTGGTGCAGGAGTGCTTGCTGCAGACTGTCCGTGCATTGCTACCGCTATTCAAGGCCCTGCTGCTCCTTCATGACCGCACGGTACCCAATTCCAAAACCGAAGTGATTGCCGCTGTGGAGGATCTTTTCGGATTGGGTGCTTCAGTGCTCTCCGAGGTGTACAACCGGTCAAATAAAGGTGCTGCGGGGTTTGATCAACTATTGCGAATTGTCGAGAAAATAACCGATCATATAGGAACAATGACGGAAGGGCCGGAGAGTACGGTTCGTTCCGATGTGGAATCACTTTCAGAAACGGTAGGCAGGTAGTATGCAACAGGACACTTCCATGTTCGCCCGTATTATAGAGAAAACACCGATCGGTATCGTTGTAGTTACCCCTTCCGGTATCGTCCGGTATATGAACGGTTGTGCCGAGCAGTTGCTGAATGTGACAACAGCGATACTGCTCGGTAATTCCATAGAACCGTTCATCGGCGTTGAGCGGCAGAATGAAACCGCATGGGCACAGGTCGCACAGCTTATGGATGGTAGCGAGATTGCTGAGACGACCCTGATGCTCCAGCCACTTGACCGTGACGATACGATGTGTAAAGTTACCCTGTTCCGGATCCCCGAAAACTCGGAAGATTCTGAATTATTCATCATGACGTTCAGAGATATAACGCAGGAGATCCGGTTCAATGAACAGATCGAGAAAAAAAATCTCGAGATGGCAAAAATGAATTCCGAACTTATCAGGTGGAATGCGGAACTCAAACGGGTTTCCGAACTCAAGTCGAATTTTCTCAGTATCGCATCGCATGAACTGAAAACGCCGCTGACGTCGATCAAAGGGTATTCGGATATAATTATCGACAACATGCGCGACCGGATTGATGAAGGGGTCTACCGGATGATTGAGAGTATAAATCGTGCGGCGGATCGGCTTCACAAAGTGGTAAACAGCATACTTGACGTGACGAGGATTGAACAGAAGCGGTTGCGGCTGAAACCTGAGATGCTTGATCTCGGTGCAGTTGCGAAGGATTGTATTGATGATCTGACACAGTTTTCTCAAAAGCGGGGAATTGTGTTCAATTGTTCATTTCCCGCGGTTCTGCCGCAGTTCTACGGCGATAAAATGCGGATGCAACAGGTGTTCACCAATCTCTTCAGCAATGCGATCAAATTCTCCCCCGACGGCTCTCCCATTAAAGTCGCGATTGCGGTTAAAGGGGAAGAAAGGTTTCATATTACGGTACACGACCAGGGGGTCGGTATCAATAAAGATGAGCAGCGTAATATTTTCGATGCATTCTATGAGGTAGGGAATGCCAACCGTCACAGTACCGATTTCTCAAAATTCATGGGTGGCGGTACCGGTCTCGGACTTTCGATCGTCAAGGGTATCGTGGAGCGACACGGCGGACGTATCTGGGTTGAAAGCGAAGGCGTGCGCGAAGGAGAGTTTCCCGGAAGCACTTTTCATGTCATGCTGCCGCAGCATGCCGAAATCGGGTGGGACGACGATGAAACCAAAACGCTGATTGTCGAGCGGGACGACGACAAGGCGGTTGATCTCGAGAAAATCACCGAAATGATCAACGAAAAACCGATTATTCTGTTTATCGACAGTGATCGTGAAGCCGTCGAGATCGCCCGGATGGTACTTGAAAATGCCTTTGAGGTGCTCGTTGCTGAAACCGGTGAGATCGGTCTGGCGCTTGCCTTTTCGCGGCGCCCGTCTGTTATTCTTATGGATTCCTATCTTCCCGGACTTGACGGGTACCGTATCTGCAGAATCCTGCGCTCGCAGGACGAGACACGCGACATTCCGATCGCGTTCTTTTCGGCGGGAACGCAAAACAGCGAAATTCAGAAGTGTTTCGCAAGTGGTGCTGATGATTTCGTCGTCAAACCGTTCAGTGGACGCGAACTGGTCGACAAAATCTGGCGGCTCCTGATGAAGAAAAAGGAAGAGGATACGTTCAAATAGCGCAGTGCGCGTTGCTGCGGTTCCAGCCTCGATATAAGGGCTTAAAGTCACCCCGATTCCCGATCAATCCAACCGGCATAAGGTTTCTGTGGAATACCCTGAGCTCTTAATGTACATTTAAAGTGTACACTTAAGGAGGTGCTATGACCGTCGTCAGCATTAAAGAAATCCGGAGTAACATCAGTAGTTTGATCAATAAAGCGGAACATGGCGAAGAGGTTATAATAACCCGTCGTGGTAAAAAAGTCGCGATTCTGCAGGGTATCCCTGCTCAGCGACGTCAATTTCAAACGCAGAGTGATTTCCGTGGAAAAATCCGTGTGAAGGGTCAACCGATGAGTGCCGTTGTTTCCAGAAACAGGGACGAAGAACGGTACTGATGGCCTACCTCGATACGAGTGTCATCCTTCCATATTACTGCCCTGAAAAGTTGAGCGCACGGGCGGAAAATATAATCCTCCACGATGCCGAACCTACGATCAGCGTGCTCACTTCCGTAGAGATCACTTCGGCCCTGTCCCGGAAAATCCGGGAGAAAACAATTCCCGCAGAAGCTGCCGAAATGATCTGGGACCAGTTTTCCTTTCATTGGAAAAATGGGTATTACCGGATTCTACCTGTTGAGATCCGTCACTATTCCCTGGCGGCGGACTATATCTTGCAGTTCAAAACCTCACTCAGGACACTGGATGCACTGCATCTGGCGGTGGCATCAGATGCGTCATTACCTGTTGTCACCTGCCATAAGCAGTTACATCAAGCTGCGATAAAGCTGCATTTGCCGTGTACTATAGTGAAATGAGCACCCTTGGCGAGAAAGTAATATAAGAATATTCGGTGCCTTATTTTTCTGCAGGGTTTTCCGATCAGCATAAAATCTGCCGACACCCTGAGGGGAATTTCAAAACACGGGGCATTTACAGTGGCCGGTTCCGGTCCACTGCAAAAACCCCTCTCCGGGCGCGGAGAGGGGTTGGTGAAAAGGAGAGACGTGCCGGAGTCAAGTAATAAGTTTAATCCCTCCTGAGCACTACCTCAGTCTCATTTCCCTCCGGCCCGGTATACGTCCCCTCGATAACACCTTCCTCGAACGTACCGGTGAGAGAAGCACACTTCCCGTTGCGGAACATTGTGTTGAGTTCAAAAGTTCCTGCTGTCGGGTCTTCACCGTTCGGGACCGGTGGAGCGAAGGTGCAGTGAAAGGTTACCGTGTCAAGCCGACCGAACCGGTACGACTTCGCCAACGTGATTTCGTGCAGAATGTTATCTGAAGCATCACCGAAATTTTCTCCCGGATCAATCGTATAGACTGCCTGTGCGGTTATTTCACTGTCGGCAACCGCCGGGGAATTGGTGGCGAATTGCACCCGGGCCATTTCACCTTTGGTAAGCAGGGTATCGCCGTCTTCATCGGTTACACGCACTCTGTTGAGTCGACCGGTAACGAGTTTTTCTTCCGCGTAGAAACTTACTGTCCGCCCAGTTCCCTGCTCGTCCCGTTCAACCGTGATGACTGCTTTGCCATAGTCGACAAACGGCTTGAGCGGGTTGTCTTTTTCGAAAAAGCGAACTCGCGAGGTTCCTCCGCCGGCAGGGTTGATGATCCCGTCGCCATCAGCGTCTTCATAGTAGGCGTAGGCGACCGTATCGTTTCCCACAGCCTTCACCCAGGAAGCAAAATGAAGGTTGTTGTCCTCTTCGGTGTCAAAGTTGTTATCGGCACCTGCGTCCGCTTCAAGACAGGCAGTGACAACCTCGCCTTTACGATGGCCGAGGAAATTGTTCTTGTACGTAGTGGTGAATTGCAGTGCGGCACGGTTTGGCGGGGTATCGCTGCCGTTGATGATTCCGTTGCCGTCGCGATCTTCTATCCGGTACGATTCAACGGTTCCATTGGTGTACACGGTTGCACCGAACATTTTCAGTAGTGTTTCGTTGCCTTCCGTATCATCGAATGCGGTGGCATCAAGCAATACATCGATCGTGTCGTACTTGTTCATGAGGATGCCGGTGGTTGTCAACGCGATCCGCAGGGTGTCGCCGATCGTGTCAAGTGTAAATGATGATACCGCATTTTTTTTACCGAGTGATTGTTTGGTATCGAGCTTGAATTCCGGTATCGATGCCTGCTTCAGCAGATTGGCTGGTGCAGGGCTGGTGATGGAGAGCAGCTCGGGCGGGGTTCCGGTTTCATCGATGGACTGGTATGCGACCTCACCGACGCTTTCGGAAGTAATTGAAATTTCTCCGGAAGTATCCTGCTTGCCGGAAGTAAGCGGATTGAGTGAGCAACCCGGAATAAAAAAAAGTCCCGAAACTATAACTACGGTGGCTCGAACTGGTCTGATCATATATCCTCCTCGATACAGGTGGGTGATTGGTTTCTTTGTATGGTTTAAATATATCGGAAAGTTTGAGTGTGGTCAATAAAAAATAGTATTAATGATTACAATAATAGGCTAAAAAATGGCAAAAAGAAGAAAAGATAAGGAAAAAATAAAAAAGAAAAATATATTAAATGATTACAATATAGGCATGGCGTTTCTGGTAGATATAAGTATGGTAAAAGCAATCCAGGGGTACTTTGTATGGCCAAAAGGGTGCACGAAAAGGCGGTTCACGCCATTCTTAATGCAGGTTGGCAGGTAGAATGCTCAAAACAGTAGCTGTTATAGCGTGGTAGGGTACGGAGGCTAGGAAATAGCTATTTGGTATCTGTTCAGGATCGGCCATTTTACAGGATGATTGTCATTCCCGCGAAGGTGGGAGTCCAGTTTTTTCGCTTGTATTAGAAGATGGATACCCGATAAAACAACTCGGTATGACGGAGTTCCCTTATCCTGAACAGGAACTATTTACGTCCCGGTGCGGACATTTTAAGGAGAAGGGCAACGTGGTCGACACTTATTTGAAATTTACGGGAAATCGCAAGCGCATCAAGTCCGCTTTTTGCGGCTGCAAGAACCTGGCTTTCCATTGAACTATCCTCATCATTTGGGCGCGGAGAAAATTGCGGTGCTGATTTTCTGGGCAGAGCCGGTATTTTCGGGGAAGATTGGATAGTTGAAGGCTCGGAACGGGCAATACGATGCTGAATTGAGGTAATCGAAACATCTTTGGACGGAGCGCCGGCAGTGGTCGAATCGGACAGGCCAGGAAAAGCCGGTTCAGGGGTACCGGGTACAGGCTCTTTTACTGGTTTTACTACTTGTTGAGATGTCGGGCGATTTTTTTCTGATTTACGTTTTTTTCGTGATGAGAATGACCGGGAGATTCCCATAATGAGCATCAGACCACTGAAAAAGGCAACACCACCGACAATAACAATAATCCAGTCAAAAAAATTGGCTGGTTTTTGTATGAACCCTGAACCTTTGCGGTGTTTGGATGGCTCTGACTCCCGCGAGGTAGCCTGAATCTGGTTCCTTACAAAATTAAGTGAATCTTTCAGCCTGATTTGCCGTAATTCAATTTCGGCTATAGTTTTGCCCTCCCGTTTGAGGTCCTGTTTGATCAGGTCAAGGGAATCAAGCTGACGACTTAGTGTTTCCCGTTGTTCTGATAAGAGATCAATTGTTCCGGGAATGGCAAATACCGGTAATGAGTACAGCAGGAAGAGTGAAAAAATGAGATAATATGCGGGATGTAATAATTTCATTATATAAAGTAAGATATATCCTGAAGAGGACATTGTGCAATTGCAGGAGATCTCAGGTTGGCGGAACGTTTCCCTGTATTAACTTATCTGTGCTGTTTGAGCAAGAAGGTGGGGGTTGGTACTACCGGAATCGAAATCAGAAGATAGGTCTGGTGTTTTTATTCCGATGCAACCTGATGAGGATGTTCCGCTTCTGGAAGAGCGGATCTATCAGTAATAAAATGAGAAGTAAGAATAACTGTCGGAATCGGAGACTAACCGGGTACCGGTGAATCTTTAATTTGCGGGATACCTTTTTTGCCCTATGATTTGTTGCCTATTTATTCATTAGATTGTATATTTTTTGAATTATCCAGACATTGTTTCAACAATTGTACTTTTGCAGGCTCTCTTAACCTGAAGCACTCACATGGCAAAATTCGTTGTTTTCTATAATAATGAACTTTTGAAAACCTACGAACTTGATGAGCCGGTCATCTCAATCGGACGGCTGCCGGAGAATACCATTTCCATTGCGAATATGGGAGTCTCCCGACGGCATGTTAAAATTGAGGAGGATACCGATCGTTCCTATCTCTGCTCTGACCTCAATTCTCTCAATGGTACTTATATCAACGGGAAAAGAATCAAAAAGGTAACACTGCAAAATGGTGACCGGATTGCCATCGGAAAGTATACCATCATTTACGAAGAGATTTCGGGAAATAGAAACTACACTCCTGCTGCAGTCGAAAGTGAATCGGTTAAACCGGCTGCTCGTGAATATGTGGGGGCACCGGATATTTCATATGTACACCGGACGACTGAACCGAGAATGCGGGCTATAACCAATGATAAACCAACGGTTATAACCGATTCCACCGGAAATACGGTCACAGATATTCCTCAGGCAGATGAGAATGCGGCGGTTCTCATTGAAACAAATAAGCATGTGGTCCATAAACTTGAAAAAAAGTTTCTGACTATGGGAAACAGCGATGAGGATGATATTTTTGTTTCAGGGTTTATGGTTTCGGAGCATCATGTTTCCATCGAAACGCTTGCCGACGGGATTCATATTTCTACTACCAAACTTATGGGAAAGATAAAGGTTAACGGAAAACCGATGCGTCAACATATTCTTCAACATAAAGACCGAATTGAAGTTGGATCCAGTACCTTCCGCTTTATGGAGAACGGATAGCCGATGCGGTATGCCTTCATCTCAGATATCCACGCGAATTTAGAGGCTCTTGAAGCGGTCTTTGATGATATCGAGACACAGGAGATCGACGAGATAATCTGTCTTGGGGATATCGTTGGTTATGGTGCAAATCCGAACGAATGTGTTGACCTCATTCGTAAACGGTGCTCCGTTATCCTGCTCGGCAATCACGATGCTGCTGCGGTTGAACTGCTCTCGACACAACATTTCAATATTCATGCGAAAATAGCTATTGAATGGACAACGCAAACGTTACGGCGGGAGATAAAAGAGTATCTCACGGCTCTACCAATGAAAGCAACTGTTGACCCGATAACCCTTGTCCATGCAACTCCTTACGAGCCGAATATGTGGTATTACATTACCTCACTTGAAGAGGCGGCTTTCAATTTTCAGTTTTTTGAAACTCAGATATGCATGGTGGGGCATACCCATATCCCGATCATTATCGTCCTGGACACTCAGAAAGAGCTGTATGTGCACCAGGATATGGGTATTCGACTCAGTGACAACGACGGGGCCCGGCTGCTTATTAATGTCGGCAGCGTAGGGCAACCGCGTGACCGCAATCCGAAATCCTGTTACGGTATTTTTGATACCCATGAAGGCGAGTTTTCCTACCGGCGGGTTGCCTACAATATTGATAAAACTCAGCAGAAAATGAAAAAAATCAAGATGCCTGAGTTTTTAATCTCCCGTATTGAAGATGGCCGCTGACGCATTTTTCTTCAGCCGATAGTTACGCACCTACCTTCACTGTTTCTGAAAAACAGATTTTCCGGCACCGATATGTGTCAGGTCGGATTCCTGAACTATATTTACTAGGTATTCATTCCGGAGGGTGAACCATGCTTCAACTACGATACCTGATTGCCGTTACCGTCGTTCTTACCTTTTTGTTCTGTGAGTTGCCACAGAACCCGAGAAACCCTGAAAGTGCCGGAGTCGAGCAGGAGACCCTTACGCGACTTCCCGAGATGTCGGCTGTCAATACGGTGTTTGCCTGCACCGTGTCGGTACTCTATCCTGAATTTGTTGACAGTTTCGCACTTTTTCAGTCGGTGGATGCTGCTACTCCCGTTAAACTGTCGGGAACTCCAATTGGTGATGACTCATTGATCGTCCTGTCGATTGAAGTGCCGCTGCCGGCTGCCTATACGTTTACCTTTCTCCTGTATAAAACTGCCGGTGTCGATTCTGTTGTGGCTTCGATAGCGGCTTTTGCCACCACCCCTTCCGTCGTTGCACTGGAAACCCGTCGTACTGTACCGGTGGGTGATACCGTATCGTTCACTTTTACGGTTACCGATCCCGACAGTAATCTGCTGGAATACACCTATTCCGGAGGGATGTTTACCGATAAAAAATATCCGTTTCTCGCCAGTGAACGAGCGGAGGCGACGGTCATATGCCCCCTTACTGCCGATCAGGTGAAGGCACTTCGAGATACGATTATGTTTTTCTCCTTCGCGGCAACGGATGAAAAAGGTCAGGTGAGTCCGGCGGTCCTCTGCACGCTTATCGTTGTGGATGAGAGTGCACCGGTAATTGGTACCGTCGATCCGCTTGGTGATTCGCTGTATTCTGTTGCAGTACTTCCCGATACCATCAGGTTGACGGTTAAGGATGCGTGGCGGGTTGATTCCGTAAAATACGGTGGCGCCCGGGTAGTGTTTTCCCATGGAGATACCGTGGTGGTTCCCCTCGGAAGTCTTGACAGCGGAACAACGCTTGATTCCCTCGAAGCATGGGATCCGGCGGGAAACAGAACGGTGAAAACGATTCAGATACACTATGCGGGCGCAAAGGTGTATGCTCCGAAGATTACTCCATTTTTTCAGACAATAAATGAGCGGGAGCAGTTTGATACTGTTTTTCTGGATCAGAAAGTGACCATCACCGATACCGCTGCAACCTATGGCAAGGATTCTCTGCACTGGTCGGTTGCCACTGATACCGGCGACAACGACATGGTGGTACATTACGATTCGCTTCGGCGTGCGCTTATAGTTACCGCTCCGCAGGGAGAGATCTTTCACAACCGGATTGCTGTATTATCAGCAACCGTTACCGATCCCGCGGGAGTATCAACCACATTGCACGGGATAACATTTCTGATGGTTGAAAAAAATGACGGACCGATAATTACCTGCAAGGGACAGAAAAAGATTTTCAACAGTGCATTCGATACCCTGATCCTTGATTCGTGCGGGTACGATCCGGAGAATAACGCCCGGTTGTATTGGAACATTGAACGGGGAACCTATTTTTATCCGGATTCGCTCAAAACCATTGTTTGTCCGTCACAAAAAGGGACCGGTCGTGATCCGCTCGACCCAATCATTGTTGTGGGGTGTTTCCTGAACTTTACCGGCAGAGTACGTATCGCACCGGATACCCTGCTTACGAAGACTATACCGTCGTCACAGGATACGCTGGTTGATACACTTCGATTTACCGTGAAGAGTGTCACCGGGGGAGACACTGCCCAGACCAGTATGGATATTCCCTATATCTGGTATCGGTTTAATTTTATTCCTCTGGATACTGGGATAACCATCATTCCGGTCGAATTACCGTGAAGAGTGTCACCGGGGGAGACACTGCCCAGACCGGTATGGATATTCCCTATACTTGTATCGTTTTAATTTTATTCCTCTGGATACCGGGATAACGATCATTCCAGGCTTATAAGCAGTACGGAACGCTCTTCAGGGAGTAAAAGTAAGGCAACCGTAAAAGTAAATTCGGTTGCCTTACTAACTGCTTCGGTATGTTAACGGTTACTTTACAGGATACTCCCCGTTGAAACAGGCGGCACAGAAATCCTCTTTCCTGCCGGGCATTACCGACAGCATGCCGTCAATCGAGAGGTAGCCGAGAGAGTCCACCTCAAGGTAGTTCTTGATCTCTTCGACTTTCTGGGATGTGGCGATCAGTTCCTTCTTTGTCGGCATGTCAATGCCGTAAAAACAGGGGCAAATGATCGGTGGTGAGGAGATCCGCAGATGGATCGCTGCCGGTTCAGCGGTACGGATCAGACGAATGATTTTTTTCATGGTGGTACCGCGTACAATCGAGTCGTCAACAATAACCACCGTTTTGTTTTTCAGTACACCCTTTACCGGATTGAATTTTATCCGTACGCCAAAGTCACGCGCCTCCTGTACCGGATGAATAAAGGTCCGTCCAACATAGTGGTTACGGATGAGGCCGATATCGAACCTGACCCCCGATGCCTCAGAGAAGCCAAGAGCAGCCGTAGTGGCGCTGTCGGGTACCCCGATGACCACATCAGCGTTCGGGACAGGGTATTCAGCTGCGAGTTGGCGCCCGAGTTTACGGCGGACACGGTCAACATTCTTTCCGAAGACGAAACTGTCCGGTCGGGAAAAGTAGATGAATTCAAAAACACAGTGGGAGAGTCGGGCGGTTGATTCATACACTGGAATTGTGAAGGAGGTGATACCGTTGCTGTCGATACGGATCATTTCTCCCGGGTTAACCTCGCGTACCATCTCCGCTCCAACAAGATCGAATGCGCACGTTTCCGATGAAAGAAAATAGCTGTCATCGCATTTTCCGATAATCAGCGGGCGGATTCCGTACGGATCACGGGCTCCATAGAGAGCTTCGCCGGTAAGGAAAACGATTGAAAAGGCTCCTTTTACTTCGGAGAGCGCATCAAGCAGCATTGCATCAATTGAATTGCGTTTTGATCGGGCAATCAGATGCATGATGACTTCGGTATCGGTGGTCGAGGTGAAAATCGATCCGTCATCCACCATACGGGTACGGAGCATGTCCGCATTGGTGAGGTTACCGTTGTGCGCTCCAGCTATCTGGCCGGCCCGGCAATTGATCACGATCGGTTGCGCATTGGTAAGCGTTGATGAACCGGTGGTGGAATACCGGTTGTGACCGATCGAACTGGAACCGGTAAGTTGTTCGATACGCTGTTGCCGTTTGAATACCTGACTGACCAGCCCCATTCCTTTGTAGAGAGAAATCTTTTGTGGACCGGCAACTGCAATGCCACTGCTTTCCTGACCGCGGTGCTGCAGTGCGTAGAGTCCGAGGTAGGTTAAATGTGCTGCCTGGGGATTGTTATAAACACCGAAAATGCCGCATTCTTCGTGTAACGATTCATCAAACATGGTGACGTTTTGGCTCCCTGGAGTGGTAAATAAAAGCGGCCCGATGTACGGGCCGCGCTCTCTTTTGCCTAGTTATTTTTTCTTCTCCTTATGGACAAGACTTGCTCCGATGAATCCTTTGAAGAGCGGGTGCGGATCAACCGGGCGTGATTTGAATTCCGGATGGAACTGTACACCGATAAACCAAGGATGGTCTGAAAGTTCCACGGTTTCAACCAGCATGCCGTTGGGAGAAATGCCTGAGAGGACCATACCCGCTTTTTCACATTGTTCACGGTAATCGTTGTTGAACTCAAACCGGTGCCGGTGTCGTTCACTGATCTGTTCCTTGCCGTAAATCTTCCTGATAGTGGTGCCTTTATTAAGGATACAAGGAAATGCACCAAGGCGCATCGTACCACCAAGGTTCATGATCTTTTTCTGTTCTTCCATCAGGTGTATTACCGGGTTCGTGGTTTTTTTATTGTTTTCAATAGTATCGGCATCGTTGAGATGCAGTACGTTCCGTGCGAATTCTATTACCGCCATATGCATTCCATAACAGATCCCGAAGTAAGGAATTTTTTTCTCGCGGGCGTATTGCACGGCAAGAATCTTGCCCTCAACGCCGCGGCCGCCGAATCCTCCCGGGACGAGTATGCCGTGACAGTCTTTAAGTACTTCTGCGGCACCCTTCTCTTCAATGTCTTCGGAGGAGACACTCACGATGTTCACGTGGGAGCCGTGAAATGCTCCGGCGTGGTTGAGTGATTCGTGGATTGATTTGTATGCATCCAGAAGCTCACTGTATTTCCCGACGATAGCGATACTGGTTTCGCGTTCCGCATTGGTGACCTTGTCCACGTAATCACGCCACTGCCGCAGATTGCGGCGACCGGCCCGGAGACCGAGCGAATCGATAATGACCGTGTCTAGTTCCTGCGTGGCGAATTCCAGAGGTACTTCGTAGATGGTATGGGGTACATCCATTGCTTCGACCACCGCCTCTTCATCAACATTGCAGAAGAGTGAGAGCTTTCTGCGGACCTCTTTGTCGAGATGCTTTTCGGTACGACAGATGAGAATGTCGGGGATAATACCGATCTCACGCAGACGCCCTACCGAGTGTTGAGTGGGTTTGGTTTTTACCTCACCGGCACGTTCAAGGTAGGGAATAAGGGTGACATGGATAAAAAGCGTGTTGCTGCGTCCGGTCTGCTGTTGAAACTGCCGCAGAGCCTCCAGATACGGCAGGCTTTCAATATCTCCAACGGTACCGCCGATTTCGCTGATCACCACATCGATTTCCGGTGTGACGACGCTGCGGATGCTGTCGCAGATTTCGGTGGTGACGTGCGGTACTACCTGTACCGTACCACCCAGGTAATCACCTCTGCGTTCTTTTTTAATGAGGGAATCGTAAATGCGACCGGAGGTGTAATTGCAGTTCCGGGTGGTCGTTATACCGGTGAACCGTTCATAATGGCCGAGGTCGAGATCTGTTTCCGCGCCGTCGTCGGTAACGTATACCTCGCCGTGCTGATACGGATTCATGGTGCCGGGATCGACATTGAGATACGGATCAAACTTCTGATGGATGACACGCAGACCGCGTGATTTGAGCAACAGCCCGATTGATGCCGCGGTAATTCCCTTGCCGAGTGAAGAAACGACTCCGCCTGTTACAAATATGTATTTCGTCATTGGTCATCCCCATCTCATGAGTAGGTGCAAAAAAAGAGGGCGCATCTGCATGCGCCCGTCATTTTCTCAATTCCAAAGTGATTTACGTATGGTGATGTCATGTTTGTACCGGTTGTCCTGCTGCCCCGATGAGCTGATGTATTCCTGAATCGGTTTGACGGAAAATCCGGTACGTTCGAGAGCATCCATGCCGCTTATCGCCGCCTGGGCACCTTCGAGTGTTGTTATATAGGGTATACCCTGCAGTACGGCTGCGCTTCTGATCGGTTTTGAGTCCAGCTGTGACTTCTTTCCCGCCGGTACGTTGATAATCAGGTCGATGTCGCCGTTTTTAATCAGATCAATAATATCGGGTTTTCCTTCACCGATTTTCGGGACCATTTTAACGTTAATGCCGTTTGAGCGAAGTACATTCCATGTACCTTCGGACGCATAGATTTTAAATCCGAGCGTTGCGATCGCCTTGACCATAAAAATAATATTGCGGCGCATGCTGTTTCGCACACTGATAAATACCGATCCACTCCGCGGAAGATTATTGCCGGCAGCTTCCTGTGATTTCGCAAACGCAAGGCCGAAATCCTTATCAAGCCCCATCACTTCACCGGTGGATTTCATCTCGGGGCCGAGTATGAGATCAGCTCCGGGAAATTTATTGAAGGGCAGTACCGATTCCTTGACCGCGAAATAATCGATAGGTCGTTCCACCGCTTCGTCTATTTCACTGAGTTTTTTGCCCGCCATCAGCTTTGCCGCTATTTTTGCCCATGGCGTGCCGGTGGCCTTACTGACAAACGGGACAGTGCGTGATGCGCGCGGGTTTACTTCAAGAATGTAGACGGTAGTATCCTTGATCGCGTACTGGATGTTGAGCAATCCTACCACTTCAAGTTCCGTGGCGATCGCGATCGTGACCCGTCTGATCTCCGCAATGATATCATCGCTCAAGGTATGCGGCGGCAGTACGCAGGCGCTGTCGCCACTGTGGATGCCCGCCTCTTCGATATGTTCCATTATGCCGCAGATCATTACATCGGTACCGTCGCTGACCGCATCGACATCAACTTCGATCGCGTCGTTAATGAATTTATCGATAAGCACCGGCCGGTTTTCAGAGGCTTCGAGGGCTTCGTCGATGAATGCCCGCAGGTCATCTTCGTCGTAGACGATCTTCATGGCACGTCCGCCAAGCACGAATGACGGACGCAGCAGCACCGGGTAGCCGATGGAACGGGAAATCGTTGCCGCCTCGTCAATGGAGGTCGCCATGCCGCTGGGCGGCTGATTGAGTTTGAGTTTGTTGATCATGGCGGCGAACTCGTCCCGGTCTTCAGCGCGTTGTATCGACTGGACGGTCGTTCCGATAATCGGTGCTCCCGCATCCATCAACCGTTTCGCCAGATTAAGCGGTGTCTGTCCGCCGAACTGCACTATCACTCCCTTCGGATTCTCTTTGTCGATAATGTTCATGACGTCTTCGAAGGTGAGCGGTTCAAAATAGAGCTTGTCGGATGTATCGTAGTCGGTACTGACGGTTTCGGGATTCGAGTTGACCATGATTGATTCATACCCGAGCTCACTCATGGCGAATGCCGCCTGACAACAGCAGTAATCGAATTCGATTCCCTGCCCGATCCGGTTGGGCCCTCCGCCGAGAATGACGATTTTTTCGCGCTCGCTCGGTACACTTTCATCTTCATGTTCGTACGTTGAATAGTAGTACGGAGTGTATGCCTCGAATTCAGCTGCGCAGGTGTCAACAAGTTTGTAGGTCGGTAGTACGCCGTGCTCTTTGCGCAGCTTCCTGAAATCCGGTTCCGTCATGGAGAGTGCAGCTGCAAGTTGCGCATCAGAAAAACCGATCCGTTTGGATTTTCGGATCAGACTGCTGAGCTGATCCTTCGGCTGTTTCAGCATGCCCGGGATCGTTGATGTATCAAAAGTGAATATATCTGAAAGATTGTTGAGGAACCACAGATCAATTCCCGATACCTTCGCGATTTCCTCGGGGGTGATACCAATTTCAAATGCCTGGCGGATAAGGAACAGCCGATTACAGAGCGGCTTTGCAAGTGCTTCGAGAAATTCTTCTCTGGTTTTTTTATTGGTGGGAACCAGCTCGAAACCTTTTCGTCCGATTTCAAGTCCCCGGAGACCTTTCTGCAGCGCCTCCTTGAACGTGCGGCCGATAGCCATCGTTTCACCCACCGACTTCATCTGAACTCCCAGGGAGGGATCTGCTTCGGGAAACTTCTCGAAAGTGAACCTCGGAATTTTCACCACACAGTAGTCGATGGTGGGCTCAAAGGATGCCGGGGTTTCTTTGGTGATGTCGTTGCGGATCTCATCAAGCGTATAGCCGACGGCGAGTTTCGCGGCGAATTTCGCGATGGGAAAACCGGTCGCCTTGCTTGCCAGTGCACTGCTGCGGCTTACCCGCGGATTCATTTCGATCACCACCATCCGACCGTCAACGGGGCTCACCGCGAACTGAATATTGGAGCCACCGGTTTCAACACCGATCTCCCGGATAATCGCCACCGAGGCATCCCGCATTTTCTGGTACTGCTTATCGGAGAGCGTCTGCGCCGGAGCCACGGTAATGCTGTCACCGGTATGAATACCCATCGGATCGAGGTTTTCAATTGAACAGATGATCACCACATTGTCGGCTTTGTCGCGCATGATCTCAAGCTCGTACTCTTTCCACCCGATAACCGATTCCTCGATTAGAATTTCGTTGATGCGGCTGGAGTGGAGACCGTGCTGCGCTTTTTTGTGAAACTCCGCTTCGGTGAGAACGATGCTTCCCCCGGTGCCGCCCATGGTGAATGAGGGGCGTATGATAAGCGGAAAACCGATCTCACGGGCAATTGCCCATGCCTCATCAAGGTTGTAGGCAAAGGCGCTTTTCGGCAGGTCGAGACCGATACGGTCAATCGCCTGCTTGAATTCGTTGCGGTTTTCAGCCCGCTTGATCGCCCGTTCATCGGCGCCGATCAGCTTGACGTTGTATCGTTGCAGCACACCATTTTCCGCAAGTTCCATCGCCGTGTTGAGGCCGGTCTGACCACCCATGGTAGGAAGCAGGGCATCGGGACGTTCTGCGGCGATGATTTTTTCGACGATCTCGGGCGTTATCGGCTCAATGTATGTCCGGTCTGCCATCTGCGGGTCGGTCATGATGGTTGCAGGATTTGAATTCACCAGAATAACACGGAAACCATCCTCCTTGAGTGCTTTACAGGCCTGGGTTCCCGAGTAGTCAAATTCACACGCCTGTCCGATAATGATTGGACCGCTGCCGATAATGAGGATGCTGTTGATATCGGTTCTTTTTGGCATACTACCTTTCATTCATCCGCTGGCGGTCTACCGTTGGTTCCCGACAGAGGTGCTCATGGTTATTCCGGTTACAGTCTGCTCCGGTTGGTGGTACAACCGTTCAGTTACTATTCTGTTTTTCAAGCATGCTGATGAACTGCTCGAAAAGATAACCGCTGTCATGCGGTCCGGGTGATGCCTCCGGATGGTATTGAACACAGAACAGATTGCGATCCCGGTCGGAAAGTCCTTCACAGGTCATATCATTAAGGTTCAGGTGCGTCATTTCAATCCCGGCCGTCTTGGGCAGGCTCTCCATGTCGACACAGAAACCATGGTTTTGCGAGGTGATTTCAATAGCACCGGTTTTATTGTTGCGGACCGGATGGTTTCCGCCCCGATGGCCGAATTTGAGTTTGTAGGTTTTAGCTCCGAGTGCCAGACCAAGCAGTTGATGTCCGAGGCAGATCCCAAAGATCGGCCGGTAGCCTATGAGTGCCTTTATCGTTTCGACTGCATAGGTGACTGCCGCCGGGTCACCGGGGCCGTTGGAGAGAAATATTCCGTCCGGGTTGAGAGCCCGTACTTCATCGGCACTGGTACTGGCGGGAACCACCGTTATTTTACAGCCAAGTGATTCAAGTATGCGGAGAATATTGAATTTGATGCCGAAGTCAAATGCGACGATTGAAAACCGGAACGGAGTACTCCCTTTTTTACTGTCTGATCGCTCATTCCATACATAGGGTTTACTGCAGGTAACGTCTTTTACACAGTCGACCCCGACAAGTCCCTTCCACGATTTTGCTTTATCGACAAGGTCCAACGGATTGACCGCACCATCACCAGCCCACAGGGCCGCTTTCATTGCACCCTGAAGCCGGATATGGCGGGTAAGGGCCCGTGTGTCGATATCTTCAATACCGATTATCGAATTTTCCTGAAGGTACTGACTGATGCTTTTCTTTGCGGTGAAATTCGAAGGGTATTTACACGCCTCTTTTACCAGAAAACCGCCGACCTGTACCTTTGACGATTCCACATCGGTATCATTGACTCCGTAGTTACCAATGAGCGGGTAGGTCATGGTAATGATTTGCGAGGAGTAGGAGGGGTCGGTCAGAATCTCCTGATATCCGGTAAGGCTGGTATTGAATACCACTTCACCGACAGATTCGCCCGGGGCACCGAATGAATCGCCTTCAAATATAGTCCCGTCTTCAAGTGCAACAATGCCTCTCAAGAAAACCTCGCAGGAGTGGGTGGAAACAGTGAATCAAGAAAAAAAGAGATGATAGCGGCTGCTCGGCTTCGAGACCGCATCATAAAAAAAATATCCCCCGGATGAGCAGTGGAGGATAGTGGTGAGCTGTAAGAGGTAACATCATTCTGAATGTCTTTAGGATGTTCATGTAATTTTAACGCCATCAAAATAATGTTTTAATCGTGAATAGTCAAAGGAAAGTGGCGACCGTGGAACGCTTTTGAATATTTTTTCGGTAATTCACTGATATTGCGGGGTGGAGATCTATTCGCTCCGATAAATGTATGGTCAGGTCGATCGCGGAGGGAGGGTGATGACTGTAAACGGGCCCAAAATTCGGGTAAAAACATTTACGTTTTCGTTGCCGACTCCCTACGGCAATCTGCCTTCGCTTTCCATCGAGGTTCCTGACCTGCCGATGGCGCTTCCGGAGGTGGTTCCACTGCTTCATGATATCTGTAACAGGTGTGTGGAAATGGCGTGTACCCATCTCGGGCCCGATGAAAAAGTGCGTTGCAGCAGAGGGTGTGGATCGTGCTGTCGTCAGGTTGTTCCGGTTTCGATTCCGGAGATACTGTTTTTAAGAGACTTTCTTTCAGAGCTTCCCCAAGACCGCCGAAGCCGGTATCAATCCAGACTGGAATCAGTTCTTCAAGTCATGCAGAAAAATGGTGTTCTTTCCGCACTGCGGAATGCCGGTTCTGATCAGGAGGCGTTATCCGCTGCGCAGAGCTATTTCAATCAGGGGTTGGATTGCCCTTTTCTGGAAGATGGGTCCTGTTCGATCCATCCCGTGCGACCATTCGTCTGTCGCGAATTCAATGCGATTTCTTCACCGGAACTGTGTGAAAACCCGTTTCTCAACCGGGTGCGGAAGGTTCCCGTAGTCCCGAAAATAACATCGGCTGCAGCGCGCTTCGCCGCGAAGGCGACCGGAGAACCGCCGGTGCTCATTCCGCTGGTCATGGCAGGGAATCCGGAAACTTTTCAATCCACCTGGGATGCAGCCGTTCCGGGAGTCGCTCTTTTTGAGATGCTGTTTGATTCCTTCAGTACACCGGGATGAAGTCGACAGGTGAGTCAATGATAAAACTGGCCACATCAATCGCTGTGGTGACGTTATTCGTTGTGTCCTTAACGGAATCCCGCGGGTGGATCTGACAGGTTACTCTTCATTGTCTGGTTCAACCGGTGTTGATCGTTGCGTTTTTCGGCGAAAACGATGAGCATATTGTTTACTATGTGGGATTTCACTTTGCTTTTTTCTTGTTTTGGACGTAGTGATGGTTGTAGTATACAGTACCGTACCTTCGGCTTCGGTAGCGATATGGGCATCGATAACTCCGACTGGTGCCCGATTTGGCAGATGCAGATGCTGTTTTTTGAGTGAAGATCTGAACCAGGTCTGAAGAAAAAAGTGTGATTTACTTATTGTAGCGTATGATCGTTCATGCTCGGCCCAGTCTTTTATTAATAAATTCCATTTTTTGGGACTTGAACCGAAGACGAGGGAGATGCCGGGATCGGTAAAGGCGATTTTTTTGACGTAAAGACTTTTCAGAACCTGTTTCGAACTGTCAAAGCTTATGCAGGTGTAGGCGGTGCCAAGCTGGATAACTTTCGCCCAGATCGCCTTGTACAGCATCAGAAGAACATTAATTGCCTCCATACGGTTCAGATCGAATGATCGTCGACAGCGATAAATCTCGGTTACATTGTCGTCGGGTAGTAACGAGGCGATTTTGAATCTATCCAGTGATCCGTCGTTTTTTTGTATCCGGGAATATTCAACCGGGAGTTTTTGCGAACCAGTTTTCGGGATGATCTGTACACATCCTACAATTTCGATGCCTTTGTAAACGAGAAACGTGGAAGTTCCCTCCCAGTAATTCTTCCGGTCGCACTTAATCTCATTTTCACGATCGGGCATGTCAAAAGGATAACAGAAACGGAGAAAATCCTGAAAAACGGAAGGCGGCATACTGGTGGTAACGTATTCGACCAGTCTGAATCCGTCGTACCGGAAGGAGATGGGAGAACCGATTGTCGGGAGGGTGAAAAAAGTGTACAGCGAGCTTAAAAAGTTCCACGTCTTCTGTGGGAATCTTTGCAAGAGGGCATTCAGGAGGGGGCTCTTTAACATAAGCTCTCCTTTCGGGTTGTCCCGACCGGTCAAACGATAGATTAATCGCTTAAACAACCGGGCGTTTCACAATCAGAGTCAACTTTTACGTCGCAAGGTATACAACCCACAATAATAATTATAAGGTATTTACGAGGAATGTGCCCGGAAAAATTGTCAAATGAATGTAATGTGTCTGATTGTTACCAGTAATGTTTGAAAGCAGAATCTACTCTCTGTATAAGCTGTGTGTCTTTTTCAAGAATTTCCGAATTCATGATATTGTTTATCGCCTGGAAAAAAGCGGTGATCTCATGGTAGGAAAAATTGAGAGAGGACAGGTAGCAGGAAAAAAATTCTCCACCTGCGAACATTGGTATGTTTTTAAGTCTTGTCCTGATCGACTGGATATTCAGCTCGGCTTCGTCACTGTTCATGGTAGCATGTTGCCACGTATGCCGAGACCCCTTGATACCGAACTCTTCAGCGTGATCATACAAATGTGAATGAGGCGATAGATAGAGATAAAGGCACTGGTATGTATTGGGTTGAGCAATCTCAAGAATATCGACAGTATCATTGATGGTTTTTTGTGTTTCACCGGGAAATCCAATTACGGTGTTGCAATGAATGAAAATCTCCAGTTCCTTCGCGATTCTGACACATTCAATAACTTTTTCAGGGTCATAACGTTTATTCATTTTCTCCAGTATTCCCGGGTTGCCCGACTCCCATCCTACATCAAGTGCTACACAACCGGATTTTTTCATTTTAGCAAGAAGCGCAGCTGATAAATTGTTCAAACGGGCATACGCAGACCAATGAAGGGGAATACCGTTATTAATAACCTGCTCGGTAATGGCATCACAAATAGCTGAACACCTCTCTACCGGAGCGGAAAAGCAGGAATCGACAAATCTGAATGTTGTAATCCCGTATGTTGCAATATTGGTTTTTAACTCGGAAAGAACACCTTCGATCCCTTTCTGTCGGACCGGTTTCCCCCAGTAATTGGTTTCATTGCAAAATGCGCAATTATATAGACAGCCTCGTGAAGTTTCAACCGGTATCACTTTAAGCCTGTCCTTAAAATCAATCAGCGACCAGTCAGGCAGAGGAAGTGTTTCCAAATCATGAAATTTCGGTCGTGATTCAGAGAGCATCGTCGTACCATGTCTGGTTACAACTCCGGGAATCCCGTCAGATTGTTTGTCATTGACGATTGCATCTATAAGTGACAGGAATGCCGATTCTCCCTCCTGAACGACAATAAAATTTAACTCGGGAATAGATTTGAATAGCTCATCTGGAGAATATGACCAACTAATAGGTCCACCAAGAACAATCGGGGCATCACTATTTTTGCTCCGGATATCTGCTGCCATCGTTTTAACTTCCGCTATTGTCAGGAAAGTGGAAGATATTCCAAAAATATCGAAGTTTTCCAGAGATTTATTATCTATGTAATAATCGTATACAGTAACAGGAATAGCATGCTGTTGTAAAAAGGACGCGAGCGCGACTGGACCTAAACTTGGAACTGATATATGTTTTGCCGATCCTTCCTGGAAAGATGGAAGAATCTGGTAAGGGTTTATTCCCGGTCCGGCTCCGTATTCATTGAGCACCTTTGAGTCGATCGGAGTATAGCCGTATAGGATGCATGTACGATTTTTCATTGTTGTCCCTTCACAATGTTTGTAAAATACTATTTTAATCGGTTCAACAATCAAAAATATGCAGGTATCATGCTGAGACCGCAAAAAGAAGTTTCGTGTTACAGTTCATCGGTTCTGATGGCATATGCACGGCAACATGGTTTTGATATGGCGGTCCTGTTCGATGGCGTTGAGGAACAGACTGATGTTTTAAGTAACAGTAATGAATGGACCGTGATGAAAATCTGGCTTCGGTTCATGTCCAATTTTGAAAGGGCTGGTGGAAATCTTTACAATGCAGGAATCGACATAACGGAAAATCAGGTTTCGCATTTTCAACTTTTATTTTTAAAGGTATTTCCACTCTCTGTAATTATTGCGAAAATTCCCGACCTCTTTGAAGCGACCATTTGTAAAACAGTCTCGATACGGATAGAACATAAAGAGCGTGGAGTAATTGATATCATTTATACTCCCAAGCCAGGTTCTCCCTATTCAACACAAGCATGCGATTTTGATCGTGGATGCACCTTTGCGACACTGAATTTAAAGAAATTGCGCAATCTCAACCTTACCGAAATAACCTGTGCCGCCCGAAGTGATGCATCTGAATGCCGCTACCGTATCACCTGGACTCCCGATCCTCCCCTTTTCGAACGGCTGAAAAATATTTTTCTCTTTCGCGTTTCCTCACAACAGGCAATTCTTGCACATATGGAGGAAACCTACAGCCGTCTGCAGGACCAGTACAAGGAAATGCTTGGTATTAAGGATTTCTACTCCCACATTATGGCAAACATGAATGAGGGGATTCTCTGGCTTGGCAGGGATGGGAAAATAAATTTCGCGAATGATGGTTTCAGTTCAATTGTTCAACATGATCGGCCTGAAGAGGCAATCGGGGGTACGTTTGCTGATTTTCTAGCTGATGATGCGGCTCGGGCTTCTCTTTCTGAAATCTTTTTGTCGTGTCAGAAAACTCCGCAGGTTCCCAGATTAGTTGAATTGCAATTCGTTACATCCAAACATGAAGAACGATTCGGACAGGTTGCCTGTTTGTGGGTGGATTCCACGGCGCAGCAGAAACCCGGTTTCCTTTTAAGTATACGCGACATCACCGATAAGCGGGCTATAGAGAATAAATTGTATGCGGTGGAAAATCGTTACCGTGCCTTGTATGAAAATTCTCCGGCGATCATCGTGGGGATCGATAAACAGGGTAAGATCCTCTATGCGAATCCGGCAATGACGGAACAGTGCGGGTATACCGAAAAAGAACTGACAGGTATGCATTTCGGTCAGCTTGTTGCGCCGCCTGATTCGAATACCGATGCCGACGCGATTCTTTCAAGGCTCAGTGGCAGGGTCGGTTTACAGGAAACTCATTATCGCACCAAAGAAGGTGAATGGAAGAGTGTGGCACTGGCCACCTTCCCGCTCTTTAACGATACGTGGGAGGAAATCGGGCTCGGTGCGATCGGTGTGGATGTGACCGAAACCAAACGACTCAATGAACTGCTGGTGCAGACGCAGCGCATGGACCTGCTGGGGCAGATGGCAGGTGGGCTAGCCCACGATTTTAAAAATCTGCTGGCGGTGGTTTCCGGATATGGAAAACTAATTAGTAAAATATCGACTGAGGCTAAAGTAAAAGAATTCGCAAATAATATTCTTCTTGCAAATGAACGGGCGTACAGCCTCACGAAAAACCTGCTCACCTTCAGTCGCGGTGAGGTAGTGAAAGACGAACCGTTTGTGGTCAATGAGGTTGCCGAGGAGGTTAAAAAACTTCTTCCCGCAATTCTGGGATCACGGATACGGTTTACCGCAGACTTGTCTGATCAGCAGTTTGTCGTGAAAGGTGATGCCGGAAAAATCCATCAGTGTCTGCTCAATCTGTGTATAAATGCCCGTGATGCCATGGCTGAATGCAAAGGTTCCGTTACCATGCAGCTACTGTCCGACGACGAAGCGCAATCAGTAGTGGTAAAAATACAGGATACCGGTCCGGGTATTTCTCCGGATGTTATCGCACGGATTTTTGATCCCTTTTTTACGACAAAAAAGAAGGGCGAAGGGACTGGGCTCGGGCTCTCGGTTGTCTATGGTATCGTCAAATCTCATGGCGGAGAAATTACGGTGGATTCCCGCCCGGGTGATGGCACTACCTTTACCATTAAGCTGCCGTTGCTTCAAATGGAAACGGAAGAGTGTGACGTCCCTTCAATTTCAGACAGTGATAAAGCGATTGTCATTGTCATTGATGCCGATGCGGTATTCCGGAACTACTGCTCACAGATTCTTGGGCATCAGGGGTATCCGGTACTGCAATACCCCACAGTTCAGGATGCTGTCGGATGGCTTACCGCACATGGTAGCTCAAATGTCGTGTTGCTTCTTCCTGCAACCTGTCGCGAAGATGTCAGGGATCTGCCGGGTTTGCATACCGTCGTCAAGCCCTTGTGGATCGTCGGGGAGGGTGAAGAGGTTTCCGGGACTCCTGATAATTTGCTGCAACGACCTTTTCCTCCGGCAGCCCTTATGGCGACGGTGCGGGAAACGGTCAGCCAGAACGGTTCGCAATAATAAAACGACTTCACTTGTGTAAATAGTTGCCGTTAAAAAGTATGGTCAGGAATCTGCTGCTATAAGTACTTTTTTATCCGTAAGTCCCTCGTACCGCAACAACATCTCCTCATCATCCCTCAGATAGCGCACTTTGTATTGCCCCTCACGGGCGAGGTCGGCTTTTATAAGTTCCTTTTTAAGCCGTTCGTAGGAATTCGGCAGTAAATCTACTAACATCGGAGCTGGTAAACGCTCAGAATCCCTCTTGACTGCATATTCCTGATTGTAATGCATCAGCCGGTTATCAAACTCCTTAAGGAACAGTGTCCTGAGTTCATCACCTGTATCTGACGGGAATTCAGCAAAAAGCCGGTAACAGAAATGCATTCTGTCGCAGAACATCGTATAAAAATCAACAGGGATTCCGACGGTTCGTGCTGCCTCTTCAACCGCCCTGATCACCTGCACTTCGGAAAGCTTTTCGCCGGTGAGGCTGGTAACCCCTTCGCCCTTCTGAATGAATTCAAACAGGGGAAACTGCCGGTAGAATCCGGTTACCCGGATGATGTCGTTGATGTTGTACCGGTAAAGACCGCTGCCGTTGCTGAAAAGAATGTAGTACGACTTGCCGATTTCAAGCTCATGCGGCTGGAGTACCGGCGAATCTGCCGCCGGGGGAGATGAGGCTTCAATGAATTCGAAGAGGTACTGGTGGGCAAGCAGTAGAGAATAGTTCCACTCATTACCGAGTACCAGTCCGGCCCGGACTTCGCTTGCCTGGTAACCGAACTCACGAAATACCGTGTTTTTTGGAAAATGACCGGCGAGTTTCGGCAGTATCAGGCTGCAGTTACCCTGTTTCCACGTGTTAATACAGACAAGGTCCGGCCAGTAGTGAAGCGGGAGCAGGTGCTCTTCGTGGGTCTGGAAAATGGATTCAAGTTGCTTCGCTTTGGCCGGGTTCGGGGAAAACTGTTTCAGTACGTCAAGCCGGTCAGAGGGGGCTATCTGGGCCGCGATATCGCTCCTGAGTGTTCCGTCGTGAATGTCCTTGATCAGATCCTCCCTGTTATCAAGAACGGTCCGGTGGAACTGCAGCAGTGTGGAGGGATTGATGGTTATAATGTACGAAATGGTGGTTCCGAGAGCACACCGCATCATGGCATAATATTTCGCCTGATAATCTTTAATGCAGATGATCGGGTACGGGGTTGAATAGAGGTCTTTGAGGATTGCGGGAATATTCCGATAGGCAACTCCGGAAATCGAGCCGAAAGGAGTGCCGTCTTCAACGTAGCCTTCAACAGCGGGAGCTACCGCCGAGAGATTCCGACCATGGAATAAAAGGGGATTATCCTTCAGGCATGTGGCAAACCAGAGTTTGTTGATCTGACTGTAGGCGGTTTTGAAGTAGCTCTCGGAAACGGGGATCAGTTTCGGTTTATCCACCGTGCCACTGGTGGTGTTGTAAAAAAGTGGTTTCCCCGGAAAGAGTACATCCGCTTCACCGCGGCACATTTTTTCAATATAGGGCCGATGCCCTTCAAAATCCCGCACCGGTACAGCTTTTACAAAATCTGAATACGTCCTTATGGTCTGGAACCCATGCTCTTTTCCGAATGCGGTATTTTCAGCATTCCTGATAATCGAGGTGAGTACCTGCTGTTGAGCCGCACGTATGTCATGAGACGCCTGATTGAGTTTTTTCATCAGGGGAGCGGCAGCCAGGGAGAGCAATATTTTTTTCAGGACCGGAGAGTGCATAGGTGAGTTCATACAAACAAATTTAGTTTCTGGAAATCAAATTGAATACCGTTTTACGTTTCGGATGCCTCTCGAGGTAAAAATTATATTTCTGCGGATCCGCTGCCGGCGGATTGATGTTGGGTTCTGAAATCTGCCAAAGGGGGTGCTGATGCACTATGTCGGGACGGTCCTCCGTCCACCGAACGAGGCGGACAGTATCCTGCTGCAGGTAACGGTGGGATGTTCATATAATCGATGTTCCTTCTGCGCGGCCTATAAGGACACTGTCTTTCAGATCAAGAATGCTACTCTGATCGAGCGGGACCTTGCCTATGCCGCGGAACATTTTCCGCATACTGACCGACTCTTCCTTGGTGATGGCGATGCACTGATTATTCCTCAGGAGCGGTTGATGGCTCTGCTGATTAAAATTCGTGAACAACTGCCGTGGGTGAAACGGGTTGCCCTCTATGCAAATGCGAAAAGTATCGCACGGAAAAGCAGCGATGAACTGCGGGAACTCAAACAACTCGGATTGTCGATGGTGCACATGGGGCTTGAGTCGGGCGATGATGCAACATTGGAATCAGTTGCCAAATGGGGTACCTCCGGTATGATTGTCGCGCAGGGGAGAAAGGTGATCGAGGCGAATATTCGGCTTTTTGTTACGGTAATTCTCGGACTGGGCGGACTGGCGCGTTCAGCGTTGCATGCAGTGGCAACCGGACGGGCGCTCAGTACCTTGAACCCTTCCTATGTTGGCGCCTTGTGCTTGATGCCGGTGGAAGGAACTCCCCTTTACAAAAAAATTTTGACAGGATCATTTGTCCTTCCGGATGCCCGGCAAATGCTTGAGGAGTTGCGTACCATGCTGGCTCATACGGATCTCCGACCCGGAGTGTTTTTCGCCAATCATGCATCGAATTACCTGCCGTTAACGGTACGGATGCCAAAAGAAAAACTGCGGGCTCTGTCACTGATTGACAGCGCACTGCGGGGAGACGTTCTCCTTACGCCGGAGTGGCTGCGGGGTTTGTAGAGTCGTCGGTCCGGGGGATCGCATTGGTCAATATGGTTAAAGATTTACCGGCTTCAATATGTTCTCACTGTTGTACAACCGCAGGGCAGCACCGCTTGCCGCACTGCCGATCAGTATCAGTACGGTGGATAGAAGTGCAGTCGGCAGCGGCAGGTAGGCGGCAAGCACGGTGTACAGGGTTACGATCAGTGCGAGGATGAGAAGATTAGCCAGGTGGAGCAGCCGGGGATTGCTCATGAGCACCGACAGCCAGGCGCTAAGAGCGGTGTTCATAATCACGGCACTGCAGTAAAGCAGGACCTCCGATATGCCGATAGTGGTACCGGCGGCCGGCTGCATGGTCATACGCAGCACTGCTGAGAGACCGATACAGAGCAACCCGATGAGTATGCTTATCCCTGCAACGAAAACCATTTTTCCGAACAGGATATGCTCTCTTGATAAACCGCAGGTGAGCAGAATTTCAAGATTGCCGTTAATCCGTTCGGAAATGAATACCGTGTTTGAAAAGTTCGCCGAGATAACCACCGAAAAAAAGACGAGCCAGAGCGGACCGGTTTGAACAGCCCCGCCGGGAGGGTTTGCAAGCATGATACTCCAGGAGCAGACAAGTACCACATACAGGAGAAACATACCGCGGTCGGATCCGACGAATGTTCGCCACTCCTTACTGAGAATGACCATCATGCCGTTCATGAACGCTGCTTCTCTCCGGTGTAGTGTGTTCTGATTGCGGGTGCGAATCCGGTATCTTCCCGCCTGACTTCGGTAATGTCGCACCCGGCTGCAACCAGATCTCTGATGAGTGCGGGGATACGCGATGTCGCCTCTACAAGCGTGAAGTGCCATCCGTTTTCAAAGTGCACGTTTTCACCCCCGTTGGCTGCTATCAGCTCGCCGTACGCCTGAATTTCGGCTGCTTCGATAAACCACGGTCCGGCATCATTGTTCCGGGTAATTTCCGTAATGGTGCCGTTGCGGAGGATACCGACACGATCACACAACTCATCAATAGTGTCAAGTTGATGCGAACTGATGATAAGCGTGGCGCCACGATTGCGTGCGTTGGTGACCAGTCGGGTGAAATGGTTGTAGGCAGTAAGGTCGAGTGCAAGGGCCGGTTCATCAAGAAAGCAGACGGCGGGTGCACCGATGAATGCTCTGCAGAGCGCGCACTGCATCCGCTGACCGCGGGAAAAGTGCCGGATTTTTTTATTCCCGGTAAAAAGTTCCGTGTCCGACCAGTACGTTGCAAGATACCGGTTGAGGTCATCGGCGGAGATGTTCTTTGCCGATGCATAAATTGAACAGTTCGTCCGGGCGGATAGATTACCCCAAAACCCGTCATTTTCAAGCACTACTCCGCAACGGTGATAAAAACGAGGATCATGATTCCAGGGAGTAAAACCATTGATGGAAATGGAACCGGTATCAGGTTTGAGAATCCCGAGCATAAGACGCAGCAGGGTTGTTTTCCCCGCACCGTTGAGTCCGACCAGTCCGTAAATACACCCGGGTTCAATTTCCATCGACACAGCGGAGATAATACGGTTTTTACCGAAACTCTTTGAAACAGCGTTCAGTGAAATGAGGGGTGGCATTGCATAAAAATGGCATCCGGAAATCATCGTGCCAACCTTTTTGCATTAGCCCGGACTTTGCGGCATGTATTTTATTAAAGGTGTACCAGTGGATTATTCACCAGTTGTGGGAACAAATTCGACGTGAAAATGTCTGACAGGATGAATTATCAGCAATGAAGATTATTACTGCGAAAACCGCCGGGTTCTGTATGGGAGTCAAACGAGCGGTTGACCTTTCCCTCGAGCAGGCTGCCAATTCAAATGGAATCCATACCATCGGGCCGCTCATTCACAATCGGCAGACTCTGGAAATGCTCCGGCAGCGCGGTGTTGCTGAAATCGACGATACCAATGAGCCTGCGGTTCCCTCGAAATTGCTCGTTCGGGCACATGGTATCCCCCCACAGCTGCAGGAACGGTATCGTACAGCAGGGCACGAAATTATTGATGGTACCTGTCCCAAGGTAAAGACGGTACACAAGGTTATCGAGCGGTACCGCAAACAGCACTACCAGATCATTATTACCGGTGATGAGGGGCATCCGGAGGTGGTCGGACTGCTTGGATATGCGGGAGACTGTGGCCATCTCATTGACTGTGTGAAAAATGTGGCTGCGCTTCCGGAATGCAAAAAAGTATGCCTGGTTTCCCAGACAACATTTGACCGTCTGCTCTTTGATGAGATCGCCGAGGCGGTTAAGGTGCGGTACCAGGGGGCCGAGGATGTGGTAATCAAAAAAACAATCTGCAGTGCAACCGACCTGCGCCAGACGGAAGTCGCCTCGATTGCAGCGCAGGTGGATGCATTGATTGTCGTTGGAGGAAAGAACAGTGCCAACACACAGCGACTGGCAAAGATTGCTGCAGAGAGTGGAACACCCACACAGCTGGTCGAAACAGAGCTGGAGATCGACTGGAATCGGATCGCCAACTGCAGGACGGTCGGGGTTACCGCCGGAGCTTCAACCCCGAACTGGATGATCAAACGGGTAAATGACTATCTCCATTTTATGGACCAGACCCGCAAACGAAGTGTGCCGAATCTGATCTGGCATATTCTCGATATCACTGCGAATCTTAATATTTTTGTCGCCCTGGGGGCGGTAAGTGTACTGTATGCGAGCAGCTTTCTGCTCGGGCTGCCGTTCAGTGCCGGGGGGGCGGTTGTCGCCTTTCTGTATTTTCTGTCAATGTATCTCTGGAACAGTCTTGGCAATATCGAATCGATGGAACATCACGGGATCTCCCGCTACCGCTTTTATCAGGCTTTCCGCAGGCAGCTCTGGTTATTGTCAGGTGCAAGTATCCTGGTTCTTCTGATTCTGAGTTTTCTGATAAAGAGGGAGTTGGGGATACTGATGCTGTTCGCATCGGTTGCGGGATCCGCCTACCACATGACCTTTGTTCCCCGATTTTTACGGGCATTTTTCCATTATAAAAACCTCAAGGATATTCCCACATCCCGCGATCTTTTCGTGGCACTTGCATGGGCAACGGTCCTCACCCTCATTCCGCATCTCAGCAGCGGCGAGCCGTTTCTGTTTCCGGTCGACCCGGCAACCTTCTGCTGGATTTTCATTCTCGCCTTTTTACGTTCACTTATTTTCGATCTGCGTGATATCGAGGGAGATCGTATCATGGGGCGTGAAACGCTCATCACGATTTTTGGTGAGAAACGGGCGAGAAAAGCGCTTCAGGTACTGATCGTCGGTTGTTTTTTCGGTCTGATGCTTTTTCCGGCACTCATGGGAGTGAGCGCCTACCGAAAGCAGAATACCATGCAGTTCCTTTTTCAGATTCCCGTATTGCTGTATCTGTTCGCTTTTGTGAAAGTCAATCCCTATATTCGTAAAAACCGCAATGCGCTCTTTAATCTGCTTGCCGACGGTCTGTTTTTTCTCTCGGGGGTCAGCGCCTATCTGGCCTCGCTGATTATTCCCTGAAGGTCCTCACCGGAATCCTAAAATTCAGCTCCCAGAGAGAAATAGTTAATCGGGCTTCCCGCATACGTACTCCAGTCGGTCCGCCAGCCCCGATCGAACCTGACAACGAAAATCCCCAGGTTGGCACGCAGGCCGAAGCCGAATCCACCGTTTATATTGTCGGGAAGTGGCAGTCCGTTCCATGATTCGCCCGCTTCCCAGGCATTTCCGATATCGGCGAATACCGCACCATTGATATAGACCAGCTGTATCGCCAGCGGCCATACAATAGTAATGTCACGAATGAAGGGAAAACGGAATTCCGTATTGAGCACGGCAACTCTGGTGCCGGAAAGATCTACATAATTCCACCCTCTGAAGGGGGTGACAAAATCGGAATAGAACGTGTACGGTATGTTTTTTTCATACTCGTCAACATTGACCTGGTAAATAAGCCACTGATCATTGCCGCCCAGCAGGTATCTTCGTGCCGAGGCATCGTCTCCGAGTGGGATACTCCCGCCAACATAGAGCCGGTTTGCCCAGACGAATCGCTTGAAGAGGTGCAGGTAGTGCCGGAAATCGCCGTCAAGAGAGAGGTAGGGGTGGGTAACTGACTGCAGCGGCGGCGAAAGCTGTACCGATGCGATGGCGCGCAGTCCATTGAGCGGACCGGTGATACCCCATAAAATATTATCGAACACGTAGGATAGCGATGCAAGTAACATATTGTTGGTAAGTGTCGGCCCCTCGAATGAGATTGGTTTCTGCTCAATGTGACGGGCGAACAGCTGCAGATCACATCGCGCAAACATCGAAAACGGATACTGAGCAATTCCGAACCCGCCGTATTCCAGATCATGGTACAAACGGTTTCCGAATATGGACGCGAAGGTGTAATCTTTGCTGTAGAATCCACCTGCTCCGACATTTATCCGCTGCTTCAGGTAGAAATAGGAAAGGTACAGGTGTGCATAATCAGTGAAGTTGCCCTGGATATCACCTGCAAAAGTAATGCGGTGGTCGCCGAGCAGATCACTCAGCGCTATCAGGATTTGCCCCGCCGGGTTGTAGGCGGTACTCATGCCGAGCCCGACGGAAACCATGTCGGGGGAGAACGAGAGCCGGTAGGGGTGTGGCGACGAGACGGTGTCTGTTTCTATGGTCATTGTGTCATCAGGAACTTTGGTCGCAATGCCGGAGACTGTATCGGAATTGCCCGGCTCTGCGGCCGTGTCTCCTTCCGCGGTCTCGGAAGTATCGGGGATGTGTACCGCCGTGTCCGGCAACAACGAAGTGCTGCCGGGCGGTGATTCCGGTTCCGTGGCATCTTCGCCCGCTGCTGCGAGAGTATCTTCAACGGTACCCGAATCATTGAGAGTTTCCTTCGTTATAGCAACAGGTGGTTCCTGTAGTGAATCGGCCTTTTGTGATGCGGGAGCGGAGCTTTCTGTGATGGTTGCGTTTCCGCTGATACTTTTACTTTCGGTAATTGTCACTTCACTGTCGGCACTGTCGCTTGAATCAGGGAGGGGAGGGGCCTTTTTGAAAAAAACATGGTTTGAATCGGAAAATGAGGCAACCCACTGAGTAGGAGTGAGCTGTTCAGTCAGCAGCTTTTCCATCGGGTTGCGCAGCATCCAGATATCCCACCCCTGTTTTTTAAACAGAGAGAAGACGATACGATCATTGTTGCTCCAATCCGGATTTGAACATCCGCCGGTGTAGTTGGTCAGTGGCAACGCATTCTCCGGTGTGTCCGTTGGGGCAATGTAGCAGTTGTTGATGCCGTTACGATTGCTCACAAAAAGAATGTGCTTTCCATCAGATGAAAAACAGGGCTCTTTTTCACTCCAGCGACTCTCTGTCAGTCGACGTATCGAATTGTCTTCAAGGGAGAGTATGGCCAGATTGGAGGGGCTGTTTCCGTAGGGCGTTTGAGTGAGCCGCTTTCCACGGGCGGTATCCTCGATGGAAAAAATGAGTGACTTACCATCAGGCGAAAAACGGGGGTTCGCTTCGGCGGCAAGTGAATGGGTCAGTTGAGTAAGCGAGTCGGCGGTGATATCATACAGGTAGAGGTCGCTTTTTCCCCGGGCGACGCCCGTGAATACGATATGGCTCCCGTCACGTGACCAGTCGGGGCTGCTGATTGATGGTACGGCGGTTCGAATATGTCGGTCAAGATGTTTGGATGTAACATCGACAATCCTGAGTTCATCGGAAGCCCCACTTTTGGTGATGAATGCCAGACGTTTACTGTCGGGTGACCAGCAGACACCACTTCTGAACGGATGAAATGATTCGAAGTATCCACCGTAACCGTTCTGGCTGATCTCGAAAAGGCTCTTCCCTTTCAGGTCGGTTATTATAATTCGAGTGTAATCCTTTCGGTCGCTGAAAAAGGCAATCATGGTACCGTCGGGAGAAATACGCGGGCGGAGATTAAAGTGGTTTCGTTCTTCAAGGTGGTCGGTTACCGCTTTTGCATGGGAGGACGGATCAATCCGGCAACCGATTTCCGGCCAGTAGAGTCGTCGCAGTTCCAGTACCCACTCTTTTCCGAGTTCTTTGAGCGTTTTGCCATAGACCTTTTTAATCACGTTATCAATTCGTTTCGCCTTTTTGAATGCGATGAGAAATTCGTGAAACAGAGAATCGCTTCGGCTGGATGCCAGATAAAAAAGGAATGATTGGCCTCCTTTATAGGCGAGGTACCCGTTGAGTGAAGGTCCCGGGAGCGGGATAGCTCCATTGAGTGTCTGATCAATCATGAACATATCCGCATCCGCATCCCATCTGCTGGACAAATATTCGGCGGCACCCTCCATAAACCATAGAGGAAGCTGCATATTGCCGGACAGAAGGTTGCTTCCGAACTTTTCGAAAAGCATACCGAATATGTACGCATGAACAAGTTCATGGTGCAGAACATGTCGGAGGTACTTGTATGACCCGTTGAACGGTATGGCTATCCGGTTTTTAAAAAGTTCGGTAAAACCGCCGACCTCTTCCGGTATCAACTCGGTGATAATATTGGTTTGGGAAAAAAGGTCGGTATTTCCATATATAATAAGCGGGACTTTTTCGTTGAGAGTGTGTTGAAAGTCCTTTTGCAGTGCCCGGTATGCCTCTTCAATCCAGAGCCGTGCAATGGTGGGAAGTGAGTCCTGTTCCTGATGATAGTGGATTTTGAAATGGGGGGTCGTGACGGTTTGCCAGTTCAGATCGGTGTATTGAACTTTATTTTTTCCGAATCCGAAACAGATACCATACGTTGCAGCCAACAGCAGGAGCATCTGTTGTGGTTTCCAACCGAACAATGAAATCATGAGTACTCTTTTCGGTATCTGCAAGTGTATGCGCAATTGTTGTTCACCGGCAGAGAAATTCAGTGAATGTAGTATATACAGACAACGTGTGGAATTTAATAAAATTTCCTGAATGTCTGATTAAGGATGTATATCTATTCTCAATTAATTCCATAATAATATATTGAATGCATTCATATTACGAAAATAGTGCCGAAAAGTTGACGCTGAATTTCTCTAAGAAATCGGGCAATGAAGATAGTGAATATAAAAATTCCGGTTCATTGATGGTTGGGCGCTGTAAGGGTCATTTTTTTCCGGAAACTGCTGAAAAAGTGTGTTTAAGATACTTCATGGGATGAATCTGGTGGAATACGGTAAAATGAGCTATATTTATTTAATCGGCTAAAAAAGACTTGCGTTTATGGTGCCGATATACTTTTTTAGAATAAGTTCTGGTAAGAGCAAGGGGACAGGGAGGCTTGACTTCAAAGATGTTGAAACATATTTTAACTTGCTCTGGTGCCTGCAATGAAGGAGATTATCGAGTAATCTTCATAAATACTTAAGCCCTTAATACTACCCGGGATATATGAACACACGGAAAATTAATCTGATAGTACGTGTATGGTGTGCAGTTATACTTATTATCAGTGTCGCTTCTGCAGGAAGAAAAATTATCGTCCCTCATGATTTCCCCACGATTCATTCCGCTTTGGGAGAAGCGGATGAAGGGGATACCGTTTATGTCGGCAAGGGTGTTTATTATGAAAACATCGCTCTTGTTGATGATGTGGTACTTATAGGCCAGGATATGGTTCATACTATTATTGATGGTCGGCGGGGAGCGCCCTGCGTGCTCGGTGCCGACGGTGCAATTATTATGAATTTCACTATCCGGAACGGGCAGACCGGTGTTTTGTGCAAAAACACGCGGCCGGAAATCAAGCGTAATCTCATTGTAGATAACAAGGGTGCCGGCATTCATGCCCTGATTGCTCTTCCCGATATTGAAAACAATATCATCTATCGTAACGAGTGGACCGGTATCTTTCTCGAGTCAAGTCGCGGAACCCGGACAAGTATCAATCATAATGTGATTCTCGAGAACGGCTATTGCGGTATTTTCTGTGCGAATCGTACCGAGGTACTTGTTCGAAACAATATTCTTCAGGGTAACAAGCAGTACGGGGTATTCATTGCACCCGAAGCAAGAAAAACGAGAATTATCAACAATAACATTATTGCCAACCGTAAGCCTTTCAACGTGAACGCGGTTGTTCATCAGAGCAATATTTCCAAAGAGCCTATTTATATTTCAGCAGGTCATCCTGAATACAACTATTTTGTCAAGAGTGTTTCACCCTGCAAGGGTGCCGGAGAAAACGGGACGGATATCGGTCTGATTACTGAACAGATGATTGAAACGCTCACTACCGACCGAGATGGCGACGGAATTCCCGATGATGTCGATGTCTGTCCGAATGATCCTGAAGATAAGGACGGATTCGAGGATGTTGACGGATGCCCCGATTACGATAACGACAATGACGGTATTTACGATGCTCAGGATCAGTGTCCGGATAATCCCGAGGATCGTGATGGATTCAATGATGCTGACGGATGTCCCGACAACGACAACGACAAGGACGGTATCGTCGACGCACAGGATGCCTGTCCCAACAATCCTGAAGTAGTCAACGGGTACAAGGATTCCGACGGATGTCCTGATGAGAAACCACAGGAAATTAAACAGACGCTTGTTCTCAGAGGGGTTAATTTCAAAACGGCGAGTGCTGAGCTGCTAGAAGAGTCGTATTACGTACTTGAACAGGTGTACAACAGTCTGGAAGCATATCCTAATGTGAAGGTGGAGATCGCTGGTCATACTGATGATCAAGGCTCTGATAGTTACAATCTGGCGCTTTCATATGATCGGGCCAAGTCGGTGGTCAGTTATCTGGTCATGCGAGGTATCAGTGAAGATCGTCTGGTGGCACGCGGATACGGTGAAAGCCGCCCGCTCGTACCTAACACCTCTGCTGAAGGACGCGCTAAGAATCGACGGGTTGAGGTCGTCCCGTTGCAATAATACATTTTTGGGAAGGCTGGTTATCTGTGAAGTATCATCGCAAATCCACACCATGCTACGTCCGTAGTTTTCTGATGGTGCTAGTGCTTGTCGTTGTTTCAAACATCGCCGCGGCCGGCAATGGTGGTTATGATGCTCCCTATTTTCAGGCGGATTTCACTCAGGATCTGACCGAGTGGTCAGCACCGCTCATTAACCCGAGTCTGATGTACCGGGTTAACCAGATGCACTTCAATCTGTTAAGTATTTACCGGTGGCCTATTCTCGGTGATCAGTGGCTTGGTTTTCAGCATGTGGCGGCACTGATTCCTTTGCGCCGCAATCATACCGTCGGTTTAACCGTTTTGGGTGGCGGTGGAAATATCGAGCGAACCAAGCTGGATCCGTCCGGAGGTATTCAGCCGGATCTCAGTGGCGGCGGTGATCATTTCCAGGACGTCTGGTTTATTGGAAACTACAGTTGGCGCATCCTGCCGCAGCTGGTTCTTGGAACGAATCTGAAAATCCGTATGCAGAATCAGTTCGGAGATTTACGTGTTTCATTGCCAAGTCAGAAAGGTCCGGGCGCACCGGGACTTGATCTGGGTGTTTATTATAATCCTCTTGATCATTACCGGTTCGGTGATCTTGGTTTCAGCCTTTGTATTGTGGATCTCCTTCCCTCTCAGATCACCTGGCTGGACGAAAATCAACAGGGTCAGCAGTATCCTGAATTAACGGTCAACCGGATTCGTGCTGGTTTCCGCTATTCCGCTTTTAACGACAACCTGGTGTTTGCGGGCGAGTATCTGGTTGATAATCTCCTCGGAAAACTGTTTGAATCCTGGGATAGTTATAAGCAGATGTATCTGGCTCCGGATTCTCTGGGAAATATGATCGGCAAAATCAGTATTGCTCATCGTGTTGGTTTTCATGCGAAATATATGTTCATTCCTTCGGTCTGGCTCAAGGCCGGATGGACCAATAATAATATTCCGTATCTGGGATTCAACTACAATTACATGTTTGCTCTTCCGGAAATGATCAATTACCTCAATGTTGATTTTCATCTCGGGTACAGTTTCATTGAGACATTGCTTAAAGAGAGTGATAAGCGTGACGAACGCGGATTTACCGGAGCACTTCGTTTCTCGGTAGATTTCGGTCCCACCCGTGAACAGCGTGAATCCAAGCGGATGTACGATAAGCTTATCCTTGCGCCGATGGATGCCTACAACGAGGCAATGCGGTTGTATCTGGCCGGTAAATATTGGGAGGCTGGTTTCGCTTTCGGGAAAGTCCTCTCTCTGTTTCCCAATTTTCATCTTAATGATAAAGCCACCTGGTATCTCGGCAACTGTTACCGATTTCTGTATATGAATGATATTGCGCGTGAAGTGTATAAAAGCGCTTTGGAAGAGTACACCACCTCGGAAACCCGTTCAAAATATCTCTATGGCCTTCAGGCTCTCGATTACCGCGAAGGAAAATATGAGGAAGCACTCAAGAATCATGCCTTCGTTATAAATCTTTATGGCGACAGTGATATTCGGCCGGATGCAGACTATCTTGCCGGTCAGATTCATTTCAAGCGGAAGAATTATAATGTAGCGGAACAACTGCTGGGAGGGATTACCACGGGTGATCCCAACTATCTCTATGCTCAGTATACGCTGGCAATAATTAATGTCGAAAACAATAAAGAGCAGGCTGCGGTTCAAAATTTGACGTATATTATCAACGACACAACACAGAATGCCTCGGATCAACTATTGCAGGACGCGGCAAATACCAAACTTGGTCATCTCTACTATGAAATGGGTGATCAGTTGCGTAAGGCGGTTGAAGCTTACCAGAGGGTTCCCGTCGGATCTCCGTATGGTGACGAGGCACTGTTGGGAACTGCCTGGGCTTGGATCAAAGTGAATCAACCTAATGTCGCCCTGCAGACAATAGACAAACTTTTAACAAACTATAGTGATTCCCCACTGGCCCCCGAGGCATTTCTGGTTAAAGGTTACGCTCTCATGCTTTTAAAACGCAATGCGGAGGCGGTTACCGCTCTTGAACAGTGCCTTGCTGCTTGCCAGCGATCTTTTGTTACTGACGAGGACTTGAACGCCAAAAAACTTTCATTCGAGTCGTATTCGGAACAGTTCAGACCGATTGCGGAGCGTATAAAAAAGAATACCTTACGTAAACCGACAAACAGAACGCTTGAAGAACGACCGGAGTTGCAGAAAGAGTTCAACGGTTTTGCCAAAGAATCCAAAGACTATTTTAACTATACCCTATTGGCACAATCCCATAAAAAGTTCTTCAAGCGGAAAGATGAAATTGTCACTGATGCGGAATATGCTCTCGCGAAGGCAACACGTTTTGTCAACACGAGCAAAGAAAACAAGCTTATCGAGCAGCATAAACGTCAGGAAAACAAGATCGAACAGCGTCTTGAAAATCTGAAAAAGGAACTTGATGAGATTGATCAGACGGACGACGAACTGCTTGATGATCAGAGTGACGAAGACAATGAACTCCTCAATCAGCAACCCGATGGCGGCGGCAGTTCGTCCGGTGAGTAGGAGTCACCGTATTTTTTTGCGGGTTGTACGACATTCAACTATAGTTCTGCACTACTGATAAGACTTCGAAATGAGATCGTTTTATCGATAATCAAAGGAGTGGTGAAAGCATGTATAAATGTATCAAAATATTATTAATGGCAACGATCACCCTGTCGTCTCTTATGGTAGCTTTTCCCGGAACCGCTTCTGCTGACAAACGTCAGGAGTTGATGGAGAAAATCAGAAGGCTGGAAGAGCAGAAGAACAAACTGCGGAGAGAAGCTGCCAAAAAAACCCAGAGTTCAAAACCGGTAGGCAAAAGTCTCGGCCAGATCATTGACCGGTACGAAAAGCTACTTTCTAATTGCACCGTTAAAAAGTCGGAGCGTTGTGCCGACGTTATTTATACACTCGGCGGTTTGTACTACGATAAAGGTCGCGATGATTACATCAAGGCTCGCGAACGCTATGAACAGGATATGGAAAGTTATGAGAGAAATCCACGGGGACCCGAACCGGTGAACCCGGTGCCCGACTATTCTCAGGCACTCGGCATGTATGAACGGCTTTCAAGCGAGTATCCGAATTTTCCGAAACTGAGCGAAGCGTATTATCAGATGGGTACCATATATCTCCTCATGGGAGACCTTGATAAAACAAAAGATGCATTTACTGTTGTAGTGGAGAAATATCCGAGAAGCCCCCGTGCATCAGGTGCTCATTTCCGTTTGTCGGATCTGTGTTATCTTGATCACGACAATTCATGTGCCATCAAGCACCTGGAAAAAATCAAGGAAGCTGAAGTCGATGTACAGACGTGGGAGATGGTGCACTATCGAAAAGCTGAAATGTATTACAACATGAGTGAATTCGATAAAGCAGTGAATCTGTTTTATACTTACGTGGAAAAGTGTGATGCCGGTATGTATCCGAAAAGAGAATTCAGGGACATGGCACTCGAATTCATGGCGATCTCCTTTTCCGATATGGGTAACGGTGGTCAGGAAGCGATAAATTTTTTCAAAAAAGTCGGATCCAAACCCTTTGAACCGTATGTCATGTATACCATCGGTATAAAAAACCGGACCCATGGACAGTTCGACGAAGCGATCAAGGCTCTCACCACCGCACTGAAGAAATTTCCTTACTATAAAGATGCTCCGGTGGCCCGGCAGGATCTTATCGATTGTTATGTTGTGAAAAAAGAGCATGAAAAAGCAAATAAAGAACGTGAACGACTTGTTGATGATTATGGTCCGGGCAGTAAATGGTACGAGAAAAACAGTAAAGAAGACGCGGTTATCGAACAATCCAGAGAAGAGGTACGCAGGGCGCTTGGAAATATAGCGATTTACTACCATGCATTTGCCCAGAAGAAAAAAAGTAAAAATCTTTATCAGAAGGCGCTGGCTCGGTATCAGGAGTACTTCAAGAAATTTCCGGATGACAAATGGCGGAACTACGAATTCAATTATAATGTCGCGGAAATATACGGAGCGCTGGGAGATTGTCAAAAATCAGCAAAACATTTCAACCTTGTGGCAATGGCGGATCTTACCACATTTCCTGAATATAAAGCAGACATCGACACGCTCGGTACCGATCAGGAAGATGTTGAAAAACAGAAAAAAGGTGCGAATAAAGGTCCTGTTGTAATCTCACAGGAAGATGCCGGGTACAATGTCATTGTTGCATTGGACAACTGCAGAAAAAAGAAAATGGCAGCGGAAGGACTCAATGATGAGAAGGCCTACGCTTTGCCTGAAACGCAGAAACTGCTCGACTATACTTCACAGTTTCAACAGCGGTTTCCGAAAAGCTCCAATTCCGCGGAAGTTCTTTACCTTGCCGGAAATATTCATTATTCAGCAAAGTCCTATGAAAAAGCGGCGGAAGCGTTTAAAAAAGTTGTTGATTTATATCCCTCTGCGAAAATCACTGAAAAGGCACTTCGCATGCTCGCCAATAGCCACAGCAGTGCCGGTCAGTTTGATATGGCGATGGGAATTTACCGTCAGCTTCTTTCGAAACAGAATCCGGGCACTCCGGAACATGCGGAGGTGCTCGATCTCGCAGCAGGTTCAATGTTCAAGAAAGCAGAAGCGATCAAGAAAAAAGGTGATTTGACCGGTGCCGCCGATGCCTATAAAAATATTTATAATGAATATCCAAATAGTAAAGTGGCCGATCGTGGTTGGTTCGAAGCGGCGGTGTGTTACGAAGAGGCAAAGAATTATGAGATTGCCGCGTCGTTGTTTCAGGAGCTTGCAAGTAAATTCCCGAAATCCAAACTTCGCGAGAAGGCATTCATGCGTGCGGCAGAAGATTATAAAAAGATCGAAAAATGGGATATGGCCGCACAGGTGTATCAGACTGCTGCGAATGTCATCACCAAAGCGGAGTTCGCGATTCCGAGTCTTTCATCCGCCTCGGAATGTTATCAGAAAAATAAAAAGTTCGATATGGCCGGAAAGATGTTTGAGATGATCTATGACCGATATCAGAACGATCCAAAGACACCACAGGCGCTGTATAATGCCGGTCTGATCTTTGAAAAAGGCAAGTTATATCCGAACGCAATCAACGTTTACGATATTCTTGCAAAACGCTTTCCTGAATCAGAGTATGCTGCAGAGGCCTTCTTCTCAATTGGTCTCTGCTACGAGAAAATGGAACAGAACGACCGAATGGCTGAAGTGTTTTCTGAATATGCAAGTAAGTTTGCCGCAGATCGCTACAAACAGGTTCAGGCACTCACAAAGGCTGGTGACGCGTATTACAATCTTGGGAAGTTTGCTGCGGCAAAAAAGAATTACATTGATGCAACCTCAATTTATGAAAAATTTAAAAAGGAAGCTGATATCGATGTAAGTAGTATCGCCAAAGCTTATTTCATGCTGGGTGAATGCAGCTATAAGGATTTTGAAAAAATAAAACTGGTTACCAGACGTGAAAAAGACATGAAAGAGCTGATCAAGAAAAAAACAAAAGCTCTTGAAGAACCGGCGAAATACTATGCGAAAGCAATCGAGCTGGGTGTTGCCGAGTGGACGGTGCGGGCGACCTATATGATCGGTATGGGATTTGTCGATATGGCTGATGCTGTCAACAATCAGACCCTCTTCGGCAACGCTACGCAGAAAATCGCGGGAAAAATCAGAATCCTATCAAATCTTGATAAGTATTACGAGAAAGCTCAGGAGTATTTCTATAAAAATATTGATTGGGCTCACAATCAGAATATTAAAGGCGAATATGTAACGAAGTCCATCAATCGTTTCGCTGAAATGATGTACCTGCGTGGCAATATCATGGAGCGGGTCGGAATAGAATTCTCCAGTGCACCGATTCCACGTGGTCTTTCTCCTGAAGAGGTGCAGGCGTATAAGGAATTGCTTGAAGAAAAACGACTCCAGTCAATGGATGCTGCCTTACCAAAGTATGAAGAAGGTGTAAAGGCGGCAGCAGAACTCAAGCTGGGACAGAATGAGTGGGTTGCAAAAATGAAAGACAGAATTTCAGAGATCAATCCGAACTCAACCATGCTTACGGTCACGGTTCCGGAATGGGTACCGGCTGAAACACCCAACGATTCTCCAACAACTGATGGAGATGAGCAGGGTGGTGTGGCGCAAGCCGGACAAAAGGGTGACCCTGCATTCGAACGCAGTATGACGCGTATTCAGAATATCATGAACATGGCGATAAGTGTTCAAGACAAGATTAAGCAGCTCAACCGGATCGAGATGGAAGCCCAGCGGAATATTGTTATGGAAGAGGAAAAGATTAAAGAGCTTAATGAAAAAATGTGAGTATATTATATATGCCAATAAATATGAGAAACCGGGCGAAAGGAGTATCTTTTTTCATCTGAATAAACTTGTAACGTTTTAAAATATTCATGCGTTTAATCTCTTGAAAGGAGTTTAGAATGGGTCAGTTCGCAATGCTGTTCAAATTCATCGTTGATGGTTTCGTCTCACCTGGTAGCTGGGCTATGTGGGGAATTCTTCTGGTTGGATTCGGGTGTATCGGGATGATCATCGAAAGAGTCTGGTACCTGTTTTTCAAGTGCGGTACCAACAGCGCGACGTTCATGGCGGGGATATCAAAGTATCTGAAATCCGGTGACTATGAAAAAGCTATTAAGTATGCATCATCAATGAGCACACCGCTTGCGAAAGGCGTAACTGCAGTTCTTACGACTCGCGGTAAAGGTTCCAAAATGGTACAGAAACAGGTTGATGAAGTTTTTCTTACGGAAACACCGAAAATCACTCGTAATATTACTTTTCTGCCGACACTTGCCAACCTTGCCACACTTCTCGGACTGCTCGGAACTATTTACGGTCTGATGATTGCTTTTGACGCTATTGCAAACGTACCTGCGGCACAGCGTGGACAGGCCCTCGCAACCGGTATTTCCGTTGCTATGTCAACTACACTATTCGGACTTATCTGGGCTATCGGTACTCTTCTTATCCACGGAGTTATTGCAGGAAGAGCCGACAAAGTTGTTGAAGAAATGGACGAAAAAACAGCAAAGCTCATTAATCTGGTCGAAGAATAATCGTTTGCCCAATATGAAAGGTCTCTAAACTATGGCAAACAGAAAACTGCGCAAATCAAATCAGGTTACGCAGGAGATGGATCTGAAACCATTCATGAATCTCATGGTGGTGCTCATTCCGATGCTCCTGTTGTCTGCCGAATTCGCGAAAGTAGCGGTAATCGACATTAAACTCCCTGAACAGCGGGGTTCACAAACAAAGACCACGGTAAAATCGGCTCCGACTGAAGATAAAAGCAACAAGCTGCTTCTGACGGCAATTATTACCGATTCTGTGGTAACGCTGGGTGCTAAAGGCGGGTTTATGCCGAGTATCTATTATCGTGAATATCATAAGTATATTGCTAAAGACGATCAGACTGAGTTCACTGTTGAGTATAAACCTGGAGAAACGGTTAAACATCCGAACACCGGTCGTGAAATGACCATTTATGAGAGGTTTGACATAAACCTCTATGCCTGTGATGAAAACCGAAATATACTGAAAAGGCTTTATACGAAATACAATGAATTGCTCACGAATGCAGAAGGTCAGCCACTGGAGTCGGTCAATCCCGGTGATACGGTGTTTGCACTGACAAATCCACGAAGGATGATTATCGTAAGCAGTCCTGCGGAATTTACCCAAAAGGAATTAAGTGCATACGATGAGCTGCAGAATCGTCTGATGAAAATCAAAGAACGGTATCGCGATGCGGAAGATGGTGAGGATATCATCATTGCTGCAGAGAACTATGTCATTTATGATAAAATCGTTCAGATCATGGATAAAGCCAGAGAGGCTGAATATCCCAATATTTCAATTGCAAAGTTGAGGAGTTGATATGGCTGTGGCAAGAGGTAGATTTCAAAAGCCAAAAAAAGACATCCCCTTGCAGATTACTTCCATGATGGACATGTTCACCATAATCCTCGTTTTTCTGCTTAAGAGTTTTTCGGCAGAGGGAAGTATTATGACTAATGCCGATAACCTTGTGCTTCCGAATTCAGATTCGAAGAAAAAACCAACTGAGGTTAATCTACAGCTGGCAGTAACAAACGATATGGTTCTGGTGGATAACTTACCATTGGTTCCGACTGAAGACGTCAGAAAAATCCCTTTCGACGATCCTGATCCGGTTATCGGGAAAGTTGAAGAAAAATTACGTTCCTGTCTTGCTCAGGAAGAAGAGATGGTTCGCTTAGGAGCTCTCAACGCCGTGCAGGGAAAGATCGTAATACAGGTAGACAAGAACATGGATTTTGATGTTCTGTTCAAAGTAATGAATACCTGTGGTAAAGTGGGATATAATACGATGAATTTTGCAGTCATGGAAAGGGAACAGTAACTGTGAAATATAAAGTATTAATCCGGAAATGCACTGACCCGCAAAGGGCATCAAGGATTGCTGAAGAGATCGCACGGTGGTCGGGAAGTACTCCAGAGGTTGTTTATGGAGTTATTACCCAGAAACCGGTATGCATCCGGAAGGAAGCCGATCAGGCTGAAGCAATGCGCTTGAAAAGCCAATTTGAGGCTGTCGGTGCAGAGATCGAATTAGTGTCTCTCGGAGTTGCTGTCGCAGGTGCACCAGCAGCCGCCGCGGCACCGGTTCAATCAAAAGTTCGTTCTGCCGGAAGTGGGAGCGTGGATGATGACGAAGACGATGACGATGTCGATGGACGAGTCCTCACCGACGAAGAATATTCTCAGCGTGTACGTGAACGTGGAGATATTTTCAAATTCGAAGGTGATAATCGTCTTAAATACATTGAAATCATCTGTCTGATACTAGCGCTTATTACCGGTATGTATCTCAGTACCAGAGAGATTGTTGCAGTTGCAACCGACTTCTTTGAAAAAATTCCTGAAGAGCGAGTGGCGAAACTAGTTAAAGATGAGCTACCTGCGACGCTGCAGAAGCAGAAAGAGGAAGAAAAGAAAAAGGAAGAGGAAAAACTCAACGATAAGAAAAAGCTTAAACCATCAAAGAGCAAGGGCAAGGGTGGTATGACGGGTGGCGGTGGAGATCCGCGGGCCCGTGTAACCCATAAAGGTGTTCTTGGAATTATATCCGGACAGATAAAAGGGAAGTCAGTTGCTTCCGCGGATATCTTCGGTAAAGGCGGATTCGCAACAGATATTGATGCTATTCTTCAGGGCGTCGGAGGATTGAAAGCCGGAGGAAGCGGAGGTGTCGGACGTAAAGGTGTTGCCGGAATCGGCTACGGTGCAGGATATGGTAGCGGTTTTGGTGGTAGCGGTTCCGGTGGCATTGATGATCTGATTGGTGGTCTTATGGGGGGTGATGGAGGTGGTGGTCTGAATCTTAAAAAGAGAGGATCTCTCAAAATCTCTGCTCCAAAGTTCACTAAGGGAGGCGCTCTTACCGGTGGAAGAAGTAAGGCAAGTATCATGCGGGTAGTAATGCAGAACCTTGCAGCTCTTCGTTATGCCTACAATAAAAGGTTACGTGAAAAACCCGGATTAAAAGGAAAAATAACCGTCAAATTCGCGATTGATGAATTTGGTAAAGTAATTTTCTGTAAGGTTGTTGAATCGACAATGTCCGATTCAGAACTTGAAACAACTGTTATAGGAAAAATACGTCACTGGGTCTTTGAAAAAATTGATAAACCAGGTGATGTGACAGAAGTAGTATATCCGTTTGTTTTCTCGCAATAATCTTCAAAAAAAACTTGCATTCCAATTCTGTGAATGGTAAGATACTATTAATTTACAATAAGTTAGATGTAGGGGATGTGTCTGAAAGGGCACATCTCTCTATCATTTAAGACTATATTGAAACAATTAATGCCTTTTAACACGGAGGGTCCGCAATGAAAAAAACAATGATTTTCATTCTGGCTGCGGGTTGTTTTTTGGAGAGTTATGCCACTGATGCTCGAGTGGTTTCAATGGGTAAACATGACGCTTTTTTCATGGATGAGGTAAGCGTCTTTAGAAATCCGGCAAATTTAAGCATATATCCTAATATGGTTTACGGATCGTATGGAAAATTTGTGGCAAATGACACCAATCCGCAGTTAATGGACCCGTTCTTCGGTGTTATTGTTTCTTATTCCATGAACGAGGAAACTGAAGCCGGTGGACAGTATCCGATGCTGTCACTCGGTGCAATGTGCAACAGATACGATGAAGTTTTAGATTATGTTACACCAGGTAATTCAAATTTCATCGGTGGATATCCTGATTCCTCAACATTGGAAAAACCCCTCGGGAAATTTGACCTGATGCTGGGATATGTACTGCAGAATGGTGTAATGCTGGGAGCTGGAACATACATTGCCGTTCAGGATAAAGAAATAGACAGTGAACGGTATGAAACCAAAGTCTATAAAGGGAACCTTGGCGTCAACTGGCCCGTTGCAAAAACAATGGATCTTGAAATATCCCTCGGTGGTGGATCTATTACTGCAGTTGATGCTAACAGGGTTATGGCTGAAAGTGATTATTTCGGAAGATTTGAAATAAGACTTTTTTCGGCCTTGGCGGGAATCAATGGTGATTTTGTTCCACGAGCACGAATCGATGTCTTAAATATCGACAAGGATAATTTGTTGAAAGTGGATGTTGCTGCAGGGCTCGGTCTTAATCTGAATATTGATAAAGGATTTTTCTGGGCTGGGCTGGAATTTCTTTATGGGCAAATGGATTCGGACGCAAGTGAATCGCAGCAGGATGTTGGAGGACGCGTGAGCTTCGGAATTGAAAGAAATATTCTCTGGGACTGGTTTGTCATACGGGTTGGCGGACAGAAAAGTCTGATGGTTAAGAGTAGTGGCACGAATGATACAAGGCTTGCAGAAAATCCATCTTTCGATGAAACGGATAATGATCTTGTAGGTCTGGGATTTGGAATTAATATTGAAAACCGTCTCAGGATAGATGTCGTTGCGAGTGAAATATTTCCGTATACGTTCTCTAACCTGATCAGTAGTGGTGCACAGAAATATCTGTTTAACAGAGTGAGTGCTACCTACAGTTTTTGAACGATAGTTTTCACAGATAGAGAAAAAAAAGGCTGCCGGAATTACCGGCAGCCATTTTTGTTTTTGATAAGAAAAAATGAAGATTAAAAAGGCGCCGTTTGGCAGCCCTGGATAAGGTCGTGCGATAGTAGAATTTGATATCAACAAACGACAACACTATTTTTGGGTAATATAAATGCATGTTTACAGTGAGCAAGTAGAAAAATGTGTACTGAAAACGGTCGTTTTCAGAAAAAAACAGTACTGATTTGAATGAGCAGTTTCGTATCAAAACAATGACTTTCCGTACAATGAAAATTCCCCGGTTTGAAAGGGTTATATCGATAGAGAATCTACTGGTATTTCTCTTTTGTGGCGCAGTGGTTGGAGAAACGCTTGCTCTTTCAATGGTAATCACCAGACTAGGTCCTGCCGTTGTCGGGAAATTATATCTTGTCAATGCTGTTATTTTACTTCTCATTCCACCCCTGTTTTCGCGCCATATAGACCGCGTTGACCGAGGACGGCTTCTTGGCTGGTTGTTGCAGGGGACGTTTATACTATTAACATTGATACTTTTTATCTATCAGGTATTTTACCGGTACCAGATAGTTGCCAATAGTGTGCTTACTATTCTCTATCCGGTAGCCTATCTTTCCAAAACAATACTTTTTCTGACATTTTGGACTTTTCTCAATGACATTTATACCATTCAGGAAGCGAAAAGAAAGTTTCCGGTCATTGCAGCATGGGGTTTTACCGGATCGCTGGCAGGTGTTATCATCGCACGGCTTCTTCTCGCCGTTGTCTCAATACGAATAATAATCGTGCTATGGATCTTTGTATACATAGGTGCATGGGTATTTGCGCGTAAACTGGGAGCAAAGTATACAAAAAGATTACGACCGGTTGAAGATATTCCACTGGCAAGAAAAACGGTGTTCGGCATAGGTGATCTTCTGGAAATTCGCCTTGTACGGATCATGGCATTGTTCTATTTCCTGACGTTCATTGCCGTTTTCTGTGTTGATTTTTTATTCTGGAAGCGTTGTTATGAATGGTTTTCCACTGCAGAAAATGTCGCATCATTTCAGTTTTCATTTTATATCGGTCATGCTGCTTTGACTATTGTTTTACTGCGATTCGCGCTCCCACCGGTTATTGCGCGACTCGGATTTACCCGCGTGTTGTATGGCTTACCGTTAATGCTGCTTCTCGGCGGAATCATTTTACTCACCGCCGGATTGCTCCGTGCTCCGAAAGTGCAATTCGTTCTATTTATTACGGTGCAGTTTTTCAGGTATATCTTCTTTGAAATTACGTTCGCCCCGTTGTATCAGCTGTTTTTCGCTGCGATTGTAAAGGAGCGGCGAGGGCGTACAAAAACTTTTCTGGAAGGAATCGTCAAACCATTGGCCATACTTTCAAGCGGTATTGCCCTGATTGCTGGGATAACGGCAACTGTTCCTCTCGCGTTGCTGGTTGTGCTGTGTGGAATAGTATTATTGCTACTGGTGTACAACATCAGAAAAGTGTATCGGGCAACAATGATGAGTGAGTCCCGTACTTCTCCCGGGATTGAAGAACTTATCGAAGAGGCTGGACAGAGGGAGGATGAACGGTTGTATGCACTTATAAATCGGTATGCAGTTGCCGAAGAGACAGATTTACGGAAAGTTGCAGTACATCTTATGCGTCAGACAGGCACTGCCCAATCATTTGAGACGATGGTTCGAATGTATGCTAGGGAGCCTGAATCGAGTATCCGGGAATTAATCGCCAGTTCAATGGAAGGATTTTACGGATATACCTCGCGGCCGTTTATCGAGCAACTTCTTGAGGAAAATGATACGCGGATTCGGGCCAATGCAATCGGAGCATTAAACAGCATGCATTGCAACTGGAAACGGCATTTAACACCTCGAATAGGACCGCTGCTTTTTGAAAATAATCAACGCATTCAAATTGAGGCGGCCCGGTTTTTATGGATAAACGGTTCAATCCCCGAACAGTGTTCAGTGCAGAATTTTCTGAAAAGCCTGCTTGACAGCAGTGATACGGGAAGAAAATCAGCCGGCATTTATCTGGCTGGAACATTGAAAACGGAGGGGTGGGAATCGATACTCTCTGCAAATCTGACTACCGCATCACTTCAGGTTTTCAGCAAATCAGTTGATGTACTGCTTAAAAGCGGTACCGAAACAGTGCGGTTACAGACACTCAAAGCGGTTGATACGCTATCAAGAAAACATATATCCATTACCGGGCAAACTATCGATCGTATCGGTACTCCGTTAATGGGAACTCTGATAAGCTTTTTGTCTGCCGTGCACAGCAGGCGAATGTGTTTTGAAATGGTGCGGTGCCTTATCCGTTTAGTTGATATCCGGCGTCAAACTGATACTCGAATGAAACTGCCGTTACAAACGGTACAAGTCCTTAGTGATTGGATTACCGCAGAGCTGGAGTCGGTATACAGGGAAGCTCTGGTATTCTCCCGGTGCAGAAATAACGCTAAAATTTCAGGGGTACGATGGGAGGTCCTTGAAACGGCTATTCGTGAGAGACAGTCGCGGATATGTGAATGGGCACTGGCTGCAGTGCTCCTTATTGATTCGAAGGGAGAGCACAACTGGCGTTTTGCGGAGCTGGACATTTACAATCAGACAAGACGTGAGGAACTGGTTGAAGTTTTTGAATCGGTTGGGCAGGAAAAAGTGGGAACGCTTGTGGTTGGACTGCTTAAAATGGAAAGCTGGGAAAATCTGGCACGGTTGGGGAAAGGCTATTTTCATTTTAACGATAATGCAGTAAACGATGTTTTCGCCTGGTTTCTGAGATCGGAAAACAGGTTGATCGTATTGAGTACCTTATACACGATTGAAAAAAATAATATTGAATACCGGAGCAATCCGGAGATCATAGGAGTATTGCGAATGCTTTCTTACAATAAAAACGATCTGGTGGCATCGGCGGCAACTGATCTTATTGAATTCGCGCATGATGGCAGAACTCGACGTGGAAAAGCGTTTCTGCTTCTTGAAGGCGTGTTGCTGTTCAAGGGAATGCGTCTTTTTAACGGTATCGGAGCAGATAAGCTTCTGCATCTGGTAGAGATTGCCAGGCTCGTGGTGTTTCATAAGGAAGAGATGATTTCAATGCAGGGGAGAGTATCCGATCAAATGTATATTGTCAAATCCGGATCAATGAGGATAGAGACAAGAAAAAACAGCGTTGTAGAAATTATATCCCGTGTTGGAGCCGGGGAAACCTACGGGGAGATCGGCCTTTTCTCCAAAGCGGTGCGTGGGGCATCGGCGATCGCCGATGAATATTCAGAGGTGTATATCATCAAAGGTGCGGATATCAAGCGACTCGTGAAGGAAGTGCCTGAAATAGCATTCAATTTTCTCGAGACACTCAGTCAGCGACTGGTAAAAGATGGCGTTGAGATTGAATAGTGGTTACGAGGCTATCCTTGTTTATCGGAATCGGTTCTCTGCGGAGGGGGGGTACTCTACTGTAAAACCGCAGGGGGTATTTTCATGAGATCTGTTGAAAGGGATTATTGTCGCTCTTTTTAATAGATCGTCTTTACATCGACGTTGTCGTGATGTAGCTTTTTAGATGAGGAAGTATCGTTATACAATGAAAATTAATAGAAAAATGGTTGAACTGCCTTTTTTGAAAGGAGTAGGTCGGATGAAACTGAAACAGATGTTTTTTTATGCGGTCATGATGGCTGTCGGGATTTACATGGTTGGATGCAGCAAATCCTCACCGAAGGAGATTTCGGTTCTTATTCGGATGATGCCGGCACAGGAGCGTTTTCTGAGAGAACAGATCCTTCCGGTTTTTGAGAAAGAGAACAATTGTAAAGTCAATATCGCTACCTTCAATAGCGAGTGGGATATTGAACGGATACTGAAACTGGAGAGTTCAAAAAAGAAACCGTCGATTGCTCTGGTAAAAACACCCTTTGAAATGACCAGAACATTGGTTAAAAACGGGATGGTACAGGATCTTTATTCGGTTATGGATTCAAATCAGGTTCTCCAGGATATTGCCGAGTACCATCAGCTGGCAAGCGGGTTGGGATTTTTTGAGGGGAAGCCATACTATATCCCCCGTAAGCTTGAAACACGGGTTCTTTTTTACCGTAAGTCGAAAGTGGCCGAAGCGGTTGCAAAATTCAAGGATCATCGTGAACGGATTAATGCAGAACTGAAGGGTCAGAACGGTTACGGACTTCCGGTAGGCTATGAGCTGGAGAGTGATCCGTCAAAGTGGGATTTTTACGATCTGTATACTGTTGGATCAATCTGGGCGAACGAGGAGTACAATGGTGTCAAAATGGGGCGTCTGGCGCATCGTGGAGCACGGTACGGCGGTACTGCGCTGTTTCTGGTTGACCGGGCACTGCAGCTGGGTGCCACTGCGGATGACATCCTGAATCTGACAGAAGACAAAATGGTCGAGATGTATGTATGGGAACGTGCCTTCGTTAAAAATGGCATATACAATCCGGGTATGTGGGAAGATCCGTGGAAAGGTGCCAATATTTACAACGGAATTAAAGATGGTAAAGTTTTTGCCGCCTATTTCCAGCAGATTGATGCATTTCTGGTACACGGATGGAAGGATGATCCGTCGATGCCGAGTTTTCTGCCCGAAGACGAAGATATGGGGCTGGCAACGGTTCCTCAGGCGGTGTCATTTGAGCTGGCGAAAGATGGCAAGCCGGCCTTTGAGGGAACCCGTTCAATTTCAACCGGTGGCTGGTGGTGGGGTATTCCCAAAACATCACCTGATGCAAAACTGGCATATGCTCTCGCGCGCTTTATAACCAATCGGGAAAATCAGGCGAAAGAGTGTTCACGTTTCGGAATGATTCCTGTCCGGAAAGATATTCTGAACAATCTTCCCGAGGTGTTTGACCAGGGGTGGGTAGGCGATATTTTCAAGGTGTCGGTCGGACAGGTACAGACCAATGAGCTTACTACCGTACCGTTGGTTGCCGGTTATTCTGAAATGAGCCAGAACCTTATTGATGCATGGTACGCACTATGCGTTGAGTACAAGGAAACCAATGATGAACCGATGAATTTCTCGACACTTAAAATGCGTCTGGCAAGTGATTACCTTGAAAAACAGAAAAAAATTCTCGGAGATGAATTCCCTGAATGATTCAGGCATGCGAAAAAAAAAGGATTTACACGAGGTACTGATAAGAGTATGGCCGATTTTACCGGCCATACTCTATCTGGTTGGTTTTCAAATAATAGTTTTTATCTATCTGCTTTCACTCAGTCTCAGCTCGGACACCGCAGGAAGCTTTCCTGATTTCTCCACGTTCGGCCGGATACTATCCGACCGGCAGTTTGTTGAAGCGTTCAGTAATACTACTCTTTTCACCATTGTCGGTACACCGCTTGAACTTTTTGCAGGGCTGCTGTTCGCCCTGCTGCTCTATCGCAGTTTTTTTCTTCGAAACATCATCCGCGGTTTTTTTCTTATTCCTCTTGCACTTCCCGCCCTTGTGACGGCAATGCTGGTCTATGTGCTTTTTGATTACCCTGGGGGGCATGTCAATCATTTTCTTCTCGGTAATTACCCGCCGTTTCCGCAGCTGCTGGCGCACCCGGTGAGCTGGCGTGCATCGCATGTTACGGCGTTGGGATTGTCGCTGTTCGGAAAAGTATGGCGGGACATGCCGATCTCCATGCTGATTCTGCTCGCGGGACTCAACAGTATTGATCCTGAAATTCTTGACGCCGCGAAAACCATGGGGGCCTCTTTGCGACAGCGGTTTTTCCGGATTATTATTCCTCTTATCATTCCATCGATATCGGTTGTGGTACTTCTGCGATCGGTTGAAATGTGGAAAGAGTTCATTTTCCCTTTTGTATTGGCCGGACGGTATCGTTTTCTGGGTACCTTGATTGATTTTTACTACAATGATATCGGAAATGCTCATTTTGCCGCGGCGGTCGCGATTATAATGGTTGCCTGTATCGTGGTTACTACCATCGTGTTGCACAAACTGCTGGATCTGCTCAAGCGGGGAACCGGGGTGGTATGAAACGGCATCAAGAGGTATGGTCGGTTTCACCGATGGGGTTTTCCAAACGGGTGCTCTGGATGATGGGTATCTGCCTGGCGGTGGTGATGATCATTGCTCCGGTCTATCTTCTGATAAAATATTCAATAAGCGATATCGGTAGCATCAATACCGGTGGAAAGCCAATTCCTTTCTGGCCGGAACATCCGACGCTAAGTGTCTACCGGTACCTCTTTACGGATCGGCAGTTTTTTATTGTTCTGGGAAACAGTTTAATGATCGCTCTGCTGACGGTGGCGTGTGCAATGCTGCTTGGCGTACCTGCCGCGTATGTGCTGGGACGCTATCGTATTCCGGGGCGTAAGATAATTCTGCTTGGAATAATATCGGTACGACTGTTTCCCGACATTGCCTCGGTTATACCTATTGTCGAGTTTTTCATCCAGGTGGGCGCACACCAGACGTACTGGGGTGTTATCCTTGCTCATACGTTACTGGCCCTTCCGTATGTGATATTTATCGGTATCGGGGCTTTTGAGGCGATACCCCGGGATCTTGAAGATCAGGCAGCGGTTATGGGAGCCAACCGTTTTCAAGCGTTCATGAAGATTCTCTTCCCGCTTGCGGTTCCCGGACTGGCGGCAGCGGCAATCTATACCTTTCTCCTTTCGTGGGATGAATTCATTTATGTTTATTTTCTGACGTTCGGTAGACAGGAAATGTTCACGTTAACACTCTATCTGAACGGACTTAAGTACGCGGAGCCGCAAAATCTGCTGGCTGCAACATCGGTGTGTCTGAGTATTCCGGTGATCATTTTCAGTATGCTGGTGCAACGGTACATGGTGGCGGGAATAACCTCCGGTTCCGTAAAATAAATGGTACGCTTTGTGGATACATTGAACCGGAATAGAGAGTGGATCGTATGGCTGAGGTAGTGCTCAAAGCAATTACAAAAAAATACGGCAGTCACCTCGCTGTTGACAAATTAAACCTGTCGGTGGGGGACGGGGAGTTCGTCTCGCTCCTGGGGCCTTCCGGATGCGGAAAAACGACACTGCTGCGAATGATCGCCGGGCTGGAGGGGGTCGATGAAGGTGACGTTCTGGTGGGGGGCGTTTCCTACAACCGGCTTCCGGCACAGAAACGAAATATCGCGATGGTCTTTCAGAATTACGCCCTTTTCCCCCATATGACCATCCGCAACAATATTCTCTTCGGACTTAAACTGAAAAAAATTATCCCGATCAAGATGGAACAGAAACTCACCTGGGTGATCAATCTTCTGCATTTGCAGGGGCTGGAAAACCGCCTTCCCCGAGAGTTGAGCGGAGGGCAGCGACAGCGGGTGGCGCTTGCCCGGGCACTGGTGCTTGACCCTGATGTTCTACTGCTCGATGAACCACTCAGCAATCTTGATGCGGCACTGCGTGAAACCGCAATTGAGGAGTTAAAAAATATTCATCGTAAAGTGGGAAAAACGATCATTTACGTTACACACAATCAGATAGAAGCAATGACCATGAGCGAGCGGATCGCTCTGATCAATCACGGTAACCTGATACAGTATGAAACACCGAAAATGCTGTATGATCATCCGGAAACCGTATTTACCGCAGAATTTATCGGCAGTCCGCCCATGAATTTTTTCAGGGGGCAGATCATTGTGGAGGGGAAGAATGCCGGTATAGAAACACCGATCGGTTTTCTCCGTCTCAACAAGGATCGGACCACGCAGATTCTTACCATGCACAATACCGAGGTCGTTGTGGGAATCCGCCCCCAGAGCATTTATTATGTGGAGCATGTGGCACAACGTCGTCATACGGATACCAATATCGACGTTGTTGTAGAGCTGGTTGAAAATCTTGGCGATCGCAGTCTGATTGTAGCAAAAAGCAGTGGTGGGACGTTAATAAGATTCATGGTTACACGGGAGGATGAACTGCGCTGCGGGCGAACAATGTCGGTATGTATCGATGGCAGGGTAATACACCTTTTTGATCCGCTGACGAGGTTGAACATTTTCAGGAAGGATGGTAGGATATGAGCGGCTCGTTTAAAAGATGCCTGCAGGGTACGATACTGTTTTGGGCCATTTTTACTGTCGTCGCATGCATTTTTTCCGGATGTTCCGGAGAGAACGAAAAAATGGTCCGGAAGAAACTTGATGTCATCTGTTCCGGAGACCTCGCTGCCCTGACCGACAGTATCACTGCGGAAAATCTTCTGGAGAAGCCCTACTACAAACTGTTTTTTTATAAGCGATATACCGAGGGGAAGTACTCGAGGAAAGCCATCGTCGAGTACTATTTTCTAAAAAAAGTGGCGGTGAAGGTGGTACGGAAATACCGGTATCTAGAAACCGTACGCATGTGGGACCGATATAGTAATGAATATGTTTTCGTACATGACACTGCCGGTGGCGTCGCTTCAGAATAGTCTTCGTATTTTATTCCTTTCCGCTCTGTACTGTGTTTCCGCAGCTTCCGATCCGCCCGCACTTCCCCCCGATATCCACCAGGGTTTGATCTCCACGATTGATTTCGTATTCAAGGAAGATTTTCCTCAGGCTGAAGCAGAGGCAAAGCGTCTCATAAGAAAGGCTCCGGAACACCCTGCCGGTTATTTCTGCATGGCGTATGTCCTTGATTCATGGATGGCACTCTATCAGTCGGACGTAAAGGAGAATGAGTTTTACCGGTATTGTGATCAGGCTATTGATCGGGGTGAAAAACTGCTGGTGCGCAACAGCAAGGATGTCTGGGCACGCTTTTTTATCGGTGGTTCCGACGGGTACAAGGGAACGTACGAGGCCCGATACGAGCGGTGGATCACTGCTTTCAGATTCGGTTGGAAGGGTGTCTCGGAGCTGATGGATCTTAAGAACGAGGGGTGTGCCATACCGGATATCCTCTCGGGGATCGGCTGTTACAATTACTGGCGCAGTGCCATGATGAAGGCGCTCTGGTGGATGCCCGGCATTGAAGATAAGCGGCAGGAGAGTATCGATCTGCTGCAGAAGGTTCGTAAAGAAGCGATTTATACGCGTTCTGCCACTGCGGTGAATCTTATTGATATTCTGGTTAATGAAGAGCAGTTCAATGATGCTCTGGCAGTTGCCGAAGACGGTTTACGGCAGTACCCGGAATCAACGGTGTTTCTGTGGGGAAAAGCCCGCTCTCTGTTCGGTCTGAAGCGCTACCGGGAAGCGGTCGCCGCTTTTAAACGTCTGCTCGCCAAAGTTGAGCAGATGACGCCTGACAACCACTACAATACCACTCTGTATCATTATTATCTGGCAAAGTGTTTTCTTGCCGAAGGTGAGTATGATCGTGCGTTACAGTCATGCTCCAGTATCAGGAAAATGACGTATGAAGCCGCAATTAAAAAAAGACTGGATAAGGTGCTCGGCGAGGTGAAGTCGATTCAGAAGCGGGCACTGGAGTGGAAATCGAAAAACTGAGAGCAGCTTCCCGGGTGTTTATTTTTTGCGTGCCGCATTGTATTTTGTTGCAATCTTGCCGATGTAGCTCAGTTGGTAGAGCAGCACATTCGTAATGTGCGGGTCGGGGGTTCGAGTCCCTTCATCGGCTTGTTTATCCTTCCTTTTTCATTATCACCACCATTACCGATAATTAATTGCTACCTGGCGAGTTTCAGGACATCGTGAACAATCTTAGGATACCTAAGTGTGTCAGGACATCGTGAACAACTCTCATTTGAATTTGTTTACAGAAATACGATTTTTTATGGGCTCTCTGATTTCATACGTTTTTTTTTCAATGAG
>JBNLDC010000013.1:0-8452 GCA_050304135.1 Chitinispirillaceae bacterium | reverse complement strand
TTGGACGGGCGATGCTTCGGGCACGGATGATTCGGTGACCGTTACGATGGATGGTGCGAAGAGTGTGACGGCGAATTTAGCGATCAATACGTATGCGTTGACCGTCGGGAGTGGTGGCAATGGTACGACCGATCCGGATGGAGAGGTGACGGTAAACCACGGAGCAGCGACAGATATTTCCGCGACACCCGCAACGGGATACAGTTTTTCCGGTTGGACGGTGACGAGTGGAACCGCGACTATCGCGACACCTTCCTCAGCAACAACGACGGTCACTCTCACCTCGGGAGATGCCACGGTACAGGCGAATTTTATGAACATTGAGTATACACTGACGGTAGAGAATGGTGGCAATGGAACCACCGATCCGGATGGAGAGGTGACGGTAAACCACGGAGCAGAGACAGATATTTCCGCGACACCCGCAACGGGATACAGTTTTTCCGGTTGGACGGTGACGAGTGGAACGGCGACTATCGCGACACCTTCCTCAGCAACAACGACGGTCACTCTCACTTCGGGAGATGCCACGGTACAGGCGAATTTTACGAACATTGAGTATACACTGACGGTAGAGAATGGTGGCAATGGAACCACCGATCCGGATGGAGATGTAACGGTAAATCACGGAGCAGCGACAGATATTTCCGCGACACCCGCAACGGGATACAGTTTTTCCGGTTGGACGGTGACGAGTGGAACCGCGACTATCGAGACACCTTCCTCAGCAACAACAACGGTCACTCTCATCTCGGGAGATGCGACGGTACAGGCGAATTTTACGGACATTGAATATACCCTTACGGTAGAGACTGGTGGTCATGGTACGACCGATCCGGTTGGAGATGTAACGGTAAATCACGGAGCAGCGACAGATATTTCCGCGACACCCGCTACGGGATACAGTTTTTCCGGTTGGACGGTGACGAGTGGAACCGCGACTATCGCGACACCTTCCTCAGCAACAACGACGGTCACTCTCACCTCGGGAGATGCGACGGTACAGGCGAATTTTACGATAGAGAACTATATATTAACGGTGACCGCAACGAATGGTTCGGTCAACAGGTCGCCAGCGGGCACATCATTTGACTATTTGACTGAAGTTACATTAACCGCCAAACCGGCAACGGGGTATCGTTTTACCGGGTGGGCGGGAGATTTGAGTGGTGCAACCAATCCGACCACGATCACGATGGATGCGGCGAAGAATGTGACGGCGAATTTTTCAAGAATTCAGTATACACTGACCATGACGAACGATGGTAATGGAACAACTACACCATCGGGAACGGTGACGGTGAACCAGGGTGCTGCGACCTCTATTTCAGCTTCCCCTGCCAGCAATTACCGATTCCTCAACTGGACAGTAACCAGCGGTACGGCAACAATCGCGAGCCCGTCGTCCCCGGCAACCACAGTAACACTTAACAGTGAGAACGCGACCGTCAGGGCGAACTACTCAGAGCTCTACAGCTTATCTTACAATGGTAACGGCAATACTGGGGGGAGCGCGCCTTCTACTGTGACTGGGATAGTAGGGGGAACGAGTGTTACGGTTGTTAATAAGGGGACTTTAAGTAAAACCGGCTATTCCTTCTCAGAGTGGAAAACCTCCAAGGGTACCGGATATGCTCCAGGTGATAACATTACCATCACTGCCAATACAGAACTGTATGCACAATGGACAATCAATCAATACAGAGTGACTTTTAATTCCAATGGTGGGAGTGTGGTACTGTCTCAGGATGTGAATTATGGTGAGCATGTAACTGTTCCATCGCAACCTTCCCGGTCATGTTATACTTTCGATGATTGGTATACAGATGAAAAATATGAAACCAAATGGAATTTTTCTTCCGATGTGGTCACTGGTGACCGGACACTTTATGCAAATTGGTTTGAAGAGTATCTTACAATCAGTCCTGCGGTTGGCGATACTGATACTACCTTAGTCTATGTAACGCCTCAAATTATTTGCTCGGTAGATCCATCAAGGACCAACTGTGTTGTAGATTATGAATGGCATTATAAAGCTGCTCCATGGGCTAGTGAGATAATAATAGCTGACGATAATACAGGATGGACTGGTGCAAAGACTAGTAACTTATCAATTACTGGTTCGACAAATGGATATGGGAATTACTTTTGTATAATTACTGATATGCATGGACAAGAATATGTAAGTGGTGCATGGTTGGTTAGAGCCCCCTAAGGCCCGTCAAAAATACGGCAAAAATAGACGTATTTAAAGTAATATGGAACCGAAGTGATGCTTCGAGGAATTTAATCTCATTTATGATTAAATTGTTATAGTCAAAGTAAAAGCATCTTCAGTTTAAATTTGGTAGGAGGAGCTTGTCTTGATAACTTGTACCAGCTTTGAGAAGTTCCGAAAGATAGTTAAAATCCGCAGTAATTTTAACTATCTCAGAATTGAATGTATAATGCTACTCCGATGAAAACCGGAAAACGGTATAAAAAAAGCAGTGTTCTGCACGGGAGACATTACGTTTATTGAACAGAGTGGCATTCCAGCACAAAAATGTGCGTTTCAACGATACTCCATTGGATTCCAGCCTTGGTTCAACATACTCACTATAAGTCGCCGGGGTGACGGAAAAACTTTCCTGCAATACACCACTAAATTGTACTTCCAGACGCATTTGAGACTTTGCCGCGTAGACTTATCGTTTGCGCACTGACTGCAAAAGTGAGAACATTTGTAGGTTACACATACAAGCCATTCCTTAAGGAATGGCGGTAAAACATTACTAGGTTCCTTTTTGCCTGAAATCCCCCTCCCCTTCGGACTATAGTATAAAGCAAGATTGTACAATCTGTACCACTTAGGATGACATCCGGTCTGGATGTGTTGATTGTTTATAACAATTAAGTTTAAACGCAGCACGGACGCGACAAATGTCACGTCCGTAAATATTTTTCAAACACAATCTATCTGAACTCAATAGAACTGCTTCATAAAACTCCAGGTTGAATCATCCGCCCAGGTATTGTTCTTTCCCCATTGTCCTTCGGTTCCCGGTGAACCGATGTGCCCACCTTTGAAGATGCAGGCTCTGCAGGGATACTCCGGATCGCAGTTTTTATAGTCGACACAAACCGGATGCATGATGTCGGGCGGATTTATGGTGCCGTTGGCTACCATGGCTGGAATATCCATGCGATCACAACCACCCATCTCCGCGAGCTCGGCAAGTTGCGGCGGGCCCATATTCGGCCAGTTGTCTTCGGTACCGACAGTGATGAAAATAGGTACAGGACCTCGGTTTGTCTGGTCGCAGCCGCTCATGCCCCCGCCTTCATGCAGGGCAATTGCCCGCATGGTATCGGGCATGGCACATGCGAGGGCATACGACATGGAGCCGCCCATGCTGAAACCGTTGGCGAAAATGCGGGACTGATCGATACAGAGTTCCTCTTCAAACTTTTTTATCATCGCACGGAAGAATGCGAGATCCCGTGCCCCCTGACCCCATGCGGCATTGATACCCTCAGGAGCGCAGAAGATGGTGGTTCCCTTTCCGCCGGCCGGATTGGCGAATTTCCAGATGCCGAAATATTCATATTCCGCCCGTGTGTCCGGTTCGCTGTTCGCGACATTATCGGCACTTCCGCTCATGCAGTGGATCGCGAACCACAATGCGTACGGATGATTCTTATCATAATCTTCAGGGAGGCGGAGGATGTACTCGCGGTTCCCGGCATTGGCTTCGGGTACATTGATGGTAAATCTTTTCTGTCCTGACAATGGCGGTTCTTTGCCACACCCGACACTGGGAATCACATCTCCGGATCCGCCGATGGTATCGAGGGTGATATTCAGTTCCTGATCGTAGGAGGTGATTGCAACTGATTTTTCCTTGTAATTTGCGGCGGTGATCTTGAGAGTGTCATCAACGGCTGCCACTTTGGCGAGGCCGCTCACCGGTTCCGTTCGGCGCAAAACTGATGAATTCATCGCAAACTTGCCGTTGTCGAGCGGCAGGTAGCGAAACGTCAATCCCTCGTTACCTATGGCGGTTTTTATTAACAAGAGCTTTGAAGCATGTGCGTATTCCGCGACATTGAAACGGTAGAACCCCGCCTGAGCATTCGGTTTCGTTTCTCTTTTAAGGAGCATGCCTCGGACATCAAAAATTTCAATCATCACCGGTGACGGTACTGGAAGACTGAAGCTCAGAATTCCCTTATCGAGGGATATAAGCCTGTTTCGGGGGGTTAGTAGCGGCAGTTGCGCAATACCTGTTGCGGTAATTCCATAAGCCCCGTCTGCTCCCGTAGTATCGGACAAATCCTGACCGGTAAGTGTCACGACCGCTTTGGCTATCGGACTCCCGGACGTATTGGTCACCTTACCGCGCAGGTTTACTGTTTGTGCGTAAACCGATAAAACGAGTATCAGAAAAAGAGTGAGCACTTTACTGTGGTGCATTTACAGCCTCCTTGGGGAATGGTGCAAAGAACAATGCCTGTAGCGAAAAACGTGAAGGCTCCCCCTTCTGACTTTTATGGCAGGTTCCGCTGTTGCTGATTGTATTGATTCAGATTGTGAATGGGTTTGTGTTTATGGGACTCCAAAGCAGAATCGCTCGGCAGGCGGACGCGACTGTTGTCGCGTCCGCTATAACTGATTCCTACCGGTGGTCTGGTCTCAGTAGAATCGCTTGAAGTAACTCCACGCTGAATCGTCGGTCCAGGTGTTGTTCTTTCCCCATTGTCCTTCGGTTCCAGGTGACCCCGTATGTATGCCTTTATGTATGCAGGCTCTGCAGGGCATTCCCGGATCACAATTCTTGTATTCAAAACAGACCGGATGCATCTCATCGCGCGGAGGATTCTGATTGACCAACGCGGGAAGGTCCAACGGGTCGCATCCGCACCGGTCCGCAAGATCACGTATCTGCGGATAGCCTGAACCCGGCCATCTGCAGGTTCCGTCTGATGTGCCGTGTGCAATGAAAATGGGAACCGGTCCACGGTGTGAACCGTCACAGCCGCTCATGCTTCCTCCGGCAAGCATACCGATCGCCCGCATGGTGTCGGGCATGGCACAGGCCAGTGCATAGGACATGGAACCGCCCATGCTGAATCCCATCGCGAATATACGCGACTGATCAATACAGAGTTCTTCTTCGAATTTTTTAATCATCGCCCGGAAGAAAGCGAGGTCTTTTGCGCCCTGTCCCCAGGCTGCGCCGATACCCTCGGGAGCGCAGAAAATCGTCGTTCCCTTTCCACCTTTCGGGTTGGCGAATTTCCATATCCCGAAGTATTCATACTCCGCCCTGGTATCGGGTTCACTGTTGGCAACATTGTCGGCACTTCCAGACATGCAGTGATTGGCGAAAAACAGGGGATACGGGTGATCCTTATCGTAGTCATCGGGAAGACGGAGGATGTAGTCGCGGTTTCCTGCTCCCGCAGCAGTAACATTGATGGTAAATCTTTTCTGTCCCGACAAAGGTGGTTCCTTGCCGCAACCGATACTGGGTTTCGCGTCTCCCGTGCCGCCGCCGACCGTGTCGAGCATGACATCGAGTTCCTGATCATAGGAGGTGATTGCGACGGTTTTGTCCTTGTAGTTTTCAGCGGTGATTTTCAGGGTATCATCAATTGCAGCTATTTTAGCGAGTTCGGCACCTGCGTAGGTACCGGGGGCAACAGAAGCGTGCATAACATAGCTGCCGTTACTGAGCGGCAGATAACGGAACGTCAAACCTTCATTGCCGATAGTGGCGTTAATCAGCAGGAGTTTTGCTGTATGTGCATATTCAGATACATTGAATCGGTAGAACCCCGCCTGAGCGTCAGGCTGAACGGTTCTTTTCAGAAGCGTGCCGCGTACATCAAAAATTTCGACCATGACCGGTGCCTTGGCGGGAAGGCTGAAGGTCAAAACGCCTTTATCCATGGAAATGAGTTTGTTGCGGGGTGTTGACAGCGGCAGTTGTGCAATGCCGGTTGCGGCAATCCCGTAGGTGCCGTCAGCACCGGTAGTATCAGTAAGATCCTGCCCGACAAGGGTAACAATCGCAGAAGCAACAGGTTGCCCTGCATTGTTGGTGACCTTGCCGCGTAAATTAACCGATTGGGCATGAAGCGTTACTGTGCTTAACGCGAACAGAAGAGCCATCAGGACATGGCGCATACAGTACCTCCTAAAGGAATAGTGTATAAAAACACAATACCAAATTCCTTGTGGCCGGATAGCCACCTCCCCGGGCTTCAGTATCGGATTGTTTTAGTTGTGGAATAAACTGCTTATGGAATAACCACAAAATGCAACAGATACTTCTCCGTTAATATAATGATATATAGACCTTTTTTCCTGATTTTTTTTAAAAGGTATCAGCCGGGTAACGGAATGGTTTTTCTGAAGTTTTCGGGTAAAAAAAATGGGGCGTGGAAACAGGTACATGGGCGGTAACGCCGGCGAGCGGACACTTGCAGCAGCTCTGGTGGTGAAGGGTATTCCTGCCGTTCCTTAAGCGGTTGGTGTCCAGTGGTGCTGCCTACGGGTTGGCGCGAGTGGCGATGTGCCCGGAGCGAAAGCGGAGCAACAATTGCCTTGTATTGGCAAGAAAGCCACCCCTGATACGATTACCCGGAAGAGATGCGTGAAACACGCGATCCGCATCGCCGCCGCTCCCGCGGAATATCCCCGCAACAACCGGACGTTGCGTTTCACCGAGTACCGGTGCGATGCACGATAACACCTGCCGCGCATTTTGAATGGATCCGTGGGGTACCGTACTGATTCTGAGGACTCGTTATTGAGTCCAGGGCAATATTTCCACATACGAAATAAAAATGTGCAAAATGGTATGCGCGATATATGCCGTGATTCCCGATATATGGTTGTCATTTTCGTTCTTTAAGGGGTAGGTATCCAGTGCTATTGCACTGTTACTATTATGTCCCTTTGGAACGGAGGTCTTTCGGTACTTTACAGTACCTGAAAGACTGAAATAGCCGTAATCCCTTTTTGAATTTCGAGACGGCATGAAGAAAGTATCGTTTGCAGGAAATGCTTAGGATGTACGTAAACGAAAGTAAAACTATTTTTTCAAAGATCGGTGCTACGACGAAACAGTCGAGGTTGTAAATAAGAACAAGTAACCGACAGGGGATTGTATTTTCTTATTGACAACTGGCCTTCAATATATGTTGTAGGTTGTAAACCTACACCGTCTTCGAATTTATAGCCGCCGGGAAAAATAAAGAATTAAACCAGTTTCCAGCGACATTATAATTATTCCTGCTAAACCATTCCTGAAAGTATAATGTTTTTTGGTTAAATAGACTAATGGTATAAAAGAATATGGGTTTTATTATTGTCTGCTTATGAATTCTAAAAGCCAATCAGGCGTTTCTTCAAAAACATCTGAACATTCTTGTGGTTGCTCAAGGCTTGGGATGCCATGCACCTTATAAGGAACAATAAGTGGTTCTGAGCTTTCCCATTGCAACAATAAATCATCTCTTAAAGTTAGTGATATGGCATCGCTTTTTGTTTTATCTGAAATAGTTAACCTTCTTGTCTCCTGCGTAACATTAAATCGATCTGCTGTAAAAAGACTTTCCCAAAAATGGAAAGTGGAATCTAAATGTGTCAAATACACACTAGTTGGGCCCCAATTTTCTATTGTTGTATCGGTCACAACTATATAAGAGCTGTCATATATAAAAAAATCAAAGTCCGTGACATATAAGGGTTTCCAAACACCTAAAAAATCAGAACCTTCAGAATTGCGAATAAATACCATAGGATCACTACTCATTAATAAATTTCTCATTGTTAATGTGTCTCCTTGCACACTATAGGTTAAATTAGTGGTGTCAGTAATGAATCTAAGTGATGATCCATCACACCAGGAATCTACATAAACGTAGGTTAGGTTATTTGAACCTCGAAGTGTGTATTTGAGAGAAGTGTATCTAATATTATCGCCAATAATTTTTGGACCTATTGATGGGATTAATTTTTTATCAGGATCATCTGATGAAGGATTGGAATTTCCACAATTATTAAGTAAAAACAGTATTAGTACTGTAACAATAGTTAACCATGGTTTCATAAGCATTCTCTCTGTAAACTTTTTATTTGTATAATCATCTTAAAAATAATTTAATTCTGTTTCCATCTCCGGCGGCGTTCTTATGTATTTGTCTTAGGGGCAGGTTTATTACCTACAACGGGCCAGTGTTAAAAGACGTTTTACCGCACGGAGTAAGGTAAAATGTGGCGTAAGCCCGGAGGCCGTTTAGGCCGGAGCTTTTGAACACTTGTTGAACAAAGCCGCTACGCGGCAGCCCATAAGTAACCATCCTTTATAGTAAAAGCATCCGTCATACAATTTCCTATTGCTGCCACACATGGTGTGTGACACATAAACTATTTACAGGAGGTATTGTATGACGGAGTTAC
>JBNLDC010000012.1:0-151843 GCA_050304135.1 Chitinispirillaceae bacterium | reverse complement strand
ATTGTTTTAGCCATAGTCATTACTTCACATAATTTTCCCGCACATAATTTCACCACCAACACAGTCGCATTTTCGCGACAACAGTCGCGTATTTGCGACCATCTTCATAGTTCAAACACCATCGCGAGTAACTCTGGGTACATCGCGAGTAACTCTGGGTACATCGCGAGTAACTCTGGGTACATCGCGAGTAACTCTGGGTACATCGCGAGTAACTCTGGGTACATCGCGAGTAACTCTGGGTACATCCCGAGTAACTTTGGGTACATCCCGAGTAACTTTGGATAGATCCCGAGTAACTTTGGATAGATCCCGAGTAACTTTGGGTACATCGCGACTAACTCTGGGTACATCGCGAGTTACTCTGGGAGCATCGCGGTCTTGTTTCAGAGCATCGCGGTCTTGTTTGGGAGCATCGCGGTCTTGTTTGGGAGCATCGCGGTCTTGTTTGAGAGCATCGTGGTGTTGTTTGGGTGCATCGAGGTCTTGTTTGGGTGCATCGCGACCAGTTCTAACGACATCGCGACCAGTTCTAACCGTATCGCGACCAGTTCTAACCGTATCGCGACCAGTTCTAACCGCATCGCGACCAGTTCTAACCGCATCGCGACCAGTTCTAACCACATCGCGACCAGTTCTAACCACATCGCGACCAGTTCTAACCACATCGCGACCAGTTCTAACCGCATCGTGGTGAGTTCTAACCGCATCGTGGTGAGTTCTAACCGCATCGTGGTGAGTTCTAACCGCATCGTGGTGAGTTCCCTGAGTGTCTATATTTGATGAGACAAAAAGATGTAATTTGGTTAAACTAGAATCAGGGTATAGATCTGGAGTACCGGATGAGTGACATGAAGATAAAAGAAGGTGAGCTAAAAGTGGAAGGAACAGAAACGGAAGGAGGCCGTAGGCCGACTGGAGTTCCCGTTCCTGACGCAGACACGGAAGTTGTTGTTCCTGGTAAAAGGCGTCGATTTACCAAGGCCTATAAGCTCTCAGTTCTTGGTACAGTGGCAGAATTGAAAAAAGAAGCACCTGGTAAGGTCGGTGAGTATCTGCGCTCGGAGGGGCTTTATTACGGTACTGTGAAAAAATGGCATTACCAGCAGATGGATGGAACACTCAGTGACCACAAGAAAGGCACCATTGGTTATGTTCGTGAATCCATGGCCAAAGAGAACGCGAAACTTAGACGTCAGCTTGCTGCCACCCAGAAGAAGCTTGAGCAGGCGGAGCTGTTGGTGGATCTCCAAAAAAAAGTCTCGCAATTGATCCTGAACGAATCGCCACCCAAAGCTTCAGAATAAAGTTGCGCGAATTGATACAGCTCTACCTTTCAGTACTGCCGGTACTGCGTATCTGTGATGCCCTACGTTATCCAAGAGCTTCATATTATCGGGACATAACTTCCAAGAGAAAGTGCCGTAAAGCCCCTGTAAAGAGAAACTCGCCACGTAAGTTATCCGATGAAGAACAACGTGTGATCCTTGACGTACTGAATTCGGAACGGTTCAGAGACATGGCTCCAGCTGAAGTCTACACGATCCTGCTTGATGAGGGACGTTACTATTGCTCAGTACGAACAATGTACCGCATTTTATCGTGTAGAGGTCAGACTGTACTGCGTCGTCAGAGAGCTCCTCGTAATTACAGCAAACCGGAACTGCTGGCCACAAAACCGAATCAACTGTGGTCGTGGGATATCACGAAACTGAAAGGACCTGCCAAATGGCAGTACTATCTTCTGTATAAAATTATCGATGTTTATTCGCGATATATCGTTGGATGGCTTATCGCGGAACGGGAAAGTGAAGAACTGGCATGTGAGCTTATTTTGGAATCAGTATTGCGTCAGGAGATCGTTCCCGGTACATTGACAATACATGCGGATCGTGGTTCATCAATGAAGTCCAACTCGGTTGCTCGATTGCTCGGTGACCTTCAGGTGAGAAAAACTCACTCCCGTCCGCATGTCTCAAATGATAATCCTTTTTCTGAATCAACATTTAAAACACTGAAATACCGACCGGACTTTCCGGAAAAATTTGGATCGATTCATGATGCACGGGCGCATTGCAGACGCTTTGTTAAATGGTACAACTCCGAACACAGGCATATCGGTATAGCAATGCTTACCCCTGAGCAGGTACATTTTAAAAACTGGAAAACGGTAATTGAAAATCGTCAATGTGTCCTGGCGGATGCAGTAGAGGCGCACCCGGAGCGATTCGTAAAAGGGGTACCAAAAGTCGATACTGTACCTGATGCTGTATGGATTAATAAACCAAACGAATCACTGAAGAATCGAACAGAAAATAATAAGCTAGTTCTGTCTCAAAATTATTGACACACTCTAACCGCATCGTGGTGAGTTCTAACCGCATCGTGGTGAGTTCTGACCGCATCGTGGTAAGTTCTGACCCTGTTGCGGTGAGTTCCCGATGTAATGCATCCGGTTACGGGAACATTGCAGGGAAGTCCGGGGCGGGACCCGGCGAGAAGAAATGAAGTTACCGATTATACAGGTAAACGTATCTGTTGGCGGTTCCACCCCGCTGCGCCAGTTCAACATCTCATAAATATCAGGAGTGTGATGGCGACCCACCCGGGAACAGAAATGCAGCTAGGTAGTTTAGTTCCTTATTTGTCTTGACTTGAATCACAATGAACTCAAGGTAATAAGAAAAACTTTTAACTTGTTTTCTATTTGCCGGGTCGCCCCCCCAAAAAAAACAAAGCACACTACTCATCCCACTAAAAAGAGAGGAGCCGAACTCTCCCCTCTCCCATTCTTCCTGACTTCCCTTAAATAGAAACGGCCCTTTCGGGCCGTCTCTTCTTACCTGTATATAACTGTAGTATGCCGCACTTACGCGATAAACAGCATCTCCCGGTACTTCGGAAGCTGCCACAACGCATCGGGCATTACCGTTTCAAGTGCGTCAACATGTTTGCGTACATGCTCCATCTGCGGCTTGAGTTTTTCGAAGAAGAAAGCTGTTTTGGCTTCAAGCTCCATCGACTCCGCCTTTTCCAGCAGTTCCTCAATCTCTTTTACATTCTTGCGAACGTAGTAGATATGAGCACTGATGCTTTCGATCAGTTCTTTCCGGTCTTCAAGAATCCCGTTTTCGAGGTTGAGTTTACCGGCAACATCACCGAGGCTCTCAAACCCGTTCGCCAGATCACTCTGGTATTCGTAGGCATTCGGAAGGATCTGTGTTTTCGCCATCTCGATAAGTGTTTTCGCTTCGATGTCGATGACTTTCTCGTAGAGCTCAAGCCAGATGACATACCGTGACTGGAGTTCCACCTTCGAAAGAACGCCCTGACGTTCGAACAGATCAATCGCTTTCTTATTGGTAAACGCCTTAAGGGACTCCACCGATGACGGGATATTGGGAAGACCGCGTTTTTCAGCTTCTTTGACCCACTCGTCGGAGTAGTTGTTACCTTCGAACAGAATCGCACGGGACTCCTTGATAATACCCTGGAGTACCTTGAGCACTGCAGAATTGAGGTCGCCGCCTGAATTTTTCTCGGCTTCGATACGTTCAGTGATGATCTGCATGGCGTCGGCAACGATAGTATTGATAACCGCAATCGGGGTTGAAATATTGATCGAGCTGCCGAGTGCCCGGAATTCGAACTTCTGACCGGTGAAAGCAAACGGTGAGGTACGGTTACGATCGGTGGTATCTTTGAGGAACTGCGGAAGCAGTTTCACACCAAGATCCATCAGATCCTGTTTTTTGGCTTTCACCATTTTGCCGCTTTCAATCATTTCGATGATTTTCGTGAGCTGTTCTCCAAGGAAGATGCTCACGATCGCCGGAGGAGCCTCGTTGGCACCGAGACGATGTTCGTTGCCGGCAAAGGCAACCGATGCACGAAGCAGGTCGCTGTGCGTGTATACCGCGTAGATGACGCTGCTGAGCACGGTGAGAAACAACAGGTTCTCTTCAGGCGTTTCACCCGGGTTGAGCATGTTGTTACCCTTGTCGTCGGAGAGTGACCAGTTGAGATGCTTGCCGCTTCCGTTGATACCTGCGAACGGTTTTTCGTGGAGCAGACAAACAAGCCGATGCCGCTGTGCAACCTTTTTCATGATGTCCATGAGCAGCTGGTTGTGGTCGGCAGCAAGGTTCGACCGTTCGAAAATCGGTGCGAATTCATACTGATGCGGGGCAACTTCATTATGACGGGTGGTCACGGGGATACCAAGCCGGTAGGCCTCTTCACCGACATCTGCCATAAAATTGAGCATACGTTCTTTAATGGAACCAAAGTACTGATCCTCGAGCTGCTGTCCTTTCGGTGACTCGGCACCGGTAAGTGTACGACCGGTCAGAACGAGATCGCTGCGCAGCCGGTAGTAGGCTTCATCGATCAGAAAATATTCCTGTTCAGGACCGCAGGTCGAGTACACGCTCTTCACATCAGAGTGACCGAAGAGTTTGAGCATTTCGGTGGCGGCTTTGTTGATAGCGACATCACTGCGCAGAAGCGGCAGCTTTTTATCGAGGGCTTCTCCGGTGTAGGAGACGAAGATCGTGGGAATGCAGAGTGTCTTTCCGTTTTCAACTTCGGTGATAAACGCCGGAGAGGAAGGATCCCATGCGGTGTATCCACGAGCCTCAAACGTCGCACGGATACCGCCTGATGGAAAAGAAGAGGCATCCGGCTCGCCCTGGATCAGCTTGCTGCCGGTGAACTTCTCGATCACATTGCCGGAGCTGCCGAAAGAGATGAATGCATCATGTTTTTCAGCCGTAAGACCGGTCATCGGCTGGAACCAGTGCGTATAAGCAGTGGCGCCCTTGCCGATCGCCCACTCTTTAATTGCCTGAGCGATTTCATCAGCCTGGGCTGCGGAAATCACATCACCCTCTTCCTGCCATTTTTTGAAAGCCTTGTAGGTCTTTTCCGAAACCATTTTCTGCATCGTATTATCACTGAACGTATTCTCTCCGTAGTAGGAAGAAACCGCTTCAGGAAGATCATTCTTCACGAGTGAAACTGGCTCGATCATCTGAGTGACATCAGCACGACTGCTCATAAGAACCTTTCTGCTAAAATTGAAACTGGTTAAAAATGTTAACATTTCGTTTATTACAAACTGTTTATTTCAAGCAAAATCAATACCATCTAGCATTAATGCTGAATAAATGCATTATTTAACGGTTGCTGAATTTGAGGTGATACATTTTTGTACCCGTGTTACATTTTTGTTCCAACATTTTTACCGATCTCTACTATTTCAGAGTTCGGGATGGTGTAGAAAGTACCGTAGTGCAGCACCTGATTCAGTGGTTTTACGTCCATCCGATACCGACACTCCAAGACGTTCCTCACAGCAGAGAAGTTCCGTCAATGCCGTTAAACTCCCATCGGCACAACTAGTGCGACCAAAGGAAAAGGACTTTCCGACAAGGGTATCAATACCCATGGCACGGCGGATTTCACTGTTTATCCGCGTTTCGATGAGTTCCTGAATATGCCGGTTGATCGAATTGTACACCGTTGTCACCGTATTGTTGCGTCCACTTTCAGAAAACATTCGTGTCGAATCAAGTCCGGTTGCAAAAGTGGAAAAAGCCATAACATCACCGTCCGCTCGTAAATAGGCCGCAATTGGCCACCCCGCAATGGTATCGGACTCGTGGAATGATAACACTACCAGTTCAGAATGGAAATCGGAAGGATCAAGAATCACCACCGAATTTCCTTCCGGGAGAACAGGAAAAAAACTGTAGTATCCCCGTGGTCCCTCCTGAACGGAACTGTCGGCTATCATACGAAATTCATCGCTGATAATGGCCTCTATTTCCTCTTTCGGTACGGATTCCTCCGAATCAGGATACGACGAAACCGTTGCCAGCAGTTTTTCCCGGTCGATTTCGGGCAATATCTTTTCGAATTCCCATACAAGCATCTCTCCGGTGCCCCAGAACATGGGTTCGATAGCATAGGGAAACTCGAGCGGAGCGCTGTTTTTCTTCTTGGAAGTCTCAGAAACAGTCATGGGGCTTTCCGGTTATTCGGTGAGTACGACGTAGCAGATAAAAATAACTAATTCCCGTACCCGTTGTCCGGTAAATGAATTTACCAATTGATTCGCCGGGTTGTTTCCTGTATGATTAAACAAAAAATCAATAACCCGACAGAGATCAGCACCACTGAGATGACAATTCCCCCGACAGACACCCATGAATAACGTTTCCCTAGTCACCGCCTGCAGAAACATCTTCCAGGTGCAACCGTTTCTTGCACACGGGATTCTTTCCTCCCTGCGGATTGAGGATATCAAGATAGCACTTGCCAAGCGGCTGCACGATAAGAACTTCATCCGGCAGAGTGATTCACCGGAAACTCTCGTACGTGAATATATTAATAACTATCACCTGCTCTCCGAATATATAATCGGTCATAACCTTGAGGTGTTTCTCTCTCTCGATAAAGACAACGGACCTCAGGAACATCCCGGTGTCTCATTTCTTTACCCCCTTCCCGATCTCGGAAAAACCGTTCAGTTCAACTACGCTTCGCTGAGCGCAAAAAAGAAACTCTTTTTCAACGGTTCCCCACCGCCCCGTCGGTTGCGGCTCAGTTCGTACCTGTACTACCGAGGGATGATAAGTTATTACCAGATGATGGAATCGGTGGCATGGCAGAAAAACCGTCGACCGCTCATCGGTCAGATGGCTATGCAGATCGGAAAACTTACCGCCGACGGATTCGCCCGGATTATTGTTCATGTAAAAAACGGGGAGTGTTTCGGAGAGGTAGCCCGTAAATACAACCTGCTGACGGGCAGTGTCATTTCAGCACTGGTCAAGGCTCAGGAGAAGTACGACTGCCGGATCGGCCGGTTCTTTATTGAAAAGGAGATTCTGCCGGACCGGGACATTCAGTTGCTTGATCAGGAGATGCGGCAGCACAACCTCAAATACCGGTAAAAGCGCTGCACGCCAGCCTTACACCGTTTGCCTGCATTATTTCGCGATACTGATCCGTGCATCAACCGTAACCACTTTGTTCTCAAATGCAAGTATCGGATTGAGATCCAGTTCCCGTATAAGGGGAAAGTCGGTCACCAGCTGCGATACCCGCTGAATGATCTCAATGATCCGCGGTACATCAACACCTGCCGCCCCTCTGAAGCCTTTGAAAAGCGGGTACGATTTAACCGATTCCAGCATATGGCGGGCTTCCTGCGGTGAAACCGGTGTCAGTTCAAACGCCACATCACCCAGAAGTTCTACCAGTACACCACCAGCACCGAACATAACCAGGTGTCCCAGCCCCTTCTCCTCAACGGCACCGACAACAACCTCCCTGCCTCCCGGCAGATACGGTTGAATGGTAAACCGGAGATCGTTTTGATCAATTTTCTGCTGCATGGTCTCCACTGCATCACGCACCGCGGCGGCATGGGTACAGTTGAGCACCACCCCTCCTGATTCGGTTTTATGCACGATCGCCGATGACTGTGCCTTGACCACCACCGGATAGCCGGTTTCTCCTGCTGCAGCAACCGCACCGGTTGCTGTGGCAACCGTCTGTACCGCAGCAACCGGAATACGGTACCACTCCAGCAGGCGGGAGGCTTCCTGCAGCGACAGCATCGTTTTCCCCTGCTCGCGCACCTCCTGCAGCAACTGCGCAGCCCGGGCCCGATCAACATCATCAAATTGTACCGGGGCTTCCATTGGACGATCCCTGAGAGCACCGTAACGGGTGAGTGCGGCAAGTGCACGTGCAGCGGTTTCGGGATAGTCGTAGCAGGGAACTCCCCCATCCTTGAGGATCGAGGTGGTTGACCGCCACTGCGGTTTGTCGGTCATGTAATTGCAGACGATCGGTTTTTTGCGCATCCGGCTTACCGTAGCGATCTCCCGCGCCACCTGGTCGTTGTCGATAAAGAGCGGCGTCACGTAGTTGATGTACACGCTGTCAATTCCCGGTTCGTCCATGAGCACGTCCAGCGCGGCACGATACTGTTCGGCGGTACCTGTTGCGAGCACATCCACCGGATTATTCACCGATGCTTCAGGGTAGAGTTTCTCCCTGAGGGTAGATGTTGCTTTTTCGGAAATCACGGGGATCTCCAGTCCGGCATCACATAACTCATCGGTGGCAATTACCGCCGGGCCACCGGTATCGGTAATAAGACCGACCCGGTTCCCGCCGGGTATCGGCTGCGAGGAAAACGCCATGGCGGCCTGGCACATTTCCTCGACATTATGAAAACTCAGAATGCCCGTTTTCCTGAACAGCAGCTCCGTTGACCGGCCACTCCCGGCCAGTCCCCCGGTATGTGATACCGCAGCCTTCGCACCGGCAACCGTTCTCCCCGATCGCATCCCCAGTACCGGTTTCTTTGCCGCCACCTCCCGTGCCGCGTCCATGAACTGCGCCGGATCGGTAAAGCCTTCCGCATACAGAATAATGGCGCGGGTTTTTTCGTCCTCACCGTAAAACCGCAGAATTTCAGGAATGGACACATCACAGGTGTTCCCCGTTGACGCGTAATACCGCATACCGATGCCGAGATCGTGTATCGCCTGCATGAACAGTGCTCCGACTCCCCCGCTCTGCGCTACGATCGAAACATGGCCATCCTGCGGATAGGTAAACGTGAAATTGCAGTACGCCCGAACCGCCGGATCGGCAGTCGTGATACCCTGACAGTTGGGACCGACAATCCGCATCCCGTAAAAACGTGCCCGTTCCACCACTCTGTTTTCAAGTTCCCGCCCGGCAGCTCCCGTCTCCCGGAACCCGGCACTGTTTATGATGAGGTGTTGTACCCCTTTTTTGCCGCAGTCCTCCACGGCATCCAGGGTAAACCGTGCGGGAATACAGATATGAGCGAGATCGACCTCCCCCGGCACCTCACGTACCGACGGAAAGCAGGGCAGTCCGCATATTTCTTCCGCTTTGGGATTGACGGGATATACTGCTCCGGTATAGCCGTATTTTACAAGGTTTGACGTTATCACATTACCGATGGAAAGAGTCTTCTGTGATGCACCGATAATTGCCACTGAACGTGGATTGAAAAGTGTTTCAAGCATTTCTGAAGTACTCCTGATCATAGTTCATTGAAATCAACATACACGCGGGTACCGCAAAATAATACTGTATAACCGTCGGAGCAAAGCAGTACGACGACCACTACTGCAACAGGGACTGTGCATGAGAGAACCATTTCTCGCGGGAAAATCTGTTCCAGGGATACGCGGTTCAGAAGGCAGGGACCATGCCTTAAACGCGATCGCTACATCTGCTGCAAGGTACCGGAAATTCCTTCAATGCACTTGTGCAACGCAGCATTGAGCCCTTTCTGATAAAGCTTCTCAAGAAACTCATCCTTGGCATCAAGTGATTTGATTTCGTACATCGCCTCGCCGCTGCTTTTAAGAAAATAGGGTGTGTGCTCCCCATCCAGAAGGGTTAAGCCGATTTTGACATTGACGAATTCAATTTCAGAGACTCTTCCCGCCTCAAAGCATTTGTTGCCCTGTAGCACCTCTATCTGCACGTTCACCTGATTACCTTCACCGGTAAAGCACTTTTTTATCTGATCGGTAAGCAGCGCGCGGTGCGCGGCAAGGAGGGCCTGCCGAACCGTATCTTTCTGCCCCAGTTTGGTATACCGGGGTATATTCACTGCCCGGGAACTGGTATCTGCACGGTTGTCAACGAATTCAATCTCTGATACGGCAAGCGGAATTTTGATTTCAGATGCGGCATACGGTTCATTGAGATAGCGCATCTTTGCAGCGGAGGAGCAGCCGATAACGGCAAGTGCCGACAGCGTCAACGATAAAAGCAGTCCAGACATACGATTTTTCATGGTTCATCCCCCAATGGTATCTGTGGTGATATGAGTAACTATGGCATAATAATCGGCACAAATGAGAAGAGAACCAAAGGATGTATCGTCATCCCGACCCGCCTCCGCCTGCCTGCGCGAAGCCGGCTACGGTGAAGGCGGGTCGTGGTGACGGTAAGCCTTCAATTCAGAGACGGTTAATAAGACGAATCCCTTCCGGAATCTGCCCGTTAACATAAAATAGCACACTACCTCCTGTACTCCAAATCTTCCGCAGTACCGTTGCATTACCAACATTTTTTCAAATCGCGGATCATTCTCAGCCCGCCTGTTCCTTGGGAAAATACCGAATCAAATCATCGAGTTCATCCCGTTTCCTTATCAGTACCGGCTTGCCCTCACCGGTTATCAGCACCTCCGCCGGTCGCAGGCGGCAGTTATAGTTGGAAGCCATGACCATACCGTAGGCACCGGCGTCAAGAATCCCGAGAAGATCACCTTCGTTTATCTTCGGCAGTGAGCGTTCCCGGGCAAGAATATCTCCGGTTTCGCAGATATTTCCCACTACCGATACCGGTTCCTCCGCTCCGTCCGCACCGTTTGCGTTTCCATACACTTCGATCTCATGATAGGCATCATAGAGTACCGGACGGGCAAGAACGTTAAACCCGATATCGGTACCAACATACTTTTTACCGCCGTTTATCTTTACAGAGTATACACTTCCGAGGAGCACACCGCACTCCGCCACAGTATAGCGTCCCGGTTCAATCTTCACCGTAAGATTCCTCCCGGTTCCAACGATACGCTCATCAATCAGCTGCTGCAGTTTACTGCTCAACGCTATCAAATCGAGCCTTGCTTCACCATCCTTTTTATGATAGGGAACTCCGAACCCTCCGCCGAAATCGACAAATTCGAGGTCAGGAAACTCTTCGGCGATAGCGAGAAGCACCCCCGCAGCTTCCAGATACGTCTCCGGGGTCATAAAAAGTGATCCGATATGCTGGTTGATTCCTGCGAGATGCAGATCGTACCGGAGCAGGGTCTGCTTCAATTCATTCAGATAAAGCGGATCGATACCGAATTTCGTATTTTTGCCTCCGGTGATCACCTTTTCGTGATGACCGGCCCCCACCCCGGGATTAATGCGGATTGCAACCGTTCCTCCCCGGAACATCCTCCCGAATCGATCCAGTTGAGAAACGGAGTCCACACTCACCATCACCCCCGCCTCGACTGCGTACCGCATCTCTTCCGCGGAAACATTATTGCAGATGAACAGGATCTCCTCCGGCTTGAATCCCGCCCCGAGTTCAATGAAAATTTCACCCGGCGACATCGCGTCCACCAGCAGCCCTTCCTCGTGGATGATACGCAGAAGTGAAAGATTGGTATTCGCCTTGGCCGAATAATTCACTTTAAAATTGTTGTAGTTCACTAAACGCGTAAGCTCCCTGCACCGGTTGCGCAGAATGGTTTCATTGTAAACATAGAGCGGGGTACCGTACGTTTCAGCGAGAGCCTGTGGATTCGTAGCACCGAAGAAATTTGCTGTTCCAGTGTAGATGTCATTCATATGGTAATTCTCCATTCCCGTAAATCCTCCCGGTACTCACACATCGATACGGTAGTTAAGGGTTGCCTCATCGCCGGTCATTCCCCTGAAGCCCCAGTTCTCCGGGGCCGACTCGAAGATCGTAATCTCGACGTCTGCTGGTGCAATACCGATCTCTTTTTCAATAGAAGAGAAAAGCAGATGCAGCAGTTTTTTCTTTGCCTGAACGGAACGTCCTGCCATCAGCGAAATCTCGATTACCGTATAGGCATCGGTTCTGCCTTCTGGATAATAAAAATTTTCCGGAGCCATCGGAAAAAAACGCTGTGCTTTTTTATTTTCAGGAAAGGCCAGTACCTCGGTCATACACCGGTTTATCACTTCGGATAATGTCTCCCTTACCGGAACGAGACGGGAGGCGATTCCATAGACACGTATCATCGGTATCCCTTTCGAGAATACTGTTTTCTGTTATCTATCACGGAAAAATACATCCGGGGAATTCCGGTTGTACCCGCAGCGGTACACAAATTCCTTGCCCCGAATAGCATGATATAGTAAAATTGACCTAAAGGCGGTTGTTATGGCAAACAGCATCAACATGCTTCTGGATGTCAATGTTCCCATCGGGGTGCAGCTCGGACAGACCAGAATGACCATCCGCGAACTGCTCAATCTCAAGAAGGGCGGGATCGTACGTCTCAACCGCATGGCGGGTGAAGCGGTGGATGTATTCATCAGTAAAAAACTGATGGCCAAAGGCGAAGTAACCGTAGTTGACGATCGACTTTCGGTACGCATCGTCCAGCTTTACGGTGAACGCGAGAAATTCAAACATCTCTGATCAGTGCTGTTCCCCGCTTGCTACTCCCAGTACCGGTAAAGATACCCCAATTGTCAATCGTACCGCCGAGAAGGCGATTTCCTCAAATCGGAACGCATAGTCAATAAAGAACCGCCGGTAATGGAACCCTGCACCCACAGTCGGTGTCTTTCCTGAAACCCCTGCTCTGAAACTGGCCATCTTCCAGAACGTTGCTTCGATACCTCCATGATACGAAACCTCATATTCCCTGGTTAATCCGACCCCTACAACCCAGTCGGCAAACAACGCACCACTTTGATCAATAAAGGTTACCCCGTAATACTGGGCGAAGCTGAACGGTTCACGATACCGCTCGGGTGAGTACTCCAGCTGCTTATCACCGCTACTCATCCATAGTACGCTGGTGGGAAGTACATCCCGCCAGGTGGCCCCGATACAAACCTGTCGCCGCGGGAGATTCGTGGTGATATCATAATCAATACCGATACGTGCCAGCAGTCCGAGGTCTGCATTGTACCCCATTCCAAGGTACATCCGGTCCGGAATCATCGTCTGTGCATACACCTTCATGTTGACCCCAACCGAAAGATCAATCGGTATCGGGAGTTCGGTTCCGGCAATGCGCGGAAACTGCAACGGGTAGTACCCGGCGAGTGACACGTTGACAAGATGATGATAGTTGCGCATGAAGCCGCGGGGCTTATGAACGGTAAGACCGTTGAATCCGTCCGCCTCGGGAATGGTATCATACAGATTGATACGTCCGCTGTAAAACGGTTGATAGGAGAGTACTGCTCCGAAATGGTTTTTAAGCGGAACCGCGCCTGCGAAACAACCGTGCTGCGAAAGGTGCTGGTAGAGATCAGCACCTTCCATACTGAACTCATACTGCCCCAGAAGCGCCGCGGCGGCAGGATTCCAGACCGCAGATACCGCCCTGCGTGGAAGAGCCACCCCGATATCGCCCATCGCGGCGACATCGGTACCTACCGGCAGACGGGTTACATCAGCGGTGTAACGGATGGAATCGTCGGCGGATACCGACTGCAGGGTACCGTAACCAAGTATTACGGCTGATACAAAGATTATTACGGAAATGGTAGTACGAAAGGAATTGACCTTAGTCACCGGAGCGGTCTGATGCCATAATGTCGGTATTCGCATCACGTTCTCCCAGAATGGTCACCTGGCATCGACGCCTGCGGGGGCCGTCGAATTCACAAAAGTAAATCGATTGCCATGTTCCGAGAATGAGTCGGGCGTTTTCGATACCGACCTGTACGTGAAATCCGACCAGCGATCCTTTGATATGGCTGTCGGAGTTCCCTTCACAATGTCTGAATGAAGGATCCTGTGGAACCATTGCTGAAAGTTTGTTGAAGAAATCGGTTGCGACATCCGGATCCGCATTTTCGTTGATGGTCATCCCGGCGGTAGTGTGCAGAGAGGTAACGGTACAAACACCGGCAACAATCCCCGATGCCGCCACCAGTCGTTGTACATCGTTGGTGATATCAACCCAGCAGCATCGATGCCGGGTTGCCAATTGAATATAGCCAGAGTGTACCATAACGACCTGAAGAAAACAAGAGAGTGTGGAAAACGTGAAGAATTCGGTCAGTCGATAATAGCATCAGTAGGAAGAATATAGCTGAGCGGATTTACCGGCTTTTTTTTAACCCGAACTTCATAATGAACATGCGGCCCGGTACTTCTTCCGGTATTTCCCATGTACCCGATGAGCTCACCCCGTTTGACTACCTGTCCGGTTACCACAACCGATTGGTGTAGATGCCCGTAGAATGTCCGGCAGTCACTTTCAGGATGATCTATTGAAACCAGTCGCCCGTAATAATCTCGCATACCGGAGGTTTTCACGATGCCGTCGGCTGTCGCATATATAGGTGTCCATACTTTATTCGCAATGTCAAGCCCGTCATGAAAGAGCATATGGCCTGCTATGGGATGAAATCGATAACCGAAATATGAGGTAATTCTACCCTTGGCGGGCCATGTAGAAGGGCGTTGCGACCATTTTTTATGAATTCTGGCAACATTGGAGGTCACCCGTGTAAGCGTTGAATCCTGCAGGTCCGCTTTTCTCAGAAGGACTTCCAGGCTCTCACGCACTGCCTCCGCACGCATGAGCACCGGATCGAGCAGATTGGTCAGCAGTATATCTTCACGTGATGGACGACCACCTACGCCGGCCCGACGCACCTCGGTGCTAATCCGATCCATACCGTACTGAAGACGGATTTTATCTTCGAAGGCTACGAGGTGATTGATTTTATCGGTTTGCTGCGCAATAAACTTGTTGAGGAATTTGATTTTCATCATCAGCCCGCGGTTTTCCCGCTTTGCTTCATATACACCAAACTTGGCATGAGCATATGAACTCGAAAACGAAACCAGTTTCGCCATACCGATAATACCGATACCAAAGACGACGCAAAGGAGAACAAGAAGTATGCCGGATACATATACCTGTCTGACCCGCGACATTGACTGTGCGGTTACGACTATGAATCCCCAGCGTTTGTTAGGCATTTCGGGAATTCCGGCAATGTTTATCAGAAAGGATAGTTTTCATATATACTATTGTAACATCAATGATGATGACAATCAATGCATATTTTACACGCTTAAACTGCCGTCTTTTAAAAATATATACGTTTAATCTATAAAATGTCTTCCTTAAATACAACTAAAACCTTATTTTACCTGCAATTAACCACTGAACAGCCGGCTTCCCCACCACTGTATTTGTGCAGTTCTACACCTTGAAAAGGAATTCGATTATTCTAACAATTTTATCTTTATTCCTGTACCTCTGGCATTGTTTTTGCAAGTTTTTATCCTATTTTGAATATACGTATACACACAACAACTATGCTGCAGTTTCTCAACCGATACCTAATCCGTAACAGGTATAAACCCCGTTATCTCCCGCGCAATGCTTCCCGGAGCAGTCGATGGGTCGTCATAACACCAAGGCCGACGCCATCTTTACCGCAAATAAGAACAAACGGTTGATTAACATCAAGTAATCTGATAGCGGCAGGGACATTCATGCCTGCATCCAATCGCGGTAGTGGTTTGCCGATGGCAGAGAGTCGTACATCATCGGAAATGGCGGCAAGTTCACTCATGGGAATATATCTGTCGATGGAATCATCGGTATCCGAAATCAGTATTCCCTCCCCATCAACCATATGCCGCTTCACCTCTCCCACCGTACGTGCGGCATCAAAACAGTTACCGACGACATTTTGATCTGCACCGTTTGAGGCAGTAAATACATCGCGGAGTTTTTTCTCGTTCATCGCCAGAACATTCTGAATAAAGCGGTCCGCAGACCGGAACAGCGTACCGGTGCGGGAACCTTCCATTGCCACAAGTACCATCTCTTCACGCACCTTTGTCATGAAAGGCTCACCTTTTTTTGAAGCAGCTCTTTTAAAAAGTCCGGTAACCGATGTAAATACCCACGTAAACGGGAAGGTTACAAAATAAACCCCCATAAGAATCGGTATTGATCGGAGAGTCAGTCGGAACGGATATATCCTGTAAAGTGATTTGGGAAGCATCTCGCCGAAAAGAGCCAGAAACGGCGTTAAAAACCATGACTCCGGCGACGGCAACTCCATCGGATTCCAGTGACAACGGTAACAGACGGTTTCAACCAGAGAGGCAAATACCAGTGTTGCACCGACAATACAGATGTTATTGCCGATCAGTTGTGCTGAGAGCACACGGTCTTTATGCTTGAGCAGAAAAAGCGCCCATCGGGCGACGATGTCACCACTTGCCGCCCGATGCCCGACTTTAAGAGTATTCCATGAAACAAATCCCGTTTCGGAACCGGCAAAAAACGAGGCTCCGATAACAAACAGGACGAGAATAATCAGCTGCAAAACTAACGGCATAGGAAAATCCTCCGCAGTGCCGGGATTGCGTTATCCGTCAACCTGGTTTCCGACACCGAACCGGTACACCGTTGTACTGGTATAGGTTTCATCGGGTCTGAGAACCGTAGAGGGGTACTCCGGCTGATTGGGAGAATCGGGAAAATGCTGTGTCTCCAGGCAGAAACCACTCCGCTGTTCATACGTGGCGCCCCCTTTTCCGGGCAGTGTACCATCAAGAAAGTTTCCGCTGTAAAACTGCACCCCGGGTTCAGTCGTCAGGACTTCCATATTCCTGCCGCTTTCCGGAGAGAATACCGTCGCCACCGTGCGGAGGGTATCGCCCGGGCCCGGAGCGAATACAAAATTATGATCATACCCGCAACCGTTCTTTATCTGCAGGTCATCCGTACGGTTGATATGTTCTCCGATTTTTTTTGGAGTCGTAAAATCAAACGACGTGCCCTCAACGCTCTGGATCGGTCCCAGCGGAATCGAAGTTTCATCGATCGGCGTGAAGGAAGGAGCATCAATCTGCATCTGATGCTCCAACACACTGCCTTTTCCATTGAGGTTGAAATAGGTATGATTGGTGAGATTGACAATAGTATCCGCATCAGTCGTCGCATGATAGTGGATTTCGAGTTCATCCTGATCCGTGAAAACAAACCGCACGGTTGCCGTAAGCGTTCCGGGGTATCCCTCTTCGCCGTCGGGGCTGGTATAGGTCATCGTTACCTGGGCATCATCAGCATCAACAGGACGGGCACTCCAGAGTACCTTGTCGAACCCTCCGGGACCACCGTGCAGATGGTTGACGCCGTTATTCACCGCCAGGACATACTCTTTACCGTTGAGAGAGAATTTTCCCCGTGCGATTCTGTTGCCGTATCTTCCGATGGTTGAACCGAAAAAAGGATTACCGGGAAGCAGGTACCCGTCGAGTGAATCAAACCCGAGCGCAATGTCATCCATCGTTCCGGAGCGGTCAGGTACCGTAATCGAAACCACCGATGCGCCATAGGTGATCAGGGCAACCTGTGCTCCATTACCGTTTGTTAATGAATAGATTTCCACCTGTCGTCCGTCGGGTAACGCACCGAATGGTGCGACGGAACAACTCCGTTTACCTTGTGCCGTCATGAAAGAGCTCCTCACTGCCTCCGGTGAAACGAACATCGTTGAATCCGGCCGGTTTCACCTTGTTGGAATGGAACAGCTGCCGGTGTCCCCGGTCACCATCCGACTGTCCCGAAAGCTTTTGGGGAAAGCAACAATATACATAAAAACGATTGTGGAAACCTCGTCCCGGCGGGTAGTCTTATTCAGACCTGAACTGAGCGGTTTTTCGCGGAAAAGAGTTCTGTGGCCGTGCTGGTAATACGTTTTAAAAAAGCGCAGGTTAACCCGGCAGGATAATTGAGCATTTTTTGAAATGTACAACCGGTGCGAATGCGGAGCTATTTTGTGTGAAAAACCGCTCAGGTTAGGTCAGATTCGTCGGAAACAATCCGGCACGGTTGCCTGCCTCTCACCGAATTTATTCGAAAAATCGTTTTCGACAGGAGGAGATCCTCTCTGTAGAGTTTGCGCTCGGTAATCTCGCCGTTTGCGAGAAGAAGCGCTCTGAACACCCCCGGGAGCAATCCGCAGGTAACCGGCGGGGTGTATTGTTTTCCATCGTTCATTTCCACCACGAGATTGCCGATCGACATTTCGGTCAGTTCCCCCACCTCGTTGAAAAAAAGCAGATCGTCCTCGGTGCAGAAGCGCTGCCTGGCAGCAGCATATTGCCGCCTGCGGGAGGTCTTCACATAGAGGTAGGGGTCGGAACTTTCAACAGGTGCATCGGTAAACCTTATCACAAGCGTTTCTCCCGGCATTGCATCCGGTAGTTCGGTTGTCTCACAATCTGCACTACCGTCAACAGCAACAGTCAGACGTAAGCGAGACCTTTTCCCGGTGCATCCCTCGGCGGCACTCTGCAGGGTATGGCGTAGCTTCTCTTCTTCAACCGGTATCGAAAAGGCGGCTGCAGTTGTTTTCAATCGTTGCAGATGCTCATCAAGCAGAAAAAAACCTTTTCCGGCGGTCCAGAGTATCGTCTCGACTAGCAGAAGGGGTTCATCGGTATATCCAGATGCAAACGACGGCATTTTTGATAGATATCGATGTAACTGGGCTACTTTCTGTTCGTTTACACCGGCAGGATTGATCACCGCGGTCTTGAGCAGACATTCACCGAATTCCGCTTCCGGCCTGCTGTCCCAGACGATTCCACTGCCCGTTCCGTAATCGGCCTGCCGAGTGGCGGTATCAACCAGAACCGTCCGTATGGCAACATTGAAACAGCTCTCCCTTCCGGGACCGGCCCAGCCCACTGATCCGCAATACAGATGCCGGGGTGTATTCTCGAGTTCACGTATTATGGAACAGGTCTGTATCTTGGGCGCTCCGGTTACCGAAGCACATGGAAACAGTGCCCCGAACTGCTCCGAAAGGGGTGCCTCCACCTCCCCCGCTACCGTTGAAACCATCTGCATGAGTGTGCGGTACCGTCTGATCGCACACAACTCAGTTACCCGCACCGATCCGTTTCGTGCGATTTTTCCGATATCGTTGCGGATCATATCGACGATCATGATATTTTCAGCCCGTTCTTTCGACGTTTGCTGCAGGTGTTTTTCGATCTCCCGGTCTTCCCTCGCTCCCGCTCCGCGACGTGCGGTACCTTTCATTGGCTGCAGAGTCATTATGTTGCCGGCGGTTTTAAAGAACAATTCAGGAGAAAATGAACAGATTTTATAGCGTCCGGCATCGACATATGCCGCATACGGAGCCGGATGTTGCCCTGCTACCGAACGGAAATACTCCCAGGGATCAGACGAAAAACGACTGGTAAGCCGGAACGTGTAATTAACCTGATAGGTGGAACCAGCGGCGATTTCGGAACGGATGCGGTGTACCGCGGCAAGGTACTCGTCGTAGGAAATTGACGGATACCAATCCGGCTGTTCGGGACATTTCTCCGGAACCGGCAGTCTGCTCAGGAGTACCGGTTCTCTGAAGATGCCGAACCAGAGGAGCGGGACCTCGTCGGGCGGATACGTTCTGAGTGCGGCGTCGAATGCTCCCCCGGCCTCGTAACCGATAAATCCCGCGGCATGAAATCCTTTGGCAATACACTCTTCAATCCTCCTGAGACAACCGGAGACTTCACCGATGGCGGATGTAGTCACCACCTCGACGGGATGATTGAAAAGCAGCCAGGTACCGTTATGATGATGGACGGCAACTACCGGTGGCATACAATGATAACGGGTGTGTAGCGGTGTATGACGGGAAAATCATTTCGGGTACGGTCATGAGAGATCATCATCAATGATCCCCCCACCGAGGACGACGTCACCATTGTAAAGTACCACCGACTGACCGGGAGTAATCGCTTCAACCGGTTCTGGAAAGGTAACCCTGAGTATGCCGTTCTCCATTGTTGCACTGCAGGCGACATCGTTCTGGGTATACCGTACCTTGGCGGTACAGACTTCCGGCAACTGTTTGACAAACAAATTTACCTCCCGTGCGGAAAGTGAACTGCAGAGCAGATCTTCCTTACCACCGAGAACAATGGTATTGTCATCGCGACGCAACGACACCACATAGCGCGGCGATCCAGTGGCGATACCGAGCCCCTTGCGCTGACCGATGGTGTAATTGCTGATCCCGCGGTGGGTTCCGAGCCGTTTCCCCGCAGTATCAACCATCGGTCCCGGTTCATCGGACAGGCCATGTTCACGAAGGAAACGCCGGTAGTCGTCATCGGGAATAAAACAGATCTCCTGGCTCTCCTTTTTCCCGGCAACGGGAAGTCCGGCCTCGCGCGCGACATCTCGGACAGCGTTCTTCGCCAGATGTTCAAGGGGGAAAATGACATGTTCCAGTACTTCAACCGGAATACTGTAAAGAAAGTAAGTCTGATCTTTTTTTGGATCGTGATGGCGCATAAGAACCGGAGCACCGTCAACCGTACCGATTTTCGCATAATGCCCGGTCGCGATCGCATCATAACCGCAGGTGCGGGCATAATTGTAGAGCGAAGTGAATTTAAGATAACGGTTGCAACGCACACAAGGGTTCGGTGTCCGCCCCTTCCCGTAACTCTCGATAAAATCCTTCACCACATCTTCGTGGAGTTGTTGTGAGAAATCGAGCACGTAATGCGGCATGTCAAGACGGTCACACACCTCCCGGGCATCGCGTACGGCCTGAGGACCACAGCAGGCGGTTCTGCCTTCTTCATCGGGAATACCGAGACACATGGTGGCCCCGGTAATGGTAAACCCGTCGCGTTTGAGCAGATACGCCGCCACCGAGGAGTCGACCCCCCCACTCATTGCAACAAAAACTTTTCGCTCCCGGCCAGGTCGGTCGTTGGTCTGATCACTACTCTCAAAGGTCATTTTCGTAAAAAAAACTTTCTACTTCTGTTTTTCCAGAGTTGCGGTTCTTCGGGTCGGAATTCCGGATACCTGCTCAGCAGATCTTCGAACTCCGTTTTCGCCCGATTGATATCGATATCCCCCCGAGGTGCGATGTTCAGGTACCGGTTGAGCCAGACCTGTGCCGATTCGGGAAGAGTACGATGAAACCGGTAAAGAAATGCGAGGTTTTTTGCCACCTGCGGGTCATCAGAAGCCATTCCATACGCAGTCAGGAGCAGATCCGTCGCCTCTTTAGAACGATCGATCTGCGCATACAGCGCACCGAGTGCCAGATAGGCGTCAATCGATGCTGGATCGAGACGGAGGGATTCATGCAATGCATCATCGGCCCGATCCATCCACCCCTTCTCCTTGTAGACAACCCCCTTGAAGTACCATGCCGTCGCGTTGTCCTTTTCAATCGCAAGAACCGCATTGAAACAGGCAAGCGCACTGTCGGCATCAGGCCCTTTGAGCCAGTCGGTCGGATCCGCTCCATACGATCGCCATTTTTCTCCGTCGCGCTGCTGCAGCCCGCGGGCAAGATACAGTTTTCCACGAAGCATCTCCCGCACCACGGTTCCGGCTTTTATTTTACCGACAAGAGCAAATCCCTCGTCAATTTTACCTTTACGGATACAGCGTTCTGTATTGGCCACTGTGGGTGAAAACCGTCCGGCAAGAAACTGTACCGAAACGATCGCCAGAAGCGAAATGAGCGAGAGCAGTATTCCACTCACCACCACCACCGGTACGGAAAGTCCCTTTCTGCTGCTCATGGTCACCAGCCGTTTCCTAACGGGTCGCCGTGGGTTGTGATGACGCGGCCCCGCCATTCATTCCTGCGTCAAGACAGTCACGAAGTGAATCGTAGGTGGTAATTAGACGGTTCAGACCAACCATCTCCAGAACCCTGCGGACCTGATTATCCTGCGCGACAATGGCTATCCATCCCTTTTTCTCCTGTACTGCACAGAGGCAATGAATAAAAACGCTTATTCCGGCACTGTCGAGGTACGAGGTGTTTTCCAGGTTGAAAACAATGTTCGTATGTCCGGAGGAAACCAGGTTTCCGATTTCACCATCGAGTTGGGCGGTAGTTGCCGCCGTATCCATATCCCCGGTTATATGGACAATGGTAATGGTTCTGTTGCTTTCAAACCGGTATTCCATAACAGTTCCTTTCCATGCGGCGGTAGATGGCTGTTTTGTTACTCGCCGTCGGTTTCAGGAGGAAGTGTCCGTTCAAAGAACAGATGGGCATACCCCAACCCCTCCTCAATACAGGAATCCTGCAGCTGCCATCCGTCACGCAGCATAGCAGCGGTCACCGACTCTATTTCGTCGAATATCCGGCGTGGTTCCCGAGACAAGCCCACCTTTACCAGACGCTCAGTGCACTCTTTCACCTGTTTAGTCCTTACCACGACTTGGTGTCATACGCCGGCAGCGATGCAGGCAGAGCGGCAGCTATTGATCCGAGTGCTTCAATAAGAATCTTACTGTCGGAATACCCGGGTCGCGAACAGGAACCATCGACTATTACCCGCCAGACGGTTTCGACCTCCCTGCAGTCCCACAATTCCGCTTCAACAATAAACCGTTTACGCATAATCTGATTGAATGTCCGGATATGCATTCCACGACGCAATCTGATCACCAGCAGATAGTCGTTCCCCACCTCCTGCCACAGGGAATCGCCGGCCTGCAAAGCAACCAGATCACCCTTGAACAGTTGTGACCTGAACCGCTCTACCGCAGCCTTATCCGATCGTTTCAGCAACCGGTCAAAAACGGAATCCGGCTCGGAGTACACCAGATCAGATCGAGTGTTACGTATTTTTTTCAGGATCACCGCCGATGTAACCGTTTTCGGTGGTGGCACTCCGGTATCAGAAAGCAGCATACAGATGCCGACTGTACCTCCTGAAAGCTCTTTTCCCGAAAAATATTCCCGCCGATAATTATTGGTGAGTTTAAATTCAAACGGTGGCGGTGTGCAGAACATACCCGCAACGGCGATCACTTCAAGAGCGATCAGAAAAAACCGTTTTGCCGGTATGTGTGTTGCCGTCATTTTTCAGTATCCCGATTATGGCTTATATTCCAGTTCCAACAGGAAGCTAATTGTACACCCTCTGAACACAATGGTCAAACAGCATGCTCCAACCGTACCGGTTTCGTGATACAACGGAACCGGGCGGCAAACATTCCGTCCTGGCCATGTTCAAACGGCGTGATCTTCAAGTACCCGTGGTCATCAATGAATTGCTGAGGAATGGAATTCGGACAGTGGTCAAGCACAAATTCCGGATGACGTTGCAGAAACCGCTCAACCTGCGATTCATTTTCTTCGGGCTCAACCGAGCAGGTCGCATAGACGATATACCCACCTTCGTCAACCAGTCGCACCGATGAATCAAGGAGCGCTTCCTGAACTTTCACCAGTCGTTCAAGATCCTTGATCGTCCGTATCCAGCGCGCTTCGGGGTGCCGGTGCAGAACTCCGGTAGCACTGCAGGGTGCATCCAGCAGCACTTTGTCGAAGGTGCCGGTAAAGGGCGGAGAATTGCTGTCGGCCACTAGTGGATATACGGATCGAAGATGCATCTGTTGCGCCGTTTCCACAACCTTAAGCAAACGGGTGTAATTAACTTCACAGGAACATACGGTACCGCTGTCGCCTGCCAGTTCCGCCATCAGAACGCTTTTACCTCCCGGAGCACTGCAGAGATCGATAATATGTTCTCCCTTGTCCACATCGAGCATTGCCACCACCCACCCCGATGAGGGGGCCTGTATATTGCAGTACCCCTGTTTGATGAGTTGAATATTTTCAGGCAGCAGTGCTTTCTTCAGACGATAATAGAGGTCCCGGTAGCCACTGGCACTATCACACAACATGCGGACATCAGCCTCGAACTGTTGGCGCGACATCCCGCGAATCGTGCGTCGCAGGTAGATTGACGGTTTTTCGTTATTGAATGCCAGCAGTTTGCGTGTCCGCGCAAGCCCGTAGGTTGCAAGCCACCGGTCGATCAACCACCGCGGATGCGAGAACTCCACCTCGAGCCGTCGGATGAAGTCCGCTTTCGCATCGGGAAGTTCAATCTGTTTTTTGTGCTTGATAACATTACGCAATACAGCGTTTACCGTACCTGCAAGGCCTTTTCCCCGGTAATCCGCCTTGGCAAGCAGAACGGTTTCGTTAACCGATGCATGATCGGGAACCCGGTCGAGATAGATCAGCTGATAGAGGCCTATGCGCAGAAGTCGGCGGAGCAGATGGTCCTTCCGGTTGTTCTCATCGGTCACGTAGGTATCGATCATATAGTCAAGGGTCGCGAGGTGCCTGACAATACCGTACACCATTTCAAATACCAGACGCCGGTCACGATGATCTATGTGAAGCCCGTGCAGTGCATGCTCCATCATCCGTTCGAGATTTCCGGGACGTTTGTCGAATGCGGTGATTACCCGCAGAACCAGCTGTCGGCTATTCATTAAACTTCATTCCCTCTCTGAGTTCCGTACCGCGAAGATAGTCGCTTACGGCCATTGTTTTTCTTCCTTCAGGTTTCACTGACACAATCCGAAGCAGTCCACTCCCGGTCTGTACGTCAAAGTTTTCAGCGGTGACCGAAGTAATGGTACCGCAGGCCCGGGAACCCGGTCCTGTTTGTTCAACCGGAGTAGCCCATTCTATTCCAAGACGGGTAGTACCTCTGTGTGTAGCGGTTCCCGGAAACGGTTTAAATGCCCGAATCTTATTGAACAATTCCCGAGCGGAAAGATTCCAGTCGATAACCGATTCACTTTTTTTGAGTTTGGGTGCCCTGCAGGCTTTAGTATGGTCCTGCCGCCGGGGCACGCACTTTCCCTCTTCCAATTCCTGCAATGCATAGTCGAGCGTTGCGACGCCGAGTTGACTCAACCGGCCATACAACTCCGGAGTTGTCTCCTCATCTCCGATCTTAAGAGATGCCTGCCGGAGAACCTCGCCGGTATCAATGCCATCATCAATTCGAAACACCGACACTCCGGTGACCTCCTCTCCCGCCTCTATCGCCCGGTGAATGGGCGCCGGTCCCCGGTAAGCCGGGAGCAACGAAGCATGGATATTGATCGTCCCGAAAGGAGGTAGAGAAAATACCGCTCGCGGAAGCAACCGGTAGGCAACCACAACAAAACAATCTGCGTCAAGCTCTCCGAGTTGTCCGAGAAAAAACGGATCATCCAACTCCTCAGGGGTAAATACCGGTACCTCAGCCAGGGCTCGTGCATGATTGGCCACCGGGGAATCCGTGTGTTTTCTTCCTCTTCCGCTTCGGCGTGGCGGGGTGGTTACCACACCTGCAAGGGAGTGTTTTTTATACAGAAAATCCAGAGTAGGGATTCCGAAATCCGCAGATCCTAAAAATACAATACGCACGATTGAGTTTTTCCGTTTCCAACCCGTTTTGATTCCAGACGATGCGGGTATAAAATACCACAACGAACAGGCCGCATGTTACACAAATCAGTCAATGGCCATCTTTTTCCCTGTGGAAATAATTTGTGATGATCCCAAGGTAAGACTGATGATGATTTCAAGAAAAATCACCCCCGGTTAAATCCGGCGATACAACAATCAGATCGAATGGATCTTTTAACTATTTGATTTCACGATCGCCATGTAATAAATTTGAAGTTACGAATCCGATATTTTTTCATGTGCGGTTAAAGTAATTTTTCTGCAGTTTCATAGAGGAGAAGAGTGCATGTCCTCACCATTTTTACCGGCCGAAGACCTTGAAGCGTACTGTCGTTTTTGTGACAAGGTTACGTCGGTTCAGCTCGATCGGAGTATCGCTGAAAACGGTCGAACCGTTGATCGTAATTCAACATTCGAATATCTTTGTTCAAAGTGTTTTAAAACATTCTGTTACACAGGAACCGACCTGATCGAACAGGCGGTTAAGGAAGACCCCGAAACCGGGCCCCACGAATACTCCCCTAAGGAGCACTTCCTTATCGGCGAGACTGTTCTTCATACAACGTGGAATGAATCCGGAGTTGTTGTCGGCAAGGATCGCGGTACACCCAGCAGAATTCTTATTAATTTTGAAAAATCAGGACTCAAAAAGCTGATTGAAGACATCAAGTAGCGGTCTTCGCACCTCCCCCCTTTTCGTACATTTTCAGTGTCTGCTCTGTGGAAACGGAGCAGACACTATTGTTTTTACCTGAGGAGCAAGTTCGTACCCCTGCATATTCCCACGAGAGAAGTGCGATAGTTATCTCTCACCCACGAATGCGTTTCATTCCATAGTCGGTCACCCACTTCGACGAAGCCGGCAGGTCGAGAAATCCGGTTTTTTTCAGAAATCAACCACCGCAGAGATTACGGGTGAAGGAGGGAGAAAAGACACTCTGAATTCAAGACCGATATCCACCTGAATCTTTACCTGCTGCACCCCTGTTCTGATACCGATTCCCGCACAGAAAGAAGACCAGTTACTCTTCAGGTAATTTTCGTCCTGATTTCCGGAGAGTTTCCGAAATTGCTCAACAAGGTCTCTTCTACTGAAAGAATACCCTAATCGGGCGGAGAGTACCTGCGGATACAGTTCAATTTCAAGACCGGGTTCAAATCCGAGATACTCACCGGTGATTTTATTTACATCAAGCGCCAGACGAACGGCAGGGAGATAGCGAGGTACGTAGGACACACCCACCTCAAATAAGAACGGTAGTGGATAGGAATACTCGGAGAGTTCAACCCCGGTATTGCGCACCACGGCACCAACGACCAGGCGCTCACTCAGCAGGAGGTATTGAACCCCGAGATCAAGTGCAACGGCTTTTGTAGCATAGCGATCCTCATTGCCGGCAAGTCGATGATAAAGTCCCTTGAAGGTAATACCGGCTCTGAGCTGTTCATTAAGAAATGTTCGTGCGAATGATATCCCCGAACTGACGTACTGATCGTATACGGTTTGCCCGGTATAAACCGGCTCGGTATCAAGTCCCTTTTCAATCACTTCAATCTCCCCGGTAGTGACGCCCTGCAACGCAACGGTGAAGATACCGATACCGGGGAATTCACGTGCGACACCTAGAGGGGCTCCCCACACGCCGTCCAGTATCAGTTGATACCCGACGAACCCTTCCATCCCCTCCACTGTTGCCGTTACAGCAGGATTACTGAATACCCCGATCGACTTTCCGGGAACAGCAACGGAGGCTCCGGCCATTCCCACCGACCTTGCATCATAATCAAGCAGAAGGTGAGTATAATTCACCCTGCCTGCAGCGGAATGTTGTGCATGTACCGAAACCGTCGTTAGTGTTACCGCCACCAGACCAGAAAGTATCAACCGACAGATTTTCATAGATTCAGTTCCGTTAGTTTTAACGTAGTCGTTCAAATTCAATTGAAAAATAATTCCGGTCATCCGCACTCATTGTTATGAATCTCGCCCGTGATGCGGTAAATGATTTAAAACGTATTGTGTACTCTTCGGAATTTTCACTGTCCCTTTTAATTTCAACATACTTTAAATGACCTTGCCGGCGGGAAAATGCCGCATTATATGTCCACTCCCCCATTTTCCAGACATACATAGTACGGAAACCGGTGGTGATTATTTTTTCCGGTGTACGGTTTGTTAGCGAATCGCCATAAAGGATCTGCCCGGTAACTGCGCGTACTGCTTCTATACCGGGCAATGAAACTCCCCATGGAAGTATTTCTGAAGTAAAGGTATCGGCAAATGCGATAACCTTGTGCTGCCGACCGAAATCAACCACGATCGAATCCTCCCGGGAAACCAGACTGCCGACCAAGGCACCGAAAGGAGAATAAAGAACAATTTTAAAGGAGTTCCTGCCGGAATAGTGTACCTCGATTGATCCGGTCACTTTTTCGCCGGCACTTGCCGCAGAGATGGTACCGAATCCGACAACAGGATCATCGTTGCAGTATCGGCGGATTTCCGCAACTGCAGCTTCAGTATCATTACCTGAACGAGACTTTAGGGTTGAGGCGCAGTTACTCACTATCAGAACAACGGCAGCTACAACAACCGGAAATGACAACTTCATTGAGTCTGGGCACCTTCACGCTGCTGGAGCAATTCAAGTTCAAGAATTTTGCGACGGATTTCATCGCTCTTTTCCGAGCCGAGCTCAAGCGAAAGGTGGTAGGCACGTAATGCACCATCCGGATCTCCCCGTTTGATGAGGATATCTCCAAGATGATGATACAGGACCGGGTCGTCGTAAATACGCTCTACAGCTTTTTCGAGATAGACATATGCCGTGTCGTAGTTTCCGAGCCGGTAGAGAACCCATGCGTAGGAGTCAAGAAATGCACCGTTGTTGGGCTCCTGTTCAAGTGCACGCTCCAGGTAGGTTCTTGCCGTGTCCAGATGCACACTGTCTTCGGCCCACATGTATCCAAGATAATTGAGCGTTGCGGGGTCATCGGGACGCAGAGTAAGCACCTTCCGGAATGCCTTGACGGCACGATCTGACTGATTGTTGCGTTCGTAGACACTTCCCAGTTCAAACCATGCATAGGAATCGGCGGTATCAAGGTCGACCGCTTTCTTCAAATCCACGATTGCATCGGGATACCGTTTCATCAACGACTCCACATACCCCTTCATTCTCCATGCCGCTGCAAGCTCCGGTAAAGCTGCAGTATACCGCCGCGCAATACCAATTGCATCGTCGTAACGCTTTTCCCGTACAAATAACATGCACAGTTCACGCCAGCTTTCCTTGTGGGAGGCTTCCAGTGCCAGCGTCTTTTCTAATTCTATCCTTGCGAAATCAACCTTCCCGCGATCTTCGAATACCAGGCCAAGATAGTAGTGCAGTTCATAATCATCCATATTTTCCTGGAGCAGTTTTTTGAACAGTTTTTCGGACTCCTCCGATTGCCCGTTGTAGAAATACAGCAGGGCGAGTGTCCGCGCGTACGCCTCGCCGTAAACCTCTGATCGTATAAGTTTTTCATAGCACTCGATAGCCGGTGGAAAATCCGCTTTGCCGATATATACCTGAGCTTTGCTTCTGAGCGCTTCCTCGTGGGTTGAATCAATGGCAAGAGCTGAATCATACAACCCGATCGCTGCGGTAGTGTCTCCCCTTGCCAGCGCAATAGTTCCACGTAGCGTATAAATGTCTCCCTGAGCGGCGTTGTCTTCCTGCATTTTGACCAGAAGGTTTTCAGCTTCGCTATAACGTTTCAGCTGCATCAGCATTTTCGCTACACGGAAACCAATAGCCAACACCTCCGGTTTTTTCGTAAAATATTCCTGGTACGCGTCAAGTGATTTCCGAGTATTCCCGAGCAGCTCGTATATCCGACCGATCGAGAAGAGTTCCTCGGCGGTTTTATCTCTTATACTCTCCAGAACCTCGACGGCCCGGTTGATCTCTTCCATTTTTATATAAATAGTCGAAACCAGCCGCTTTTCATCTCGGTTCAATTCCTCATTTTTCCGATTTCCCTTGATCAGCAGAAGCGCCTGAGTAAACTTTCCCGACTCAATGAACTTGTCAACCACCAGTTGTTTGAGCGTTGCGGATTCAGGATCAAGCTGCAGCGCACGTTCGTATTCTCTTTCTGCAAGTTTCGCCAGTCCCCGACGATCAAAATCCCGGCCGAGAATAAAGTGATCCTGCGCTTTCGCACGGGCATAGACATTTCTCGACGGCTCTACTAATGGTCGGACAACAGGAAACTGCGGAACTGTGCACGCACTCTGCAACAGCAGCATCGGCACTACATAGCACGTTAGCGTTTTGAATCTTCTGTTCAGAACGAAACACCAGCCCGTGATAGAAAAGTCTTTCTTCATCGGATAACGGAGACCACCAGATTGAGCCTGGATTCTAACGGCACCTTAGAACCGGGAGCCGAGGATTGAGAGATAATAGTACCAGGCACAAGTGATGCATTGTTCTGATAACTTACCGCCCCGACATTCAAACCACTTTCCTCAATGAGCGTCTTCGCATTTTTCAGACTTTCCCCCACCAGATTCGGTACTTCTGCATGTGTCGGCCTTGGTCCTTTGGAGACGAACAGGTCCACCTCGATTTCACGGGAAGTGGTAGTACCACTCTGCGGAAATGCATTGATAACCAGATCAACCGGGCGCTCATTGGAGTACACTTTTTTAATAGATCCGATACTGAACCCTGCTTTTTTCATGATAATTCGTGCCTGTCGTTCCGAAACATTGCGAACGTCGGGAATAATGGCGATCTCTTTACCTTTGCTGACGACCACCGCGATTTTACGGCCTTTTTTAACTCGTGCCCCGGCAATGGGCTGCTGACTGACAATCGCCTGCTCCGGTATGGTATCGTCATACTCTCTACCACGGATTTCCGTCAGCAGTCCTACCTTGAACAGTGTTTCACGTGCTTCTTCGAAAGCTAAGCGGGCAACTTTCGGAACCGTCACCACATCACGACTCACCCCGACAACATTGGGCATAATCACCCGGTCAACGACAATGATTCCCCCGATTGAGCCTAGTACCGCCAGTATCAGCATTGCGGGAACCAGTTTCTTCCAGAAGGTTCCCACCGGGATATTAATCGTATAGCTTCGCTTCATTCAGAATCACCAGACGCTTTCTATCTATGGTCAAATACCGTTTTTTCTGCAGTTGCGACAGCACCCGGGAAACCGTTTCCCGACTGGTTCCGGCCATCTCGGCAATCACCTGGTGAGTAGGCCTTTTGTCAATAACAATCATTGTTCCCACCTTGCGCCCGCCCTCTTTCGCCAATTGGAGCAGTACGTCCGCTACGCGACCGTAGACACTCATCATCGAAAGTGTGTTGATATGCCGGTTGGATCGACGCAGCCGGTAGGACATTTCTATGAGCATCGCAATGGTGATTTTGGGGTATTTCTGCAGAATTTCAAAAAAAGGCCTGCGGTAGAGCATCAGGAGTCTGCAGGGTTCCGCAGCAACAACCGAAGCACTGCGGGGTTCACCATCAAGTACCGCCATCTCACCAAAAAACTCCCCGGACCGCAGCGTGGCAAGAATCGCCTGTTTTCCCTCCGAGGAAAGTACCGTCACATGGACACTCCCCGAAACAATGATGAAAAAGGTCTGATGATCATCATCCTCTTCATGAACGATGATCTCATTAGCCTTGAATGACCGTTGAATCATTGCAGAACAGATTGCTCGACGGTCACCTGCGGACAGATGCGCAAACAATGGTACCCGCGAAGTGAACGCATCAAGTTCATGAGGATCCATAGCAACTCCTGTGCAACGGTAAACAAACCTGCTGTTACTGGTTCAGAGAACAGCACTCATGGATGCAGCCGCGATGATTGACACTATTGATATTCGCCGAAGACAGGTACCGTTGCGGCCTTTCTGCGGATACCCCTCCTGCTGCCTTCCTGCACCGATCGGCGCTGATTTGACAGAGGAACTCCCACAGAAAAATAGTTCTGTGCGCCGTGAAAACCTAACCATTATCATGAGATCCGAATCGGTGATTTCTGAGGTACCCGCACCTGTTTCAGCTGCGATTCTGCAACAGATGCAATAGCATCAGGAAAGAAGACTGCGCAGTCGGTCAGAACTGATGTGCCGGCAGATCATCGATCGACAGTTTGGTGAGTGGTTTTTCATCACCATCAGGACGCAGCAACAGATAGGCAACAGCTCCGAGGGCAACACCTCCGACCCCAGCGGTTGACCAGAGAATCACCTTGGGAGTCTGATCTCTGACCGTATATTTTTTCTGTTTTGCCGGATCGGAAGACCATTTGAAACTGAAGGAAATAATGCTGTACTCATCATTGACATGCACCTCAGGAACCGCTTCAAGTTCAAAAACCACACGGATCAGATCATGCCATTCCGGCCTGAGACCTTTGACCGCCTTGTTAACATCGATTTTTCCCTGTTCAATCACAAACCCTTTAATCGGCGGTTCTGAGGCGGTTGGTACCGGTGACGAACCTACTCTGGTATCATTGAATTCAAATATCAGTTTTTTTTCACGGAGTTTGACCTCATAAAAATAACTCGAAGGCTTATCCCTGAAGATAAAATATCCGGTTACCAGTTTTTCATCGGGTACCGAGCCTGTTTCGGCAGTCAGTTGAACGCCTTCGATAATCGCATTCTGAAAACCGGCCTCAGAGGCAGCTTCTGGAGGTTGGCCTACTTCTGGAAGTGCAGAGGTATAAGGAGTACCGGTAGTATATCCCGGTGTACTCTCAACGGGAGACGGCTGTTCTGAAACCGGGGGTGTCACCGGCTCGGATTCCACCGGTTCTTCGGTAGCAAATGGATCGTCCTGTGAGGTCCCTTCTTCCGGAGCAAGATACGGATCTTCGTAACTCTCCTGTGCATATAATAGTGTCGAACTGAGCAGAAGAAATGCAAGCAGTAACCCTGCACCTGCGAACTTGGAATTGGTCTTCATTACGGATTTTCCCCTGAAAGTGACATATACCTAACAAAATACCCTAAAATTCTGCTAAATTCAACCTAATTCGGAGTGTGTCCTATTTACAGAACTTCTACTTAGCTTATTCTCCGAAGTGTTCATTCTAAAAAACCTTATGGATACCTGTCTGTATTTACTACGAGCTATCACACTCATCAAACATTATTTCAACTACTTTAAAACAAACTGTAGATCATGAGTAGTACTAAAATTGCATCAGCCACAAGTACCGACATCACCATTCATCATTGAGTGTAGAACCGATTGTTTATTCTATTGCGACGACAGCGGTACAATACATCCGTTCGTGAGAAATGGAGAGATGAAAGCAGGATATTCCTTCCGTACGACATGCATCGCTGAAGTCATCAGTCTGTAAGGTGATTACCGGTCTTCCCTGTCCCGAACCCGGGAGCACCGCAATAGATTTCCAGCCGGCACTCGCCTGCAGCGTATCCGGGAGAGCCTTATAAAAAGCTTCTTTGGCCGCCCAGCGCCCTGCAAAATGAATTTCAGGGTGAGCTTTTTCCGAGCAGTAGCTGATTTCACCTTCCGTAAAAACCTTTTGCAGGAAACTGGTGCCATATGAATCAAGTAATTTTCTGATTCTGGTGATCTCGACTATATCTATACCGATTCCCCGAAGCATCACTACCCCCTGCCACCATTTTTCACCGGCGGATCGTAAAGGATTTTAGTATACTTAAAAACCCGGGATGGATTCAACCGGCAACTCAACCAACCGGCACAGAGCAGCAGTTTACCGAATACAATGGATTGCACCTCATGCATGACTTACTTATACAATTAATCGACCAGCTCAACGTTCCGATAACCATATTTTTTATCGTATACGCATCGCTTCAGATATGCTTGTTGGTAACGGCCCTTTTTTCACCGCGAAAAATAACAACATCTTCGCAGCGGCGTCCGCCGGTCTCTATTATTATTCCTTTCCGAAACGAGGAAAAACAGCTTGGGACACTGCTTGACTCACTGAAGCATTTACGATACGATGCCCTCGTCGAAACAGTATTCATTGATGATGGGTCGGAAGACGATTCAAGAATCATTGTGGAACAATATGCGGACAATCCGGCACATGCCGCACAACTTCTCAGTAGCCGGTTTGATCCGACCCGACGATTGACAAGTAAACAGCAGGCACTTGAAACAGGAATCGCCGCGGCATCACATGAAGTGATCGCACTCACCGATGCCGACATGAAGCTTTCACCGGAATGGCTTGATCGCCTCGTTGACGTGTTTGATGACAGAGTTGCGCTGGTGTTCGGCCACACGACAATCTCTCACTCCGGGTATCCGTTCCCTCTTCTTCAATCGCTGCAACTTGAATTTCTTTTCTCGATAGCCGTACTGTTTCACTATCTGCATATTCCCGGATCCTGTATGGGAAACAACCTGCTCATCAGAAAAAGTGACTACCTCGCCATTGGCGGTCAGGAGGGCATCGGTTACTCAATTACCGAGGATCAGGCCCTGTTACATCGTTTTCGCCGGTACGGCCATTCAACCGGAATGGTCAGCCCGTTTCATCCGACGGCAACGACCCCGCCGCAGGCTACAATATACGGTTTTGTCCGTCAACTGTCCCGATGGGCATTGGGTGGTTTTTCCAGCAATCGTACCCTGCTGCTTTCCGGAATACTCTTTTTGCTGCATGTCTCCTTGTCCTGCATCCTTGGGACGGGAATTTTACCTCGTTCAGCAACCATGGCCGGCCTTGGCAGTTTCTGCATTACATGGCTGGTTGCAACGGTGATGTTCACGCGTAATCGCTCAAACGTTTCACCGCTTCTTTTCCCGCTTCTGTATCCGTTGATTCTGCTTGAAACGGTAATCCTCATTGGTGCATTTGCTTCCGGAAAACGATTACGCTGGAAAGAACGGAGTATCTGAAGTGCCTAAAAAACCAGTTTTATTACATTACTATATAACCAACCGGTGTAATGCCCGTTGTCGTTTCTGCAATATCTGGTCGGAACATCCCAAAAAAGATGCCTACGTCCGGGACGTTCTTGAAAATCTCGTTACCGCCCGCAAAGCCGGGTGCCGATTTGTTGATTTTACCGGAGGTGAACCGCTGCTGCATCCCGACTTGCCGGTATTTCTTGCAGCCGCAAAAAAACTGGGGTTTATTACTTCCGTGACCACCAATTGTATCCTTTTCCCTGATCGGGCAACCGAATTGCAAGGGAAAATTGATCTGCTTCATTTCAGTATTGATGGAGCCAGTGCGGAACTCCACAATGAGATCCGGGGGTGTACCTCTTTTAATCATGTAATTGAAAGTATCCCGCTCGCCCTTCAGAATGCCCTGGTGCCGGACCTTCTCTACACCTATACCGATTACAACATTCAGGATGCGAAGTGTATCTACGCCATTGCCAGAAAACACCGGTTGATGCTCATTCTCGACCCTGTTTTCGATACGTCAGGCAGAGATACCACCACTGCAAAAACCCACCGAAAAGCATTACAACTCGGCAGAAAATCCGGAGTATACCTCAATAAAGCACACCTGACCCTTCGTGACAATGGGGGAAATCATATCAGAAGCCCGCTTTGCAAAGCGGTCACCTCGACCATTGTCGTATCACCCGACAACCACCGTCTGCTCCCCTGTTTTCATCATCAGATCATCCGTGTTCCACTCAGTTCCGGGAGCAGTATGCCCGCAAAAGAGATTGCAACAGCCCGAAAAATGGAAGGTACCTACTCATTCTGTGAAGGGTGTCATATCAATTGCTATTTCGACCCATCGTATAATTATATGCTTAACCGTTTATTTTTCCAGTCGTTAACTGAAAAATTCTCGTATATTATTATGAAATATGTTGTCTATGCTCATTTCAAATCACTTTTTCGGTTATTTTCGTTACCGGCCGCCTTTTGAAGGCCCAATTTACTCTACCACGGTGAACCGATCTATTCTTTTGCGCCACTATTGTGTCAAAAAGGGCTCTAAAGTAATTTAGTAGGGTAAAATCACCCTGTTCAACGGGCGGGCAAAGTTAATCGAATAAACCCCACCTGACTGAAATGGAGTTTTCGGTAATGCACAGCACCCATAAAAAAATCATTCTTTTTTTTACGTTACTGTTATGTACCGGCAGTCAGCTCCTCGCAGTGGCTCTACAGGTACCACAAAATTTCCCGACAATTACTGCAGCTATTCTGTCGGCAAAGCAGGGTGATACCGTTCTTGTCGATCCCGGTATCTATCGAGAGCATATTTATATAAATCAGGATATTTCACTGGTTTCCCGCTCTCTGTTCAAAGCTGTAATCGACGGCGGCGGAAAAGGAACAGTAGTCACTCTGGGGAGCAACTCGGGGATTTCCGGGTTTGAAGTTCGCAACGGCACAATCGGAATATTCACGACCGCAGGCGGCACCCTCATTTCTCAATGCAAAATCCTCAACAATCAGCAGACCGGTGTCATGTGTGTCGGCAATCTTCCTAAAGTTGAAGACAACATCATTGTCTACAATAAAGGGTCGGGTATTCAGGGGTGGGATGTCCGTACCACAACGGCAACCATCAACCACAACACCATTGCCTATAACGGAAATCACGGACTCTCACTCGGCGGCAATTCAAGTGTGGTACTGGAAAACAATATCCTCGCGTATAACAGCCAATTCGGCATCAAACCCTCCGAAGAATCTGTCAGAATCCAGATGATAAGCAACAACTTTTACCAGAACGCCCGTTTCACCGATGTTCTCCCAAGCGACAACTACGCTTTCAATCCACTGTTCATCAACGCACCGAAACTCAATTTTACCCTTGATAAAAATTCACGTTGTATCGGTCGAGCTTCCGATAATCAGAACATCGGCGCCCGGGTGGTATACTGAGCTTGATACATTCTGTTCAACTTATAAAAGCGGGAGTAGTTTATGCGTAATCATATGGTCAACCGTGGATGCAGAGTACTGTTTGCAGTAACAACCTGTTGTCTGCTGTGGCAATCTACCGCTTCGGCCGCCTCAGTCCAGGTTCCATCGATGGGAATCAAGACTATCGCCGAAGCAATGATGCGGTCACGCGTTGGAGATACCGTATGGGTCGAAAACGGAACCTATCATGAACGTATCCTCGTAGCTCCGGGTGTCACCCTGATGGCACGATCAATGTTTGAAGCGATTATCGACGGCGGGGGCAGAGGTACCGTGGTTACCCTTGGGAAAAACACCACCATTTCCGGTTTCGAAATCCGTAATGGCACCATCGGCGTATTTTCGAACGGTTCCGGTAACCAGATACTCTCCTGCAGGATCGTCCGGAACTGGCAAACCGGTATCATCGCCGTTCGTCATCTGCCGAAAATTGAAGACAACATCATCGCATTCAACCGCGGCAGTGGCATTCAGGGATGGGATGTCCGGTCAACCAGTGTCACGATCAATCACAATTCGATCGCATTTAACGCAAACAATGGTATTGCCGTGGGCGGAAGCTCAGAGTTTATCATGGAAAACAATGTTGTAGCTTTCAATGAACGGTTCGGCCTTAAAAATCTTGCCGAAGCGGAACGTATTCAGGTTACCAATAACAATTTTTACGGTAATCTGAGAAGCCCCCGCCCGATTCCGGATGGTAATTTCTCTTTCAATCCCGCATTTACCGCACCTCGTACCAGCATGAATTTTAAATCCGATCCAGCTCAGTGCTGCAGTGCTAAGGGATCGGATAACGAAGATCTCGGGTCACGCATAACTTACTAATTGCAAGGAAATAAAAATGTCAAATTTGCTTAGGGTTCTCTTTCAGAGAGCATTTATCACCTTTTCATTAATTGTAATATGCGGTCAGGTTGCAGTTGTATCCGCCGACGGACTTCCGGAAGAATATCTGCTTACACAACGTTGGCGTACGCTTTTTTCTCAGTATTCACCTCTTAATAATCCGTCTAATATCAACGAAGAGAATTATCTTACAATCCGTGGTACCGCTACTTCGGTACTCGGTGAATTCCTGACCTATGATATTGGTGCAGTTTACCCTATCGGTCTATACCAGTCCGTTGGAGTATCATGGGTGCATCAGGGTATCAACAATCCCTATCGGGAAGTACGATTAAAAACCGATGGTAATTTCGATTCGTCCGGAGCCATGATTTCCGACCAAACCGATTATTTCATGGCCACATGGTCGTATAACATAATTTCAGGACTTACAATTGGCGCCAATGTCAATTTCCTTTCCAAAAAATTTTACGTTGACAATTATTTCGGAATTAGCCCTGATATCGGTTTGACCTACCGTGTTCTGCAACATCCTGCTATTGGAACACATAGTCTCGGCGTCAGTATGCATAACCTAATTTTTCTTTCCATCGTGAATAAAGATTCTCTCGATACTACGATACCACGAGTTCTTCGAGGTTCCCTCAATTCCACGTATTGGGAACGCCAGATTGAATCATCATTTGATTTCAGTCTCCGTGACCTCGGTACCAGTTCCGATGAGTTTTTTGATAAGGTCACCAAGATGGAATGGACGCTGGATGGAAAAGTCGGTGGATGGATTCTCCGGATGATCAAGTTGTACGGTTTAATCGGCCTCTCCGACGGATCTCTTTCCTACCTTGGTTTTGGCGGTGGATTTAACATTCCGATGATTAACAATGGAAGAGACCTGACATTTCTGATGCAGTACATAAGCACTCAGGATGTTGATCGCAAGGATAAGTCATCCATACCTGCTGCATCATGGATCAGTCTTTATGTCAAGGCGGACATCGGTAAACATCGCGAAGAAATTTACGCACGGAAAATGGCGAAACTGGCAAACCTCCAACCTAACGATTTGTACATCAAGGCGTGCAACCTGTACGCACAGGAAAATTACTGGGATGCGTTTTTCATCTTCAGCCAGTTGTTTATCGAATATCCCGACTTCTTTAAAAACGACTGGGTCGGATTCTTCCTCGGGTCCTGTCAGGAACAGATGGACATGCGCCTGACAGCCGAAGAGGCGTATAACAAAATGAAAGAAATGTTCCCGCGCAGTGCCGCGGTTCCGTTTGCGGACCTTGGATTGATGCGTGTTTACTACCGTGACGGTAACTTCGGCTCCGTTGAGGCACAGTTCAACGAACTGAATCGCCTTGGAGTTCCCGATTCAATCAAATATCACGGTTACTACTACATGGGTGAAACCGAGATGAAAAAGGGAAACTATTCGAAGGCTCTGCAGCTATTCGAACTGATCCCGGAAACGCATCCTGATTTCGTTTTTGCACAGCACAGTGCTGCTATCTGCAATGCCGCCACCGATAATTACGAGGGCGCCATATCCAGTCTTGAAAACTGTATTCAAGCTCTGGTGACTACCGATGCACAGAAAGAGATGGTCAACCGCTCCTACATATACCTCGGATACATCTTTTACGAGGAACTCACTGAACAGGAAGGCCCCCTCGCGAAAGCGGTCACCGCATTCCGTATGGTGCCGAAATCAAGCTACTTTTATGTTGACGCACTTCTGGGACTGGGATGGACCGCCCTCAAAGCGCGCCAGTGGTCGGATTGTAAAAACGCCGGTGCGGAAATTCAGTCTACCAGCGATAACATCGTCATGAAAGCTGAAGGTGCACTATTGCAGGCATACGCGTACATGATGGAGAAAAACTATAATGCAGCGGCAACGCTCCTTGCCGGTGCGTCAAAAGATCTTGAGGAATATAAGGCTCCCGTACAGGCTGAACTAATGGCCCGTCAGGACGAAAGCAATTCGTTGCGCAACCGTTACACTGAGGTAGCCCGAAAAGCCTATGACCTCGGGACCTCACGTCAATCAGGTTATGTTCTCAAGCAGATTGACAGTCTGCACACCCACCAGAAAGAAATCAAGTCGAATATTGATGATTTTCTGAAGTATGTTGATTCCTTTGAACGCAGTACCTTCTTCTCACGTAACTTTGAATCCATCAAGGAAGATGTTGATTACGCGCTCGCGAAATCACAGAAACTCGGTGGTCAGGTACAGTTGAACAAACAGGTGCAGGAAATGAAGTCTAAGGAAGGTCAAATCGACAAGCAGATGGAAGAACTCCAACGCCAGTTGCAGGAAGAAGAAGCAAAAGCAGCACAAAAAGAAGATAAAAAGGATACAAAACGGGAAAAGAAAGCGGATGTGCCGGAAGAACCGAGTCCACTTCCCGACGATGACATGATGCTCGATGATCTTCCTGAAGAAGATGGATGGGAAGAATAATCCGGCACTGCCACCTCTTTAACAATTAACCTGGAAAGCCTTCCGCAGTGCGGAAGGCTTTCTTTTTTTTACTCACCACGGTTAATCATGGTATCGTCGCACACATCATGGTATACTTTTAGGTCAGAAACCGTTTACCAATACAGTGCCATGAAAATAGCGATAGTAAACTCCGAATACCCTTCCCCATCCGGAACCGACCACGGTGGTATTGCCACGTACACCTATACCCTCGCCCGCTTGCTTTCCACTCTCGGCCATACGGTTCACGTCTTCACCCGATCGCCGATCAGTCCGGCGCATTTCCCTCTGTCGGTCAGGTTTCACCGGTACGGATTTAAAAAAAGCTTGAATCCATTCATCCGGTTGCTGGAACGATACTTCAGAACACCACTTGCATGGGAAGCGGGCCATGCGCGTTCAGTTGCCCAGTGTATCCGGAAACTTCATCAATCCGATGGCCTTGACATAGTCGATATCCCGGAGTACGGAGGATTAGCAGCCGCCTACCCTGTCAAGTGCGTTCCGCCCTGTGTCGTCACGTTCCACACGCCATCACAATTAGTCGACAAACTCAATGGTGTGCATTCCACGGTATCGCGACATCGAATGTATCAGTTTGAACAAAAAGGAATCAGACATGCCACCGGATTTAAAGTACCCAGCAACGCCCTGAAAAGTCAGGTGTGCGCAATGTACCAACTCCCGGAAACATCCTTGAGTATGATCCGAAATCCATTTAATTTTTCCGAGTTTTCCGCAGTTCCCTGGATTCAACGACCTGACAACCGTTTCGACATTCTTTTTTCCGGGCGTCTTGAACAACGCAAAGGTGCGGTAATCATCCTTAACACCATTAAAGATATTCTCGCCATAGGTCCGGACGTTTCGGTTACCATAGCGGGTGAAACGGAAATCGGAAATTCTGTCAACTATCGTCGTTCGATTGAACAACTACTGGAACCCTATGAACGTGACCGGGTCTGGTTTCCCGGACCACTGCCGGCACAAAAACTCCGTGCTTTATATGCAAGCTCATCGATGTTGCTTTTTCCGTCTCTTTTTGAAAACTGTTCATATGTGCTGCTTGAGGCAATGGCGTCCGGTCTTCCTGTTATCGCGACAGAAGGAAGTGGAATTAGTGAAATGGTAACCCACGGTTCAAGTGGCCTTCTGTTTCCTCCAGACCACCCAAATCTTCTTCTGGCACAGGTGCGACAACTCTATAAAAACCGTGATCTTGCAAAACGGTTAGGAGAAACCGCATCCAAAACAATTCGTTCCCAGTTTGATTCCGAAACCTCGATTGCCGCGACTATTGAATTCTACCAGTCAGTCATCAACGGACGGGAAAAATAGTTACACTATGGTAATCGGTATTATTTCATCCGAATATCCTCCGGAAACAGGTTTTGGTGGAATAGGCACCTACTCCAGACACATTGCTGAATACCTGGCAAAAAAAGAGCACCGGGTTACCGTTTTCAGCCGCAGCACTACCGACCAGACATCAGCAACAGTAATAAATAAGGTGACGGTATACCGCATTCCTCCACGTCCCTATCCTTTACCGCGGTCTCGGATCGCATACCCGTTGCGCCAATGGTGTACCCGGTTGTTTCCGCATACGCTCATTCGCCTATCCTGGGCTCTCGCAGTTGCCGGTACCATTAAAAATATCTGCAGAACGTATCCCCGCTTTGATGTGATCGAAGCTCCGGAGTGCGGTGCTGAGGGGCTTTTCATCTCACGACACCTGACACGCAAGCTAATCATCCGGATGCACACTCCCTGGGAGATGATCCGTGAGCTTGATATTCTGAAAGAACCGTTCGGTGATTACAAAGTACTCCCGCTTCTGGAAAAATTTACTGCCGCTAACGCCGACGGGCTTACCGCACCCTCGCATGCCATTGTTTCCGAGATACGACACCGCTGGAACATAAATTCCATTGAGGTGATTCCCAATCCGCTTCCAGTTGCCAACTACCACCAATCATCCGGTACCGAGTGGGTATATAGCGGAAGAATAGAGCGGCGCAAAGGAGTACACCACCTTATTACCGCGTATGCGTCATGTCGTGGTAAAGGCTATCAGCTTCCCCGGCTTACCCTCCTTGGTAAAGCTTACGGCACCAATCCCGATGGTTCCAGTTACGGCAGTGGCATCAGAAACATGATTGACAATCTTACTAAAAACAACGAAGTCCATTGGATTGAAGATGCCACCCTCGACACGGTTGCACGGTATCTTCAGAACAGTGCGGTTGCCTTTTTCCCGTCATTATGGGAAAATTTCCCCTATGCGTGTCTCGAAGCTATGGCAAGCGGCTGTGCCGTTGTTGCAACCCGGTGCGGCGGTTTTCCGGAAATTATCACCCATAACGAAAACGGATTGCTTGTCGAACCGGATTCATCACCTTCGATCGAATCGACAATGGAGTACCTGATGACCCACCCCGAATGCAAGGAACGTCTCGGTCCGGCGGCACGCCGATTCACCCGGGAAACAGTTGCTCCGGAGGTAGCCGGCTGCGCGATGGAAACCTATTACCGTACACTTCTGGAACAGTGATCATCGATGGATACCACCGGTTCCCGCCTGATCCGCAACTCTCTTTTTTCGCTTTTCAATTCGTTGTTCACCATGCTTACCTCATGGGTGATTTCCATCTGGATTGCCCGTCAGCTCGGTCCGACCAACTACGGCATTTTCTCCCTGGTTCTATGGCTCTCCGGAACAATCACCTGGATTATCGGTATGGGACTCATCCATGCGGTAACCAAATTCATTGCCGAATATCAGGGAAAGAGCGACTCCGGCAATCATACCCCGATCATCATTTACGTACTTCGGATTGAAATCGCGGTTACTCTCGCGGCAACGGCGGTTCTCATCTTCTTTAAATCGCCGGTGGCCGACTATTTTTTCTCGCCCAAAGAATCGTTTTTTATATTCATTGCCGCCCTGGGACTACTTCCCGGAATCATTACCGCCGTGTTTAGCGCTGCGGTTGAAGGAATTCAGAAGTTTGAATATTTCACCTGGTCGAATCTGATCATAGCCCCCTTCTCGTTTATTGCTAAAATTCTGGTTCTTCTAACCGGCAAAGGAATAACGGGACTTTTATTCGTTATGCTGATATTTTCATTTGTTAACATGCTGTTCTATTTTATTGTCCTTCGAAAAGAAGGGATTTTTACCGGAAACGCGAACCAGCCTCTTGCTACCGGTATCAAAAATCGTATTCAGGAGTACAATAAAAGTGTGATCGCGATCCTGCTGTGCGACAAAATCATCTGGGATAAAAGTGAGAATTTCTTCCTCGGGCGCTGGTGCACTTCTCAGGAGATCGGTTTTTACAACCTGGGCTTCAACATCGCACAACGATTCATCTCAATTCTGCCTACCACCCTCTGGCGGGTGCTGTTTCCCGCAATGTCCTCATTCTACGGTTCAGGCAGTAAACATAAAATGCGCCGGCTTTTTTTTCTATCCACGCGATATCTTGCTTTTTTCACGTTTCCGGTCGGTGTCGCCGGCATGATTCTCGCCTACCAGCTTATCCATTTTCTCTACGGCCATGAGTTCATCCACGCCCAGCGTTCTCTGCAGATAATATTCATATCATCCATCATCGCAACGTTGTCCAATCCAGCCTCGGCGGTGCTGTACGGATTTGACAAACAGGCATTTATATACCGGTTCGGTGCCATTCTAGCGGTGATCAATATCACACTCGATGTGGTTCTCATCAAACGATACGGAGCAACCGGCGCAGCTGTCTGTTACGGTATAACAACCATCCTCGGATCTGCCGGAGGTCTTCTGTACACCTGCAGAACGATGCGCCTGCGGTATCCCATCGTTTCACTCTCAAAAATCGCTTTTGCAACCATCATTATGGGAATTGTGATGGAACTGATCATCCTGCAGAATGGAGAACTGCCGGGATTTATTACGGCAATTGTCGCGGGAGCATTTGTCTACCTGACGGGATCACTTGTTCTGGGAACCTTTGAAAAAGAGGATTTTCACCTTCTTCAAAGCATCAAACCGGTCTGTCCGCTGTTCCTCAGGAGATGGATCGATGAGTTCTGCAGACTTATATCCCTGTTTAAACCGGGAAGATGAGCTGATCGGTAAGAGAGGGATACAACTACTCATTGATATCTTTCTCAGTGCTGAAATCGTACCACTTTCGTATTACCCAGAGATCTTTTTCATCTTTTGCAAGAAGAAAGATCTGTTCATCAACGTATACCGGATAAACTTTAATGGTGTAGATGTCAAGATACACTCCTATTTCCAGAATTCCTCCCCCCACATTTATTTCCGCCAGACTGTCGCCGTCGACAACAAATTTTCGCAAATTCTGAATCGACGGCTTTCTGCTGAATTCAATGCTCAAGGCACCTGTGAAAAGTCGTTTAGTGTTGGCAACTTCCACTTCCTGGGTCCAGTAATAATAACGGCCGGATTGAGACACGAATTGCAGTAGACTGTCCCCTGGTTCACTTGGTTCTTTATACCGGATTTTATAGCTGTCAACAAACGCGGGAGAAACATAAAATTTAAACGAGTCGTCAGTCGGAAAAAGATCCTGGTATAGATCTATCTGTCTGTTTTCATAAGCATCAACAAGTTGTGTTATAACTCCCTGCGGAGTTGCCCGCAGAGGGCCGGTGTCATCAACCGGCACTCCCGTTGGAGGGAGAAAGGGATTCCGGCATGCGCTGACCAGCAGGAATACAACAATCAGGATGTCCACTTTTCGTGTAATCACTTTTACTCCGCCCGTGAGAAAAACGGATCCGTTTCCGGCTCATCAATCCACGATGCAATCCGCCAGATAGTATTCGAACGCACAATCACAAACCGGCTTGACCCCATAAAGGTACTGTTTCCTGTCTGAACGGAATAACGTACATTACTCAGCGTAATGGTATCCTGTGTTTTGAGAAAATCATCCGTGTTGCTCCATACGACCTCGGCATCCCCGTGGATCGCATGTTGCTGCGATAGATGGTTTATCATTGCAGTTTTATCATATTCGACATTGGCAAGACGCACATTCAGATATTCAAACTGATCGTCGAACAATTCATACCAGTCAAGTTTTGAGAAATTCTCCTTGGCACCTTCAATCAGTGTGGCGAAATTGAAATAATCTTCAGTACCAATCACCGGATCTTCAAAATCGGTTCTCGGCGTAAACAGTCCGCATCCGTTCACCGCAGCAATTATTGTCAGCATCAGGTACAACCGATTCAATCGACCTCCTTGAACGTCATCAACTAAAATACCATTTGGATTGAAAGTAAAAAATCCCAGTTTTTATCAAAACGGAACCGGTCACGGTCGCCGGTATTGATAATACGCCTGAGTTTTGCCGATACAAGCGACCATGACGTCTGCCACTCAAATGAACAGTATGGCTCAATATCATAACCGGTATCAAGTTCGCTGACGAGGTAGGAACCGCTTCTTTCGCCTTTGTCGTCGTAGTTCCATCGCCATTGACGCAGGAACACATCATGCAGGAGGGTACCGGCGATCACTTTTCCGTTTCCCCAGAAGAGTTCACAGGCGAAATCGATCCAGTATTGAGTATTTTTCTGCTGAATTGCATAGAATTCATGATCAAGATCAATCGAGTCCGGCCAATACTCCTCTGCATACCAGTAGCCATCGTCATGATACATTTCAACCCATTTTCCGGTTATATGCAACCGGTTTTCAATGACTTTCAGATTTCCCACTAATGTTGAGGTGATATCCCGCGCGTAAGGAGGAAGGTTAACGGGATACCGCATCTCTGCAACCTCGACATCCCCATAGCAGTGTTCCCTCAGAGTAAAGGGGCCGGCAGAAACACCAATGTCAAACCCGATACGGTGCTCCCTTGTTATTTTACTTCCAGCACTCTGCTCTTCACTGAAATAGTAATGGTACAACTTCCCGGTTTGACCATATATATCGATATAGGAAAGCGAATCCCGCTCATACCGCAGGGCGAGTTTATTGTAAATCTGAACCCGATCCATCTCGTCACGATTAAACTTTCCCTGAGGAGTTTTATTGTACTCTTTGGAATCCTTTAAAGCGGTCAGTTGATAGACCATACTCAGATCGTGTGGAAGCACCAGTTTCACATTGTTTGTCGTCCTTATAGCGCTGCTGTGGTGGTCACTCTGGTTGATAAGCAACGCACTGCTGTCGGTTCGGGTAACCGGATCGAACGAGGTGAAATCTCTTCTGAAAAGCCAATCTTCGAATTCCTTTTTAATTTCCAGCCCCCCCTGATAGGAAAGACGGCGTTCATCATCGGTGTTTCCTGCAAAACCGAATTGATACCCCCTTCGCAGCTGATCATCGAGAGAAATCGTTTTGTCAGGATAGGCAATCGTATTGATAAAATACCGGTAATACAACCGAGGGGTTATACCAAAACGTTGAATCAGTTTCACTCCGGCCGTACCGGAGAACGAGTGGTTGAGCCGCCATGAAGTGTTACTGTAGAACGATTTTCCTTCATACTCACCCAGGTACAATTCTCTTCCGTTAGTGAGAGAATCTCCCACATGCAGAAACAGAGAATCACCCAGATGTGCCAGTGGGGTGCAATAGAGTGCCGATGCGGTCATCAGACCGAGATTACTGCCGTTGAGTGTACGACCATCGGCATTGATACTGAGGTAGAGCGGAACTGATCCGATCGGTTCCAGTGGATTGCCGATTGCTACCGAGCCATAGATACCCGGATTCCCGTGCAGACTGCCCGTCGTAAGATTGCGAAACGCCTCCAGTGTATCGCTCCACCCGTATCCGTAAACCCCCATGCGCACCTGATACGGAACCGATAAAAGGGAGTGTCTCATTAAAGGACCGACATCAACGTTTGACTGCAGAATTCCCGGAGTACTGGTATACGAGACTACGGGCGACCAGTCAATACCGGCCGCAAGACCTTCCGTTACCACATTGTTATACAGGATTATCCCTGAGAGATCTGCGGATTGTATACTGCTCCGCGCACTTATCTGTTCATAACGGTAATCAGCGGTTTGCGTCAGAATACCCTGGTTAAAATTCTGTTCCCAATCGAGCCGATTTCTCGTCTTGAAAATCTGATACATTGACGTAGTACTCGTAACCGAGAGCGACGAGCCAGCTGCGTTTTCGTCGGCTGCAGCGCCGGAGGAAGTCCCGGTGTATTCTGTTTCTACGACTGTATCATCGGAGGAAACCGTACTGTCACGTTCCGTTACCGCTTCCAGAGAATCGTGATTGACCATATACCCGGGCCAGAAATCAGTAGCGGCAACTGCCGGGGATGTTATAGCCAGAAGGGTAAAAATCAGAACTACCCGACCGACCACCTTTTCCAGCAAACGTGTCGTTTTTTTACAATCAGTATGCGGCATTCTTCCAATGGAAGGTATTCGGAGTTTTAAGGCACTATTTCCACCCGCAACAATCAAACGTGCCGATGCGACACCCTTTCTAAACAGTGTTCTTTCAGGAATATTCCGGAACGAGAAGTTCATATCTGCCGGAACAACTCCAACCAGCGGTTTGCGTCCAGGTCTTCCGCGCGGGCATCCTCCGCATGTATCGCACTGAGCGCCGACTGCATTTTCTCTTTTTCCTCCCCGTCAATTGACAGCGCATTCACCAGTTTTTTACGTCGCTGCTGATATCCCCTGCTTACCAGTGCGAAAAAACACTCCCACTCATCACGGTGCAGTTTCTGTTCGATCCTTTTTTCGACAATAATGCGAAACACCGACGAATCTACATTGGGACGAGGGAAAAAAGCTCCCGGTGGTACATGGAACAGCAGTTTTGGTTTTCCGAAAAAGGAACAGAACACCGAAAGAAACCCGTTTCTCTTCGTATGCGGTCCGGCAACAATGCGTTCAGCCACTTCCCGCTGTACCATGAAGGTGCATGAAAGAATATTGTTACCGTACCCGAGTGTTTTCCTGATGATATGTGCCCCGATGACATATGGCAGATTACCGACCACATGCAAAGGAAATCCGGCGTTTTTAAAATCAAATTCAAGAATATCCGCTTGATGAAGTGTAAACGCGCCGCTACCGAGTTTTTCTTGCAATGTCTCAATGGCGGCCGGATCAACCTCAACCAGGTGAAACGACGGAAAACGTTCCTTCAGAAATATACTCATTGCACCCTGGCCCGGCCCAATCTCCATAACGTTATCGGTGGGACCTGCGGGTACAGATTCCGCTATTCGGCGGGCGTAAGAAGGTGCGGTGAGGAAATGCTGTCCCAGATGTTTTTTAGGTCTCATTGTCAATCACCCGCATTCATGGCATAATTTGATCAGGTACCGAACGACCGGTTGCAGTAAGAACACTATGGTCATTTCCCGACAACCATAGTAAATTTAGTATAAAAATTTCATAAGGAGATCTATTGTGTATTATCCGTTTTTAGCTTTATGTTGTATTTCAGTACTGCTACTGAATGGTTGCAAAGAAAAACCTTCCGATTCTTCGGCGGCACCCTCAGATAAAACAACCGGATCGAACAGTTCCGTTGCAACTGAAACCCAGAAACCGTTACCCTTTGTTCCTCCTGCCGACAGCGCCATCTCGATCGATCAGATGATGGCATGGAGTACCTGCAATCCCCTGCTTGATTCGCTGACCTTCAGGTATGCCGACTCTTTTAAAACCGAAGACCCGGCCGCACTGCTGCGTTATCAGGAGGATTTCATAACCGCACAGGACCGGATCTGCCTACGGGCCGGACTTGCCGGTGGCTACCAGGAATATAAATGGGTTCTGCAGAATATGGGAATCGATAAAAACCGGACGATTCTGGAATCAGCTCACGCACAAACCTTCTGACCGGAGGTAACCGGTCGTTCAATGCCCCGCAGTGCCCCTCTGCTTCAGAAATACAGGCCCCCGTACACCGTACCGGAAAACGCTCCCCGGTTATCAAGCAGATCCACCGCTGCAGTTGCATGCAGCTCAAAGCGTCCGAAAACATTGAAATTCCAGTACAACACCGGTTGCAGAAACCACTGCGTTCCCGGACCGAGAAATTGTTTTACTTTTGCATCATAATACGCGGTAGAATCAACCGAGCCGGGTTGTTGAAAGACATCGGTGATCTTCCCCCCCCTGACGGAACGGTTGAAAGCGGTATGATTGATTCCCACCCCCGCCTCATTCAGTCGGTTGAGCTGCACCAGCACTCTGCCAACGGCTCCCTGTGAATTGGGGCCAAGCGATGAACCGAGTCCGGTATTAAAGTGTGAATACCGGTGGCTTCCTCCACTGAAATGGGTGTACACCCACGGTTCAACCCGCGAATACTCCGCCTGTATGGTGAGATCCCGACCTGCAAGCCGTCCGAAATATGCCCCTCCGACCGTCAGTCCCCATTTATTACCCCAGTCGTCGCTCAGGAGCTTCCACGGTGCAAGCATATCGTCAAGAAAGAACTCCAGATACCAGCTCCACTGCTGAGGATACTTCAGAGTAAGATCGAATGAAACAGCAGCGTTGTCGCGGTCTCCAGCAAAATGTTCCACAAACTTGAACGGCAGAAACGGGATGCAGTACACCCACTCAAGACCACGATCATTCTGCACATACTCCGGTGCAACCTGATCGGTATCGCTGTGGGGCTCATCGGTGGTGGTATTGCCATAGGTGATAACTTCATTGATTCCGAGGTGCAGTCGTTTTTTCCAGAGATCAGTTGCCAACCGGTGCACGAACAGATACTTCCGTTTATCCTTCTGGACCTTGAGCGCACCGATGATATGAGAATACGTTATGACGTCAAGATCAAGTGTCCCCCGGAAATAGGTTACGGGTGGAGCTTCTCCCGAGAGTGTGAGCGGAAAAAACCGGGACGGTCCACTGCGTAATTTATCAATTGCGGTTTCAAGATCAATCGGCCCTGCGGTGTATCTGATTCCTCCGTACGGGAGGTCCGATGAGCGGACACCGCTTGCTCCGGTGTTCCTTCCGTAAAGGTTATAGGCAATCCCTTCCCACGGCTGATAGGAACTCTGCGGAAAAAGTGTATCACTACGGTATTCAGTCCAGACACCAATTCCACTGTAGAATGAGAGGTTACCGACATTTCCGGCAAGTGAGGGTCGCAGAATTCCCGAAAGACCAATGGTTGCACTGTCGTTCCATCCGGGACGAACATCTCCCAGTAACTGACAGTTTACCTTCAGGTGAAGATCCCGACCGGAAACGGTACCGGTGTGGTGTAAAAATGCCTTGTTCACCCCGTAACGATTTTCGGCCCGTTCCAACAACCGACGTTCCGTTGGTGAGAGGCTTCCAGCATGGTCAATGGAGTCAACGAGCCGGAAAAACGGTTCGACGTCCTGATAGGAAATGGGTTGCATGAACCATCGCGCGGGAAGCTCAGTGCCATATCGTGCCGCGATCCGCAGCAGGAGACGGTCAAAGTTGGTATCGGTAGGTAGATTCGGGTTGTATCCGGCATAAGTACAACCGACCACCACCCCGATTACCAGATAAAGCCGCTGGAACATAGTTCTCCTACTGTTTTTCTTTACGACATTTCTGCCGTATCCCCGAAATATATTTCATATTCTTTTTTATATGGGGGATATCGTAATACTCCGGCGGCAGTCGCTTTGCGAGGATCAGTTTCGCGGCTGCACATGCCTCTTTTTTATTGTTACTCTCGTAGTTTCCCTGTACAAGAACCGTATACCCTGCCACCAGGTCAGACCAGTTCATCGGTTTCCGTTTTTCCGTCAGAGCGATAAATCGTTTCGCATTCTGCAAAGCTTCCCGGTACCTTCCGGTCCAGAGTGCCACCAGGGTCTTGATACGAAGGAATATGGTATTGTCAGGGAATTCATTGAGAACCGACTGGGCGATAGAGTCTGCTTTTTTGAAATTTTCCCGTTCGATCAGAATCCAGCAAAGTGAATTTTTAGCCGCGTAATTGTATGGAAATTCAGCCTGCAGAGCTCTGAGTATGGCTTCGAGTCCCTCTTCCTCTTTGGCATCGACAAACGGTAACCATTTCAGACTCGTACTGAGGTAATAATTGAAAATACCCAGGCCCAGATCAGCTGCAAAAAACGTTGAATCACGTTTTTTAACCTGCTTTAACATCCCTACCGATGCAATGGCATGTTTCACCCCGTCAAACCAGTTCCCTGCCTTCGCCTGCATGACACTGATACCACCGTAAACATTGGCACAGTAAAAAAGACAGGTGGTGGAATCAGCGCCGGTGAGTACCTTCAGGCGCTGCTCAAAAAGCTCGGCCAGACTATCGGCCATTTTTTGAAACAATTTGTTCTCTAAAATGTACGACTCATAGTCAAGGATTCGAGTCTGTTCAGTTGCAAACTGAAGATAGCGCGCTTTAAGATTGAGCGGATTTTTTTTTACGTAAGCACCCAGAATCGATGCTGCCCTGGCGTAATCCTGATTTACGAGATAAATCATCGCGGAATCATACAATGTCGTGGTATCTCCGCAAGGAACTTCTGCACTTACCACCGGCACTGATTGCAGCAATAGCAACAATATTGAATACAGTAAGTATTTCATCGTTTAAACCAATTAACCATGGTATATAGTCAGCCCGGCAGACATAGGTAAAGTGATTGGACGAACATGGTTACACACCATAGTTCTATAATAGTGTGCACCCGTATAAATAATCAATCAAAATAACAGACCGACTTCGGTTTGAGCAACAAATTCCCTGCCTTATGACCGGCAAATCGGATAACCAATGAAATTAGTCACCAAACAGTAAGTCCTGCACTCCCGATATCGTCAGAGGCTATTATCAATTCAACAAAATCTGATGCAGACCGGTGATCATGATGTCTCAGCATACGTGTTGTATATTTCATTTATTATGAATTTTGATAGTAAAAACAATCCAAATATCCCCGGACAGTCGTCTGCCTCAAAAAACCGCATAGCAGCTCATTTCGGTCGGAAGGTCAGCCGGTACGAAGAGCACGCTGTTATTCAGCAGAAACTGCTCGACAATCTGGTTCCGGAAATAATTGCCTGCAGTGCACCCGATGCTCACTGGGCGGACTTCGGCTGCGGAAATGGTGGTCTGGAGAGAAAGCTGACGGCAAACGGATGGCATGGTCATATGACCGGCATCGACATCGCGTTCGAGTCACTCCGTTTCTGTATAAAAACCTACTTCGCTCACATGAGTTGGAGCTGTGCCGATGTGGAACTGCCACCATTCAGACATCATACATTTCAGGGGATTGTCGCTGCATCCATGATACAGTGGACCGCTCACCCCGACACCAGCGTTGAAACGCTTGCCACACTACTCAAACCGGGTGGTTACTTTATTTTTTCTCTTTTCACCGAAGGCTCTTTCCGGGAGTTGTATGAAACACGAAAACAATTTAATCTCCCGATTCCGGCGGCTCTCTATCATGAATCTGCAGTTGAACCACTACTGCATCGTTCGAACCTGCAGCCACTTAAAATTGTTCCTTTTTCAGAAACCGTGTATTTTTCCTCTGCACGAAAACTGTTGCGGCATCTCAGTCTGATCGGAAGTACCGGAACCGATTCCCGCCCGCTTACCCGTAGCAGCCTGCAGCGGTTTTGTGATGATCTCGAAAACAGATTCGGTACCGACAAAGGTGTTCCACTCACCTATAAAGCGCTCTTCGGTACGGCCCGGAAAGGAGAGAAGTGATGTCAGCATGTAAAAGTTTTTTCGTTACGGGTACCGATACTGATATCGGTAAAACCTGGGTTTCGCGCCACCTTGCCGACTGCTTCAGCAACCGCCGTTCCACTACGTACATGAAACCGGTACAAACGGGTTGTACCCGCAGTGACACCGGAGAGATTCGTGCACCCGATTATGACTACGTCATGTCCGGAAATGCCGGAATGAACGGGACCTATGAACAGCATGTTCCCTACCGGTTCGAACCGGCCTGTTCACCGCATCTTGCCGCCTCGCTGGCCGGCATCCCGATCGACCTCGATTTTATCAGAGAATGCTATTCAGCGATTGCAACCGCTATGGAAACCGTAATCGTCGAAGGTGCCGGCGGAGTACTTGTTCCGCTGAGTGATACGGTGTATATTCTTGACCTCATCATGTACCTGCAGCTGCCGGTACTTCTGGTTACCACCCCCCGTTTGGGAACACTCAATCACACCTTTCTCACCCTGCGGATTCTGCAGGAGTGTGGTGCTGAAATTGCCGGAATCGTAGTCAACAATGGCGGAAACGAAGCACCGTCGACAATGTATACTGATAATTGTCGTATGATCAGGGATCGTACCGGCTCAGTACCGTTTCTGGAACTGCCGTTCGGAAATCCCGACCCTCAGGCGCTCAAGGAGTTTTGTGATGCAATCGAGCAGCATGTCTGACCGTATCTGGCTGCCGTTTACCTCGTGGCAGGACAGTATTGATTTTCCACCGCTGGTGATCAGTCGTGCCGCTGGGATCCACCTGTACGACCGTGATGGTAAAAGCTACATTGATGCAACCGGCTCCTGGTGGGTCAGCCTGTTCGGACATAATCATCCGAATATCACGGAGGCGGTAAAACACCAGCTCGACCGGCTCGAACATGTGATGATGGCGGGATGTATTGCAGAGCCGACGATACGCCTGGCCTCGTTGCTGTCTGCTATGCTCCCCGCGAAACTTGAGAAGGTATTCTTTTCCGATAACGGCTCCACTTCAGTGGAGGTCGCGATGAAAATCGCCTTACAGTATCACCAGCAGACCGGTAACACCAGGCGTCAGCAGTTCATCGGGCTCGGCGGCGGTTACCATGGTGATACCCTCGGTGCGATGTCGGTGGGCAACATCCCGCAATACCATGCGGTGTTTCATGAAAATTTCAAAAAAGGATATTTCACCGATCCGCCGTACTGCTACCGGTGTCCCTGCGGTCAGAAACCCGGGAGCTGCGCAGCTGAATGTATGGATTCACTGAAAGCACTGCTCGATGAACACGGTGACACCATAGCAGCTGTCATCTTCGAGCCGATGGTACAGGGTGCGGCCGGAATGCGCATCTACCCGCCGATCGTACTAACACGGATTTTCGAACTTTGCGAACAGTATAACATACTGACCATTGCCGACGAGGTCGCCATGGGTTTCGGCCGCACCGGAACGCTTTTCGCCTGTGAGCATGCCGGAGTCGTACCGGACATCATGTGCCTTGCCAAAGGGTTGACCGCCGGTTTTCTTCCCCTTGCGATTACGGCGGTTACCGGAACGATCTTCGATGCGTTCAAGGGTGATGCTCATTCCGGTAGAACCTTTGAGCACGGTCATACCTTCACCGGTAATGCACTTGCGTGCGCCGCAGGCTGTGCCGCGCTTGAGCTTATGCAGCAGCTTGGCGTTCCGGATTATACAGCGGACCTTTCCCGGGAGCTTTCGCTACACCTGCAGACGTTTACCCGATACAACATTGTCGGGGACATCCGGACTCTCGGTACCGTCGGTGCAATGGAACTGGTGGCCGACCGAATATCAAAAAAGCGGCTTGATCCGGCAAAAAGAATCCCGTTTTCCATCTGCCGCAACGCTCTCAAACACGGTGTTCTGCTCAGACCCCTTGGCGATGTCATCTATTTCATGCTCCCCTACATTACCACCACCGATCAGCTGGGTCGGATAATGGCGGCAACCCACGATGCTTTCACGGAAACACTCGATGCCATCGACTCCACCGCTTTTTGACCGTCTCTCCCGGGAACTCGAGCAGCGGCGACGAAACGGTTTATTCCGTTCCATTGCACCGGAGCACGCATCTGAAGAAACTGTCGACTGCTCCACCAACAGTTACCTCGGACTGCACGCAAACCATACAGTAGCACAAGAGACAGAGCATCTTGCCCATCGTACTTTTCATGGGAACGGCGCATCCCGACTCGTTGCGACCACCTCCAGACTCTACGATGAGCTTGAAGAGGAGATTGCCGACTGGGAGAGTACCGAAGCGGCACTCGTGTTTACCAGTGGCTATGCGGCAAATGTCGGAATTCTGCAGGCGCTCTGTAACCGTTCAACCGAGGTGTACTCAGATCGCCTCAACCACGCGTCCCTTTACGACGGCATTCGTCTCTCCGGATGCAGACTGATCCGCTACCATCATTGCGATATGGATGATCTGCGGCAACGTCTCGCGGCATCCACTGCCCCGGAGAAACTAATCGTCACCGATACGGTATTCAGTATGGATGGAGACCGTGCACCGCTGAACGTCATTGCGGAACTAGGTCGGCAGTACGGTGCAATGATCATGGTTGATGAGGCGCATGGCACGGGAATGTTCGGCAGGCACTGCAGCGGACTCGTTGAACAAACCGGCACCTCTGATGCGATTGACATCAGAATGGGAACACTAAGCAAGGCGGTTGCCGGCCTGGGCGGCTATGTGGCAGTCAACGAACAGTTGCGGAACATTTTCGTCAACTTCAGCCGCAGCCTCATTTATTCCACGGGCCTCCCCCACTCGGTGCTTGCCCACAATCTGGCCGCTATACGGTACATTCGCAACAATCCCGGTGTCCCGGTAAAGGTACTCGACGAATCAGAGCGACTCCGCAAAGAACTCAACCGGCTCGGATTCGACACCCTTTCGAGTACCACGCAGATCGTTCCCTGTATCGTCGACAACGATGCCGAGGCGGTTGCCCTCTCCGGATATTTACGCAGCAACGGCATTGTAGCTCCCGCCATCCGCCCGCCGACGGTCCCCAAGGGAACAGCCCGTATCCGTTTTTCGTGGTCGGCACTGCACACGGTGGATGATCGTCATCGTATCATTGACTTTCTCAGGAATTGGAAGAAAGAGCATGAATAATTCCTGGACGGTTCTGGGCGGCTGGGGAGTATCACCGGAGGTGCTGCGTCCGATCTTCGGTGACAACTCGACCTATATTGATGTCAACGAGCTTGCGATAGATATTTGTGGTGCCGGTCACCTCGAAGCCGATTGGAAGGAGCGTGTTACAGCGGCAGTAGCACCGTTCCTCGAACATTCCCCGTTGCTTGCCGGGTGGTCAACCGGTGCAATTCTTGCTCTCGGCTGCGCTTCACAATTCAACCTTGACGGGCTGGTACTCATCAGCGGCACCGCCTCGTTCTGCCGGAACGCAACTTACCGTTTCGGTGCACATCCACGGATTCTCAGGAGTATGCGGGATAAAATTGCCATCGATCCTGCTACGGTACTCAGCGATTTCCACCGTCAATGCGGGTTCCCTGTAAACAGACATCTGAATGTTCCCTGGACTCCGGATACCCTGCAGGCAGGTCTGCACCTTCTTGAACAGCTCGTCCTTGATCCAGCACTGTTCCCCCTTACCTGCAAACCATTGTTCGTACACGGGACCCGTGATACCATAGTTCCTTTTGACGCGGGCAGTAGCCTTCACCATTCGTTAGGTGGTGTATTTGTTCCATTCGATGCTCCTCATGCCTGTTTCATCGGGAATGAGACTGAAATGACTTTACAACTTGAAACCTATTTGCAAAGGAATAAACAATGAACCTGTTCGAAACCGCATCCCGCCTTTACGATCGCGCCTGTGCCGGAAGTATCGACTCCGACGATCTTGATACGGTCATTTCCTGGCCCGACGCTGACCTCCCGGTACTTTTCGGTGCTACCGACATGGTGCGCCGCAAATTCCACGGTAACAGGGTCGATCCCTGCTCTCTTATGAATGTAAAGTCAGGAGCCTGCAGCGAGGACTGTGCGTTCTGTGCTCAGTCGTCTCACAGCGATACGGGTATCGATGTGACAAAGCTTGCCGATACGGCGGCGATCCGGAAAAAACTCTCCTATGCCAGAAGCCGCAATCTGCCGTTTTGCGTTGTATCGAGCGGTAGGCGTCTCACTTCTTCTCAGATCTCCTCCATTTGTGATGCTTTAAAGGGTGAGGCGGGAGAAAAACACGCGTCCCTCGGCATCCTTGATGACGAGGCATTTTCCCGGCTGCGCGATGCGGGTGTAGTGTGCTACAATCACAATTTAGAAGCAAGCCGCAACTTTTTCCCGTCAATTGTCTCCACCCACAGCCGAGAAGACCGTGTTGCTACCGTCAAACGGGCGAAAGATGCCGGTATGCATGTCTGCTGTGGTGGAATCTTCGGTCTTGGTGAAAGCTGGGACGACCGCAAGGATTTCGCAATTGAACTCAGGGATCTCGGTGTTGACACCATACCACTCAACTTCTTCAATCCGGTACCCGGTACCCGCATTGCCCCCTCGAAAGAGACGCCGCATGACTTTCTCAAGATCGTCGCTCTGTTTCGTCTGGCGGTTCCGACAAGAACGGTAAAGGTATGCGGAGGAAGAGAACTGCACCTTGCAGGGCTGCAGGCTCTCATGTTTCATGCAGGTGCCAACGGCTATGTCTCGGGGGGCTATCTCACCACTCAGGGTGCGGGAATCGATGCCGACGATGCAATGATTGCATCACTGGGGTTGGTTAAGAAGGGAGTGGGGTAAGCAGTTTCTCTGATATGATCAGAAGTACATGCTATCGGAAAAATCTTTCCGGACAACCTTGATTGCAGAGTCATTTCGCTGCCTCTAATCGTTGCTCTTTGTTGAACTATACTCCGCAGCAGGCTGACCACGAAAACAATTTTCCACTGAAGTCTCTGTACACTCCTTCTTTTCAACAGTTATGAACTGAAATCGGAATAACAGGCACTGAATTATTGGTAATCAGGTATACTACCCGATATTATATTTGAAATTGAATCATTTCACCCGAATGATACTTTTTTAAGATCAGACGCCACCCGAATTGCTCTGAAAATATTCTTCAGGAGGTACATTGCATGTCAGTATATCTCAAAGTAGTTCCGGCTGTAATGCTTGAACCTGATATTCTTCTCAATTTGGGCACACAGATAACGTCACTGGTTCGCAACTCCCTCATTCTGGATCGCCGTATGGAAGAGCTCTGCGCCTCCATAGATAGAGAGGGACGGACTCTAAAAAGAATCATCAGCCGAAATACCTCATTTGCAGAAAAGGGTACTATTGAGGAAGCTGCAATCAGTTGTGAAAAATCCTGTTCACTTCTGAAAGCTGCTGTCCAGCTGCATTTTTTGCAACAGGATCCCGAATTCACCGATATGGTCCGGCTGCTGTATTCAATCCTGGAAAAACCAACAAAAATTTCCAACAAAAACGCCTACTCACTTTCAAGTGAGCGCATCAGAGACATTATAGCCAATCTTGATTCCATTGAAGCTCGTGAGGCACTTGCGACACTGCACCTTGACTCATTTTTCAACGACCTGACAACCCGATTCGATCGTTTTCAGGGATTACTGCGGGAGGGTGATGATCAGGATCAAAACGAGCAACTCCCTACCCTGCGTTCCTCAATCTCGTTATATGGAATGCTCCTTGATACCCTGATCGCCAACGTGCGATTTGAAAACTACCAGTTGCTGCATCGGGTCCAGAGCATCCTTGCAAAAATCGAGGGTATTATCTCGGAAGCGGTGATTCGTTCCGTTGAACGGCAGCAGCAGCGTGATCGACGTAGCATCGAACCTGAACCGGCCTTTGCCTGACCAGAGACTCCATCATCCTGCTACCCTGCGTGCTTCTGAAATACTGAATTAGTCCCAATCAAGGGGTGAGTGAAACATCTCATCATCTTTATTTATTTCAGTAATTTCACGCGCTTCTTTAAACTTCATTTCTATTTCCGCTTTACGTTTCGCCTCTTCCTCTTTAGCCTTTTTCATCTTCTCATCCCATGCAGAAGCCTTCCGGCGTGATTTCATGAATTCATCAAAATTCGCTTTCTGCTGATCAGCCGACTTATGATCAACGACCTTACCGCTTGCAGGATCAATCCAGAGTGTTCCTTTGCATAATGGACACTTGACTTCAAAAAGGCTCATACCTACTCCATGATTGTATTTTATTCAGATATGCAGGTGCTGCAATCCCGAGTTCCGGAAACACACCGGCGACAAACCCAACAGACGGCATCCCCTTTCTTTCGGAATGATCTCGTGTTAAATATAATTTATCTGATGAGACTTACTGATAGTTACTGTACAGGTCACTCCCGACCTGATGAAATAATTTCCACCGCTGCCGTGAGGTACATGTGGGGCGTGCCCAATATGATTATTCAGAGAACAAACATTAAAATGTTGTTGTTTCCGATTTAAAAATGAACTTTTATCAGAAAAATCATAACAAATCAGAGAGAACAAAATGTAGTTGAATTTATTGCAGGAAACTTCAGGTCTATTTATGTATTGCAGAAAATTCCGGAAAGAGATGTCGGCATTTATTATCACCGATCCGACAGTGTCGGTTCCGAATGAAATAACCAACCATTTTACGCAGTGCCCTGAGTGTTCTATCGAGTACTCTCGACAATATAATTTTTTACAGCTGCTTCGTAATTACGACCCTCCCAACGTCCCGGAATCAGATTGGCATCGGGTGCACAGCGGCATTCTGGCTGCGATTTAGCTCCTGTTCAGAGCTGGTTACATTCGGACACTAAAGGAAGCGATACCCCAAGCGATCGACGAAGTACAAGAGAACCGATCCGCTGAACAAAAACAGGTATCCAAAGGCTTCCGAAACGTTCAAGAACTAACGTTTTACATTAATATTTTTAGGTACCCAGCATTTTTCCAACCCCTGCCGGAGGTCTGCGATCAGATCTTCAACATCTTCGATCCCGACGGCAAGCCGAAAAAGCGTATCGGTGATACCAAGTTTGATCCGCTTTGCACGGGGATAATCATAGTAGCTCACGAGTGCCGGGTGGGTAATAAGGGTTTCAACACCTCCGAGACTTGGTCCGATGTAACAAAGTTTGAGTGTATCAAGAAACTTTTTTGATGTCTCCAGGGTACCCTTGATTTCAAAGGTAACGACCCCGCCGCCGCCGCGCATCTGTTCCTGTGCGATCGTAAAGTGACGATGACTCTCAAGAAATGGGTAGTATACCCGCCTAATCGCCGGATGATTTTCGAGGAATCGTGCAATCTTCAGAGCAGTCTCATTCTGTCGTTCCACCCGGAGTGGAAAGGTTTTCAGCCCACGCAGCAAAAGATAACAGCAGTGTGGATCAATCACCCCCCCCATGGATTTATGCAGCGCCCTGATCTGTTCCACCAGATCGCTGCGTCCGAGTACCGCCCCAGCAAGGATATCGTTGTGACCGGCAAGATACTTGGTACAGCTTTGCAGCACCAGATCAATACCGAACTCCAACGGCCGCTGATTGACCGTCGTACTGAACGTACTGTCAATCAGGGTAAGAACCTTATGTTTCTTTGCAATTTTTACCAGTTTTACCAGGTCGAAAATATTTAGATAGGGATTGGTTGGAGATTCGGAGAAAATAAAACGGGTATTGGGTTGAATCGCCTTATCAATTGCCTCGTAATCATCAAACGATACGATAGTGGCTTCGATGCCGAAACGTTTGAGATAGGACCGGCAGAACTCCAATGTTTTTTTGTAACTGTCGTCGGTTATCACTATATGGTCGCCGGTTTTTACCAATGACAGGATTGTGGTGGTAATAGCACTCATCCCAGAAGAGAAGACGACACAATCTTCGGCACCTTCAAGATCGGCAAGACGCCGTTCCGCAATGGTGGCGGTCGGGTTTCCGTATCGACCATATTCAAAGTGCTCTTTACCCTTTTTGGTATACTCCTCAATATCCCTGCTGCCGGAAAAGGTGAATGTCGCGGTCTGAACGATGGGTGTCGTTATGGCATCGGCATACTTTTTTCTGTCTTCACCGGCATGAATTGACCGGGTGGCGAGTGAATAGGTGTTTTTTTTTGCGGTTATACGCTTTGCCATCGGACATTCCTTTCCTATATACCTGCGTTATACCATGATATGGAGAAAGATCCTGTGGATTCGGACTAATTCCCTACCTGTTCTGCAAAAATACTAATTCCCCGGTACGGTATAAAGGCCGTCGTTCCTTGTGCGGCAGTCATCAATCGAAAATAATCATGAAAGGGCGAAAGACTGGTATACATGAGGTATACCCTGCAGGAGAACGTCTTCAACTGGAATGAGTGATCATTTAAAAAATCAAAAGCCCCGTTTACACGGGGCTTTTGAATCGGACCGGACGAGACTTGAACTCGCGACCTCTGGCTTGACAGGCCAGCGTTCTAACCAACTGAACTACCGGTCCAGGTAATAGCTTAAGAGCCTAACCGCTCTGAATTTTATATAAATGGGCGTTGTAGGATTCGAACCTACGACCACCTGCTTGTAAGGCAGGCACTCTATACCAGCTGAGCTAAACGCCCGTTTTCTTCGACTTGTCCGGAGCCTTATCCTTGAGAATAATGGCAACCGGTATGATAACGCAATAACCGCCGACAAGCAGAAAAGGCGCGAAACTGAGCGACAGAGGATTATCAACCGGTCCCTGTGCCAGTAGAATATAGCCGAGAACAACCAGTGCAATACCTGTTACTAACACTGCTATATGCTTTGCGGTAAAGAGATTTTGCATCATTTTCCTTTAAAAGAGTTTTAAAATTATATCAAGCGATTAAGAGAGTCAATACTAAAATTCAAGACCCTGTAAGGCTTCCGCCTTTTCTTCTTCGGTGGTTGCACTTTTCAGTGCACTCAGTCGTTGTCGGGTTACCGCATTTACTTCATTGAACAGCAGGGCGAGATTCTGTAATTCGTCGCCTTTACGCAGATGAATCTCACTGGTATACGATCCCTGTATCATGGTATGACAGGTTTTTTCGAGTCGAAAAACCGGACCTGCCACTTTATGTGAAAAGAAAATGGTAAGTAGTACGATCTGAACGATCACCAGAAGTACCCCGGTTCCAAACACCCATAAGAGCGACATCAGAATATTCTTTTTAAACTCTTTATTGGTTGCGAACTCTCTGAAATAGGAGGTAATCCCCGTGACGACTGATTTATACTGTTCAAGTGACGGTTCCTCGCTGTCCTGGAGTTCCAGTGCGATTTTGCTCTCGATATCACTTCGGACAATACGCACGGTTGTTGTGAGCAGGGTTTGGGTCGCCATATAGAGCGTGACCAGCATGAATCCGAGAAGAATCAGCATGGGAATCAGCATGGTGAGCATGTACCGCCCCTGAAACTTCCTGTCGATGAAAAAATGCGTTCTGCTGAACCCAGCACTATTTTTTTGCGTCACGGTCCTGCTCCTTGTCTTTTGACGGATATTCAATACGTGAATGAAATATCCCCTGGAGTACCGGCATGAAACCTTCAACGATTTCATCCAGGTCTCGCAGAGTCAGGTCACACTGATCCAGTTGCGAGGAGAGAAATTTATCGCGTATGATCTTTTTCACCAGTTCACGCAGCAATTTCGGCGAGCTGGTTCCCAGACTCCTTGAGGCGGCCTCAACACTGTCGGCAAGCATGATAATGGCGGATTCTCTGGTTTGAGGAACCGGCCCCGCATAACGGAATTCCTGTTCCTGCACCTGCTTATGAGGATCCTGCTCCAGCGCTTTTTCATAAAAAAAAGAGACCATACTGGTTCCGTGATGCTGCATGATCACATCCTGAATTGACTTCGGCACATGATATTTCCGTGCCAGCTCGACACCATCCTTTACATGAGAGCAGATGATCAGCGCACTCATCGAAGGTGCCAGCTTAGTATGACGCGTCCGATCAACCGTAAGACAGTTTTCCACGAAGTAATCCGATTTTTCAATTTTCCCGATATCATGGTAATAAGAGGATACCCGTGCAAACAGTGAATTCGCACCAATGCGCTGTGCAGCCGATTCCGCAAGGTTCCCTACGAGTACACTGTGATTATACGTCCCTGCCGCCTCGATGGACAGTCGTTTGAGTACCGGATGGTTGAGGTCGGAAAGTTCAACGAGGGTCATGTCGGTCGTGATGTCAAAAAGATGCTCAAAAACCGTCGTCAGCATCATCGCTAAAAAGATGGCGACAATCACACTGATCAGCGCGAGACTGTAATTGGTCAACAGAGAAAAAAACGATAGTTTGAAACCGATCAGATGCCATAGGGTGATCACAACAACACAGATGAGCATCAGCGTCGGGATAATCTTGAAGAAATGCCACCGGTACCTGATGTTGCGGGCCGAGAAGCCGGCAATGATACCACTTAAAAGGGCAAAAAGGAAATAGTAATGGTTGAACCCTGTCACACACGCGAAAAATATGGAGATATACAGGGTAAAAATGAAGCTTACGTCAATGGTAAAAAGTATCGCGGTGAGGATGGAGCCCATTGTCAACGGTATAATGTATTCGGGAACAAGCATCGTTACCTCACTGGAACCCTCGAACAGGCGAGGTACCAGAGCCATGCTTCCTCTGATCAGTGCGATCTGCAGAATGAGGATGATCGCGAGAGCAATGAGGTGCCGGTCGTTGCGTATCAGCCGTTTCTGGTAGCGGGAAATATAAAAAGCTCCAAAGAGTAGCGGCAGGAGTACCATAAGCAGCCGTCCGGCATTATTGGCGGCGATTTTCCGTTTTTCCTGTACATTGACCATTTTATCGAGAGCATACCGGAGCGATTTCAGTTTCCTGATTACTTCGGGGGTAACCTCCTGATGTTTGCGGATTATCTCGGTATCCTTAATCACCTTCCCGCTGATCTCCAGAACCTCCTGTGATGCTTTGTGACGACGCTGAATGGTGAGTTCGCCGTTAACCTTGACATTCGGACGGACGTATACGAACAACAGCTCGTACATGGCGTTGAGTGCCTCGTCATCAAGCTTCCGTTCAACACGCAACCTTTTTATCGCATTCTCGAGGGCAATTTCCTTCACCGGAAGATCGGTTACACGAATCGTAGTTTCTTCTGAATCCCGCCGCAGCGTTACATACGGTTTGTCGTAGAGAAGATGCTGTTCAAAAGAGGTGTTGTACAGAGTTCGCAGTTCGGTGAGTCGCTCCATCGACGGTACCAGCAGCACCGCAGAAACACCTTTGTCAAGCATATCACGGGCGGTGATCATGACATCTTCAATCAGATAGGGTCGATGGCGCAGCACCTCAAGAGCGTTGTCGGAGAGTTCCCGTGAAAGCTTCTGATGCAACCTGGCGACCGTACTGTCGGAAGAATCCTTTTCGGCCACAATCGTCAGGGTGTTCCGAAGAGCATTAAGCTGCTTCAGGACGCTTTCGGTGACAGTATCATCATAGTCCACCACCTGCAGCACCTGATCAATTGCTTTTTTCCGCTCCCGTTCCACTTCATCGGGCGAACGGATTATATCATAGGTAACCGGAGCAATGATGGTCTCTTTGGCTGCCTCTCCCACTTTCGGAAGATCGAAGAGCTGGACCGTACGGGTAAAAGGAAATAATACGATCAGAAAACTGATACTGCCGATAAGTGTCAGCACCGGAGTGGTAATAAACGAAGGCACACGCAACCGGATGCGCTTCCCGAAAGTAACGACTCTGAAAATTCTGGTTTTACCTGATGATGGTCTGTTTTTCTTCATAAGTAATTTATCGTCAAATTTCCGACTACGGCCAAACGCTCTCTGATGGTCTGAGTTGTACCTTACTAATTTTCCGATTATACTCTTGACGATTTTTAATCTGGTAATGATTTAAAAGTGCAACAGCCATACCGATGATGCCATATACTACTTTACTGAATACAATCGCCCTGTCCTGTGCGAGGAAGTTTGCCGTATTGTATAACTACTGCATTTTTAAACAGACGTATGGGGATTGAAAGCACTCATTTTCCGTGAATACGTGATGCCTGCCTCTGCAGTTGTAACCACCCCGGTGATAAGAATATATATACTCCCCCGAACAAGAACAAAAACGGATCGGCACGTTCGAAAGGCCTGATCGGAAGTGAGTATTGATCGATCAGCGGGGAATAACAAGTACTTGCCCGGGAAATATCAGGTCCGATGGTTCAGCGATGGATTTCAGTGCTGCTTTTTTTCGTACTTTATTGAAATTACTGTCGATAACCGTCTTATTCGCATTGTATATCCGTACCCACAGATTGGGATCGCCGTATATTTTTGATGCGATGCCATAGAGAGTCTCGGGGGTACCATCACGATTTGCAACGGTATACGACTCCGGCGCCCCTGATGATGAAGCGATTTGAGATTCGGCGTTTTCCTGCTGTTTGACAACGGCATTCTTCTCGGAAATAACCAGATACCGTGTTTCTGCCCGGGCGATCTTCCTGGATATTTTTTCGATATCGGGTTTAATCGACCGCAATCGGGTTGCCGGTTCTTTTTTCAGTGTTTCAAACTGTCCAAGAAAGATCTGAAACTGTTCGGCATCTTTGATTAATTCATCGTCGCCGCCACTGAGCAGACGACTCAACCCCTCCTCAAGCCGGCGCATTTCGTTCTGCAACTGTGCAAGACCGCTCTCGGTTATCCCAACCAATTCCAGTTTTTTCTGACGAAGTGCGGTAATGCGTTCCCGGGAAGCTTCTATCTTCTTTTTCAGCTGCAGAATGGACGCCTGCTCCTGCGCAATCTGTTCGCGCAGCTGAACCTCCTTTTTCTGGAGCGATGTCATCTGCCGGTCATATTCTGCACGGGAAATTGGCGGGGACTGAGCGAAAAGAGGGATACTTATCAAAAGTGCCGTACCAATACACATCGGTACAATCGTCATGGTAGGTACCCCCTTGAGATGTCAGTTTGAGTAGGAAATCAGGAAGGTCTGAAAACTACGCGTTCCTTCCACTTACTGAAGCTCTTCCTGCTCCTGTTTCTCACTCTTTTCTTCTTCGCCGGTAGCACCCAGTTCAGCTTCAAGACTCATACGCTCAGTACGAAGCTCCGAAAGTTTCCGCTCTGCACTCTCAGCCGCAGCGCGAGCCTCCTGCAGCTTAACGGTATCTTCCTGGCTTGCCTTGGTTGCGGAGCCTCCGCATCCGACCAGCCCACTGGTAACAAGCAGAGCACTGATCAGGGTCATTCCGGTTAATTTGAGAAACTTAGCCATTGAAACCTCCCGTTTATTGTACAGCTTCATGAAAAAGTAGTCAAGTAGGTACTCGAACTACGTAATATAATAGTTTTATTTACTGTTTCAACCAAATTATTACCTGCTATCAGTAAAAACAGGCAATAGTTGCAAGTATACAGTCATTTTTCCAGTTTGATATCAAGTTCTTTGAGTTGCCGGTCGGCAACCTGATCGGGAGCACCATCCATTAGTGATAACCCGGCAGATGTTTTCGGAAACGGGATAACGTCACGAATGCTTTCGAGTCCGAGCATGAGCATAACCAGCCGGTCGAGCCCGAACGCAATCCCTCCGTGCGGTGGAGCACCATACGAAAGTGCCGTGAGTAGAAATCCGAACTTTTCCTGAGCTTCCTCCTCGGAAATTCCCAGCAGGTTGAATATTTTCTGCTGTACAGCCCCCGAATGTATCCTGATACTTCCCCCGCCTACCTCAAATCCATTAAGCACCAGATCATAACTGCGGGAGTGTGCCTTGAAATAGTCCGGCGTATCAAGCAGGGCAAGATCCTCATCCAGCGGTGCGGTAAACGGATGATGCACCGACATGTACCGCTCTTCCTCCTCGCTGTATTCAAAAAGAGGAAAACCGGTTACCCACAGAAAATTGAACTGATCTTTCCTGACCAGATCCTTGAGTTTCCCTATTTCCAGTCGCAATTGCCCCATCGCGGTAAAACAGGTTTTTTCCGGTGCGGCAATAATGAACACCATCATTCCCGGTTCCGCACCGGTTGTCTCGATAAGAGAACGTACTTCGTCATCGGAGAGGAATTTCCGGGTCGGTCCATCGAGTCCGGTGTCGGTACAACGGAGCCAGACCAAACCTTTTGCACCATACTTGCCGACATGCGTGGTCAGGGTATCGATCTGTTTGCGGGAAAGATCGGCGCACCCCGGAGCTGCAAGAGCGGCAATCCTCCCACCGGACTCAAGTACCGATTGAAATATTTTAAACAAGGAACTGCCGAATAATCTTCCGACATCATGGATCGGTACACCGAAGCGCAGATCAGGTTTGTCACTTCCGTAGGTGTAAAAAGCCTCCTCGTAGCTCATCTGCTTAAACGGTATCTGCAGTGAATGCCCGAGACACTTTTCGAATACCGATACCATCATACCTTCAAAAATGGTGTAGATATCCTGTTCATCAACAAATGACATCTCCGCATCAATCTGAGTGAACTCCGGTTGACGATCTGCGCGCAGATCCTCATCTCTGAAACAACGGGCGATCTGAAAATACCGTTCAAATCCGGCAACCATTAGAATCTGCTTGTAGGTTTGCGGAGACTGCGGCAGCGCATAAAATTTTCCCTGATTGAGCCTGCTTGGAACCAGAAAATCCCTGGCCCCTTCAGGTGTGCTCTTCATAAGAATCGGCGTCTCAATTTCAGTGAATGCACTATCCCAGAGGTATTTCCGCACCTCGGCGGTAACGGTATGGCGGAACGTGATATTTCTGTTTAAAAACGGCCTACGCAGATCAAGATACCGGAAGCGGAGTTTCAGCTCGTCGCTTTCAGAGGCATCGGGATCATTGATATGCAGCGGTGGTGTTGCAGCTTCGTTGAAGAGATGTAGCGCGGTCGCGATCACCTCAATCGCTCCGGTCGACATGCGTGGATTGGCCATTGTTGCCGGACGCAGCCGCACGGTACCTGAAATGGCAATTACGAACTCATGCCGCAAGGTCGCTGCGACTTCAGCAGTTTCCGGATCGTCAACCGGATTGAATACCACCTGAGTGACACCGTGCTGGTCCCGCAAATCGATAAAAATAATACCGCCGTGATTTCTCCAGTTGTGCACCCAGCCGTTGAGAACAACTGCCGTTCCTTCGTTGTCGCCGGTCAGTTCCCCGCAGGAGTGGGTTCTTCGCCATTTTGCCATTGTCATCATAGAGACCTTTTACTGAATATAGTTCGTTTAAAAAAGGTAGCAACCGTTCTCCCGTCGCCCGTATGATCATTCCATCGGGGTGACCTGATACCCCGAACGGATACGCAGTTGCCCAAAATAACTTATGCCGGGGAGTAATACTTTCACACGACATCCGCAATCAAGTATTTTTAATCAGTTTTATTTTTTTCCCGGTTCAATGGCAGCAAAATGAACACCCCCCCCGATTCAACCATCACCCCGAAAGCCGCCGGCGGCACTGCCCCCATACGCGAATTGTTGCCGCAGACGGGCGATCAGCTTGGCCACTGTCGCATTATGGAACTTATTGCCGCCGGCGGGATGGCGAACGTTTACAAGGTGTGGCATGAACAACTCGAGGTTATCCGGGCGCTTAAAATTCTCAAGCCCGGTTTCAGTGAAGAGTCACGGGGACGTCTCGAAACCGAAGCGAAGATTTCCGCCAACCTTCGCCATGCCAATATTGTCGAAATTTACGGGATGGGATACTGGAATGATATTCCCTATATCGAAATGGAGTTTGTTGACGGCCCGTCGCTGAAGGAACTCCTGGAGAAAAACACCCGTTTTCCGGTGCCCTTCACCCTCTCAGTAGTGCATTGTGTCTGCACCGCACTTAAATTCGCCTATAATCAGGACATGACATTATACGGCAGAGTATATGACCGTCTTATCCACCGTGACATCAAACCGGCGAACATTCTGCTCTCTCCAAAGGGAGTGGTCAAACTTGCCGATTTCGGCATTGCACGTCCGAGCGAAGCCAGCATTCATACGGTCGGTTCCAAAGTAATGGGAACATTCGCCTACCTGAGTCCGGAACAGCTCAACGGCGAAAAACTCGACCAGCGTTCAGATGTCTACAGTCTCGGCACCGTGCTGTATGAGATGCTAACCGGCTCTAAAACATTTCCGCAGAAGCTTCTCGCGGAACTGGTACAGCGTAAGTCAAAAGGTCAGTTCATACCTGTGGGCGCAATGGGAGTTTCCCTGCCACGTCCGCTCTGCACCGCAGTAGAACGGAGTCTGGCACTTGACAGAAACAAGCGTTTCAACGATGCCGGTGAATTCGATGACGAACTCAACGCCGTTTTCAAAAAAATTTCGACCAAAACGCCCGAAGAGATCATACGTTCATATCTTAACAACCCCTACTCTCCGGGTGTACGGCGCAAGCGGCCCTTTCCGTTCAGGCCGGTACTTGCAGGTACCGGAATTCTGCTGACAGTTGCGGTAATCACCATCGCCGCACTTCAACTGCCTCCACTGATGCGATCGTACTTTATCAATTGGAAACAGCAACTGTTGTCGGTCCCGGCACCGATCCCGCCATCACCGGATCAGCCGAAACCGGCACCGGCGGCAAAAGCAGACCCCACACCCGCCCGTGCATCCTCATCAAAAACATCCGGCAGCACCAAGCCTCCTCCGCGTCCGACTCCTGTTGACCCGCTAACCACCGGACTCAACGCTTTTGCAGCCGGAGATTACACCGGGGCAATCACCTCCCTTGAGACGTTACAAACAGATCAGCTTTCACCACTGAACAGCACGTTGCGCAACATTCGGCTGCTGCAGTCCTACATCGCTACCAATCGAATTGACGACGCCTCTGCTTTGGCGGATGAAACCGATGTTTCCGAAGGTCTTTTCCACCTTCTGAAGAGTACAATTGAACAAAAGAAAAACAATACCGATGCGGCACTTAAAGCTGCCCGAATCGCTTACAGCACACCGTCAAAAATCGACCGCTCCGTCAAACGGAAAGCTCTCTTTCAGATTGCCTCTCTTCTACAGTCACAGTATGTCCTCAAACCGAATCAGACCAACCTTCAACAGACGATAAATGAGTGGGAAAAGTACATCTCAACCTACTGTTCCGACAATACCACTGTGAAGGAATGTTCAAAAGCCCGGGAAATTCTTTCGACACTTGAACAGTAATGATTTCTGACATTGACGACATCACATCTTCGGATTCCACATCGGGCACCTTATCTGTTCCCTGCTAACAATCTCAATACCGATTTTTCTCTGATCAAAAGGCCGTGACCTCCAACTACCCTCCCCCTCACTACTTCCCGTCCGGACGTTAACCTGCACGGAAATTTCGTTAACCATACGGTTTCGTCGGGTATAGTAGGTACCATATTGATTTAACAAACCTTTTGATGGTACCATATAGAAGCCGGATTTGTTTGTACCAGAACGTTTTTCGTTACTATCTGGAAATCAGAAAACTTTCAAATTAGAAACCTATCGCACTGAAAATTATAAATATAGGCATAGCGAACAAAAAAATCGTAAACTATCTTTCTATAGTAAAACTGCCATTTGATCTTGGTCAACATTCAGCAGCCATCGAAATGCTATGATCCTCCGGAATACATCGCCATCTCCACTCAAAATGCATGAACCTATGTATGACACCCTTGTAGTCTCTCACGACCATCGGTTGTTCTCTCAATTCAATGCGTTTTTAAAGGAATTTGAACCGGATCGCAAACCATTTCTTATTGATGATCCAGATTCTTTTACTTCCAATGAGAAAAGCTTCAGTCAATGTGACGTACTTATCTGTGATATGCGTGGTTCAGGAAAACTGGGTGCGTATGCCGTCGACTGTGTACCATCAGAGACACTGGCGGTCGGTCTTACCAGTACCGAGTGTCCTGAAGACACTCTCTGCCGTCAACAGAACCTCCGTTTTTCAGGTATCATTGATCCCAGCAACGGCTGGTTTTCCAACTGGAACAAAATCACCGCCATAAAGCAGGCATGGCACAACCCGCTTATGGTTTCGCGAATCGAGGAAGTGCCCGTTAGCGACGTCCTGCAGATGATCGCGGCCGGAGGGTGGAGTGTGGTCGTCCATATTACCGGCTATGGTCTGTCGTCGCAGCCCCTTCTTCCCGACCGGACCTACAAGGGCTGCATCTCCTTCTATAAAGGTGTACCTCAGACCGCCTGGTCATGGGACAATGCCGGTATTCAGGCAATATTCGACCTGTTGTCATTGAAAAAAGGAATTCTGCAGGTGGTAAAAAACCTCTGCGCACCGACAATCCGCAACATCTACCTTCAGACCGACGAGATACTGCTTTCACATGCGGTGGCCCTTGACGAATCAGGGATGTTGACGGCGATTACAAACGAACCATTCCATCAGGCCGTGCCGGACGCTGTACCTGCTACAACAGAACCGAAACGGGCTTGCGAGTCCTGGTGGTCCGTCAACGGAAATCAGGTAATGACCACTATCGCCGAAGCATCAGACCGGTCATTTCCGGTACGGATGATGACCGGCGATGAGATTTTCCGGATCCAACGGAATCAGACCAATTCGCAACTGTTACTCCTCTACGGTTCGGCCGGGGTTCTTTCAGATTTTTTTTCCCACTGCGCCCGCGGATTTTCTTCCGAAAAAATGAATACCGGCCACTGTTTTCCCGTTATCCGACTCGGACGTTCCGGAGATCCCTGCCTGTATATCGCCGGCAGTTTTCCTTTGGACGATACCTTTACCGGAAAAAATATTCCCGCCATTCTCATACCCGCTGATTCCGAGGCTGATTTCGGTCTTGATGCCTACCGACGGGGACACAGCGTCATCCTTCAGGCTGGCAGCACGGTCCCGGTCCCAGAGAGAGAGCAGGTGGAATCCGGTTTCACCCGCATTCCGTTACCGAAGGTAAAAAATCTTTCCGAATTCGAACGCACGTGGCAGGGATATGCAGCACTGTTACAGGAAGCGATAGCAACCCTGAAACACTTACTATAAGGAGATAATACCATTGCCCTATCCTGAAGCACTACTGACACGAATGGTAAATGACCTGCTGGGCAAAGGTGCCGGAATTCCCGAGCCTCTTTCAGGAATTCTGCGCAGTGCTGCCAGTCACCACCTTCTGACCATTTCACTCGAATCGGTACATGGTCCCCTGCTTGACACTACCCCCCATATGCACTCACCTTCCGACACCAGAAGAAATCATCTTGCACTTCCGGTACTTGCCGATAAGCAAAACAGTGAAAAACGGTTCTTCTTCGCGATGACGGAAAATCGGTGGCAGGTACTTTCCGGGTTTTCGATCGATAATGAACCTTTTTTTACTACGTTGACACTCGATGCCGGCAATCCGGCCTCAGCCGCTCTGAAAGCGGGCCTGTTCAGGTTAGCCGATTATGTAACAGTACAATGTAAAAAACTGCTGCAACGTTACATCGAAACCGTAATCGACTGTATGACCAGCGGTTTGCCTGAAACCGGTAACTATTCCGTCGAAAAAAGTATTCTCGAAAAAATTACCGGGTATTCCGACCAGGTCCAGTGTGCAGTACTGCTCGATGAGGACGGTTTCATTATTCACAATGAGGGGCCCGCCGGATCGGTTGACGAACTCGGTGGTGCACTGGCCAGACTTTTTTACCGAAGCAATCACGAACTGGCACGCCTTGACTGTGCCGACTGCAGTGCCATTACTCTTGCAGACCATGAATACACTATTCGCATCGGCAGGCTTTTCGGAACATCACTGGCACTTGCCGTTTCAATGTGCGGTCCGTATGCTGTTGCCGGTGCTCATTTTCTTCATGCTATCGGTTCGGAAACCCTGGTGCAGTATGCACGGCAGACCGGGCAATTATGGGGTGTGTCACTTGCCGAGCATTCCGAACCGGCGCGCAGGCGGGAATCCTGGTTCGGTCCGCCGAGTCTTATTCCGCATGGAAAATTCGTGGGAAAAAAGGGTGGAAACTCATTTCACACGGTTGACTGTCAGATTCTCGCCAAAACCGACACACATCTGCTGACCTGGTTTGAGAGCCGGAGTGCGGCAATCCGTCAGGGACATCGCCCCTGCGGGGCATGTAATCCATAAAGAGGTTTTCTATGCATCAGAAACTCTGTGAAACCATTGTGACTGAAGCTGATACCGTTGAGGCAGCCTTTGTTCTCAGCGGTAACGGTCTTCCGCTTTCCTGGTACAGCAGAAAAGATACACCGGTAGACGAAGTGGCTTCGATCAGCGCCGGTCTGCTCGGTATCGCCCGGGAGCTTCGTCTCTTTGATACGGAATCGGATGCCTCCATGCAGTTTGAAACAGCATTCGGGGCCATGCATATCCGGACACTCGGGGAAGGAAACCTGCTCGTTCTCTGCCTGCTGAGCGGTTACTCCTTTCTGACAATAAACCGTCTGCTGCAGAAAATTCTTGTCAACGCAACATGATTCACACTATCACTGAACCGTTCCGTGAGAGTGACCTGCCCGTCAAGTCACGGAGTACGAAACAGGAGTAATGCATGTCCAAAACGCTCAAAGAAGGTCTCGAGGATTTTTTACGCATTGAAGGTGTTACCGCGGTCGCCATTGTCGGCCGTGACGGATTTGTTATTGAGAGTGCAAGCAGGATTAAACTTGATCCCGATGCACTGGGAGCTGTTGTCGCCAGCGCCATCGGCGCATCGGAGATGATCGGAAAAGATTTTTCCATGGGAAAACTTGAACAGTACCTGCTCGAATTCGCAACGGGCAAGGCGATTATCGCCGCCGCCGGCAATGACATTCTGGTTTTGACCACCGATATAACGGCAGTGATCGGCAGTGTCCGTTATGCCGTAAAAAAGGGAATCGACGGGTTGACCAAATTACTGTAGAATCACCTTCGGTTTATACCAAACGGTCTCGTTACATGAGGCCCGTCGATTGAAACGGTTACGAGAGGAACGGTAGTGCCTCAGGAAACTGCACCTTCACCGATTGATGTCATAATTGAACTGCGTGGAGTTGAAGGAGCGTTTGAGATTAGCGAAGACGGTTTTCTTCTCCGGTCGGTCCAAAGCTGCACCGAAGATCCGGAGGCCGTCGCCGCCGCAATTGCCACGGCCATGAAGCTCTGGCGGCAAATCGGGACGCAACTCAACCTCGGGTCCGTCCACCGGCTGTTACTTGAATTCGGTAAGGGGAAAATGATTATCGGATATACCGGTAGCCGAATGATTGTCGTTTTCGGTTTACCACGAATGATTGACGGCGAAGTTCTCGCCCAACTGCATCCGGAAGCCTGAATCCACACTGCTGAGATCCAAACACTCCGCACTTCCGGTCCACCTATCCATTTCGGCAAGGAGTAACCATGCCATGAACAACAGCATCGATACCTTACACGATGTTTCCTGCTTCGTAGGTGCCCTCGCAAGTGCCTCCGAGAAGAATCTCGGACAGGGCAGCCTTTCCATCTGCGCACTGGCAGGAAAGAAATTCGGCGCTGCAGTCGTTGAAGAAACCACCGAAGAGAATGATCCACTCGCCGCAATCAGGCTGCTCAGTGAGGCTTTAACCGCAAAGGGAATCGTCTGGGAGTTTGAACCGTTCGCCGGTGCACAGACCAATGCCGTCACCACCGAAGGCACCAAACAGAAAATCCGGCTGGTGTTTCATACCTGTATGGTCCGCAACGCCCTCTTCCGGTATGGCCATGAACAGAAACGTTCCCTTTGTTACATGTCGCACGGCGTTTTCGCCGGAGCTTTGGAAAAAATTCTCAAAGGCAAAAAAGCAACGCTCGAAATCCTGCACGCCGGACCGAACGGCTGCCTGAAGGAACTGGTACTGGAGGACATGCAATGAAAACAACCATCTCCACCGAATGGCTCTCAGGATGTTCAGGTTGCCACGTTGCGCTCGTCGATCTCCATGAAAAACTGCTCAACCTGATGGACTCCTTTGAATTTGTGCGCATTCCCGTTTTAATGGATGAAAAAGGATACCCCCCAGCCGATGTCGGCATCATTGAGGGTGCAATCCGGAGTGAGCATGACCGGGAGGCGACACTCGCACTGCGCAAAAGCGTCAAAACACTTATTGCTTTCGGCACCTGTGCAGTTTATGGTGGTCCATCGGGTATCGGGTGGCTCTACCCTCCCGACGCCATCCTTTCGGGGGTGTACAAAAACGGTCCCACCACCGCTCAGGATGAGGTACTCGATGCGTCCCTACCCCAGCTTGAACAGAGCGTCGTTCCCGTGAACGAAGCAGTCCCCGTCGATCTTTTTCTTCCCGGATGTCCACCGCATCCGTCGTGGATCGCAACGGCGCTCGGTGCACTGAGCGATCCGCAGCGTCACACCCTCGAACAGCGGACGGTCTGTTCGCAGTGTGAACGGACAATGAAAAAACAGGAGGGAGTAACCCTGAAAACCTCGCAGGTGCACGCCGACGATGAGAAACTCTGTTTCCTGAGTCAAGGAGTTGTCTGCCTCGGCTCAGTTTCCATGGACCGCTGCCTATCGCCCTGCCCCAACCGGGGTGTTGCCTGTGCAGGGTGCGCCGGGCCGTCGTTTGACATTGTCACCGAACCACACCTTGACATAAGAACCATGGTGGGCCGGCGGATGAATATGCTCACCGGCATCGACACCGACGACATCCACCGGTATATGGAAAAGGAAGCGAAAACGTACTATGCCTACTCGCTGGCATCGCCGATTATGTATAACAAACCTGCCGTAAAAATGAAAAGCTGGGCGGAAACTCCCGGCGGACATTAGTAAACAACGCACTACCATAAAGGATCTGTCGTATGACGAAAACCGTTACGCTTGAACCGGTCACCCGCATCGAGGGACACGCGAAGATTTCCCTTGAGTGTGACGACAACGGAGAGGTGATCAAAGGTCACCTGCATGTCCTTGAACTGAGGGGATTCGAAAAACTGGTCGAAGGAATGGAGTGTGCCAAGATGCCGCTTATCACCGGACGGATCTGTGGCGTCTGTCCGGCTGCGCATCACCTTGCTTCGGTCATTGCCATCGAAAACGGCTGCGGGGTTACGGCGCCGGACGAGGCACGACTGCTTCGTGAACTGCTTTACTATGGGCACCTGCTCCATTCCCACGCCTTGAGCTGTTTTGTTCTCACCGGTCCGGACCTCCTTGACTACGGAAACAGCGGCACGGAAAAATCCATTTTCCGGATGCTGTCCGACCATCCCGAAATAGCGAAAAAAGCACTGCGTCTCAGAAGTATCGGGCAGAAAATCGTCGAAAAAATCGGGGGGCGGGGTATACATCCGGTAACCGCACTGCCGGGTGGCATGTCGTACCGGCCGCCTGCAGAGGATATTGCCACTATACGCGGCTGGGGCAATGAAGCGATCGAACTGCTCGATTCCCTGTATCCGGTAATGACCGAAAAACTCTCGGCGCTTGAAAATGTCCGCGAAACTACTGCTTTACCAATGAAAGCGGTGGCACTTTCCGAGAATAAGGCGATCTCCTATCTACAGGGCGATGCTGTTATCGGAGATACGGCCGCAGAGATCTCAGGCACCTTTACTACCGCTGATTATGACCGGACACTCAAAGAACATATCATGTACGGTTCGTACATGAAATCGGTCAGACTGAGCAGCGGTGATTCCTTTTTTGTGGGCCCCCTCGCCCGGCTGCTCGTGAACAGCCGGTTCACTACGCCGAAAGCCGATGCATTGTTGCAACAGTTCAAGAACGGCACCACCGATCGCAGAACCGCATTTGATGCGATCCAGGCTCGCTGCATTGAAATGGTTCATTTTGCTGAACGTATCGTTGAACTCAGCTCCGCATCTTCCGCCAATGCTCCGATTTTCATCCCCGTAACCATCGGTAAAGGAACCTTCCGCGGTATGATCGAAGCACCACGCGGTATTCTTATTCACGACTATACCACCGATCAACAGGGACACATCGTTTCCGCAAACCTGATTGTCGCCACACAAAACAACTACGATGCCATCGATGCAACCATCACCGCACTGGCACGTTCAAGCAAAGCAAGTGGCAGCGATGATGCGAACCTGTTCAATGCGATGGAATTCGCCGTCCGCTGTTTTGACCCCTGCCTCTCCTGTGCCACCCATGTGGCGGGACGTATGGCACTGCAGATTGACATGCACCGTAACGGAACGGTGTTCCGCACCATTACCCGTGGAGAAAACTCATGAAACCCGTAACACTATCTGTCGACAAAAAAGCATGTGTCGGTTGCTCATTCTGTGTTGAAATCTGCCCGACAAAAGTATTTGAATGGTCGGAAACAGATAACATACCCGAGGTCGTCAATACGGCGGAGTGTTTCGGTTGCCTGAGCTGCAGCGAAATCTGTCCGGCAACCGCCATCCACCACGAAGATCTGCCACTCGCCGCAAGCTACCACCATGACCGGTACGCTCTCGATCTCGCAGCCAAATCCGGTAAACCACCACATCCGCTCCTTATTCCCACTGAACCCGAAATGGTTGGTGACGCTTTGCGGGATCTGGGAGTCCGTCTGCTGTCGGTCGCTTCGGTACTCAAACAGACCCTCGGCGAAAGCCTCCCTTCCGTCGGCACCATGGCAGGTATGTCTCTGGCAGCGCAACTACCGCGGTATCAGCCGGTACAAACCCTGGAGGAGGCGTGTAACCACGTGGCAGCTACGCTCTCCCCCGCCTGGGATCTCTCATTTTCAGTTGAAGGGGATATGCTTTCGCTCTCGGTTGGTACCTGTTATGTGCGCGACCTCTGCGAGCGGGAGCGAATAGCACTTGGAGGTGACATCTGCGTACTCTTTTACAATTATCTGGCCGGGTACTTTTCAAAAATAAGCGGCAAACGTCCACGCTTAGTCTCTTCGGCTCCAGATACCGCAACCTGTGCATATTCAGTGAAACTCTATGGCTGACCGATGACCAGTGACAAACTGTCGGACCCCGCCGCCGCCGCACCGTTGCACCTCTGTTTTATCGGAATCGGCAATACTCTCGCCGGGGATGACGGTGCCGGAATAGTCGCGCTTGACCGACTTCGGGAACATTTCGCCGATACCGCAGGCCGCTACAATCTTGAATTTACTACACTTGGCGGTGATCTGTATGCTATAACGGAAATGCTTTCACCTGAACGGTTTTTCATTTTCCTTGATGCGGTAGCCGGCACACGACCGGGCGACCTGCTTACAATAACCGACTCGAAAACTCCCGTTACTGCCGCGTCACAACACCAGCTCGATATTGCCACCGTCATGCAGTCTCTGCAGCGACTCCGTCTCTGTGATCCGTTTCCACCGTGGGAAATCCGCGGGATTACCATTGCCACCCCGGAACGTTTAAGCACCAGTCTGAGCTATGTGGTGGACGAGGCGATCAATCGATTGGTTGCGCTGCTCATCGGAGAGACAGAAAGCGGCACATTCCGCTCCAAATATGATCTCCGGAATAACCCTTTGTGAAATCCCGCGGTTAGAACTGGCCCCGCAACCGGAGCGTATCCTATTTTCACCAGTAAAAATTTAAGCCGCAGATCATTTCAACGCCGAAAGTTACCTGTGCAGCACCAACGTTTCTATTACTTGTATTTCCAGTGCCGTGTTCTCCCCTTTCCGGACCACAGGTAACCCCCAATGTCAAAAGTTCGAAGTTCTGGCGATCCTCCGGTTATCCGCCTTGCGATAATGATGTTCCTGCAGTTTCTGGTGCTCGGCTCCACTATGCCGATTATCAGCCTGTACCTGAAATCACAGTGCGGTTTTTCCGGTCTTCAGACAGGGTATATTCTTGCCGGCAGTGCCCTCTCGACGCTTGTTTCTCCGTTCATCGGCGCACTTATTGCCGACCGGTACATCAGCGCTGAACGTCTGCTTTCACTCACCCATGCAACCGGTGCTCTGGCGCTATTCATTCTTTCGACACAAACCTCATTTGTACCTGTATTTTTCTGTTACCTGCTTTACTGGTTGCTGATCGGTCCCACTACCGCACTTACCACCGCCATAACCTTTCACCATGCCCCGCAGGCGGTGAAAACCTTCGGGGGCATACGGCTCTGGGGTACCATTGGCTGGATTGCGGCAGCCTGGTGTTACCGTCTCCTCTGCCTCTGGAAATCGGAATCCTCCGGTGACCTCGAACCCGCTCTGCAGCTCGGGGTATACTCGGCGCTCGCTTTGTCCATTTTCATGTTCTCGATACCCCGTGGTTCCCCCGTCATCAACCGCCCGACCACCCTGCTTCCCAGAGAATCGCTCAGAATCGTACTGCGGCAACCGGTGCTGTTCCTCTGTATCGCCGCGGTACTAATCTCGATTGCCGACCGGATGTATATGTATGGTGGAGCCCCTTTTCTGCGTTCACTCGGTTACCATGAAAACAACATTCTACCGATACTCAGTATCGGTCAGGTACCCGAGATAGCCGGAATGGCGCTTCTGGGAGCGGCGATTGTACGTTTCGGGAGTAAAAAAGTACTGCTTTTCGGTGCGGTGCTTGAAATTTTACGGTTTACACTGTTCGCACTGGGAATTACCGGCCCGCTTTTATACTGCAGTATCGGCATTCACGGATTGACGTTCGCATTTGTTTTTGTTACCGCATCGATCTTTCTTGACGGCTACTGCGACCGGGAGAACCGTTCCGGAGCGCACCAGTACTTCGCACTTTTTGCCGGTGGGATAAGTACCCTTGCGGGGAATATTCTCTCAGGGGTTATTGCGGAACGGACAGCCCACCCGGATACCGGTACGATCCTGTTCAGCCGGTTCTGGCTGATGCCGCTGCTGTTTTCTGTTGGCGGGTTTATAATGCTGCTTGTTTTTTTCAGACCAATCAGAGCATCCCGATCAACATCTTGAAATCAGTAACCGAGCAGTGAAACGAATAGAGAGCTTCGGTGTACCCCAGGATCTTTTTATTCAACTCCAGCCGGGCATTCTGCAATTCTAACGGTGTCACACTGCCTACTCCGGCGGCTGTAACGGCAACCGCATGACTTTTATGTGCTATTGTCACGACAGTTTCCCACGCACTGAGCTGCTCCAGTTCCATTTTGGTCTGTTCCCATGATGTTCTTACAGCAAGTTCAAGCGAATCGATCGTCCGCTTCTGTGAAAGAAACGCGATATCACGCCGGGCGATCTGCTGCCTGACCACATGCTGTCGTGAGAGTCCTGAAAAAAGAGTCCATGAAAGTGATACAAATACTTTCTGGTCGTCACCCCAATCGATATCATCCAAGCGCTCGAGTTCCGAAAACCGGGCAACTTTTCCAACAGTCGCACCAGCCAGTACCATCGGAAGATAGTCAGCTTTTGCCAGTCGCACCCGTTCACGCTGAACAATTTCATCACCTTTCATCTGAATTATACGGTGATTTCCCCGGTGCAATTGTTCAACGGCCTCTTCGGTAGTGATAAGAAAAACCGGTTCTGGAAACTCACCGTCAACCCAGAATGCCGACGGATTTTCAGCAATACCGCAGTGAGTGATGATTGCTTCGCAGGCGCTGCGACGGTCACTTTCTGCTTTATCGTGATCAATCCGAGCCTGCTCAAGTTGCAGCAGAGAGTTGAGGGTATCGAGTTCCCGCGCCCGTCCAAACGAAAAATTCACCGTAGCAATCCGGTGTTCTTCTTCGGCCAGGTCACGATGTTCACTGCTGCCTGCAAGCCGCTTCTGCTCAAGGAGTACCCGGTAGAACAGTTTTATCGTTTCACCCTTGACCAGGTTACGTGTTTCTTCATATTTGCAGATAGTCATCCGCTGACGCGCCCGGGCGATTTTGAATCGGATAACTGTTTTTCCCTGCAGAAAGAGTGGTTGACTGAGCGTCAACGCTGAGGTCGCGGTGTTCGACGGTATAGTAAAAAGGTCGCTGGACAGCATCCCGTTCTGCTGGTACGCGGCGCTTTTCCGGGCGAGAATTCCTCCATCGGTCGGATACGCTCCGGCATCTGAAACAGCAGCCCCATCCGGAAAACTCTTCACCACAAACGGCAGATAATAGGCAAACGTATGTCCGACATCAACCGCCCCGCTTATCTGAGGAAACAGTCCGGCGAACAGTTCCTGTATTTCCGACTCCACCTGATCGATCTCCCTCTTGACACTCTGGAGGGGAACGGAATTTTTAAGTGCATCCTCAATGAGCGGATCCAGTGTGTAGACCTTTCCCGGGGCAATGCCTGCCCAAAGCACTACCAGAAGGGCACCTACCGGTATCCGGGTACTCTTCCTGTTCATGTTCATGCTGTACTTGAACATTTCCATCACCTTTTCCACAGGGAAACCATTGTAAATGAATCTGAGGAACACTTCCATCATCAAGCATTCATCAGATTCATCGTCTTAAAGTTGAAAATACCTAAATAGTGGAAGTATAAGCCATTAATTATATTGAAATATGTGTTTTTACTGTTGCTGCTACCAATTACAGTTCACCCGGAGAACCGTCAACTGCCGATGAATCCCGCACCACTACCGGCCACCGGTCCGACAATTGAATCAGACCTTCAGCACTTTATTGACAAAATGCGTTCAACCGGAGCATCTGAACCAGCTATTAACGCCTTCTCCGGTTTTTACCGGCAGTTTCGTACCGGAAAAAGAGGCCTGATACGGGAGAATACCATCTCTCCTGTTCTACCGAGGGAACTGCAGACGCTCAAGGATCTCGCACCATACCGCAAGCACGGAACCGAAGCTCTTCCCCGCACCGTCGTTATAAAGTTAAACGGCGGACTCGGTACCACCATGGGTTGCAGCGGACCGAAGTCACTGATTCACGTTAAGGAGGGGTACCACTTTCTCGATATTACTATCCGGCAGCTTCTCGACAGTTCCCGAAAAACAGGTACACAAATTCCCCTGATTTTAATGAACAGCTTTAACACAGATGCGGAATCACTGTCAACACTGGAGACATATCCCGAATTATCCGACTCGCTGCCCCACTCATTTCTCCAGAACAAATTCCCCAGAATAGATGCTGAAACCCTGTTGCCCGTCACCTGGCCCGCATCACCGCAGTTGGAATGGAACCCACCGGGACATGGCGATATTTATACGGCACTGTTGAGTACCGGCCTCCTGAAAATGCTTCTGAAAAAAGGATACCGATACGCGTTTATCTCCAATATCGACAACATGGGGGCAGCGTTTGATCCCGCTTTGCTCGGCTATCTTGCATCAGAATCACACAGTTTTCTGATGGAGGTAACTGAACGGACCCCGATGGATCGCAAGGGAGGGCATATCGCCCGGCGCAGTGATGGTTCCCTGATGCTTCGTGAATCGATTCAGTGCCCCGAAGAGGACCTTCGTTTTTTTCAGGATATTTACCGTCACCGTTTTTTCAACACCAACAACCTCTGGATTGATCTCACTGCCCTTGATGAACAGCTGACCACCTCGGGTGGAGTTCTCCAATTACCACTTCTCTGCAATAATAAATACGTGGAAGCTTCGGATCCTAACTCTCCACTGGTGTACCAGCTGGAGTCGGCAATGGGATCAGCGCTCTCGGTACTGCCGAATACCGATGCCGTAGCTGTTCCACGTTCACGTTTTATTCCCGTAAAAACCTGCGAGGATCTGCTGCTTCTGAGATCCGATTACTACACTCTTACCGATGATTTCTGCATTATTTCCACACCAAAACAGAAACAAGAGTCACCGGAGCTTACTCTTGATTCCCGGTTTTTCGGTACTGTGGACCAGATGGACGAGCGTTTTAAAAACGATATACCATCGCTCAGGCATTGCCGTCGACTCTCGGTTGAAGGAGATGTTTTTTTCGGAAAGAGGTGTTCAATTATCGGTGATGCCATGGTAGCGAACCGGACCGACGCACCGTTTACCGTGCCTGATAATTCGACCCTTTCAGGAGATCTCCGGATTGGCGAATGAATTTCCTCTCTTTTCGGTAGAAATTATTTTATACGTGCCGACTCCAAACGGAGAAGTACCCGTTAGATAAACTTTGTCACCGGAAGCGAACGGCTCGTCATGTCATACAGATTACAGCAGTACCTTCTTGATGCCTACGAAACCCGACGTACGAGCATTTCCCCACGCCGTATCGGGCTGGGTTTTCCTATCCAGATCGATGATCAGGATGACAATGACAACCTTAATGATTTCTGCAATATTTTCTGCATGATATACCGTAAGGAACGGTTTCAAATTGATCTGATTGGTAATTTTCCGGTATCGCAGCAGATGCTTGATCTGGTGGAAATTTATAATGGTACAGTCGTCCGGGATCAGAACCGCCTCTCACTGCCCCTTTCGGTTGAGCAGGTCGATGCTCTCATGGATCTGGCCGAGAGGATAAAAAAGACTACCTTCATGGGGGAAGCCATCAACAACCCCAACTGGCTTGCCATCTCCGCCCGCACAATCAGCTCGCTCTACCGTTTCGTCCGTATTATAAAAGAATTCAATCAGATACCGGCAACAGAGCCGATTCTCTCCTGACACTACTCACCGTGCAATTTGAAGTAACATCAACGGTACTGTTCACTATCATTTGAAGTAGCGTTACCTGCCGCCGTATGATCCGGCCCTTTTTTCATCAGCTCATCGTCTTCGCGCCATAGCGGAAAACAGAGCTCGCGGTACCGACACTGCCGGCAGAGTGACGGTGAAGGGCTCATGGGAAACGCATCAATCGGTTGCGGTATATTTTTTTCGACATCTCTGCAGAGTTCGTACATCGCAGTGGTTTCAACCTGTATCTGTTCGAAAAAACGCTCCCGGTCTTCACGTGAAACCGTGAATTCCATCTCGTCAAATTCAGGATACAGATAGACAATACGGGGGAAAATCCGGTTCCACGGAATATCGAAGAGCGCATTCGCGGCAGCCGAATACCCGATCAGTTGCCGGGAATGCTTCACCTCGTCTCGTTTTCCGGTTTTCCAGTCGAGAATATAGACCATATCGTCAACCGGCAGCAGAAAGTCCATTTTGCAGTATACCTTCTTATCCTGCAAACGTGTCTCGCCGTAACCGGTCGGTTCAATGATCCAGCTTCCCCGATCGTGCAGTGCCGCCATGAAGATCCAGTTGTAACTGGGACTGTTCATGAAATTGCGCAGGCAGGTTTCCACCTTCCGGTACACCCGTTCGAGACTGAAATGCTCATCGTACCGGTAATACTGCTCAATGAATGACTTCTCTAAAAAGTACCGTTTCACCAGATCACGGGCAAATTGTACAAATCGTTCCTCATCAATATCGCGATCACTCTTCTGCAACCGTTTGAGAAACGCTTCGAGTACATCGTGCACCACATTCCCCGTTTCAAGCGGAATCGAGGTCAGCTCGCGAAGCTGACTCAATTTATACGACGGAACGTTTTTGACGTATTTACTGTAGTATGTATAGTAGTACTGCCGTTTACACTTGTCAAACAGTTCAAACCGTGAAATCGACCAGCCGAGGATCGGGGTGAACGAGTACGTTGGAAAGGTAAGTTGCATGATGGTCCGTTGGTGTTGCAGTGGAAATGACTATTACAATATAGTTGCCGCTTTCGGCAGTGTGACCGGGGTTCCGGTTGGTAGAAAATATAGTTCAGGGCTACGACCGCAGGCATATTGGTCGCACTGGTTGTAGGAAGAGGAAACGGAGAAATGTGCTTCTCTGGTTCCGGTCCGGGCGGGTATGATAACCGGGCTTTTTTGCCCGCGCCCTGCCGGGCGCACACATAAAAAAAGACCCGGGTCAACAACCCGGGCCGTTCATACCATCACGACGTTTCCGCCGACTACATTCTGTCAACAAACTCCAGAACATCATTGCAGAGCCCTAGTTCGATCCTGAGGTTGGTGATGTCATCGCTGCCAATAAGTATTTTCCGGTCTTCGGACCGCGCTGAAGAGTGCACCGCCATCGGCGGAGAATACTGTTCTGCAGCGGCACTGTGGTGCGCGTGCAGCTTCGGGACCGGTTGTTCCTCGAGATGAGTCATCTTTTTAAGAAGATTCATCATCGAACTGCTCCGGGCCTTATTTTTGATCGCCTCAACCTGACTCTGAGAGAGGATGAAAATTTTCTGATCAAAGTACATGATCGGAGAACAGCATGACGGACAGTTCAGAATGATCACACACGCATTGGTGCTGAGAAATATCTCGGCTGTCTGCTTACAGTGCGGGCATGTTACATTCAACGTCTGAACCATTTTTCCTCCTCAACCATTGCGGTGCTTCTCAAGGTGTCAAATTCAAAAGCAATGTCCGGTTCCAAACCGGTGAAAAGTGCACTTTCATATTGTAGCATCAACTGGTAAAAACGTCAAGAAGGAATTCACATGGAACAAGCCGCAGAAGCACTTTCCGCACGGCGGAAATGGTGCAGAATGCTTCTCACCCGTGAAATAAAACGACTCGAAAAAGCGTCCGGAGCCACCGGCGCTTCACCCACCCCGGAACGTAACGCACTTTGGCTCAAACAGATAGGCGATTCGATCACGGCCGCTGCAGAATCATTACCGCGCGGGGTGAAAGAAATTTCACTGGTCAATATCCATACCGGCATTTCTGAAAAGATACCGCTCAATCCTAAATGCAGCGCCGAAAAAAATGCTCTACTCTATCACAAGAAGGCTCTCAAGGCGGAGCGGGCCGAAAAGCAGCATTCGGGTACTCTCTCAGACATTACCACTGATATCAATGCTTTACGAAATGCACTGCGGCGTTTGGATGATGCTTTCACGGCCAGAGACGATTATCTCCTCGGTGATGCCATTTCACAGGGAATTGCAGCACTGGAATCCGCCGTTCCGGGAGTTACCGAACAGACAAGCGCGGTGGGTACTGTTTCCACACCTCCCTACCGACTCGTTACCGTTGAAGGGTGGAATATCTATATAGGTAAAACAGATGAGCAGAATGATGAACTCACGCTGAAATTCGCTGCTCCCACGGATATCTGGTTTCATGTGGCTGGTCATGCTGGTTCTCATGTCATTATCCAGCGGCCCAAAGGTGCCCCCGAACCACCGCAATCGGTTATTACCGCAGCTGCAGCTCTCTCGGCCTGGTATTCCAAACAACGGGGTGCCCCTCTTGCCGAGGTCCATTTCACCACCGCCCGGCATGTTCGGAAACGGCGTTGTGCTCCGGCGGGAGAAGTACTGGTGGAGCAGTGGAAATCGCTTAAAACAGCTCCCCGCTCACCGGAATCATTCACCTGAAATGGCTCCGGAGTGCTTTATCACAAAAAACTTTTTCAATATTTAGTATATTTAAAGTTCGCACGCATGATATCCTCAGGCGTGATAGCGATCAGCTGATCTTGGAATACATACAAAACTTTAACGATAGACCGATATCCTTCGTATGAAAATTGTTGCTCTTAATCCGCCGTTTCTCAGCCACTTTTCACGGGAATCCCGTTCACCAGCAGTCGCTAAAAGCGGCACACTCTATTACCCGATGTGGCTGGCGTATGCAGTCGGCCTGCTTGAGAAACACGGCCATGAGGTGATACTCATAGATGCTCCGGCGGAGAATATTTCGAGGGATACCGTTATCGAACGCATCAGGAAGGTCGATCCTGCAATGGCGTTTATAGCTACCTCGACACCGAGTATTTATAATGACGTTGAAGTAGGTGCTGCGCTCAAGGATGCCTGTCCGGAACTTTTCACGGTGTTCGTTGGTGTGCATGTTTCGGCACTGCCGTGTGAATCCCTGGAACTGAGCCCGAAGATTGATGCCGTGGCATTCGGTGAATTCGACATGACACTGGTCGAGCTGGCCGAAAAGCTCTCATCAGGCAGGTCTGATGAGCTGCTTGGCTCCATTGCCGGTCTGGCTTACCGTACCACCAACGGCCGGTGTGTAAAAAATGAGACCCGCCCGTTTATTGAAGATCTCGATATTTTCCCACCGGTAGCTTCGGTATATAAAAAACATCTCACCACTGCTCCCTATTTCTACGGCCACAGTCTCCACCCGATTATCGTCATCATGACCGGGCGTGGCTGTCCGTTCCGCTGCACCTACTGTGTTGTCCCGCAGGTGCTGCAGGGTCACCAGTACCGCCAGCGGTCAATCAACAGTATTGTTGAGGAGTTCCGGTACATCAGGGACAACTTTCCTGAAGTCAAGGAGATCATGATCGAGGACGACACGCTCACGGCCAACAAAAAACGGTGTGCCGAGTTGTCGAAAACGCTTATTGATCAGGGGCTCACAACCATCCCATGGTCAGCCAATTCACGTGCTGATGTTGATCTCGAAACGATGCGACTGATGAAAGCCGCCGGATGCCGTCTTTTCTGTGTTGGATTCGAGAGCGGCAACCAGCAGATTCTCGACAATATTCAAAAAGGAACAAAAATACCCGTCATAGAACGTTTTGTCAAGGATGCCAAACGTGCCGGTATCATGATCCACGGCTGTTTCATGGTGGGAAACCGCGGCGAATCCCGCAAAACCCTCGAAGAGACCCTCCGTTTTGCTAAAAAACTCAATCCCGACACCGCCCAGTTCTACCCGATCATGGTGTATCCCGGCACTGCGGATTATGCGTATTTCCAGGAAAAGGGGTGGATCGTTTCGGAAAATTTCCGTGAGTGGATTACCGAAGAGGGGTTGCACTCTTCGACCATGTCAAACCCCGACCTCCCGTACGATGAGCTTGTCCGGTTCTGTGACCGGGCCCGGCGGGAATTCTACCTTCGTCCTTCCTACATTCTATTCAAGGGAATTCAGAGCCTTAAAAATCCCGCCGAAGCAAAACGTAATATCAAAGCGTTTTTCACGCTCAGCAGATACCTCTTCAGAACTGCGATTCCGAGAAAGAAGGACCAGTGCTGAAAAATGCAGAAGGTACGTGAACTCGCAACCTTACGTAATATCAGTAAATTACCACATTACCATTCGGCTTCCTGCGGTATTTCAGTTCTGGAACATAGTGTATTTACCTGCTTCACCGGTCGGTTGAGGGTATATTGGGAAAAACACCGTTCCGTTGAGCCCTTATTGGACACGCACAGGCCCGATCGCGAAAAAGTTGCACCGTTCACCGATGTTACCATCGACACACTCTTCGGGTAATGTTATAATCATTTATCAGAAATAGCCGTTCAGGTTTAAGCCGTTGAATCCGATGGCTCGTGGACTGCTGAACATCGGCCGGAGATTCCGGAACCAGCGTTACCCTCGAAAGGATACCCTCAATGAATCCCCAGACCAAAGCACGCATTCTTGTTGTCGATGATTCCCCTGATATCTGTTTTCTGCTGTCGAGCCACTTCAAATTGAAAGGTTTTGCCGTAGAGACTGCGCAAAGTGGCCACGAAGCGATGAAGCTCTTCGATAAAAATCATTACGAGATCGTCATAAGTGATATCATCATGCCGGGTATGAAAGGTACCGACCTGCTGCAGAAGGTGAAAAAACAATATCCGATGACTCATTTCATTATGATAACCGGTTATGTCTCCCTTGAACATCTTCTGACCTGTATGCGTTACGGAGCCGACACCTGTATCTTCAAACCTATGGATAATTTTTCAGAGCTCGACGAGGCTATCGACATGGCGATTGCTTCCATGCACAACTGGGAAGATAAAATTATCGCTCTCAAAGGATTGAAGGAATTCGGTCCGCAGACGCTGGAATATTTTGACGACAGTCAGGAAGACACCATCGAAATGGAGTCGGCAACCGCTACGTCCAGCTGAGAGCTCCCATTGCAGATCCGATCCTGTTCCGGACACTTAACAGTACTGTATCCCGACTATTTTCCCTGTGGTTACTGGTCAACCTCCCACGTGCAATAGTTGCCGTGCACAAGTCGTAAAGCATGTTCCTCTTCCATTTACCCCCCCTCTAAAAGTATTTTGCAGAGACGTTTTTCACTACGATCAAGCACACTATGGTCATTTCATTCTGACGGAAAGAGGCGTATGAAAAGGATCTTCTGTCTATTTGCTTTAACGGTAGCACTTTGTACATCTGTTGCCTATCCGGTTGATGTCTCGATGGGAGCTAAGGCTGGATTCAATCTCGGTACCATCTATGGAGAATACATTAAAGAAGAGTACGTCGGGCTGGATAAAGATTTTCAACCGGGCTTTGTGACCGGGCTCTCCGTTCAGATCAAACCGAGCGAGATGTTCTGTTTTGTTCCGGAGATCGTGTATTCAATGAAAGGAATCAGCGTTGACATTACAAACTTTTTTCAAGATCAAACGATGAAAATGTTATACAGCTACCTTGAATTCCCGCTCAACGTCGGTCTGATTATCCCTGCGGGTTCCGGAATTTTTCCAAGAGTCTATACCGGACCGGTTTTCGGATTCCTTATGTCGGCAAAGACGAAAGTTGAGTTAGCCGGCCACACCAACGAAAACGATGTAAGCAAAAGGACTGCTGATTTTGAATTCGGTATGGATTTCGGTGGAGCATGTGACATCGACCTGGGGACAGGACTGTTGCTTATTGACATAAGATACACCCTCGGACTGACCACGCTTGATGACAATGCAACAGATGAAAAAGACCAGTATAGAACCGGAACCTTTTCTATGATGGCAGGATGGGGTTTTAAACTGACTCGTTGAAGTATCCGGTTATAAAAAAGTCCCGGAATTCACCTGCCTGCATGAAAATGCTGCAGCGAAAGCATTCCGGAGTACCAAGACAACGTACCGGTACCTTACCAGTACCGCAATGTTATGACACACAGTCCTTCACAATCGAAATGAGTTTTTCATGAGTGTCATCGATGCAATCGGTAATACCCCGCTAATTGAAATCAAGCGGATCTGGGACAGCGATACTACCGGCGTCCGGATTCTGGTCAAGCTCGAAGGTGCCAATCCGGGTGGTTCAATCAAGGACCGCCCCGCGTACAACATGCTCCGTCGTGCTATTGAGCAGGGTGAACTTACCCACGACAAAACGATTCTGGAGCCCACTTCCGGCAATACCGGTATCGGCATGGCAATGATCGCTGCAGCCCTGGGATACCGGATTAAACTGACCATGCCTGCATGTGTGAGTGAAGAGCGTCGTTCCATTCTTATCGCCCTGGGAGCGGAGCTGGAGCTGACCCCCGGATGCGATAAAACCGATGGCGCCATCATGCGTGCCCACAAAATCATCGAGCAGTACCCCACAGAATATTACTTTCCCAATCAGTTCGCCAACCCTGCGAACTGGCAGGCTCATTTTGAAACGACCGCCCCGGAAATCGTCGAGGGAACAAAAGGAGAAGTTGACTGTTTCGTTGCAGGAATGGGAACTACGGGATCGCTCATGGGATGTGCCCGGTACTTTATGGAATATAATCCGAAAACAGAGGTTGTCGGCATCGAACCGACGCTCAACCATCGTCTGCAGGGACTCAAGAACATGCAGGAGGCGATCGTTCCCGCGATCTTCGAGCCCAGTCTTCTCGATCACCGCCTTATCTGCAACGACGACGACGCCTTCAATGCCACGCGAGACCTTGCTCTTCGCGAAGGGCTTTTCTGCGGCATCAGTAGCGGCGCTGCACTCTGGGGAGCCCTGCAGATGGCACGCGACCTCCCTCGGGGCTCAACTATTGTTGCACTGCTCCCCGACCGCGGTGACCGATATCTTTCAACCGAAGTGTTCCGGTCGGTATGCGCCATGTGCCCTCCGTAACTGCAAGTGCACCTTCTACTGCAAATCAGTCAGGGTGTTGAACCTGCCATAGGATCTTCCAGTTTTAATCCCACACCCCTTACAATGAGTCGCTACGATGCATTTGGGAGAAGAAGGGTAACGGCATTTTCCCTCCATCGTAAACGGTGGAAGGAAAAAGGTGGATATTGTAGAAGTATAAGATATAGACTATTCAGTTCCTGTTCAGGATTGAACAGTTTCTTCCAGAACGGTCATTGAGAGTTGGTTGAGGCTCTCGAACCCCTCGAAATGACACATTTTAACGGGAAACTCGGTCACACTTCGATCAACTCAGTGCATCGCTTCGAGAGCCTCAGTGTCCGGAAATGGCCAATCCTGAACAGGAACTGAATAATTTACCGCAACTTTCGGAATGACACCCCCCTCCGTCTGAACCCGGTATTCGTTGCACCTCACGTTCTTGGATGATATAATACCGGTATCCACTACTCCCGTTCATCAGGAAAATAACAGAAAAGTATTTGCTGGAAATCCGGATAATGCAACCGAACGAAACACCCGCACCCCTGCCATTTACCTTCTCAACGATTGAGCAGCTGCATCATGAGAACGAAATGGTATTCAATAACTGCACCGAAGGTATCATTATTACCGACAGCAATCAGGTCATCGTCAGAGTCAATCCCGGATTCAGCCAGATTACCGGTTACGATTCAACCGAGGCGATCGGTAAAAAACCGGGTTTTCTGAAATCCCACCGACACGACGATGCCTTCTATCAACTGATTGCAAATACCCTGAAATCCACCGGAAAATGGCAGGGCGAGATCTGGAACCGGCGTAAAAACGGTGAAACCTACTCCCAATGGCTTATGATTTTCCGCAGTACCGACGACAAGCAAAAGTACCGTTATATTGGCATATTCACCGATCTTACCGGCTATGCGGTGAACGATACTCCCGGACGCAACTACGCCTACTACGACTCGCTTACCGGATTGCCCAATAGAATGCTTCTTTACGACCGTCTTACCTTTATGCTCAATCTCGCACGACGGCGCAAAGGTATCATGGGGGTACTGCAGCTCGATCTCAACCGTTTCAAGATCATCAATGATACGCTCGGATATGTTTTCGGGGATCAGCTCCTGCAGAACGTGGCGCAACGCCTCAAGGCGTGTACCCGGGAAGTCGATTCCGTATTCAGGCTCGGCGACGACGGTTTTGCAGTCCTTCTTGATGATATTCTCCACACGCAGGATGCCGCGCGTGTAGCCAAGCGGATTCTCTCCGCCTGTTCACAACCGTTTCTCATCAGTGACAAGGAACTCTTTATTACCGTAAGCATCGGGGTAAGCCTCTTTCCGGGAGACGGCGACCAGTTCGAACTGCTGCTCAAGAATGCCGAGACCGCCATGCTGCGTGCCAAGGAACTCGGTATCAGCAACTACCAGCACTACAAGCCCTCAATGAACACCCAAGCATTCGAGCAGTTGACACTTGAGCATAACCTGCAGAAAGCACTTAAAAAGAATCAATTCCTTGTTTTCTATCAGCCGATCATCGACCTCAAAACCCGCGAGATCCGGGGAGCGGAAGCGCTGGTGCGGTGGAATCACCCGGAACTGGGGATGATCTCCCCTGTTCAGTTCATCCCGCTTGCCGAGGAGATCGGGCTTATCATTCCGATCGGTGAATGGGTGCTCGAAACCGCCTGCCGACAGATGCGGCTCTGGCAGCAGCAATTCAACAAAGAGTTCGTGATCTCCGTCAACCTGAGCGCCCGCCAGTTCCAGCAGCAGGACCTTGTAACCTCCGTCGAAAGTATTCTGAAGTTGACGGAATACGATACCCGAAATCTCAAACTCGAAATTACCGAGAGTATCGGTATGAATAACCCTGAACAGACCTTCATGACGCTCAATAACCTTAAGGAAATGGGTATTCTCATTGCGATTGACGACTTCGGTACCGGGTACTCGTCGCTGAGCTATCTCAACCGATTTCCCATCGACACCCTTAAAATTGACCGTTCTTTCGTTATGGAGATGAGCCCGGAAACCCCGGAATCAGCGATCGTCGATGCGATCCTTGCAATGGCGCACAGCCTCGGCCTGTCGGTTATCGCCGAAGGGGTCGAAACCCCCGATCAGGCGTCGTACCTGCTTGCCCACGGCTGTGAAGAGGTGCAGGGGTTTTATTTTTCAAAACCGGTGTGTGCAGAAGAATTCACCCGGTTGTTGAAACAACCTCCGTGGCAAACAAACGAGTAATCCGGTACGTTACGATACTCCGCCACGGAACCGTTATCATTACCCCGTTCTTACTTACTGATATGGTACTGCTTCCTGAATGACCGCCCGCAGGGTGCGCAGAGATGGGCCCACAGCTCATCGAGAATGGTAATGGTCCTCTTGTAATTCGCCATAACGCAGAATCGCCAGTCGGATACCGGTAGTCCTAGGTACGATCGGAATGAGAGGAAAAAAAAACGGATCCGGCTGAAAACGAATCCTCTGCCACCTGCTCCACCGGTACCCCCCGTAGTTCTGCAACTGTCTCCGCCACCTTCAGAATGGTACACGGTTCATTGGGACCAGTATGCCCCTCTGGTGGGATATCGGGGCTGTCAGTCTCGAGAAGCAGATGTTCCGGTGCAACCTTCACAACGGCTTTACGTGCCCGTCGATTCCGTTCATAAGTAATTGATCCTGAAAACGAGAGCAGCAGCCCGTGGCGTTGCAGTTCTTCGACCAGCTCTACCGGGCCACTGTAGGAGTGGATGACACAACCGCGTGCTATTTCAGGTTCGCTGCGCAGCAGCCCGGTAAGGCTCCCCCATGCGCTGCGGCAATGAATCGACGCGGGACGCCCCAACCGGTGAGCAAGCTGCAGCTGCCGATAGAATACCGACAGCTGCAGTTCGTCGTTTCGTTCTTCAATCGCGTGATCGAGTCCGATCTCCCCTACGGCAGCCGCCGGATTTTCCTGCAGAAGTTGCTCCAGACGATCAAACCAGCCGTCTACGCAGCCGTCAATATACCAGGGATGTACCCCGAATGCCGGAATAACCGCCTCATACTGCTTTGAGAGGTCGAGGACCTGCTGCCAGTCCTCTTCGCTGCTGCCGCAGCATACCATACGGATGACACCCGCAGCCGCAGCCCTGCCGATAACCGCATCGAGCTCAGGCTGCAACCGATCATCCTGCAGATGACAATGGCTGTCAAACAGCTGCATTCGGCACGGTTCCATCGGGTGGGAGTGTTCTGACCTGTTCAACCGTCGAGCTTCCCTCTGCTGTATTATCAAGCAGATCCTGGTAGAAATGCGAAAAACTCGCCATCATATAGGGGACTATCCAAAGGAAAGCAATACCGGCGGTCACAATCCCACTGTTTTCAGTCAGCATGCAGTTCTCCTTCCGGAATGATTGTGGGGTAAATGTGTTCCTTTTTGCTTTTTATACAAGGCTTTTCTATTTTTCACTGGAAACAGGCGATAACGGATGCATACAACCGGAAAGCCGTATACCCACTCTAAACAGCATTGCACGATTTGTAGAGGTGCGACTGGTAAACAGTGTGAGTTGAAGCATTGAAAAGCGGAACCTGAAAGCCACACCATTGCAACCACAACACATTTATAATATACCTTTGACCACTCTTTCAGGATACAAACCGTCATGTGCGGAATAACCGGAGTCATCGGAACGCCGACCCCGGTCCGTAGTCAGGTTGAGAGTGCAGCACGGCTGCAGGATCACCGTGGCCCGGACTGGTTCGGCAGCTTAGCCGGAAACGGTTACTGCTTCTGTCACAACCGGCTCAGCGTGATCGACCTCTCTCCCCGTTCACACCAGCCACTGGAAAATGAATGCGGCATACTCGTCTACAACGGAGAAATTTACAATTTCAAATCTCTTGGCACCAGCAACGCGTTCCCGTCGGACACGCTTGCGCTTGCAGCCCAGCTGCAGAGTGAAGGTGCAGCCTGCATCCCCCGGCTCAACGGCATGTTCGCATTCGCCTGGTACGACAAACGCAGCCGCACCCTGCTCCTCACCCGCGACCGTACCGGTATCAAACCGCTCTACTACGCTGAGCATCAGCGCCGTTTTTACTTTTCATCGGAGATAAAAACCGTTCTTGCACTGCTTGAATCAGCAGGCGGGTATTCTCGTGCGGATGATCTTGACCGGGAGTACATTGCCGATATCGTCGCCTTCGGCCATGGACAGACGCTCCATACCCCCTTCCGGGCCATCAGTGAGCTGGAACCAGGGAGTACACTACTGGTCCGGTGCGACGACCTGACAACAACAACCACGTCATTTTTCTCCATTCTCGATACAATCACGCGACAGACAGATACATACCTGCAAAGTAAGCAAGTCGCCGAGGTGGTTTCAGAACTTGATACCCTTCTCAACGAGTCGGTCGCGCTGCACCTCATCAGTGATGCTCCACTCGGCATACTCTGCAGCGGCGGGGTGGATTCAAGTCTCATCACCGCGATTGCGGCAAGTAAAGGGGCGAATGTCAGCATCTACCATGCGACCGCCAAGGATGGTCCCGGTGAACTTGCGTACGCTGAAATGGTGGCACGTCGGTACAGGCTTGATCTGCATACGGCGCAACTCGATGCTTCCGACTATCTTGCGGCGCTCGCCGATGCGACGTACCACCTCGACGCCCCGATCTACCACCCCAGTGACATTGCCCTGCACGCCGTTGCACGGAAAGCACACAGTTACGGGGTGAAAGCACTTTTGTGTGGTGAAGGAGCCGATGAGCTCTTTGGCGGTTACGGCTGGCACTCACTGTTCGGCACCACACTGAAAACCCACGCGCAGACAAGCCGTATTTCCCGTCTGATCGATACCGCCTACCGCGCCTTCAAGCGGTTCCGGTTTTCAGATTATTTCACCAAAGATGAACTGTTCACTTACACCGGGGCTTACCTGCCCTATTCGAACAACAACGTTCCACTCTTCGCGAAACGCAACGCACTGCTGCGGGGGGCTGCCGTGGCACCGCACCTTGAAGCACTGCTGCAGGCATACACCGGCCACGACAGTTTTCCGGAGCTTGCCGCGTTCATCACCTCGAATCTTTACGGTCACCTCTCTACACTGCTGCAGCGCAATGACCGCATGTGCATGAAGGCGAGTATTGAGTCGCGGGTCCCGTTTATTGAAAACAGTCTGATCGATTTTGCCCTGCGTCTCGACAGTTCATGGAAAGTGCGCGGTCGCACCGGTAAATTCATCGTTAAAAAATGTGCCGAAGCGTACCTTCCGCGTCCGGTTATCTATCGTAAAAAAGCGGGTTTTCCGGTGCCATGGCAGTCGTATACACGGCAGGTTCCGGAGAAACTGTTCAAAGATGGATTTCTCTCCGGATATTTCAACCTGTCCGACCGTTCACTCCTCGCCTGGGCCCGTCCCGATGTGGATCTGCTTTTCACCGCGGTGTCGCTTGAGGTCTGGGGAAGAATCTTTGTGGCCGGAGAGTCACCCGACCACGTCAAACATCTGCTGAGGAAGTGATATGCCGGGATTGTGCGGATGTACGGTTTCACTTCTGGAGCGCGGGGTCTCCACAACGGACATTGCCGCACGAATGGCAACCTCGCTTGTCTACCGGCCCTACCATACCGTTGGCACCACCTTCACCGACGATTGCATCGCCGGCACGTCAGTCTCTCTGGCACCCGTTGAATTCATTACACAACGATATAAAGGTCCCCGAGCGGTGGTCTGGGTTGATGGAGAACACTTTCCCGATACCGCTCCCACGAAGATATCCTTTGCGGAGGAACTCCACAACGCCTTTGCCGAAGACACACTCACCAGGTGGCTGGCCACCATTGATGCGGTATTTGCAGCCGTCATTTACGATCCATTCAGCAGAAAGCTCATCTTTGTAAGCGACCGTTTCGGCCTGCGGCAGTTCTATCTCTGTATCACTCCTGAAGGAATCGCCTGGGCAACGGAATGTAAAGCGTTCCGACAGATTCCCTCCCTGCAACTGCAGATCGATCCTGCCGCGGTAAATGAATTTCTTTCAGTGGGGAACCATACCGGCAGCAGGACCTGGTATAAAGAGGTCGAATTGATTGCCCCTGCGCAACTTGCCGTGTGGGATTACACGGCAAAACAACTGCATTGCACCACCTACTGGAGTCCGGACAACATTTCGCCACTCACCGATCCCCCGGACAGCCCTGCTACCCTTGAAAAACTGAGCATGGCCTTCAGAAATGCCGTAGAGAAACGGTGCCGCCCCGGAGAGAAGGTCGGTGTCGGCTTGAGCGGCGGTCTCGACTCACGGGCGATTTTTGCCGCCCTTCCCCGGCACGCGGAACCGGTTCCCGCAGTCACGTTCGGCAGACCCGGCTGTCCGGATATCACCATCGCCCGCCGGGTTGCTTCGCTCCGTCCATCAAACCACCATATCCATGAGATCACCGCCGCAAACTGGCTCGATAATCGTATCGAAGCAATCAACCTTACCGACGGCCAGTTCAACATGCTCCACATGCACGGTATCGAGCATATTGACCAACTGCACGATATACACGACATCGAACTGAATGGTTTTCTGGGCGATGCCCTGCTCGGTGGCTCGTATGCAAACCACCCGGACGGGGAATACAGCAATTTCCTCAATCGCGGCAGGCGTTTCATTGCGGCCGGGCTGTATCTGGGAAGTATCGCCTACCATACACGGTTGCCATTTTTCGACCGCGACCTGATTGAGCTGACCCTTGCCATTCCGGTCAGGTTTCGGAAGAATTCCGCTCTGTACAACAGAATGCTTCTGCAGGCATTCCCGGAGTACTTTACCACTATTCCCTGGCAGAAGACAGGATTGCCCATATCCCGTACCTCCCCGCTCGACAAAATGGTAGTCGTTGCACGGAAAGGAATCGGTAAACTGCGGCGAACACTTCCCCTTCTTAGCGATCAGCGTGACTTTTTTGATTATGGCTCGTGGATACGAAGTGAACCGGCGCGATCGTTTTTTCAGGATACGTTGACAGCAGCTGATTCACCGTTGTTTGCGTATGTTGACCGGAAAGAAGTGCAGGCAACGCTGACCCGGCACTTTGGTGGTGCTGACCGGTCGGAAGTGCTGGGGAGGTGGTTGACGGTGGCAGTGTGGTTGAGGGGATAAAAACATTTCCATACCGCTTTAATCTTTCAAAAATGGCATTGCCTGGAAGCACGTTTATTGATAACAATAGGCTTTTCAAGGAAATATATTTTCGTTACTATCAAACTACTGATCAAACCGCTCCTCATACGCTTCAATCAGACCCTTCACATACTCTATATACCGACTATTTTTAAAAGTAAACCACTGCTCCCGGTATGCGCCGGAATTGTCAATGTGCTGTTTGAAGTTTCTGAATGGTTTGGGACGATTGAGAGCACCAACCAGAGTATTCCGCAATACTTCATTATCCACGTTTTCCGCGAAATCAGCCATGATCCTGAATGATTCATGGGTATCAAGTTGTTCGAATTCAAAATAATCGGCTTCATTTTGTTCAATCTCTTTCAAGTCCTCTCCGAGTATTTCATCATCTGCGACATCCCAGCTGTCTGAATCAATAATACATTTCAGTTCACCGTTTCTTGTGTTGAATATACAGCGCATTCCGCAGTCTAGTTCCTCGGCGATCTTTTTAATCTGTTTTTCAGTCGGTTTCAAAGCTTATTCCTTGTCCTCGGTTCTGTTGCCACCATAAAACGGTCTCTACATATGACATATTATGAAAAATACAGGGTTAGACGATAGAATTGCAACTATGTACACCGGGATAGAGTGGTTCGCAGCTGAATTTCCTCTGGCCGGGGTATAGAGGTGACAAAACCCATCCACTCCCGAGAACCGGTTGAAATTTGCTTTCTACAAACCTGACACTCCCATAACATCACTCATTTCTACAGCTATAAAAAATCCCACAAAAAAGCGGGGAACTATTCAGAAAACAACAGACATTTATGTCATGCCGGGCATCGTGTTTTTTTAAGCAAATAGAGTCAATATAAATGTGGCTACTGGGGGTGATAGTGAATTGCAACACGATGCGAAAATAGAAACTGAATACGGTATGGTCAGAACCGGTCCCGTCAACGTCTGCTCACCACCCCATTTCGAGCTGATTTCAGCAACCGCATTTTCCTGCAGTGCACTTGGTTCCGCAATGAGCGATCTGAGCATTGACATGGGAATGAGAAGAATAAGTATCAGCATTCTGATTCCAAGTAATTTGAGTACAACGGAGGTCCTTATCCAGGCAGATGTTTTCTCGGCAAGTGTCAGTGAATCCATTATGCAATCCTTTCGTTTTGCCGCCTCTGCGGCGGTGGGTTGAGCATGAGTAGCGACCTTCTGTTATCCGGATACCTATAGAATACTCAACCAGTTTGCGGAGGATATGAAACGAAAGTGAAATACCGGTGAAGAAACGGTGAACCGCGGCGAAGTGGGGGTTTTTATATGCGGGAAACCAAGCCGGTAATGAACGTAACTTTTGACCTGATTGCTGCAGTAGTCGTTTTTAATTACAGAGATGTACCGACAGAGAACGTTTAAAGGGTTATTTACCGGGAAACCGGTACACGTTGCACATACGTGCGACTACCGGTTTTCATTCGGATCGCATAACAACCAGGAACTGCCGTCCGGACATCCCAGAACAAGGTATGCAACCCCGGTTGCATCGGTTCATCGACAAGGGACATAACCTCCCGACCCGAAAGATTGAATACGGCCACCGATACATTTCCATCAGAAGCAAGGGTGAACTCTATTTGAACGACTGCGGTATGGTGAGACCGGTATTGCACGGTAAAACCCTGATGAAGTGGCTTTTGGCAGGTTGGTTCAGTTACGGAGACCGGGATCATTTCAGCGAGTGGTCTTCGGTATAGTGTGGTACTCGTTCCAACGAACACATATTCGTCAGTAATCGCCAGGGAATAAATGGACCTGTCAGTAAATCCCGCATCTACCCTTTTCCATTCTTTTCCGTTGGAAGTGGACAAGTAGAGGTAATCATTCCCTCCGGCAAAAATCGCATTCCCGGTTAATGCAATACAGTATATGGATAGTTTTTCGATACCCGTTCTTATCGCTTCCCAGTTCAAACCATTATCCACGGAGCGAAAAACCCCATTGAGTGTTCCGGCATAAAGAGTACTGCCGTCAGATGCGAATGAAACGATATGTTCGTTGGAGAGCCCTGCCGTAACGGCGTTCCATTCAGCGCCATTGTTCTCGGATCGAAAAAGGCCATTAGAATACGTAGCTGCCAGGAGGGCATTTCCCTGTGCGGCAATGGCATATATCCTATATGACTCCGGCAGCCCTGCTGCCAATTTTGTCCATCCGGTGCCATCGATTGTGGTACAAAAAATTCCACTGCTGTCATTTGCCGTAAAGATATCATCGTCCGAGAGTATCAGCCCTACCTGTCTGCCTCCTCCCTGCCCTGAAATTAGTGCGGACCAGTCCCGGGTGTCATCGTTGAAACGATAGACACACCCGTCTCTGGTAAGGGCAGCGATAGTTCCGGTACTGGGACTTTCATCGAAAAAGGAAACTGACGTCGCAAGACCGGAATCGACTGATATCCAATGTGCGCCATTATCAACTGAGAGAAATGCGCCAAGTGTTGCACCCGCAAACAGTTTATCTCCGCTGACATGCAGCGCAGGAAACCAGTTGTGTCTGAGCCCGGAATTCGCCAGTACCCAGCTGACTCCACTATCAGTCGAGCGGATGACGCCATTGGATATGGTTCCGGCGAAAAGAGTATCTCCTATTGCCGCAAATTGTTGTGTACCGTAGAGAGGAAAGGCGGTATTTGCGGCCGTCCAACGTTCTCCGTTATCGGTTGATCTGAAAATTTCCTTTTCAGTGCCCGCCAGAATAACAGAGCCGTTTACATACAGAGCAGTAATGCCGATGCTGCTATCAATGCCGAAATCAACCGCATTCCAGGTTTGCGCATTGTTAACTGACCGGAACAGGCCATCGGAGCATCCGGCAAAGAAAGTGTTACCACTGAGAGCGAGACAGGTTATCTGGCCACCGGAAAGACCGGTAGTAACCGCAGACCATGTTGTTCCATTGTTTGAGGTGCGATAAAGTCCTCCCTGCATTGTTGCGACATAGAGATAGCTATCCGCTGCAGCAAGGCAGCTGACACTGGTATCAGCAAGTCCGAAACTGATTTTTTCCCATGAGAACCCTTTATCACTGGAATAATATACGCCGTTCAGGTTTCCGGCATACAGAGTGCCGTCAAGTTCTATGAGTGAACGAATTGGACTAGGCTCCGAACTGACCAAATCCCAGTGAGCACCGCTGTCAGCGGAACGTACGATCCCCTTTTCAGTTACCGCAAACAACTGTTTGTCGATTATTAGCACCGAGGTAAACGAAGAATAACCGGCAGGGACCGCCGTCCAGCTTGCCACATTATCGTTTGAACGATAGAGCCCATTAGTCCCGGTCCCGGCGAAAAGTGTTCCATCTACAACAAACAGTGATCTGATAAACTCAGTCGGACCGTTAACGTCGGTCCACCCGGCGGAACCACTTCGCGCCAAAACAGCTGCAATTAACAGGATATGTATCAGTCTGATCATCATGACCTTACTTCACTTCGGCCTGCAGCCACACCTCTCGGGCGGAGAGGGTTGGCAGGCACTGCGCTGAGGTCCTCGAAGTGGGGTGAGGATTGCATTTACCACTCCAGAACTGACTCGTACCCGTCAAGTGTATCCAGAGCAACAAACCGGCGTGTTGCCGTATAAAAAAAAGTCGGTCGATTATCTTTATCGGGGAAAAGAATACCACTAAGAGGACTCGAATACGATCCATCCAGCAGATAAATTCCTTCACCGGTTATTTTGTAAATTGCACCTTCGTATTCCCATGATTTATGCAGATACCAGGCATTTTCTGTCTGCAACTGATAATCAAACCCGCTGGACAACGACAGCAAAGTAAGCATTTCAAGGGAATCGCCATCTGTTATCCACCCTAAAAAATATTTATTCATACTGGAGAAGTTGTACTTCCCGTAAGCTATAAAACGATTGTCAATTTTAACGACACTCAGCAGCACCATTGAATCAGATCCCACTTGCTTCATAGCCACTTCATTGCCATCAATAAAACGATAATGTCTGCTGGTTCCGCCGTCGTCGTAATCATCCGACGTGAAAACATCAATTGTGTTCGAACCCGGGATGATACCAACAATATCTCCTACGTTGTCGTCTACCGTTGCCACACGAAACAAGGATGTACCATCCCACTTTCTGACAATCAGTTCATCCCAGAACTGATTCTTTGTCGCGAAATAGACACTCGAATCACTAAACACCGGACCGGGAAAATCATCAAAGATGTTTTCCTGGTTGTTAAATTCTATCGTTCGAAGCGAATCGTCGGTAGTGAGCACATACAACCTGTTGTATGTCGGCACGAGAATATTGTCGTACGCATCATGCCACACCCCTTTACCTCTGGCGTTGATTACCGCGGCAGTATCAACAATTGCCCTGTTGGCCGTGATTGCAGCACTGTCGAGAATAACAAAATACGGCCGGGACCATAGCATTCCGAAAAATTGCCCACTGCTTCGCTGTGCGATATAATCAAGGTCGGAGTAGTGATTATAGTTAACTGACTCATCCACCTCATCCCATGCGACCTCCACAGGATTCTGAACACAGTGGAAAAGCAGCAGCAATACCGGTAGCAACCGACAGCGAAACAACGTAAATTCAGAAGTCATAATTCACCCGCATGGTAATACCTTCTTCAATTCTTTTATCCTGTTGTCCCGAAGAAATAAACCGTGAGTCCCTGAAGCCATGCAGTGACAAGGAAAGATGATCCTCCAAATACACCGTCATCTCAAGATCATACCGTTGGGGAAGGCTGCGGGGAACTGCAATGTACGAGGGAATGTCCGAAACGGAGCCGTGCAGCAGCACCCTGTTGGTAATAAAGTAGTAGGCCCCTACCTCGGTTGCATAGTTAAACCATGAGTCTGAGTAAAAGTAAGGGGGTCGGATACCTAACTCAAAAAAGAACCGGGAAACAATCGGCAAAGTCCAGCTTAACCGCAACGGATGCCGCACATCCAGATTGAACCCGAAACCCGGACTATTCCAATAATTCATACTTCTTGAATAGGGATCCGGATGATTCTGGTAATAGATCTGCTGATCATACGTCAGCCAGCCGGATACCCCCAGGGTTACTTCAAACCCGGTAAACAGTAAAGGCATCTGTTCTGAAAACGTTTCGTATGCCTTGAAGAGTGCAAACGCATTCAACCTGGCGGTATCAACTGCAGAATCAGCAGATACGATGGTTTCCAGCTCTTTCATCAGATACTTGTCGTACCGATCATTCCTGAGCTTGAATGATTCCAGTGAACCGACCAGGCGAGCCAGTCGCATCAATGTACTATCAGACAGTTTCTCCCGGACCACCCCTGTTCTTTTCAATTTTCGTTGAATTTCAAAGGCTTTATACATCGGAGCAACCGGAACCCGTTTCCCGAATCCGACTACCGGGAAGAGTGTAAATGAACCATCACCGTTCTTTCTGGTCTTGAGCAGTATTGAAGTCGAATCCCGGTTCCGGTTCATGTCTTTGTTATATATCCGTTCCCGAATATATTGCCCGTGTATCCAGGTGATAGCCCTGCACTCTGCAAATAAACGGTCGTTGAGAAAAGATATACGGTTGTAGCGGCGGTACATGGTGGTATAATGGAGCATCCCCCGACCACGCAGCATCTCCTCACTTCGCGACTCATAAAAACCGGTCATGCTATTTTCCGTTTCATCAGAACGCTTTTGGATCGATCCGGCAGCATAAACGGAAAGTGTATGTTCATACTGCCGAACCGCACTACTATGCAGTGATCGCCAGGCAAAACCCAGTGTATCCGAAAAATCAAGCGAGTACTGAGAGACATCCATTCCTTCGTAGGATAGTGTGGAGTAGGATGCAGAGCGCTCACTCAGGTCCGCGCTATACTGGAAATCGTTATAGATATCCCGGTCACTGGCCCGGTAATCGGGATAGTCGTACCTTTTAAGCAGATGATGAAACCGGAATATGCTGCTCCGCTCGACAGCGGCGGTTCGAAAAACATAAACGAGCAGCAGTAATGAACAGATTTTAATAAAAGGCATGGCTTTTAGCACGGGTTCGGGTATACGTCAGAAACGGCGTACTTTATCCAGCAGAAACTCTACCAGTATAAAATAATCACCGGTGAAACCAGCGGCAAATTTAGTGGAATCATAGAAGCTTTCTTCACTATTCAACAAAACAGGTAAAACACTCAACACTACCGTTTAAATGAGCGTATCAAGGAGGGAGGGTAAGCTGCATTTAAACACATTTACTAAAATCGACGGTTCAGCATTATTGTTCTCGTTGCGGAAGTAACTTGTACTTTTTACTATGGATCCGGGATCCCGTCTTCTGCGGGATGACAGCCGATATCATTTTCTCTCTCCCGTCAACTGGAGGCGGTGTGGTGAGGCTGTCGAACTGGATAGAGGGTGGGGCAACATCATCATTTACACAGGTAGATCTCCCCTACTACATTTCCATCCGGCATCCTGCACCCCATCATTTAACCACCATAAACAGTACCCCTACCCACGGGGTAACACCGTTGGTGAATAGCGATAAATTAACTCCGGCGCGACACTGCAGTCGTTTATTAAACTTAAACGTTACAAACGGATCAATCGACAGCTCCTGTAATGCCGCCTAGGACATGAAGGCAATTCGTGCTCCGAAATCAAGTCGTTCGGGTTTCAGATACGTTACCTTCACCGCCGTCTCGGATCCGGTTTTATTGATGCCATAGGTAAAAGGGATTTCATAACCGATGCTCTGCAGGTCTTGCTGGTAATACGTCCGAACCCATACAAACGAGACAACCGGTTCAACACTGATATTTCCTGCAACCTGCAGTGTTGCATACATCCCTGCACGAAAGTGGGATAAATGTATAGTGATCGGAATAGAGTCAAGTTCTCCCTCTACTTCGTTATAAAACCGGTTGTGGTATCTGCCGAAATACCGTTCGTACTTCACCCGCACACCAAACTGGAGAGGAGTCAGCTCCCCCACCGCGGTACCTGCTGAAAATCCGGGCATCCAGCGGACATGATTGCGGATTGTAATCAGGGTGTCATCCGTAATGTTCCCTTCGCCATAGAACCACAACGCATCGTACGTCTTGAGGCTCGCAGGAAACAATGAACGCACCGTAACATCAAAATCCAATCGCGGTGAAAATGCGGCGGCAAAGAGATTTACGGCGGAGAAAGTGAGGAGTAGTGTTTTTATCAGTATCTTTTTCATAAACCAGCTTTCCGGCAGAACGACACTACCCTGCACACACCTCTCGGCAGTGTCGTGATTCATTAAGAGTTCACCCGTTTATCACGGAATCTAAAATCCGCATCTCAGTTTACCCCGTACTTTTTCAGCTTCCGGTAAAGCGTAGCCGAACCTATCTGCAACTGTTTTGCACTTTTCAGCTGATTTCGGCCGTTAAGTTCATATACAGCAAGGATATACTCCTTTTCGATCGCACTGAGCGGCCGTACCGATTTTTCGTTCAGAACCGGCCGGGGAAACGTGGAACGGATCTCCTCGGGAAGATCGACAAGGTCGATACGACTGCCGGATGCCAGTGCAACGGCACGTTCCATAACGTTTTCCAGTTCCCGCACATTTCCCGGCCATTCGTAGCGCAGCAGTTGATCGGCAGCCGCCGATGTAATGCCGGTTATTTTCCGCGACATCCTGGTTGCCGCCTCGGCAAGCATCACCCGGGAGAGCGGCAGAACGTCTTCTTTACGTTCGCGCAGCGTGGGAACCCGCAGTTCGACCACCTTGAGCCGGTAGTAGAGGTCCTGACGGAATGAACCGTCGGTAATGGCCTGTGAGAGATCGCGATTGGTGGCGGCAAGCACCCGTACATCAATCGAGCGGCTACGGTTCTCTCCGATCCGGCGGATCTCTCTTTCCTGCAGCACCCGCAGTAATTTCACCTGCATACCCGGCGAAATATCACCGATTTCATCGAGAAGCAATGTTCCGTGGTTCGCCGCTTCGAACAATCCGATCCGATCAGAATTCGCACCGGTGAACGCACCGCGCACATGCCCGAAGAATTCACTCTCGATAAGCGTCTCGGTAATCGCTCCGCAGTTTACCGCCAGGAACGGTCCCCCGGAACGCGACGATTCCCGGTGCACCAGTCGCGCAATCCGCTCCTTGCCGGTTCCGCTTTCACCGGTAATAAGTACCGGTGCATCGACTTTCGCAATCCGTTTTGCCAGTTCCACCACCTGGCGCATTTTTACACTCCGGGCGATAATTCCGAGCGTTTCATCGACAAAGGGGGCAACATGAATCAGGGCCTGGTGGTGTTCCCGCAGCATCGCCTCGGAAGCTTTCAATGTTTTTATGACAATCGCAAGTGAAACATCGAGGCATTCAGTTATGTGTTTCGCATCGTAATAAATCAGATCTTCGGCTTTTTTCTCTCCCCACTCCTCTCGCGTGTGCCCCGTGAAATGGCATGCCGCATGCCCCTGTGCCAGACAGTGATCCTCAAGGACGTAAATCTCTTTACCGGCAATGAAACTTCTGAACCCGCTCATAAAACCGCAGATCGTCCAGCAGACGGGTTCATCGGCGTGGCTGAAATGTGTAAGATGCTGCTCCGCTTCGTACGAGGCAAGAAGCGTCATTCCCGACTGCGCCAGCGGATCATCATTTCCCGGATGGGTAATAAAAAAACCGCCGAGGGTGAGAATACGGGGACCTGCGCGATACCATTCCTCTTTATTCCACTTGAATTCCGACTGTAACGCCTCGGCCATACGCCAGCCGTGAGCAAATCCGAATTGGGTAAGTATCGCACGGGCAGCGTGCAGACCGAAGTTTTTTGCAATCTGCTGCCGCAACAACCCCATCGCCACGGCATCGAGCAACAGGGCGCGCTCACCGGCGAACCGTATTATCCCACCCTCCGGATCAAGCTCCAGGAGCTCCTTATGATTCAGATCTTCAACATGCATAAGCGTGCTCCATCAAAGTGAAATGGAAGCCAATCGTTTTGATCGGTTCCAGTTACAATATACATGGGCTCCCGGGAAACAGATACTGCATAAGCTGATATTTGCCATGGCCTCATAATTGCGTTCTCTACGGGTACCGATGATTTGACACTACTGAAACGTTGTCACCCTGAAAGAGGAACCGGAATGAAAAACACTCCCTCCCTTACTGCAAGCGCTCGTCTTTACGTTGAAGCCTACGCGAAACAGTACGAAGAAGAAGATTTGCATGCAGCAGTACTGCTTTACAAAACAATCGTTGCCGAACACCCCGACTCCCGTGACGCGGTAAACTCCAGGTCACAGATCCAGAACATCATACATGGTGTGGTTCCCGCCGAGGTACTTTACGAGGCTCAATTAAAACTGGCGGAAGACTATATACCTTCACGCTCCGGGCCTGCCGCCCCCGTACAACCGGAACCGGGTGTTCCCGCCTGAAATCCTGCACCCGGGTAAATCAAACCAGCCTCCGGGAAAACAGGGCTGCGAACCTGTCCGGAGTGAGGCACACGGGAACAAGTGAATGATCGCCGCATGGTATTTGTTCAATTAAGGGGAAAAGATGATTGTACGGCAACGAAACACTGAACGACGGCATATACGAAGCGGTGCATGCGATATATGGCACACGTTTCATCCGGAAGGAAACAGCAGTGTTTCCGGTGATGGTTTCGGCAGCATCTCTGTTTTCAACGAGTACCATCTTCCACCAGCGCAAACAGTCCTGTCAGGGCCGGTTCTTGACACCGAATTGATAACCTGTATAAGCAGAGGTGCACTGATACTGGAGGTGCCTTCGGGAAGTTCAGGAGCGATTACCGCGGGAGAGTTCCAGTGCACGACCATTTTACAGGTTGTCAACCTGCGAATGACCAATCTTGCATCCTCTGACATCGCGCATTTTTTCCGCATTTACCTTCGCCTGCCCGACACACCAGCTGCACTGGTGAGTGTAGAAGAGCAGATGCGGTTCACCGCGGCGGAGCGTCATAATATTCTTTGCCCGGTTGTGTCACCCGACCTGCTCAGAACACTCCGCAGCACAACGAATACCCGTATTTTTTCCAGCATACTCGACCCCGGCAGACATATCGTATACGAACTGCTGCCGCGGCGTAAGGTCTGGCTTCACATTGTCTGCGGAGCCGCAACAGCCAATGAGATACACCTTACCTATGGCGACGGTATCGGTATTACCGGTGAACCATCCGTTTCCATAACGGTATTGGAAAGCACCGAGCTGTTGCTGGTAGATATGCCTGAAGTCAATCCGGTAACGCCTTCAGGATCCGGTTCCGTAACAGAACCACCTTTTTGAAGTGATACCCCGGTACCGGTGTTCACGAATACAGATGGTCACGTAGTGCAAACCTGCCCTTGATGGCGAAACATGAAAAGGGAACTCAGATGCGTCTTTACCTTGTCAATCCATGCAATCCACTGGTAAGCCTTGTTCAGGCAAAGGGGAACCGATGGAACAAATACAACATCTGGAAACCGCTCGGGCTTCTGGTTCTTGCCGGCCTTACACCGGAGGAATGGGAAATCACCATTTTCGATGAGAATGTTCAGACCCCCGAGTATTACCGGCTTCCCCGGCCGGACCTTGTCGGGATAACCGCATTCACCTCGCAGGCAAGCCGCGCCTACGACATTGCTACGATATACCGCCGGTTGAAAATCCCGGTGGTCATGGGGGGTATCCATGTGACCATGTGTCCGAAGGAAGCAATGAAACGGACCGACGCAATTGTGACGGGTGAGGCGGAAAGTGTCTGGAAACAGGTCCTGACCGACTGCGGCAACAGAACCCTGAAAAAGCAGTATACTGGAGAACGGCAAGACCTCTCGGCGGTGCCGCCGGCCCGACATGATCTGCTGGCGGAAGGGTATCACTTCGGTTCGATCCAGACCTCGCGCGGTTGCCCGCTCTCCTGCAGTTTCTGCAGTGTTACCGCATTCAATGGCGGCCAGTTCAGGCGCCGCCCCATCGAAAATGTTATCGATGAATTCAGATTGATCCGTGAAAAAAACATTCTTATTGTTGATGACAACCTGATCGGAACACGCAAGGATCACCTTGAGTATACAAAGAACCTCCTGCGGGCAATGATCGCGGCAAAACTCGGCAAGCAGTGGATCGCACAGGTAACCGTAAACCTTGCGGACGACACAGAACTCTGTTCACTTGCCCGAAAGGCCGGCTGCATGGGTGTGTTCATCGGATTTGAAACAATTTCAGAAAGCGGGCTCGCGGAGGTCGGTAAGAAGTTCAGCATGAAGAACGGACGTGACATGCGTGCATCAGTACAGACGATTCAGCAACACGGTATCAGTGTCCTCGGCTCTTTTATTCTCGGTCTGGACGTTGATAAACCAGGCAGTGGTAAAAAAATAGCGGAAACGGCCAGAGCTTACGGTATCGATATTCTCAATGTCATGGTGCTCACGCCGCTCCCCGGGACAAAATTGTGGGAAACAATGGAATCGCAGGACCGCCTGGTCGTCAGGAATTTCCCGAGCGACTGGAAATACTTCACCCTCACGTTTCCGGTAGCACGGTTCAGGAACCTTTCATGGAAGCAACTGATTGCGGAACGTGATACCTGCCTGAATGAATTTTATTCATTCTCCGGGATACTCTACCGCGTGCTGCGGAGCGTACGTTTTCTGATGAACCCGGCAGTGGTACTGATCAGCAATCTTATTATCCGGGCAAATACGCGATATCTTGACAAACAGGCTTTCGCGGGTTTCAATATGACCATGGATCGTGCTGAGAACATCATACATGCGGGGGTCGTAAAATCAGTCAAACGGGAATCTTCTGCAGAAGCGTATTCCGGATTCGCCGGGAAATCCGGTCGGTAATCCGGTACCTCCCCTTTGGCACCGGATAGCAAACAAACCGTCATCAGGAACCCTTCCCCTGTTTTCCATTTTTTTCAAGCCACTCCAGAAGTTTACTCACACTGCTCTCTGCGAGACAGATACAGGAATCAGCGGCACCGTAATAAAACCGGAGCGTATCTCCATCGGGAGCAAGCGTATAGCCACAGGGAAAGACGACATTACCGACATCACCCTGACGTTCCCAGGGATCTTCGGGGCCGAAAACCCATTCGTCCCCCCGTTTAAGGCACTTTTCCGGAGTCTGCAGATCAAAGAGTGCCAGGCCGAGCCTATACATGCACCCTGCAGACGACATCTTTACTCCATGATACACCACCAGCCACCCCTCGGGTGTTTCAACAGGTGGTGGCGAGAGACCTATTTTATTCGCATCCCACCATCCTCCCAGCCGTGCTTCGAGCATCAGCCGATGGCTGCCCCAGTGCCGCAGATCAGTGGAGTAGGATATCCAGATATTCGCCTTGTGACCGCTCACCGGACGGTGTATGAGCGCCCAGTGTCCGCCGATCCGATACGGAAGAAGCGCCGCATCCTTATCTTCGGGTGATATGATCTCCCCGAACCGCCGGAACGTCCTGAAATCATCGGTAAACGCCAGTGACACCCCCGGCCCGTTCTGACCGTACGAAGTGTAGACAACGGCATAGGTATCCATCTCGTCAAGCCTGGTAATCCGCGCATCCTCAATGCCCCACAATTCTTCCGGGTAGTTTTCCGGGTCGGGATAGAGTGTCGGCCGGGGATCGATTTGCCACCCGTCTACCCCGTTGGCGGATCGTGCCGCGCAGAGATGTGAATGGCCGCGACGGTCTTCCACCCGGCACAAAAGCAGTGTCGTGCCGTCCTGAAGCAGCGTTGCAGCAGGATTGAAAACACTGTTTACCGGATACGGCCAGTCAGCTGCGGTTAACAGAGGATTGCAGTGGTGCCTTCTGAAAAGTTCGGAATATTGTGCAGTGCCGATAATCAGCTCCCGTTTGATTGAATGTTTTCAGCCAGCCGTAGTTCCATGAGTGCCTGCAGAAAGGCGAGTGTTGATTCCGCTCCCTGGTTTTCATTTGCACGGTCGGGATGCAGACCGTCCCGACATCCGCCGGTTGTCGGATCATACACGGGCAGATTCAGGTCGTTTCTTCCGAGAAACCACTCGAACGCACGGCGAGCCTCTTTATGCCACCATTTATCACCTGAAATTCTGTATGCTTCGAGACACGCTGAAACCATTGCCTGTGCTTCAACCGGCTGCTGATCAAAACGTGCCCGTTCTTTGTTTTTTATATAAAACCCGTTCGATCCGATGGGAACAAAATGCCCCCCTTCGGCTCCGTCGCGCTGCAGTTCCGTGAGCCATCGGAGTGATTCGAAGCCGGCATCGATCATGGCCTTATCAGGTATCCAGTGACCCGACATTATCAACGCCTGCGAAAGTGCCGCATTACAGTACGTAAGGCTGCCTTCAAACCATCGCCACTCGTCGGTGCGATTACCTGCATACATGGTTAAAAGTCTCTCAGCCAGTATCTCTCGTACCCGATTCGCCTTCCGGTCACCATCGAACCGCCGGAGATATTCATGCACACCGATAAGCGTGAAGGCCCACGCTCTGGGGCTGGTAGTATCGATAATTGAAGGAAGTGCCTTTTCAAACAACCATCCCGCCATGTTCTGCAATGCGGGTGATGTTGAGCGGCCAAGTACTGTACCCAGTGACCACAATGTCCGGCCGTGACAATCATCGGAAGTCCCGTTGTCAAGCCAGTGACGCTGGTAATCCATAAAATTACGGAATCGTCCGTTTTCCGTATTGAAAGCATACCAGACAAAGGCGAGGTACCGCGAAGCAGGATCAAACGCCGTACCATCACTGCCAGTCGCCTCCAGAAGAACACTCACCATCAGCGCACGGACGTTGTCGTCGGTGGTGTACCCCTCATGATAGTTGGGTATCGTAAATACCGCATGCTGCAGCATTCCCGTTTCATCGGTCAGGCGGCGCAGGTGATCGGATTTGAGTGGTGGCAGATCACCGAAACTCCGGTCGAGAGCCTTTGCGGTAAGACCGGGACCAGTGTAGTTCCGCCGTTCAGACCGGGCACGTTCGAACGTTTCATGGTACCGTTCCACCACCCGTGGCCAGATCATTGAACGTCCGTGCAGATAGGCCCGTTTGCGCATCGCATGACGTTCGGCTTCGTTGTCGAGCAGCAAGTTTACCTGCGTGGTTATTGCTTCGGGGTCGCCAAACGGCACGATTACCCCCCGCCCTTCGGCAAGCATCTCCTGGGCATACCAGTAGGGCGTCGAGATTACCGCTTTACCGGCACCAAGTGTATACGCGAGCGTTCCTGAGGTGATCTGCGCTGCATTGAGATAGGGCGTAATGTAAATATCCGCAGCACCGATGAATTCATTGAGCTCTTCCAGACTCACGAAACGGTTGTAGAACACCACCTGCCCCTCAACCCCGTTCTCCTGTGCCAGCCACTGCAGCGACAGCCGGTACGATTCACCATCGTTGTTCAGCACATGCGGATGAGTTGCCCCGAGAATGATAAATACCACGTTGGGATGGTCGTTAAGGATTCCGGGAAGGGCTTTGATGACGTTTTCAATTCCCTTGTTTGCAGAGAGTAATCCGAAACTCAGCAGCAGGATTTTTCCTTCTACCCCGAAGAGGTCCTTGTGAAAACTCGGGTCAACAAAAGGGACATCGGGAATACCGTGGGGTATGCAGTCGATCTTGTCTGCAGCCACACCGTACACCTCTTTAAGAAAGTTTACCCCCCGTTCACTCATGACCACGAGCCGGTCCGAAAGTGCGGCAACCTGTCTGAGAACACGGAGTTGATCCGGATCGGGAGTTTCCAGAATGGTATGCAGCGTGGTGACTACAGGCATCCGTAGCTCTTCCAGCAGCGCCAGCAGGTAACCGCCTGCCCGTCCACCGAAAATGCCGTATTCATGCTGCAGGCAGACGAGATCGACATTGTTGATATTCAGAAAATCGCCAGCCCGGCGATACGAACGGATATCTTTTTCCGTCAGTTCAAACCGTACCCGTGGTGGATACGGATACCCTTCTGCTGTATCATTTACCGGTAGCGCAATACAGGTAATTCCGGAATACGCGGCGGCGAACGATTCGCAGAGGTCGGTGGTGAATGTTGCAATACCGCACTGGCGCGGCAGATAATTACCGATAAACGCTATGCGCTTTATGGCGTCTGATGTAGTCATTGTTGGGAGATACCCCGCTTCATATTCTGACAGTGCTCCGCACCGTCGGTGAGAATCCCGACAGCAAGGTGCTATCCGGATACAGCATACAAAAGCAAACCGTATGCCCGCCTCAGGGACTGCTTATCTGGTAACGGGTAACTGGCCTTATACTTCGTGCGAACAGTGCGAAGGGAGTAAACCGTGCGGGAAAAAGTGTTATACCAAGCACTATGAACGGACACCGGACCGATCAAAGTGATCGACCGACAACTCATAATGATCGAGGTAAAAGGGAAATTGAAGGGTGAAGTCTTAGTTCGGGGTCCGGGTCGGGGGTCGGTATCGGAATCGTCTTTTTCAGGGTGAACTCAGCTCGCCATGAGCGTAGAAAAAACAGTATCTCAGAATACCTGAGAAGTTACGTTTTTTCTTTTCTTTTTCGATACCGATACCGACCCCGACTGCGACCCGGATTTTTCACCTGAAAGAGCGCCTTAACGGCGCTCCCAGTTATAATACCGGCACCACCACCGCCTGTTGCTTCATTCTGCCGCCATTGCGATCGAGCCGGTACATCAAGTAAACACCACGTGAGAGCCGGCTGCCGAGTTCACTGGCGGTTTTCGGACTGGAGCCTGTGCTGAGCCGCTGCCGCACTCCCTGAAGATTGACAAATTCAACCGTTGTTCCAGCGGGAACGAGTGCCAAACCCGTTTTTGACGCCTGAGGTACCTGCGGTTGTTCATGCACTGCCGTGGGATCAAAGAATTCCGGCGATTTTGACGTACCGTTGACTTCGAAGGTCAGATTTCTGATCGTCACTTTGCCATTGGTGTTGTCGCCGATTTCGGTACCGATTTCAAGACGGGTAACCCAGAGATCACGCGAAAGTCCTTTCTGATTCACCATCCAGTCAAGAATCGCTTTCACATCGAGGGTACCGCTGTAACTGGTTTTCGGACCGCCGTTGACCCTGAACTGCATATACCGCCAGCCGCACCCCCACCCTTCGGCATCGTGACAGTAGCTGTAGGTGTCGGTACCTGCCTGAAGCGATCCATCCTGATCACATGCCCAGCGGCCGTTCTGCCATCCCCAGAATACCATCAGTTCCGCGACCGCGCAGTTGTGGCTGCCGGTAACCGGATGCTGATCGGTTACCCACATTTCAAAATTCGAGTTCCAGCTCTCCGCATTCTGCAGCTGAACATTGAGCTGATCGATCTTGACACTCATCGAGGTGACATCCTTGATCTGTATCGGGAGCAGCGCCGTTGAACTGAAATCCGGTGAGGTCACCAGATCCTTCGCGGTGCCGAACGGATGAATCCCGAACTCAATTTCTGGGTAATCTGGAGCGGCATTTTCTTCGCCGCATTTTCCCCGGGTGAATTCCCAGCCGAAAGAGCCGTCGTTTTCTATGAACACACGGTAAGGCGTAGTGCAGTTGAGGGATTTGGAACCCCAGTCGTTGTTGAGAAGCCGCAGATCACCCATTTTGAACCACTCCTGCGAGACGGTAGTCTGAACACCCTTTGCGGTGTTCGGAGAATCTTTGCCGGTGGCGGGCTGCCCGAATACCGGTACCGTGAGAACTCCGACAAGAGCGATCCCGACAACTACGTTAACCTGCTTCATAAAAGGTCTCCCTCTGGTGATAGAACACTGGATATACAATTATTGGAAACAGATCGATCTCAATGGTACTGGAGATCAACCGGGAATACTCGCTGAATTCAGTTGAACCGCACCCGGTATTTTGGAGCGATATCCTTTGAACATCGTCATGTTTCGCGAACGGGACCCTATCGGGTGCAGTCCGGATCAGTGATGTCTGGAATTTATTTTTGTAGCAAAGGAGAGAAAATCAGTTCGGTATAGAGTGCAATTAACGTTCGCTAACAGATGAAGTGTTGCAATGACGCTACTCGATACCGTGTCTGAACCGGAAACGACGGTAGCAGCCTTGCAGAGAGGCTTATCCGACTGTTTCCGTTGTCCGTTTCACCACCAGCAGTGTCACCCCGAATACAATTACAGAGACCAGCACTCCGAATACCGATGTGTCAACAATGCCCATGACTCCATACCACGATTCCGGCAGTACGGCAACACCTTTATCGTGCAGGGACAATACCCCTTTGTAGAGCATTGCGGCAACGGTTGAAACAACCATGGTGATAAATACATGGCGACCGACACGTAGCGAACGTTCCTTCATCACTGCACCGACCACTACCGGGAGGATCACCGCAGGTGCCCAGACATGGTAGGTAAAAAGCAGTAGCTGAATGATATCCGACCAGAGTATCGCAATCAGCATTGCTACCACACCGAGAGAACTGCTGCAGATACGGGCAATTTTAAGCAGTGGGCGTTTTTCGCTGTCCTCCCAACCGAGCTGATGCTCAAAAAGATCCTTGACGAAAATCGCCGTTGAGGAGTTGAGTGCTGAATCCGCCGACGACATTACCGCCATAAGCAGTGCACCAACGATAAGCCCGGCAACAACCGGATTATTCAGTTGACGGATCACCATTGGCAGCGCCTGCTGCGGGTCGATATCAGGAAAATGTATGCGTGCGTAGAGCGCTATTACAAATAGGATAATCGGAAATGTAAATGCGAGGAACACCCCCACCCCGGCAATACCAAAACGTGTTTCTCTGATATTTTTACCGACACAGTAGCGAGTGGCGTATCCCGGAGCAAAGGTTTCACCCAGCAGAAAAGCAAGAAACGTCGTGATCAGCATCACCCATCCTTTCCCGCCGTGTGGGCTGAAAAAAGCGGCAGGAAGTTTGGCGACCGTTTCGGCATTTATATTGAGCACATCGGGAAGGCAGAAGACAACGGTAATGCAGAAACCGATAAACAGGATAATGAACTGGTAGACATCCGTCTGTATGACCGCTTTGAGTCCGCCGGCGGTACTGTAAATAACCACCATAGTGCCGCCGATCAGAATGGCGAGCCTGAGCACCAGAGTACTGTCGGTAAACTGCGGCAGTATGGCAGCAAGCACGCTCCCGAAGGCAGCCATTTGCGCGGCAACAATGAATACTGAAAAAAGCAGTGAAAGCAGAAGCGCGACAAACCGTGCCCCTTCACCGAATCGGTGGCCGAAAAAACCGGCAACCGTATAGAGCCGCGCCTCGCGGAACTGCGGTGCAACCACCAGACCGCTGAATATAAAATGGATGTACCAGCCGCTTGACACCAGCACCATCAGAAGTCCCCAGTCGTACGTGCGGCCAATCGCACCGATCGAAGCTCCACCCCCGATCACGGTTGCGCCCATAGTGCAGAAGAGAAACATCCAGCCAACGTTCCTTCCGGCAACCAGAAAATCGTCGGTGGTCTCTATCTCCTTCACTTTCGAAACACCCTTCGCGAAAATGAAGATCATGTACGCTGCAATAATCAGCCAGAGCACCATGGTTTCCATCATTCCGTCACTCCATCTCCACTCTCCGTCATCGGGGTAAGTCCCCACCGTCCGGCAAGTGGTGTGAATATTCCGCTGAAATCTGCAATCGCCAGTTGCGCCGGTTCGCCACGCAGCCGGTCAATCCGGCTTCCGGGAACATGCCAGAGCGTTGCGTCTCCCCAGTGTTCCCGCATCCACTGCTGAACCTGCGCGTCACTGTACCAGTGGGACTGGTAGTCGGTACCGGTCCGTATCTCCCCGGTTGTAACAACCTTCCGAACCGCTTGTTCATCGCGGGTAAGCACGACATCCCGTTCAATACACGCTCCCTTTTCGTCCAGCACATCCACCGTAATGTCAGGACTTTCGTCATATGCTCGTTTATAATACTTCGGCACCAGCGTGTACGAACCATCGGCATAGGGCGCAGGCTGCAGCCATGCCGGTTTTCCGCATACATCCATGGTCGATTCGTAATTCCCGAGTGCATATCCGGCAACTGCCTCTCTGCGGTAACAGCTGATCAGTGCAATACCACGGCGCTCACGAACATGGTTTCCCATTGTTCGAAACAGCTGGGCGGCACCCTCCGGACCCTGCATGACACCAATGGAATTACAGACACTCACCGCAAGCGGTACTGCCTCTCCGGCATACGGTTTCACATCGAACGCCGACCCCACATCGTACGAGAGGTATTCAGGATTCAGAGTTCCCATTCCCGATTCTTTGAGATTCGCAAGTGCGATAGCGATCATTTTTTCCGAAAAATCAACCCCCCCGACATGAAGTACCCCGCCGCTTCCGGGTGCATTCCACGCGCCGTTCCCCGATGCGGGAGGCAGAAAGGGGATCAGCAACTGATGGATACGGCCTGATCCGCACCCGAAATCATACACGGCAAGATTACTGCGGCAGTCCCGGGTGAGAAAGAGAACCAGCTTTTCAAGCATACTGTGTTCAAACGATTCGTAGGCGGTAACATCGGGGTGGCCTCTCACAATCCGCTGTTCATACGTTAATGCGCACCCGTTCCAGACATTCCGGTCGAGATGATAACGGTGTTCCTGTTGAGAATCTTCTGGTGTAGTCATTATGGTACAGCTCGCTTTCTGTAGTAGTTCCGAAGCGGTAATTACGACAGTGGTCTTCAGTGTAACGGAATGAGTACTGCCGGTTAGCGGTCTTCGGTGGTTGCCGTTACGGTTTCGGGTAGCAGGACCTTGGGGACATAGCGACCGTTCATCAGACGAAGCAGTGCGGAATAGTTCATTTTGAAAGGAAGGGTATCCCCCACCTTGTAACGGGGACCGTCCTCTTCGTCAATGTGTACCACGGTGATATCACTGCTCGCCCCTACAATCCTGCAGTTTGAAGCAACCGGTATGAGTCCCCGGACATCAGTATCGAGTTCTCCGGCGGTAATAAGCGCCCGTCTTCCCCGCTGCCCCGGTGTGAGTTCCGTATCGTTTTCCAGGGGTTCAAACGGTGCCACATTGGCAGCTTCACCCAGCGGAATCATGCTTTTCTGTTTGATCTCGGCGATTTCCGCTTCGAGGATGAACACGTCGTCCCTGAAACCGTTCAATGCTCCACCGTTAATCAGATCAGTACCGAGAAAGAGCGACTCCCCGATACGCCAGTGATTAATCGAATCGGGTATCCGGCAGCTGTCGAGCAGCGGCAGAATAGCACTCGTACCGGCCGAGATAATAGGCAGATGATGACCGAATTTCAGCTCAAGCAGTTCCCGGTAGAGCACCAGCTGCATCAGCTGATCCACACTGGGAACCGTTCCGGATAGACAGCCGAGATTTGCCCCTATGCCTAATATTTCTATGCTCGGCAGAGAGAAAATATCGGTGTAGAAATCGATCAGACCGCCCGGCAGTACCCCTTCGCGAAGATCCCCGAGCTCGATCATCACCACTATTTTATGCCGTTTTCCCGCAGCTGCGGCACACCGGTCAAGCTGATGAATCGTCTCTTTTTCGCTGTTGAGACTTACCTCAGTCAGTTCAATAATATCATCGGTAATTGAAGGAGGTGGCACTCTGAGATACCATCGTTCGATACCACTTGCCGCGGGAAGTGCCCGAAGGTTTTCGAGCCGGGTATCCCCGACCGACCTGACTCCCATATTGGTCACCGCTTCAAGTATGTCCTCATGCCCGCACAACACCTTGGTTACCAGTGTCCAGCAGCCTCCGCGACTCGAAACAATCGACTCAATACGGGAAAGATTGTTCCGCAACGCGTCTAAATTGATACAAAGCCTGTTCAAACTGCCCCCACCCCTCAATCTGTATACCGCATATCGATGTATGCAGGGGAAAAACCGAGTTTTTCGTAGAGTTTTTTTGCGGGATTATCCGCCTCGACATGCAGTTTGACCGGTCCGTTCGTATTTCTGAGAGCAGTTTTCATCAGAAGTGAACCGATCCCGTTACGACGCATTGCCGGGTCTACCGCGAGAAACAGAAGAAGGTTGGGAGGAATATATCCGGACATACCGGTACGAAGCATTACCAGAATACCACAAAACCGGTTTTGTTGAACTGCAGTTACTATAAATCCGCCAGGTGCGGGCCTACCTTCAAGTGCATCGAGTATGCCCTGCCGGGTGTCGGGGGTAGTGTCGTTGTAGGGGTGCATCCATTCACTGGTTACGGTGGCAAGGCGGTCGACGGTATCTGTGCGGGTCAGTTCTTCGACCGTTTGTACAATTGTCAATACCATCTGGACTGTATCTTCTCCCTGTATCTTTTGTCTACATGTTCCGCATATCTGATTTTATTAAAGATAACCAATCGAACAAGCCTGATGCAAATCCGGTTAATCTTCTGTCAACCATTTGGCCAAATTCCGCCGAAACAGGTACAACAAGCGATCGGGGTATCCGAATAAATGGAGCGTGAGAGGTGTTTTGCGCGGAAACGGCACGGAAAGACACGACAGTATCCCTGTCGCGCACGGGTGATATGCGATGTTTCTGCCGAGCGGATCAGTCGCCGTACATCACCGATACCGATGGTTCAACGCACTGGAATCAAATCAGTTGGTTCCGTCCGTTTCCGCATATCATCAAGCGTAATTGCACCGGTATCGAGGTGATACGCATTCACGATTCCTCCGGTACGGATATTCTATGGCGGGTATATTTCTCCATGAACACCATGGGCACTTCAGTCGTTTCACACCGGTTGAAGACCCGGTAGCCGCATTTCGCATAAAAAACGATATTCCCTGAGCTTTCCCCTCCGGTGAACAGTTCAAAGCGATTCACCGAACTGCGGTAACAGTCTTCGATTCCACGCATCAACCGACTGCCGATCCCGTGGCGTTGCCACCCGGGATGAACCACCAGGCGAGTTATACAGCAAGTACCGTTTTCGGCGTGAGCACGCACGGAACCTACGATTTTTCCATCTGCAACAGCTTTGAGCACCGTATATCTGTTGAAGGTACCGATGTATTCCTCCAGGGTTTCAACTAACGGTGTTATGGTAAAATTGTTGTAGAACACCGCTTCCTGATGGAATGCGGCTCTCTGAACGGCAAGCAGTTCTGCGGCATCATCGATTGTTGCAGCAACAATAACTGGTTGTGCCGACGACTGGTGAATTTGATCATTTACCATAAAGCAATCATTGTAGTGGTGTCCTCCCGGCAATCGCCATTGTCGGAGAATTCCTACCGTAATATAGCAAAATTGAAATTGAATACCACCGTTCAGAGAGAAAGCTTTTCGGCGGAGAAACCCCGACTGCATACGGGAAGGATACCAGGTAATAAACGAGCATCTGAATACTAGCCGACAGTGAATAACTGGATAAATCACGCTACGCGGTTACCGGAGAGTATAAAACGACGGCAGTTTCATCCGGCTTGTTTTTTAACCGGCAGCGTAAAATAAAAACAGCTTCCCCGTTCTTCGTTCGGTACGACACCGACAGTCCCGTCGAGTTTGTCGACCACTGCTTTGACTATTGAAAGACCAAGCCCATGTCCCTCATACTTCGATGAGTGAAGCCGGGAAAATTCCTTGAACAGCGCGTCCCTGCTTTCCTCAGGGATCCCGTCGCCATTGTCCCGTACCCAGAGCCGGACATGTCCGTCGCGGTCTGAAGAGAATGACTCCGGTAGATCGTATCCCAATTCTATTTGCGGTGTCACCCCTTTATCGTGCTGTCCACCGTATTTAATCGCATTACTGATGTAATTTACGAATACTTCAGTAATCCACGGGGCATAACCGTAAGCGTATGGCCATGCATCAGGTTGTTGTACGTTAACGTTGTTCGATTCCAGAAAATAGGCAAGACGGTGCAATGCTGAGTTGACACACTCGACAACGGGAAAACGGTTGAACGATTCGTCGCTGATGGTTCGTATTCCGGCGAATGTCAGTAGCGATTCGATAATGTTCATCATACTGGCGGAACTGTTCTGAATAAAAGAAATCATTTTTTCCGCTTTCGCGTTATCGGAGATTCCCACCTCGCCAACCAGATTTGTTATGGCCATATTGATGATCATCAGAGGGTTTTTAAGGTCATGCGCTACCGTATGACCGAACATATTCAGCTCTGCGACTTTCTGTTCAAGATCAATCTGCATTGCTTTCCGCAGAGTGATCTCACTACGCAGTTTATGGACAAGCGTGGAAATATAACCGACTATCAGCCCACCAGCCAGTGCCTGAAGAAAACCGATCACAAAACCCGGTACTCTTCCGTTGAAGAAATATTCAATCGGTATGTTCATATGCGGAGGAATATGTATCGAAATAAAACTTGAAAAATATATTACTACAGTACCGATTATTCCGGCTCCGACCCCTCCTCTCCAACCGAGTACCATTACCCAGACTGCCCCGACCATGGCGAGTGAGGAGTTCGGGACAAAGAAAAGAACGGTATAGAGCACTACCAGATTGAGCACAAAAACTGCGATCAGTTCAACACCGATTTTTTTAAAGGGTTTAAGAAAAAAACTGTGGTTCTTTTTGGAGGCGGTAGTATCAGTAGGACGTTTCATCATCGTAACCTGGGAGCGTGTACAACTAAACCGGCGTTTCCATTAACCTTTATTCTGAACCTCTGATAAAAAACGTATTCCGGAACTGTTTGGTGTTTACGGCATTTCCGAAAAAGACACAGCCAACGGTGTGTGATGACCTACTTCAGGGCGGTGCAGTATTACAGTCTACCTATTTTTCACCGGAATGTACAGAATTTTAACCGCTTAGTATAAAAAGAATTAGAATTCAGAGCAACATCGGTGGCACTTTGATTTTGATCCCGGTATAGCTTATTTTGTTGTAAATGATACCCGGATACCCGATGACCCTAAAACTGACACGGCTCGCGATTGGTGTAACCTGCTGCTGTTCATTTTATTGTACAACCAGGCAACCACCTGAACATCTCCGTTCCGTTTCACTCTGCAGTGATACCGCGGTTACCCATACCGGTGTCGCCACCTACTACGACTTCGCCGATGGTGGCGGCAACTGCTGTTTTCCTCCGACCCCCGATGATCTTATGGTGGGAGCAATGAACCATACCGACTACGACGACTCCTATGCCTGCGGATCCTGTGTGTCAATCACCGGTCCCGATAGCGGAATCATGGTACGGATTGTTGACCAGTGTCCGGAATGCCAACCCGGGCACATCGATCTGAGTCCGCTTGCTTTCTCAAAAATCGCAGCGCTGGAACAGGGTATCATACCGATCACCTGGAAACGTGTACCCTGCCCTGTGACCGGTCCAATAGTGTACCATTTCAAGAAAGGCAGTAATCAGTGGTGGACAGCGGTACAAATACGTAATCACCGCTACCCTGTTCTCATATTTGAAGTTCAGGAATCGTCGGGAACTTTTACCGAGGTACAGCGGACAACCTACAATTATTTCGTAAAGGCCAATGGAATGGGAAAAGGACCGTTTACCTTCAGAATCACCGACCTTTTCGGACACCGGCTCACGGATACGGTTGTCTTCCCCGCTCTGGACAGTGGAGAAGTGGCCGGAAGTGCGCAATTCCCGTTGTGTGAGTAACGTACGAAGGATTCGAGCGGCACGGCGCTGAATTCAATTATTTTTTCACTGTTACTTCCACCGGTACCACAAAATCGGAACAACCGGCAGGGACATTTTCGCCTGCCATCCGTTATATCGTGACATCGTGATCGGAAACCCGGAGGCCCTCTCATGTTCGATGCAGTACTCAAGCACCTGCTTTCACTGTCCATCTCGATCGCCACGCTTTTTGTTCCGCAGGAAAAGTGGGAGCGGAAGATGGAAAACCAACCTACCCAGGCGCAGCGTATCACCGGTAAGGATCTCAAAGGATGGACATTCAAAACCATTACCTCAGCACACACCGGACAGATTCATTCCTACTACCAGTATCCGTGTACCGATACAACCTCCCGAAAAACGCTGCTGCTGGTGCACGGTTTCAACACCGACGGAGCGATTTTTTTCAACCTTAAACCCCTTGCAGCAACCCATACACTGATTGCCTACAATTTTCCTGAAGCTACCGAACTCTATACCGGGAGTATTCGTGATTTCGAGCTGCTGATCGACGACTTTCTCGCCTGTATGGGTCGTGAAACCATTGATCTGCTGGGGAATTCCCTGGGAGGCATCATCGCTCAGTTTTATGCGGCGCATACCTCCCATTGCACCATCAGCAATCTCATTCTCGTTTCCACGTATGTACCCGGAGCGACAAAAGCGAATATCAGGCAGATACGGAGAATGGCCGACAAATTGCTCCCGTATCCCGATTACAAACTGTTCTACCTTCTTACGCTGGGCAGCAGAATATCCAGGCGTATGGAAAAAAAAGAGGACGGCAAAGAGGATTCCCCGCTCGGTACCGTGGTGATCAAACAGATACCCTGGTACCGTCAGGTGTTAAAATCCATGTACTGGTTCGACGGCACAGCAGAGGCGAAAAACATCTCCTGCCCGATTCTGGCACTGCATGGAAAAAAGGATCGGCTGGTCCCGGTAGCGGAAGTTGCACAAACGGAGAACCACCTCCCGCAGACGGAAGCAATACTATTTGATGATGCCGGTCATACACTGATTTTTGATCAGGCCGACAGGGCGATCAGAGAAATCACCCGAAAGCTACAATCAGAGAATCAGAAAAATTAAACGGCGATTCAGCCGTGCAGCCGTGCTCCCGCCCTTTTCCGCAGACGTATGGATTTCGGTGTAACCTCAACGAGTTCATCGTCGTTGATATAAGACACACAGTCCTCAAGCGACATCTCGTGAGGAGGTGTAAGGACGATATTGTCGTCGGAACCTGCGGCACGCATGTTGGTAAGTTTCTTCTCTTTACCGGGGTTGACCACCAGATCGTTTGTGCGGCAGTGTTCTCCCACGATTTGTCCACGATAGAGATTAACTCCCGGAGGAACGAACATAATACCACGATCCTGAAGGCTGAAAAGAGCATAGGCAACAGAGGTGCAGGGATCCTTCACTACCAGTACACCGTTACTACGCGTGCGGAACTCTCCGGCAAACTGTCCGTATCCGCTGAACACGTAGTTCATAGTGCCGGTACCCCGAGTATCGGTGAGAAACTCAGAGCGGTACCCGAGAAGCCCCCGCGTGGGAACCTTGAAAACAATACGGGCCATACCGTTGTCCTGCTCCATCTCGAGGATGGACCCCTTCCGTGATCCCATTTTTTCGATGACAATCCCCATGTATTTTTCGTTAACGTCCACCGTCAGCTCCTCGTAGGGCTCTTCGAGCTTTCCGTTGACGGTGCGCATAATGACCTGCGGACGGGTCACCTGAAATTCATATCCTTCACGCCGCATTTTTTCGATCAGAATCGACAGATGCAGCTCGCCGCGGCCGGATACTTTCTGACCGATACTGTCGGTAAGATCTTCCACAACGAGTGCAACATCAGAGAGCACTTCACGGTTGAGCCGGTCCTGCAGATGCCGAGAGGTCACGAACTTTCCCTCTTTTCCTGAAAACGGAGAGTCGTTGGGGATGAAGTTCATGGAGATCGTGGGCGGATCGATCTCAGTCGGCGGCAGTGGAATGGGATTGATCGGATCAGTAAAGGTAACGCCGACCGTCACCTCCTCCATTCCGGCAACTGCAACCACCTCACCCACCGAGGCGATTTCGATCGCCTGTTTTTCAACACCTTCGAATCGGTAAAGTTGACTGATACGAGCCGGTATCAGCGATCCGTCACGCAGCGAAACGACAATCTGTTTATTAACGTTGAGTGTTCCCGAGGTGATCTTGCCGATACCGAGCCGACCCATGTACGGAGAATAATCAATGGAGCTCACCAGCATCTGCAGCGGTGCATCCGGATCGCCCGATGGCGGCGGCACTTTCTCGATGATCGTGTCAAGCAGCGGGATCAGATTCATACTGTCATCGGCCGGTTCAAACCGCGCATACCCGTCACGGGACGATGCGTAGAGAATGGGGAAATCGAGAATATCATCCGGTGCGCCGAGGCTCACGAAAAGATCAAATACCTGGTCAACCGCCCATACCGGTCGTGCCGCCTGTTTGTCGATTTTATTGATCACCACGATCACTTTAAGCGAGAGGGCGAGTGCCTTTTTCAGAACAAAGTACGTCTGCGGCATCGGTCCCTCCTGTGCATCAACCAGCAGCAGAGCGCCATCGGCCATCTTGAGCACCCGTTCAACCTGCCCGCCGAAATCGGCGTGTCCGGGAGTGTCGATGATATTTATCTGAATCCCCCGGTAACGGAATGAACCGTTTTTCGAGGCAATGGTAATTCCCCGTTCCCGTTCGAGATCCATGGAATCCATCATCCGTTCAGCAACGTGCTGATTTTCGCGGAACATGCCGCTCTGACGGAACATCTGATCAACCAGTGTAGTTTTCCCATGGTCAACATGGGCGATAATCGCGATATTACGAATCTTGTGGTGCTTCATTAGGTTACGGACACTTCTTTGAAAAAGGACTGAACTGCTCGGAGAGTTGGTGAATGCGGCACGATGTACTGATTTTCGATGAATTGCTGATTACGGCATTCCGGTTTTGCGGATTGTTCCGCAGTATCATGACTAAAGCCGGTAAAACTACATTATGCCCGGGAGATATTCCACCTTCGCGGTAATTCTATCATTAAAACATTTAATTATCGGATTAATAGTATGCAGAGAGACGTTGCATGCAACGTCTCCATGAAATTTGAGAAAGGTGGCACCAATTACGTTGTTGACGGGGACTTCCTCTTCAGATTCTTCATTGCTACAGCGATCAGTCCGATTGCCAGAAAAACCATGAGCAGGTCCGCCGCGAGCAGAATGTAATTATGCTGCACAAAGTACCTTTTTGCCAGAAAGGAGAGTGAGAAAAGTGTCGTCACAATCATGAAAAAGAACGGCAACAGTAGAAATCCGTTTTTCTTGCGGTTTGCGGCAAGCCACGAGGCGAGAGTAACCAGTGTCAGTGCAGCCATCAGTTGATTGGCGGTTCCGAATACCGGCCAGATGGCGCTGAATGCATTGGTGAAGGCAAGAATGAGCATCAGGACCACGGAAAGACCTGAATTGAAAAGATAGGACCGTATCCATTTCGGTGGATTTTTAAACAGAATCGACCAGAGTTCCTCAAAGAGGTAGCGGTTGATCCGTACCGCAGTATCGAGTGTGGTGGCAACAAATCCCTCGACCATAAGAATGCCGAAAACAGTACCGAAAACCATCGGAATGTGGAGACCTTTGTTCATCAACCCGCTCATGGCGAGGGCAAAGGCGAGGATCGGATTTGATTTAGCCCCGGCGGGATGCACTATCGAAGCGTATTCGTCAAAAGGGATTCCACCGGTAATTGCAATGATAACCCCGATGGCAAGCAGGGTTTCGAGAAGCATCCCGCCGTAGCCGATTGAACGGGCCTCCCGTTCGTTGGTGACCTGTTTCGCAACAGTTCCCCCTGCGACAAGGGCATGAAAACCGGAAATGGCACCACAGGCTACGGTGATAAACAGAAATGGCCAGACAAGCCCCAAAGCAGGAGCCGAGGCTCCTCCGGAAAGATTGAGCGCCGGCGCCTGTGCGGTCACCCCCTGAAGTCCGGCACCGATGGTTCCCGCCACCAGCAACAGAAGCCCTCCGTATAGAATAAAAACGTTGGTGAAATCCCGCGGTTGCAGAAGTATCCAGACCGGTACCCCGGCGGCTAGAAAGGAATACACCGCGAGAGTAATCATCCAGGTATTCACTTCGAGAGCTACCGGAAACCGCATACCGATAACAATCGAAACAAAGCAGATAACAATTGCCAACGGCATGGTGATGCCGAGCGAAACGTTTTTCCGGTAATTGAGAAAGCCGATAAGCGGGGCACAGAGTGTTATGAAAATAACCGAAGTTGAGGCAATTCCTCCGATTCTTCCCATCACCATTCCATCTTTCACCACCGTCTGCAGAAACAGCTGATTTTCGGGGAGTTTCATCTGCGCAAGGGAAACGAGTGATGTAAGCGACCGGGCCGAAGCGACTAAAAAAGCAGAGGTCACCAGCAGGATCATCACGATAGTGAATCCGATCATCAAACCGAAACCACTGTCGCCCAATGATTTTCGCGCGATCTCGGCAATGGACCTCCCGCGCTCGCGAATCGAAACAAACAGGGTAACATAATCGTGCACCGCTCCAAAAAATATGCCCCCGAAGACCACCCAGAGCCAGACAGGCAGATACCCGTACATCATCGCCATTGTGGGACCAATGATCGGTCCGGCACCTGCAATCGAGGCAAAGTGATGTGCAAAGACCACCGGCGTTTTTGTTGGGCAGTAATCCGCGCCATCCTGCAGTTCCACCGCAGGGGTCACACGATCAGGATCTTCGCCAAGAATACCGGCAATATACCGGGAATAGAAACGGTAGCCGAGACCGACCAGTACCGCCGCGCCGACAAGAAGCCAGAGTATGTTCATCTGAAACCTCCGGAAGAAAACAATGGTTGTGATTACTGTCGATAATGTATTGTCATACGATTCTGAATTCAGCAGGAGAGTAATGTATTCCCAACGTTGAATTCAGGTAACCGGCATAAATGCAATATAATGTGTTCCACAGCCTGCTGCCGTCTGGTCCGGTACAATCGAAAACTGCTGGTTTTTCTCCTGTTCGCCTCGCCCCCGACAGCCTCATTGTAAAAGCACCGTCCATACCGGGTGAGCCCGAACACAGGGTACGGATCCTCCTGCCGCCACTATTTCCCGATAGAGATTCTCAACCCGGGTTATTGCAGCCAGTTCATTATCTGAGAGCCCTTGCCCGGTGAGGTTTTTCCACTGCACGTGTCCGCAGAAAGGTTGCTGTTTGCCTCTCCCCCTGCTCATCAACTCCGCAAGACATCCCCCTCTGCAGGTGAACGCATGCGGGCATCCACTGCACGCTCCGCCGGAATTACTCCCGGTCAACTTCCGTTGGAGATAATTTCTCCTGCGGGCGAGCACCTTCAGGCTCTCACCAATACCTTCTTTATAGACATTCACCGATTTTCCACCGAGATCAAACATCGGACATATATGCGCCCGTCCGTCGGCACCGATCGTTACCACATCCGTTGCGCCCCTGCACGATGAGCAGAGCGTTGAACTTAACATAAACGCATCCGATGCATCTGCAGTTCTGCAGTGTCCGCCAAGGTCTTTTCCGTAGTGACCGTGAATCCGCAGCACCGTCCGTAAACACTCCTCATGAAAACCGGCATGCAGCTGCATGGTCGCGGCGTTCCCTTCGGGCAATACCGGAGAAAACCGTATAAATGATGCTCCGGCCGCAGCTGCACTCCTCGTCAGTTCACCGGTAAATCGGAGATTGTCGGGAAGGAGTGTCATATTGATCCCAGCATTCACCCCGTGGCCACTTATTGTCCGCACTGTTTCAAACACTTTTCCCGTCGGATGATACCTCCCCTGCCACTTCTTTTTTCGGAGTATTCTTTCAGGGTATTCAGCCGAGAGACGAACAAAAGAGATATGGGAAAACCGGGAAATAGTACGAATATTTTTTGTATTCAACAAGGTACCATTGGTTAAAAGGGCACAACGCATTCCGGTGGGTTCCAGATCGCTGATGATATCCATGAACGCGGGATGCAGCATCGGTTCCCCGCCGGAAAGAAGGATATCCCGAACCCCCATTCCGGCAAATTGTGAAAAAAGCGCTTTCAGGGATTGCCGGTCATGTTCGTTTCCCGATCCGCAAGCCGGGGGACTGCCGCAGTGGCTGCATGAAGCGTTGCAGCGATCAGTAAGGACGATGGCAACGGATTTGAGCATCGAAATGGTCGTCTCCGTGCGTTACCATGCGGTAAGTTTTGATGCGTAGGATCGGCTGGCAATCAGTTCGGTAGCGGGGGTATCACGCAGACAAACCTTGAGTCTCCCGCCGAACCATTTGTGCAGCTCGGCAATCCAGTCGAGATTGACGATCGTCGAGCGGTGGATACGGATGAATTTTGCGGGGTTGAGTTTCTGTTCCAGTTCCAGAAGGGTCGTATCGATAATGTACTCCTTGAGTACCGTTTTCACTTTCGTGTACTTGTTGTCCGACTGGAAAAAGAGGATATCATCGGGATTCACCAGATCGATACGGTCTCCAACCCTCAGTGGTATCCGGTTCTGCGGTCCCTGGGTGTTCGTCGCCTGAAACAGGGATTCGATTTTCTCTGAGATGCTCTCCTGCTGGAAACCGACCATGGTCAGCTTACTGATCGCCTTCTCCAGCATTTTCGCATCAATCGGTTTGAGCAGATAATCAATCGCGATTGCCTGAAAGGCATCAAGTGCGTACTTATGATACGCGGAGGTGAAAATAACCGCAGGCTGATAGGAGAGCTGCTTAAGCACACTCAGCCCGTCAAGACCGGGAAGTTGAATATCCAGAAAGAGAAGCCGGGGAGTTTTCCGGGAGATAAGTTCAACGGCGTCGATACCATTATCAGCCTCTCCAGTAACTTCGATGGTTTCACTGAAGGGCTGCAGAAGACGTATCAGACGTTTGCGGGAGGGTTCCTCGTCTTCAACGACGACAGCACTTATTTTCCCGTTTTTCATAGCGGGTTCCTTATTGGTGGAGGTGTCAATGACCAAAATTAAAATACATTTCGTCAGCCGATAATGCATTTCATCCTTCATTTTCTACGGTTCGTCGGATTCACCATAAACTCCGTAGTATTATAAAGTATTTGGATATACATACACATTTGATAAAACCATTCCAACGGTATAACGGGAACCACTGAGACTCCATCAGCAAAACCCGAAACAATACATCTGTTGGTAAATAAAAGTCGTTCCCACCGAACGGCACTTCACGTATCACCTTTATACAAAAGGAGAGAGGCATGGCTGTTGACCATCGTTTCATCGCTTTCTGTTCTTCACTTCTGAACAGCAAAACCGCTCAGCGGCAGTTCAAAAATCCGCTCAGGCAGAAGGAACTCATCGCGAAGTACGGATTGACCAGAGCACAGGTCAAAGCAGTACAGTCCAGAGATGTGGAGGCCATCACCGTTGAACTTAAAAAAGAGATTCTGAAGGCCATTAAAAAAGATCCGTCTATCATAGCCATCGGCTGGTAACCGGACGACAGACAATAGTTATGACGGTATCGGCACATAACGCGATCAAATTCGCATCGGAATTTCTTCCGGAAGAGATGCTCTATCCAAAACTGCGCAGCGGACTTCGGGCTCCCGCGCAGTTGATTGGTAATTGCTGTTCATCCTACTACTTTGAATACCATTGCGCTCAACCGCTTCAGTGTGATCTTCTATGCTCACTGACGTATAAAAACAGTCGTGCATTTCTGAAACGGCTCACCTCTCGTCCGCCTCAAAAAACCGATCAGCGCAGAAACATTCTGGAGCAGTTTCTGAACCGCTGGAATCGTACCGATACCACTCTTTCGAACCGTGTCCCCCACGTCTGGCTGGCGTTTGACTATAATCGCACCGCAAACGCCTTTGACTCACCGAATCTGCATTTCTGTATCGACAACAATTTCATCGAACGCACGCGTCAACCCGCGTACCGGAACAGACTTACCCCGAAACAGATCTCCACCACCTTCAACGACATCATATGCAACTGTTTTTCCGAACAGCAGGCGCCGTCGCTCCCTCCGCTGAGCCGATGTCTGCGTGCACTTGACACCGGCGGTGAGGTTTTGCACCTCTCTTTTATGCACAGCCGGATGCCGCCGGTGTTCAAATTAAATACCATCGTCCCCGCAGCGAACCTCACCGATATCCTCTCCGAATGTTCCTGGCCGGGAGACAACCGGACAGTCAGTCGTCTCTGCAGGGAATTTGCTTCCGGTGAGCCCCGGGTTAAGTGTAATTTCTGTTTCACCAAAAAAATTTCACCCCAATTCGAGATTGAACTGGAATACAACACCCCGCTCAAATCTGATCGGCGGCGTTCACAAATGATCACCTCCCTGCTTACAACCGGCCTGATAACACGTCCTCAGGCGGGAATATTCAGAAAATGGCCCGGCAGTGCGGAAGTCAGCCCCCCCCGCGGCACCGGAACCATCGCATTCGAACGCTGGCTGGATTGCAAGCTGGTGATCAGCACCGGTGGCGACGTTTCCGTAAAAGCCTATTTCGGATTTGCTCCGCTGCCGGTTCTCACGTGGTAAAGTAGCAGAACCATGTCCCGTCATCTGAGTGAATACGAACTTGCTCCATGCATTACCAGTGATGGAATCATATCGGTTCATCGGGCCGTTAACCGGACTACCGGTACCGACTGCATTCTGAAACTGCCCGCAGGTGAAACCGACAGTGCCGCAGCCGTACCGTTTCTGAAAAATGAATTTTCCCTCAGCAGCGGTATTGAAAACAGCGGCATTCTCCGACCGGACAGCTGTATCAGCACCGAAAACGGTTGTTTCAATGTGTATGAATACATTGATGCGCTTCCACTTGCTCTGAGCATGCATTTCGGTTCCACCGAAACGGCGCCATTTCTCGCTGCCGCAATCCGTTTCACTGAACTGCTTGCCCACCTGCACGACCTCGGGATCACCCACCGTAATCTCTCCCCGTTTTCGATCATGAAGGATATCACCACCGGGACCTACCGCATTACCGGTTTTTACATTTCCGTCGTCTTCAGCACTCCGGCAAAGACTCCGGTGCTCCCGCTCTTCTACGGACCCAACGCCGCCTATATCGCGCCGGAACAATCTGGAAATGTCGATCGGCCTATCGACGAACGAACCGATATCTATGCCCTCGGTGCCGTGTTGTACGAAATGCTCTGCGGAGAGCCGCCGTTCATCACCCCTGATCTTTCCTCGCTGCTGTACAGCCATGTCGCACGTAAACCGATGCCGCTTTCAACGAGAAAACATACCGTTCCCCGTCCCGTGTCCGACATCGTCGGTAAAATGCTCGAGAAAAATCCTGCAGACCGTTACCAGAGTGCCTACGGTGCACTTTCTGATCTTGAGGAGTGTCGCGACAGCCTGAAGAGAGGCCGCAGTCTCGTCTCGTTTACACCGGGAAAACAGGACCGTCTCACCCGCACGTTTCCCGTCAGGACACTCCACGGACGTGAAGAGGAGTTGCGACAGCTCTCCACCGCGCTCAGCGACGCTGAGAACGGCTCCAGCAACTGTATGCTGATTTACGGAGATGCAGGCACCGGAAAAACACGTCTGGTCGAAGGGTTTTCTGAATCTCTGGATCCGAGGAAAACCATATTCGCACGGGGTAAGTGCGATGTCTCGGCGGCTACCATGCCCTATCATGCCCTCAAAGAAGCGATTGCGGATCTGGTGTCCATTATCATCTCACGGGGTGAAGATGTCGTATCGTACTGGAGAACAACGCTTCTCGAGAAAATCGGTGACTCACGCGAACTGATCGCCGATTTCATTCCCGAAATACGAATGATCATCGGGCCAACGGTGCAGCGCGCACTGCCGCTTGATGCCGAGGCGGGAACCAGGTTTAAAAATGCCCTTATCCGGTTTCTCCGTGCCTGTTCGTCAACCGGCTACACGTTTGTTCTCTTTATTGACGATCTTCAATGGGCCGATTCCGCTCTTTTAAACATCATTGTTCCGGCGTTTTTTGATACCCCGTTGCGCAGGTTACTCTTTATCGGATCCACACGTCAGCCGTTTGACAATGCCGCGAAGCTCACCGAATCAATTGTCGGCAGCAGCACGATCAGACTCCGCACAATCGACCTTGAGCCGCTCAATGAACGAGATACCGGCAGTGCGGTGGCGGAAGCACTCGGGCTTCCCCCGGAGATCAACCACAAAGAGCTTGATGCGGTTATCTTTAAAAAAACAAACGGCAATCCGTTTTTCGTAAAGACCTTTCTTGAAACACTTCTTGACCGGAATCTGCTGGTTCACCATCCGTCAAAGGTTCCGGATTCGCCATCATCACTATCCGGTACTTTCTGGGAATGGGATACCGGAAAGATCGAACGCATGGGCTGCACCGAAAATGTGGTTGATCTGATTCTTGAACGAAACCGCTCGTTTCCCGATTCCGTCCAGCGATTGCTTTCCATTGCCTCCATCCTCGGAACCCGATTCTCGTTCAGACACCTCCGGACAATCGCCGGCTCCGACGCCGATCAGGTGAACCACTCAGTGGCGGAACTCTGTGATGCCGGAATTCTGCAGTATGAATCCGCAGAGGAACATCCCGACAGGCTCTGCTTTATCCATGACCGCATCAGAGAGGCTCTCTACAATCGCATTCCTCTACAAGAGCGGTGTGCGCTCCACCTCAACGCCGGACGGATACTTGCCGAACGATACCGCACCGACCGTAACGCATGCACCGTATTCGACATACTCAAACACCTCAACCCCTGTAGTGAACAGATTGCCGACCCTGGCGAACGGGACATGCTCTCGCGCCTCAACAACGAGGCCGCAATGAATGCCCGCAACGCAAACGCGGCGGAGATCGCCATTGCGCATTTCACGACTGCCATCGCCTTTCTGCCGGAAAATGCCTGGGAGAGAGAGCATGAATACCGCTTCGGTCTTGAACTGCATCTGGCGGAGTGCGAGTTCCAGTTTTCCCGTACCGACGATGCATTATCCCGGTGTGCCACCCTGATCTCCAGGGCAACCACCGGTAATCAGCAGGCTGCGGTTGATCTCCTGCGAATGTCGATTCACAACCACCGTCAGGAGCAGGACCTCTCCATCCGGATCGGTATTGAACGTCTACAGACAATGGGTCTTAAAATTCCCTCCCGCCCCTCGCTGCCGTTTCTCGTTGTGCAACTCATCCGGGCCGCATTCTCGATCCGCAAGTTTTACCGCGAGTTTTCAAAAGACAAACCGGTACCGACCCTTACTGCCGGTCCCGGACCGTACGCTTTCCGCATCATGAGCCGTATCTGGCTTGATGCGTTCACTTTGCAGAAACAGGGGACCATTGTTGCCATTACCACCTACCTGATCAATACCGCACGCACCACCGGTGCGAACGGACCACTTTCCGTCGCCTGCTGTTTCTGGGGGATTTTTCTGGGAAAGATAACGGGTAATCCGCAGCGCGGACGTCATTACGGTACCATGGCAATGACGATCGCCGATCACTTTGACGATATATTCAGCCGGGGAATCACCTATTTCCTTTACGGCAGTTTTTTCGCGCATCTTGAAGGTTCACTCGATAATGCACTGGAGATTCTCTCCAAAGGACAGCAATTCAGTTACGAGGCGGGTGACCTGGTAAGCACCTCGAACAGTAACGAGGGCCTCCTCCTCTACAAAGTGCTCAACGGAAACTCCCTTGCATCAATCAGACAGGCTACCGCTGAAACACATGAATTTCTTCTCCGTATCGGAAATCCCTTCAAGGCACTCAATGTCGTCAGGTTCATACAGTCATGGGTCGACGACCTTGAGAACATTCTGAATGTCAATTACATCGCCACTATTGATGATCCCGAGAAAGAGACTCCGCTGGTGAAAGGAATTCTGCTTTTCTACTGCATGTTCCGGGAGGTGATCGCGGGCGACTTCCAGGCAGCGCTCGTTCTCGGCAAACGACTTCGGGGAAACCCGCTCCTCGATCCGTCATCCTACTTTTTCTACTTTTTCACCTTCATGCACGGATTGGCACTGAGTGCCGCCGCCGGTTCAACAGAGAGCACATCGGTAAAGTACCGACTGAAACGTATGCTGGCCATTCTCAGAAAAGGCGCCGCGATTTCAGCGTCAACAACGCAACCGCTCCTGCTGCTGATCTCCGCGGAATATCATCGGCATGCGAAAAACCGGTGGGAAGCCCTTTCGATTTACCGACAGGCAATCGAAGCGGCGCGTCACAGTGGCTTTCAGCACATTGCGGCACTCACCTGTGAACGCCTCGCTGAATTTCTTCAGCCGTTCAACCGGAGTGATTCCCGGTCGTATCTGAAAAAAGCGATGAATCACTACTATGAGTGGGGAGCGCATGCAAAGCTTGCACAACTTCGCCGTCGGGCGCCGGATCTGCTCCATACCCCCCCCGGACAGGCCCTCTCCGGATTCAACGATATCGATATTCAGTCGCTGCTCAAGTCGTATGAGGCGATTTCCGATGAACTGCTGCTTGAGCGCCTGCTCGAGAAACTGATCCGGATTGTCATGGAAAATTCCGGTGCAAGTCGGGGAGTACTCCTGCTCGAAGAGAACGATCACTTTTCGGTCCGCGTGGAGGGAGTTCTGCGCCGTCACGAGGAACACCAGCCATCCGCCATCGAGGCGACCACCTGCGATACCCCACTCCCAGACGCGGAGCTGCCCAAGGGTATCGTTTCCTATGTGGTTCACTCCCGCGAGCCGGTCCGTCTGGAAAACGCCGGAAGCACCGGCAAGTTCACCACCGACCCCTATGTCATCCGTCAGCACGCCAAATCAGTTCTCTGTGTTCCGCTCGTCACCAACGAGCGCATCCGTGGCATTATCTACCTCGAAAACAACATGACCGAAGGCGCGTTCCCGCCTTCTCGGTTGCAGTTGCTCCGTCTGCTCTGCGGGCAGGCTATCATTTCGATCGACAATGCCCTTTTTCATGAGGTGGAGATCAAACATCTGCAGTCGAAAGTCAATCCGCATTTCATCTTTAACGCGCTGAGTTCCATTGCGGAACTCTGCCACAGCGATCCGGTCGCCACCGAAGATGCGATAGTCAAACTCAGTGCGCTGTACCGGTACGTACTGACCGCTGAAATGCGGCTGGTTACTCTTGACGAGGAACTCGATATCGTAGACAACTATATCGCGATCGAACAGCTCCGTTTCGGTACCCGGCTCGCCTTTAAAAAAGAGATAAACGGTAATCCGGAACTGGTGCATATGCCCAGTATGCTGATTCAACCGCTGGTGGAAAACAGCATCAAACACGGCATTACCCCCAGAACGTCGGGGGGCACCATTACCGTTGCCGTTACCATTACCGGCGATCGCTGCACGGTCTCGGTAGCCGATGACGGGGTCGGTACCGGAGTCGCGGCTAAACACGGCAGCGGGTACGGACTCGAGAGTATCCGTAAACGACTGGCGCTGCATTACCGGATGGATGCTCAGTTTACTATCGATGATTCGTCGGGATATCGGGTGGAATTCTCTTTTCCACTGCAGGATCCGATTCGATAGGAAATGTTTTCATTGTTCCCCGCACGGAGACATCGGTCAACCGTCAAGAATCATCCGTACCAGCATCTCAATATGTATTCGGGCGGTATCCAGCACCGCAACCGGAAAATCCGACGGTTCAAGCATGAGCGGCAGCTCCGTGCACCCCAGGATGATACCGTCGAGCCCGTAGCGTTCAATCAGTCCGGTACTGATCGCCATCATCTGCGCCTTTTTTTCGGGCCGTACGATTCCCAGCTCAAGTTCGGGAAAAATGATCCCGTGAATGATGTTTTTCTGTTCCTCGTCCGGCACAACGATATCGATTCCCGCGGCATTGAAACTCCGACGGTAGAAATCGTTTTTCATGGTGAAAAGGGTTCCGATCAACAACAATTTTTTAAGACCTGAAGCCTGTGCATGTTCACGGGTTGCCTCGACGATACTTATCAGCGGTACTGTCACCCTCTTACGCAGACGTTCAAAAATGATGTGGGGCGTATTGGAGGGAATGGCGCAGAACTGTGCACCGGCCGATACAAGTCCGGTAATTTTTCCGGCAAGTAAATCAATCAGTTCCTCGTACCGCTGAGCGGCAATCAGCCGCAGAACCTCCGACATGTTAACACTGTGCAGCAGAATTTCAGGGTATTCATCGCTGCCCGTTTCGGCACGGAAACGATCGATGATTTCCCGGTAATAGATAACGGTGGCTTCGGGACCGAGTCCGCCAAGGAGTCCGAGTATTTTCATTACACCCTTTCAGTTTCAGTTTCGTCGCTATGGCTCATGTTACCGAAAAATAGTTCCAGTCAGAACCGGTCGACGAAATAAAACGGAAAGTGCAGGTGCTGAGCAGGTCCTCTGGGCGTCAGGAATTGCGTGGGATTGTGCTCTCGGTTGACGGGCAGGGAAACTGCATGAAAGTGATGCGAGTGGGACAATAAGCCCCCACCCCTAAGCTGCTTACCGTAGCACCGGCAGGGTAAACGACGCTTTGCCATGGCGATATAGTATTTCCGCGAAATACGTACCTGCTGACATGAGACGGTGAAGTTCCGACCGGTTGATTGTCATCGTCGGAGCGGCTTGCTGCCGCAGAGACAAAACAGTTTTTCCCGATACAGAGTAAATTCTTACAGCTGAAATGCCGGGCGCTCGGCAGAGAATCCCCGCAGCGGTTAAGTCGACTGATACCGTCCGTCCGGCAGGACGACTCGATTGATGAATAACCGGCGTTTCAATGAGTGTGAATACATTGACATCTTTTGAGACTATGTGCCGTGTCTGGTTGTCAAAGTATGATGTTATTGTCTCAATGTTGTTGCCGTCGGCATCATAAGTACGAGAATAACGGAAGTCGAAACTTGGAGTGTTTGGAGGATACAGGGTATACGTATCCATCGTATCGTTCCCTAAGGAATCCTTGAAGTAAGATTGTTTACTCGTGTATCTGAGGTTGTCGCCGGACGGATTCCATAAATACGATTTAATAGCGGTAGAATCCGGAGAAAAGATCGTTCTGGTGTATGGTTCGAATCTATCCATACCAGGATAGATAACCCGCTCATCAATTTCGGTTATTTGCGCAGTTGTCCAGTCAGTTCCTGAAAATGATACGATTTTTACTGCATCAAGCAGTGTATCATACGGTGATGCTATCCGGGAGCCGGAAAGATGGAGCATTGCCGGACCACTCGCACTATCCACCTTGTTATACAAACCGGCTCTGACCCATGAAGCCACCGTGGTATCAAACTCAAATCGGTACATCCCCTTGATGTTGACATTTACTGTTTTATCACGTTGAATACCCGCAACCGGAATGGAATAAACGGTAGAATCTTTCTCTTTTGGCGACCATTCCATTTTCACCTGGGTCCAGCTGTACCGTGTTTCCGTAATTGCATTCAGATGATAGCTGATCACCATCCGACTGCCGCTATGCGCTACACCGGAAGTATCATAATTCAGATGGATACTGTCAACGAGTTTATTATCCGAGTACCTACAGGAATCCAGAGATTCCTGATACTCCTTTTGTAATGACTTGACATATACCCATCCGGTTTTTACGGTAAGCATATTCCCGCTATTGTCGTAGACAAGCGTATCTTTTGACAGCAGGAGCCAGCCATCAGGCTGAGACGAATCCGGGAAATAATGTAACGACGCTGTTTTTTTCCATGTCTGAGCGGAGTTCGCTAAACAAGGGAACATAACAGCCCAAACGGCAATCAATAAACGAATTTTATTGGTGAAGTGAGACATATATTTCTCCTTTCAGTATACATTTAGTCTTCCACTCAGAAACCTGAGCGCTGGACACTATTCCGAAGATGCAGTACATCATAGAAGCGGTCTATTTTTCAGTACTGCAATCAGGCGCTATCGGCCTTCCCGTAGAGAAATACAATTCCGTCTGTGCGGACACGGCACCTGCAATAATCACGATCAATAACCATAGTTTCAAAACTACCTCCCTCAAAACGGAACTTTCAAACGGTACTTTTATACTACCCGCTCTGAACTTTACCATAAAAAAAGCCTTCGCCTACCGGACATCCTGATCGGAATCCGGTAGGTCCCTGACGCCTCTTACCTAAGTATACTTAATCAATTGGTGAATAAAATACCTATAGGAAAGATACTGTTTTCCACCGGAAAACAGTCCATGGGTCGCAGCGCCCTGAATTTCGGGGTTCTTCAGGAAGATTCCAGCCGGGTTTCGGCAAAGCAGACCGTCATCGAACAGAGTTGCTGCATATCCCAGTTCTTGAGACGATCGGACACCCGTTCAAACTGACAATCCCACCCTACCAGCGGTTTTTCATAATCGGTTTTTTGTCGACCCGGGGATAGCGCGGCTCCTCCGCTTTTTTCGCCAGCGGATTATATCCGGTTGTCGCATGCAACTGTTCCAACCAGTTGTTCAGGTAGTACGGAGGATAATCTTCCAGAATGATAACCGTGCTGTCACGCTGTTCAATATAGACTTTATTGATGGTATCGTTTATGGTATAGCCATTTTCATCATTTTTTCCGGTCGGCAATCTGATTTTCCTTCTCGCCTCGACGATGCTGGAATAGGCATCAACAAATGCCCGGGAGTTCGATCCATCCCATTTGGTATACCATATCAGGCGTAACTGCGATTCATTCTTCTTGCGGTAAACAATGATGTTATCGGCCTGAATAGCCTTATGCACTGTTTTCCAGCCGGTAATGTTCCATTCTCTGAACAGTACGCAACGCAGCATATACCCGAGTTCATCAACGTCGACAATTTCCTGTGTGGTTCCGAGTGTTTCCAGAAACGAACTCATATCCATCCGGTATTCTTTCCGGTTGGTGGTATAGAGAGAAGGATACATGACTTCAACCGTTTTTCCGGGAGGAGAGGCGAATATCCTCTTATCAATAACCGACCAGTCCCCGCGCGCGACCTCGTTTATGAACAGCGGGCCGTATGAGTAATATGCCCACCAGAAGGGCAACATCAGTATCAGAGGTTCACCATCCGCATGCAGACTGTCGATATCCTCTTCAATCCACTGATTCATCAGTGCAAAAGATTCAACCACGGGTGCCGATGAGGATGGATAGGAACCATGAGCTTTCTTGTAACTGTAATATTCGGAGAGCAGCTCCGCCTCCCCCTCTATCGTATAGTCAATCGCATAGTATTCATCTGAAGAGGTGGTGCTGTCCAGCAATCCGTTGAGATCAAAATACTGGTCCTGCAGGGCATGTACCAGTTCATGAAAGATAACCACGGAGTCATAGCCGGATATGGAATCACTGCCGTTTTCGATAAGAATAGATATGGTATCGGTGCCACCTGAATAAAATCCCGCAACGGACGTCTCCATCATGGAGTCATACCCGTCAAAATAATCCACCCCAGGTCGCAGCAGATTTTCACGGATGTAAGTATCGCTAATTAATTTTCGTTCTTCGGCGGTTAATTCATTTATCTGATCCACAACCTGCATCCGGTACTCCTCACTTGTAACTACGGCTACCGCAACGTCGCGTTTGAACCGTTTACCGCGGAACGTTTCCAGCTCCTTCATGAGATTATTCGTCAGTTTTACGTACGAGTAGGTCAGGTTTTCCCGGTTATTTGTTCGCGGTTCCGTGGGGTAGAACGCGCACTGATGGAATAGTAGAAATGTTAATGACGCGATGATGCAGATTCCGGTGGTGATTTTCATTGAAGTTCCCTGTTGGATGCGGCTACAACACTCATACGACTATATTCAGTTTTAATCATCTCAGATAATCACTGAGGTACCAGCAACGCTGAATCTGTTCGTCGTGAGTTACATTGTTAGAGTGAAAGATACGTTTGCCCTTGAATAAGTAATCCTCTACCTTCCCGAATGAACAATATAATAAACACACGAATGGGTGGTAGTTTTATAGTCAGGAAAATGAAAAATTACATCGTTAAAGGCAAGAATGATTAGTCAGGTCTGGAAATTTCACTGTAGCAGGAAGATAAGGAAACCCGGCGAGCAATGGAGATACAATCTACTTCGCTACTCCGTTATCCCGCACCGTTTTCGCAACTGGAGCGCGTTACTCCTTGCTATTATCTCCCGGCCATCCTGTACCGTCCTGCGTATATACGGAATTCCCCTGATCATATAGACGAATACAAATGGAGCCACTATTACTCCGCAGGATGCTGTTGCCAGTCCGGCAACAGCCAATCGTTCAGGAGTTTTCTCGCCAACCTCCGCAAACAGCATAAAAAGAGCACCAAACACCAGCAGGCCACCAGTCCCGATTAACCCCTCCGATACTGCTGCATAACATCGCCGTTTTTTCTCATACCTGAAAAACATTTCCCCGTTACGTTCCATATCCGCAATTAGTGTTGTATCCGGAAGGTATCGCCGGGAAAGTGTCCGGAAGATGTCATTTATGCTGTCTCTCCCGATTAATCCGCCGTAGGAAGTTCCATACAATGACATTACATTCCCGAAGGGGGAAAGGTAAAACAGGCTGTCGGACGGAATCCTCTTCCCGGTGCAATCATGGTATTTTTTTCGCATCTGCTCCATAGCAAAAAGCAACTGCTGTTTGGTCCATCCCGTGGAAGACATTGTGTCCGGTGTTTCTGCAGCTGCACCGGTATAAAATGTCAACATGAACACTACCAAAGGAGTGACTGACGCAGGGATGCATCCCCCGAATATCCGCTTTCTGATTTTCATCTGGTTCCCGGCCTTACCAGCAGCATCTTCCGCTCCATCCGGTCAAGTACTGTTCCTCGACTATCAGCGAACTGTCCCCGTAACACAAACGTTCCGTTCCTCCCCCGGCGAATCTGCTCCGGAAATGACACGACGGATTTTTCCGGCTGTATTCCGGCGGCCAGCACCCGTCCGGAGAGATCAAACAGGGTGTATATAAACACTGTTGCCGGCAGCATTCGTTCCAGCATCCAGTTGCACCGTTACCTCCAGCACCGCTTCAATTTACCACTCTTCCCGTCGGTTTCCGAAAGTGCATCTTTCACCCGTTCAACAATGCACTGGACTACCTCATCATCGCATTCCTCCTTATCCGCCCAGAAATCATCAGTTACCAGTGCACGGTTCTCTTTGACCGCAATCAGACTGAACCGGCAGTAAATACTGTTGAACTGATTCGCTTTGCCGAGACGGTCGCCCCGGGAGGAAGGACCGAAAGCAATGTTGTTATACGATACGCGGAGGGAGATTTTCTTATCGGTCCTCTCCCCACCGGGTGCACGGTCCCTGAAGTCGTACAATAGCAGGCAATAATCAATCCCGGCCCCCGCAAGGCTTGACTGGATCGGACCGGGAAGCGCATCAATGGTTGCATCGGTCTGTTTTTCAGCATAGATCCGTTGATAGGCGGTATCAAGTGAATAATCAATCTTTCGTAGCGGAATTTTTCTTTTCTGAGTCCATTTCTGTAACTCCACCCCTATGATATTGGCGGTAACCCGAATTTCCGGAGAATGCAGGGTACAGAAAACCAGCCTGGAACTGGAAAGCTCATTGCAGGTAAGTGGTGCAGCAGGTGCTACCGGTGCAGCATTTTTCTTTTTCCGCTCCCGGAAATAACTCAGAAGTGCCATACCCTGCTCGTCGGTGAGGTTTCTCATTTCGTCCTTGAGGTCGCTGTCGAAGGCCGACTGCCTGTTCAGTATTTCAAGAACGGTGTTTCCACTCCGGATCGATTTCAACAGCATTGAAATGGTAAGACGCATTCCCATGCCTTTGTTATCCACCTCGGTAAAGGCAACTTCAAGGACCAGATCAGGCAGACGGGTTGAATCAATACCATCAGTCGTGGTGTAACCGGCCGATCGCAGTCCGTACAACAGTGTCTCGCGCAGTTGCTGCAGATATCGCGATTGATCAGGAACATTTTCGGCATTTTGGGCCGGAGTGAACGTGCCGAGTGCAATTGCGGATGCGTTATCGAGTTCCTTTTCGGAAAGCACCGTCACCTTATCGAGTGCCGAAATGGAGAAACATAAAGAAAACAGCAGTACTGCACTTCCGGGCCGGTACCATTGTATACCGATCATGCGTAAATCCTTCCTGTAAGTTATATACTACACTGTTTTGAATCAGGTACAAAGCGGAATTGTACGTTAACTAAACATACTAAATGGTAAATAAGTGTATCCTCGGGTGGGCACAGCTGAAAAAAAGCCGGAATATCTCTGATCAGGCTTGAGTACAGTAGTTATTCCCGACCCCGAAACCGCACCAGTATCGGTATAGGACCGCACTGGAGCAACAATCTCGCCCATGACACCGGCACATCAGTTTTTCTACAGAGCAACACTATTCCCGATCACGATTCTGCTCCAGTCGTCAAACAGGTTCTGTTTCTGCAGCAGTTCTCCGTTTCCCATATATCCAATGTCAATATCCTCTTTTACCGGTTCTACCCTGTCGGGTTGGCGCAATCGGCAGATACAGGTAATTCCCGAACGGGGTGAGCAGAAATCTGTTGATTCATCATACATCAGGCCGGCAATTCTGACATCATACGGTCCTTTCAAACGGACATGCGCATCGAATATACTCCTGGCTTGCACCGTAATGCTTTCACCGAGGAATACATCGCCATTCGGCTGTGACAATAACCAGCCGGAAAAACCTAATGACAACGTACTGCAGCCCTTTTTCTTACAGGTCATCCAGGTATAGTTGTGATGAGCAATGACAAACAGGCACAGAGGAAGGCAGCCGGATTTTCCCGCGACCTCATTCTGATGCACAGGAAACACTTCGATGGCCCCGTACAACCGGTCGATTTCCTCCTGCGGCAATGCAACAAACGGTCGTTTTCCGATTGTCTGTTCAAATTCATGTTCGTTTACGGTCTGGATAACTGACGACATGTACCTGCCTTTATCTGGATTTATTGCTACGACCAATGTTGTATTTCAGCGTATTCTAAATTTTGGCGACGTCCCGGGGTTGGTGGCAAAATCATTTGAATTATCGCAATGCTACCTAACTATTCCCCCACCCTGGCATTCCTCCCCCGTTTACGGTAGAGGGAAATTGATTTTACTCTGTTTCTGTTCCCCTCTCCCGTAAACGGGGGAGGGGCAGGGGTGGGGGTTGAGAAATACGAATAGTAATTTATCAAATTACTTTTCGAATGATTATTTCTATTTGAAAACAAGTCTGTACCAACTTTGGGACATGGTCTATTTTTTTGAAAATTCGAGTGATATGGAAAGCGGAACTGTGGTGCCGCTACTGCGTTACTCCGCTCCCCGACTCCCGCACTCCGGTAAATACTCCCTCCGGAGCCCATTCATTCCATACCTCATCAGTAAAAGCGATCTCCCAGCTTCCGGATGCAGTACCACCCTGAAATAGTCCATCAAGGGAAAGCGTGAACGGTGATGATTCCTTGTATCCCGTTGAATCGGGAGGATAGGAAGCAGTTCCGGTACAGTTGAAAACCCAGGGTGTAGTGTCTGTTGTTACCGAACCGTTCATAATGGTACAGGTGATCTCGTTGCCAAAGAATTCGTAGGTCCAGTTACCCGAAACGGATACCGTATTGTTTTCATGTCGCTGCAGAATGATATCAGCGCTACTCTCGATGAGGGGAACCGTAAGATGCCAGGTCTCGGTTGCTGTTACCGGTGAGACGGTATCGGAAGCGGGGTTACCGCAGGAGAACAGCCCAAACATCGTCGGGAAGATTAAAGTAAGTGATTGCAGTGTTTTCATTTTCATCCTCTTTCAAAAATAATACGGGCATTTCTGGTGACAGTCGATGTGTATCATTACCCGCAGACTGATTCGGGTATCATGCGTTTTCAAATTCAGCTGGTAGTGAAACGGAATTGGCGCATTCGTTGTGCAACCCAGCCGTAACCACCGTATTGTCGTAAATTGGTTGCACCTCCGTTTTTCATATATTCTACACTCTGTGGCGTTTCCTCTGATGGAAAAACAGAACTGCTCCAATGATCATCAGGACCAGCCAGAATGCCGGCTCCGACATCCTGTGTTCTTCACCAATATCCAGTACTTTCTTTGCACTCAATACCTGCTTCTGTTTTTTTAACAGGGTCTGTTTCTGTGCTTCATTTTCAAGTGCAATAAACGAAGTAAATCCGGTAAGTATACCGGTCTGCATACTGCCCTGCACAATGGTAAGCCATTTTTCATCTGAACCCGTGGGTTCCAATGCCAACGACTTCTCCGCAATCCGCAAAACAAGCCCATTGTTCCACTTTCCCACCGGTTTACTGATAATCGGTACGTCAAATCGGCCTATTTCAGGCACGATACTCATCTGTCGGTTGTCTGGAAGGAATGCGATGGGAGTTATTGAATCAGGCCAGGCACGAACCGCTCCCGGTTGAAGAGCGTAAGGTTCCATGGGCTGCTTTGTGGAAGGCATGGCATACGAGACCTGAGAGAGCTCCCCATGAGTACCAAGCACGAAGAATCGGGGGATATCCGGGAAGGTTATTCCCCAATTTGTAAATCCTTCGACAAAGATGGCGTTTTCATATGAGTCGGTAACAATAATAAATATCGGAACATTTGATTTTTTTTGAGCTGCGAAACTTTCGAGAAGTTCCTCTTTCAGTGCTCTTTCAAGGAAGAAGCCTCCCGTTTTCGGGAAAGCCCTGTATGCTGCAACCCAATTTTCGCTGGATAGTGTAGTGCTGCTCGCATAGTTCATACATTTAAAAATTCTGTTATCATTACTAACTGCAGTCTTTTCTATAAACGATTCGATTCTATCGACCACTGCGTCCTCAGACCCCATTGTACTTTTTGAGCAATCAACAATGAAACAGTAAACCGGTTTGCGCACAACCAGCGGAAGTTCCGTTTTCTTGACCGCCGGTACCGCAAAACCATTACTCACCTTCGTAACAGCAGTATCCGTATGCTCAGCAAGACATTTTACCGTAATCGTAGTATCCTGGAAATCGAAAGTGAGATCGTCACGGTGCACCAGGTGGAATCCTGTCGTTCGTTTCTCTCTTGCAGTGAAAGGATATACCCGCAGTACAAGTGTGTTCTCTCCTTCGGTATAAAAGAGAACTCCCGGATCCCGACGCTCCCGTGTAGTAATCTGCTGGTAAATCCATGTTGCACTTTTCTTTTCGGCAAGGAGACCATATTCCCGCTTACCTGCTATATCGAGATAGTAGTTATCTACCCAGCACCCTTCAGGCAATTCAAATCTGGTTGCGAACTCGGTTGAATCCGTGCGGCCGTTCTGAATTTCCAGATGGACCCAGGTTTCGGTGAAATCACCGCCTTCCGACAATTTCGAATCGACGGTGAATCCAATTTCTGCTTGTTGCGATCTCGTGGGCATGCGGGCATCATTGCGTATGGAACTTTCCCGGATATCTGTTGTATCTGTAAATATTTTATCCAGCCAGAGCAACTTCCGGTTCGAAAGTGTAAGGTTTTCAAAAACGAACCATTCGTAAAAGGGAGATATGTAGGGCATTCTGTTTTCAGGCCTGCGTCCACGTATTTCTTTATTGTTCTTGATAGTTTTCAGAGTTCTGGTGAAAGCTCCCGCGTCAATAGCACCAGCGGCTGTATTCCTGTAGTCAGGCTCAAAAACATAGACCAGGACATCCTGCATGTTTACTTTATCTTTTAAACATTTGAGTACGAAACATGATGGCATTGCTGAGAAGCCGATCAGAAACAGTGTCACAGCAACCAGAGGAGAAATCTTTTTACTTACAAACCGAATATCCCCGACTATCGCGTTTGTAGTGAGAATCATGACAACAATGGGGGTAAGCATGAGGAAACCAAAACCAAAGGCAAGAATTGCCAGAACGGATAGTGGGAAAAATGGCAGCAATACGAAGAAAAAATAGAGTACAAAAGCGTAAAATACCGATCGAAGGAAGAGTAATGCCAACCTGCTATATCTCGAACCGGTTTCAGGCAGTAAGAAAACAATCCCGTTACCAACAGCGAGTATATAAAAAATCGGATGACTGAAGTCTCCCAGCAGCCCTTCCCCGAGGTCATCAATGCCGTTGTATACAATGAAACAGAGAACCGGCAGTCCGAGCAGAAGAATAGCCCGCATAACGATTATAAAACCAGGACCAGGCACATCACGATGTAGCAGCATAAGGTACACAAGACGGATGAGACAGGCAAGAAAAATCAACGTTGTTGCAATGAATACTATCATTACTGCATGGATGGGAAAATCGCCGTGCCAATGGTTTGAGAGCATCGGCATAACTATCGTGAATAAAAAGTACCAGAAGGCGGGAATGGCTACTAAAATGCCGATATTGATTGGCGTCCGGTAATCCTTATCTTCCGGTGTCACCGAGATAACTGCAAGGAGAAGTCCATAGGCCATTGCCGGCATCAGAAAAGTTAACACATACAGTATGAGGTCACCCTCGAAAAGCATCCACTGCGGCACGTTCCACGGAATCACCATACGGGTGTTATGCAGGAACACATACGTGAAAGCTACATACCCGGTAACAAGAAAAAAACCAAATCGAGCAGAAAGATCTCGTTGACTGATTTGACACCATAGTGCATAGGCACAGAATGCGAGGGTGATAAATGCAAGAACACCACTGAAACCCGCCCAGGCGATGAGGTTCTGTTTTGAAAGGAGTGTATGAATCACTTGATAGGCACCGCCGTAGAGTGCAAAAAGAATAGCAACAGGGACCATCGTCGTCAGGTAGACCCAATAGGGCTTAAGAAAGATCTTCATCAGCAAATTTCCTTGTATTCAGGTACCAGGACACTGTAATGTAAAACGAAAGAAGATAGGTCAGATACACCGTGATACCAATGGCCGTATGAACAGGAAAACCCGGAAATAGAACCATTGCCATTTTCACCGCAAAGATACTGCAGACAATCCTTGAAATATTCGCCAACAGGGTAACTATAAACCCCGCCAGTAACAACAGGGGTAACAGGGTTAGCTGATACGTAACAGGAATGCGTCTGACGGCAATACAACAGACAACCCAGGAGATGAGGAGAAACGTCATCCCTGCACATGACCGGTCAATCACGATTCCTGTTGCGAAATTCCTGTAGCTCGATGTTGCGAGTGGAGTAAAATCAATGCCGCTGAAAATGGAAACAACAGCCTGTGTTGGATACACAAGTAACGAGTAAACGGTATCAGGAAGGATACGGAGAATTGGTTTGACGATAATAAGTATCAGAATGAGTGCAAATGGAAGCAGGTCGCGCGGTGCGACTCCACAGCGGTATCCACCGATAGTAATTTCAATTTTATTTGACACTGCATTTGCAGTACCAGGAGAAGTTTCAACAGAGACCGGATTACCGCAGGAGAGTCGTCGCAACTGTTTCATCGGTCCTCCCCCAGTTTTTCCGGAAGTTCAAACAGCGACGTGAGACTCTCCGGCACGGAATCTGTATAACGTTTGTTTTTATCGATCAGATAACAGGGCATACCAACCGTTGTTGCTCCCAGGAAATCATCGTTATAGCTGTCTCCAACAAACAGTCCATTGGCAGCTTGTATCCCAAGATCGCTCAGAACCCATTTAAACGGTCCCGCATTCGGTTTTCTGCTGCCGATTTCCACCGAGGTGTATACCTTATGAAAATACTCATGTATCTTCATCTGTTTCAGATTCCGGTGAACGAGATCCGGATAGTTGGTGTTCGACAGGATGCTCAACCGGTAGTTTTCCTGCAGTCCGGCAAGAAGTTCAACAATTCCGTCGAGATAAACAACCCCCGCGTTCCAGTCATCAATGCTCTTGTCAATTAAGGTTCTGGTAACGTTTTCGGCCTGCGACGCTCCGAAACATTTCCTGAAAAAGTAGTTCCCCAGATCATACATATGGAACTCCGTTCCGGCTCTGACTGCTGCTTCGGTTAATTCCGCAAAACAGGTGTCGAACGTTCGGGTAAATGCTTCTTTATTCATGGAAAAACCCAATGACAGCAGATACTCATGAGCAGTATTCTTTGCCGCCGGATCCCATTTTTCGGAGTAGTCTACCAGCGTTCCGAAGAAATCGAATATAATGTCAGTGAACATTTACGTTCCATTTCTTACCATTTTGATCGTTTTTTGTTTCCACTCGTCAACACTCAGCCGTTTCCTCGATATGCTTGAGGTAGCATCGCTTTCCGTAATATTGAAACGGACCGGTTTGAAAACTCCGGCATCAAAAAGATAATTATAGCAGACCACCACGTTTTTCCAGAACCATTTACCGAATCCTGTTTTGCTCTGATCACTGAAAAAGCTGACGGCATTGGTATCTTTTACCATGCCCAGTCGCACCAGAAATGAAGTATACGGTGCAGTGTTCCGCACAGCCGTTAAAACCCAAACTTCCCAGTAATCTTCAAACATCCTGAGTCCGAGCATACCCGTGGAAGTTTTGTGAACATATTTTTTAAGATATATCGACTTCCCCCCTGATGAATATCTGCTTAGGGCTTTATGCTCATGGCGCCTTAACAGGGCTATAAATGATTGCTGTTCAAGTAAAGCGGACCGCATTCTTGAAATGTTTTTACTGTTCGGCAAGGTTCCTGTTGCCAGATTGAATAGCAGGCCTGCCGTGGTATGGAATACAATAATGAATACAATACCGGAAATTAATCCTGCGAGCACTGCTATTTTAACAGGTTTGAGTATTTTCACTAGTGAAATCACAATAACACCTATGATGCACGGAATCTGGAGTTGCCGGAAAATCCTACAAATTCCATTTACTCCTTATACACCGCCTCTATCCCGAACGTCTCCGATGTAAAATTACTGTAATACCGACCTTCGAACGCGGTGAATTTCAGAACACAGTAATCCGGATCATTCACCCCTCCGGGATAGTACATCTCGTCGCCTTCCCTCCAGATCAGCTCTCTGGACTTCGCATCGGTAAGGACTTCCATTGTCCCCTTCAACATGACTCCCCTGAAGAATCGTTTGTCGTAGAAATAGACACATGCTTTCGGATTATCCGTATACTGCCGTACCCGCATCGATGAGGTGTTGGTGGTCAGGTACAGTTCATGGATGCCGTTGCGCAAACGGGGAGGAAGCATGGCTTTAGTGTTGGGGAAGGCATCGCTGTCGATTGAACTGATGATGGTTGCATCTGCTTTATCGATTATGCCGCCGATGGTTTTTTCCGAGTCTCTCAATTTAGGAGTCCATTTCTATTCTATGTGCGAAGCACCGCTTTATTGCTGTTGAATTCAGTCAAGGTGTATGGCTGTTCATTTCCTCGTGAACTTGTGAATACCGAATCCCAACCCCGCCCCCAGCAGCAGTGTCATCGCAGCAATCGGGATCAGAGAGAGAGGTTCTTTCCAACCGATCAGAATGGCCGATGGCGTCAGAACCAGGAATGCGACAACAATCCCTTTCAGAACCGGATTGACTTTAAAATCAGTTGAGGCGATTAACAGTCCAACAATTACCCACATCGAGAATGCACCAAGATTTGCATCCCACGAAAGATTCTGCAGCAGCATGGGAATTACGTCAATACAGCCTGCAACTGCACCTAAGCCGATACCGATTACTTTTTTCTTCATGTCAGGTCTCTTTTCCGCACGCCGGGAACCAGCAGTACTAAACGTTAATTTGTGACACAAGATGCCTGAACGGTTACTGTTTTTATATATATTCCCCAGCCCGTTCTTTCCTTTTATAATCTTTTCAAAAAACCTGCCAAGGTTGATTTATCAAATCCTTTTTCTTTATATAATTTAGGGTAAAGCTTTTTAAACGTTTCCCTGATTTCATCCGTAAATTCTCTGTTTTGAATGCAAAATGTCACATCTTTCTGATGTAACAGGCAAATAATAACAACATTTTGCAACCACCTGCATTCAATGCGGATTTCACGTATATCCGCAACGGGATACCTAAGGTTATCTACTCATGTACTTTCGATCAATGTTTACAGGTTCGCTCATGTTGAGCTCGTCTAGATATGAGCATTTAACTCTCCGCTCACCCAACTATCAATGCAGAAGATGCACACACTCAATATGGTAATCTCCAATACTGCGAAAGTTAATGCATAAAATATTCTTTTACTATTCATTAATTAGACATTCCTATTGGTTGACTAGGCGCTGCAATTATTTAGTAGCAAATTCATGCCAACCAATGATTATCATTAAAAAAGCACCTCTTTGTTTAAATATCCTTAAACAAACTTATTCTACAGGCTTAATGGTTCGCGATACACTAGAAATTTTCCGCTGCGAAAGCGGAGGAAAATTTGGGTGGAACGTATGCGAAACCTGGCTACCGCTGTTAGGAGAGGGTAAGCGATCAACGAGAGCGAACGAGCGACGTCTCCTTGAGTCAAAAATGACCGTCCATTATTTTTTAACTGAATTAATCTTTTCAACAGGAAGCCAGTCATCCATATTACCATAGTTACTTTTATCTATCGCAAAAAATTTTACTTCTTCAATTTTCTTCAAACCAATTAAAACGATATATCTTTTCCCAGCCCATTTTTTTATCTGGCGTTCAGATAAATTTAGTTTATCTTGATGCTTTTCCACCAAAGCAACTGATTCTTCTGTGGACATTTTATCGGAATTAAAAACACTGTCGACAATGGCTTTAGTTTTAACAACACCTTCAGAATTATTGTTAATAAAATATAATATATCACCTTTATTAACTCTTCCATAAGGCAACTTTCTTCCTGTTGCACCACGAATAATCATTGATTTGCTTCCATCAATTAATTTTTTAAATTCGTTTGCTTTTGCATCAAGATAAACGACATGATCCACTTTGTTTTTTCCTTTCTTATTTCTACTTCGATACGATAAAACCCTTGTAAAAAGTTGACTAATTCAATTCTGTCTTACTATATTATATGCATGACACGAAACGCACCGCAAAACCACTAATCATAAACGTCAGGGGGCAGGAAATGCACCGCGGCCCCTTTCTTTTTCTCTCGCCGGTCGCTTCGGTGGCCTTGCACCACGGTTTATTAACAAAATTTCGTTGTTTGATGATCTGTTCGTCTCGTATCGTAAAATCGTTGCCGACAAAGCACGTTTGTATCTTTTCGGCATTGCACGAAACGGAATCAGGAAAAATATGAGCCAAATAGCCCATCGCGTCCCTGCAGCCACACCGGATAACCTTCAGAACTTCATTTCTGATTCGAAGTGGAATGCCCGAGACGTTATGGATCGTGTCGCTCAGCAAGTAAACGATCAAATTGGCGACGCGACAGATGCCTGTTTTATTATCGATGAATGCGGCATTGCGAAGAAAGGCGATAAATCGGTTGGTGTTGCCCGACAATGGCTTGGATCTGAGGGAAAAGTTGATAACGGACAGGTTGGCGTTTTTTCTGCATTGTGTAAAAACGGTGATGCATCGCTTACAGATGCTCGATTGTATCTCCCGAAGGAATGGACCGACAATCCCGAGAGATGCCGGAAAGCCGGAGTACCGGAAGAGTGCCTTGTTTTCAAAACAAAAGATGAGATCGCACTGGATATGGTACGGCATGCACGTAGTATCGGCATGGACTTCGGATGGGTTGGTGCAGATGCCGGATATGGCAAAGGTTTGCTGTTTTTGAAAGAACTCAATGCCATGGGAGAAAAATTCGTGGTGGATGTCCATAGTGACTTTAACGTATTTCTTAAACCGGTCAAACCGTACCTTCCCTTTAAAGGTGATTCGAACGTCGGACGCCCGCCGAGTCGTTATATGGTTGATCAAAAGGCAGTGCGTGTTGATCACTGGGCTAAACGACAGCCGCAAACGGCATGGAAAAAGATAGCTGTCCGAGCGTCTACGAAGGGTATGCTGGAATATGAATACCTTACGATAGATTGTCGTATTTGGGAGAAAGACACAATGAACATCTATCGTTGGCGTCTGGTTGTTCGTAGAAATCCTGTAACGAAATCGGATTATAAATATTCCTTGTGCAATATGGATAAATCGGTTCCGTTGCAACGTCTGGCCTTCATGCAGGCACAACGATACTGGGTTGAACGAATGTTTGAGAATGCAAAAGGGCAATGTGGGATGGCCGATTATGAAGCCCGGGGTTGGAATGCCTGG
>JBNLDC010000011.1:0-24292 GCA_050304135.1 Chitinispirillaceae bacterium | reverse complement strand
TCGCCCGGCGGTTGTTTAGCGCGCGGAGTCAAGAGGTGTTGGCGCTGGAACACCTCTTGCCGGGTGCCTGCCTGCGCGAAGCCGCTAAGGCGAAGGCAGGTGGGGTCGGCACCCCACTCCTGAGTAGTATGAGAAACGTGCTTTAGTACTCTATTTCTCCAAACCAAATTTACACAGGAGCGGGCGCTCCGCCCCTGCGGCCCCGGCTTAAAGCGGTATAGTATAAACGGTGCACAGCACCGGACTCCGCACGCTTCCGGAACGATAGTGACAACGTGTGCTGGCCCACACCCTTAGAGAACCCTGGCCTTTTTCAGCACCGCGCTAACCGCAGTCGCCCCTTGGGACCGGTAAAGTTGTCATGTACGGGTAGCGGTATCGATCAATGAAACGCTTTCTGCTACAACTATCGGTCTGGCGTGCGGCGCTTACCCGGCCGGAAAACAGGCTTCCTATCTTTTGTCACGTCCGTTCCATCGGATTATATGGGAGAAACCTGGATATGTAGTCAGGGAATTGGTATAAGGAAAATGATTATCTAGCAGATTAGTTTATTTATTCTGATAACCCCGAGAGGAACGGCAGTGACTTTAGGCATGATGGTATTCCTCCGCCGAGTTAGCGCCGCACGCCACGACTGGTAAGCCACCAGCCAACTGTTGACGTGCTACTGTTGCACGTACAAAAAAAGCACCGACTCCGCAGAGCGACTGCGGCTCGCCCGGCGGGAATAAAGCGGTATAATAGAAACGGTACGAAGTACCGGATTCCCTACGCTTCTAGAATGGAATGACAACCGCGTGGTGTCCAGAGGTGTTTTTCATTCCATTTTTTTAAGCGTGTGGTATCCAGTGCTGTGCACTGTTTTCATTATACCGCTTTCGCGCCGGAACACCTTTGGGCGCGGCGCGGGGGCGCCCCCTCGCTCCTGATTACTATCCGTAATGTGCTTTTGTATGGTAATTAATCTCCATTTCTCCAAACCAAATTTACACAGGAGCGGGCGCTCCGCCCATCACCCTCAGGGCTCCCGGGTCTTTTTCAGCACCGCAGCGAAAGCGGTACAATAGAAACGGTACGAAGTACCGGATTCTCTGCGCTTAAAGAACGTATGTGATAACCGCAGTCGCCCAGTGGGACCGGGAGCATTTTCATTTACGGAGTATTGTGCTCAAAGAATCACCCTCTGGTACAATAATCGTTGGCGTGCGGCGCTATCGCGGCCAAAAGGCAGGCTTTGTTTCTTACGTCACGTCCGTTCCATCGGATTATATGGAAGAAACCTGGCTCTGTATTCAGGGAATTGGTATGAGGAAAATGAATACCTAACACCAGATTTTTCCGTCAGCCGTATTCTTTCTGTATCGCCCGTCACCATTATATGTTTATACCGGTGTATGATATTTCACATGGAGAGCCGGCATGTCTAAAAGAGGGTATTTATACCTTTGCGTCCCACTGCTGCTGTTGTATTGCATCCCTCCGCAGCAACTGGATAAAGAACTCGATTACCGCACCGTCGATCTCTCGTACGATCGTTCCCTCTGCGGCAGGTCACCGCTGCCGTTCTGGTTTCACCTGACGGAGCCTGAAACAGAGGTGCTGCAGAATACCGACAGGATAAAGGAGGGGAATCCGGAACTGTTACTGTCGCTTGCTTTGATCGCTTCGGGCAACGTGCGTAAGGCCGGAGCATTTAAAAAGTATCACGACCGTGTGGTCCGGTTCGTTGAAGAGGTGCGGCCGGACGTAGAACGCGAAAATGATTTCCGGAAACGAGGCAATCTGCTGTATCTGCGTATGCGTAAGGAATTTCTGACGGCTGATTCGTCGGGTGAGTTGGCCGGATATGTGTTCGGTCAGAGCCGGCTCTCGGAGCTGTTCGAGAAGGGAACCTACAACTGCATCAGTTCCGCGATGCTCTTTACCATTCTCGGACGATGGTTCGGGATGGAGAGTGACGGAGTGTTGACCCGGGGGCATGCGTTTGTTCAGATCACTGCTCCGGACGGAACAAAACTCGAAGTGGAAACAACTTCGCGCGACGGATTTGACTGGACGCATAACGAGGATTTCTACCGGCAGAAATCATCCGCATGGTTCAGAATACGTGGAATTGCAGATCAGACCTTCGATGACTATGCAACGAGAGAGATTGTTGAACCGTACCGGCTTATCTGTCATAATATGAAAAATCAGCATACTGATTTCAGCAGGATGGCGGTTGAAGATGTGCACCGCCTCATCGAGATCAGGGCATATGTTGACGGTACCGACCTGCAGTATCAGAAAGACCTGATCGGTACGTACCGTACCGAGCTGCTCGATCTTGAGAAAAAACGCGCCACGGCAACGATACGCCGTTTTTACCGGATCATTACATCGCGTAGTATCTTCATGCTGGATCACTGCGGAAATGACAGTGCGGTGATGGCCTACCTGGAAACACTGTACCGGCAATTAATTACGGAAAGTGAACGGCAGATTGATACTCTTCTTTCGCGTCCGGCGATCAGCGGTGCGGATTCGGTGTATGGTTTATTCGAGGAGGTAGTGGGGGAAATACACCGGTTGTTTCCCGACGATACCGCGCTGTTCGTTTTTACCGGGAAAATGTCAAGTGGCGTTATTAACCGGATTGCAAACCGGATTGCCGCACTGCTTGAAAAAAAACAGTTTACCCTTGCAGCTGCACAGTACCGTAGTGCGGAATCGTTTGTCGATGCGGTGCTGCGGATGTTTCCGGATGACAGCGACCTGCTGTTTCAGTACGGCTATTTCAAGGAAAAAAAGCAGATGGTGCTGTTTGCCGAAAAAGATCTTGCTGCGTTTATCGACTATACCCGCCATTATCTTGAAAAGGTCGGAAACGATACGGCAGACGACCGGGTGCTTTATCAGAATGCTCTTTTCAATACGTTTCAGTATATTCACTACTGTACCGAGCGGGAGGAGTTTGCCGACGCGGAACGGTTGATAACCGCATTTGCTCCGGATATGGCAACCGATCCGCGATTCGCGCAGAATATTCAGTGGGCACTGGGGATGGCGTTTACGTATCATTTTGAAAAAGGCGACTGGCCCGAAGCAATCCGGATTGGAAAAAAGCAGATCGAGGTTGATGGCAATAACACCTATGCTGATGTCAATGCGAGCAACCTGCAGATATGCTATCAGAACCGGGCGATAGACTATTCCAATAAGGGCAACTGGATAAAAGCGCGTGAAGTGCTGAGGGATTGTGTGGCCGATACCAGCTCAAAAAGTGATGCATGCTCGGAAAAACTGAAAAAACTTGAGACGGAACATTCCTTCTGATACCTGTCTGAACAGAAAGTGAAACACTATGGCACTGTTGTCAATCAAACTCGACTTCGGCACCCTTATCCTCCGTGCAGAACTCTTCGATACACCTGTTGCCGCGAAATTTTCCCGAAACCTTCCCTGTGAAGTCAGTCTGGAACAGTGGGGTAACGAGCTCTACGGACCGATGGGGTGCAACCTCGGAGAATATGCTCCGGTGTCTGAAATTCCTGCCGGGGGAATCGCCTATACCAACCGTGGTGGTTACCTCTGCATATTCTTCGGGCAGCAGCCGGCGTGGCCGGTCGAACATATCGGCAAAATCAGTGGTGACGACTGGAAAAAACTGTTACACGAACAATCATTGGGGCGGGTAACGGTTCGTCTGATGGAATGATATGCCACGATGCCTTCAACCTCCTTTACACACAGATTTCTCATGGCTCATTCGTTTTTCGCGGAGTTCCGGTTTGATCATACCCCGGGAATGTTCAGTTGCTCAATGACGGACTGATGATGCCGGAAGACGCCGTCAACCCGGCGTGCATGCAATCCCGGATCTTGACATACATCATTGCAACTGATATTTTTTTGCTGCGAAAATGATTGGGGAAAGCATTGTGTGTAGTCCTGCGAAGTAGTTCCTTGTCCAGTTATTTCAGAATCAACATCTTACATCATTCACTGTTGGGGGGTAGATGGGTACTAACCTGTTCAGACTGGTATTGTTATGCTATGGAATTGTGGTTTACGGTGGTGTTTTTTCGGCTTATTCCGCCGAAACAGCATCGAAGGTGGCAGCGCAAGTTGAAAGCTTCCGCAAGGGTGATGCCACAATTACGGTGCAATTCGGAACGAAACCGATTGAAAATGCGAAGATTTCGGTTAAGCAGATCAGGCATCATTTCGGTTTCGGAGCTGCTGTCGCGTATAATCCGATGTTCATTGATTCGGTTGCCGATACTGCGAAATACCGGGCGGCTTTCAGGAACTATTTTGAATGGGCGACCCCGGAAAACTGTCAGAAATGGCCGTCAACCGATTATACACAGGGCGTGCAGAATTACGCCAAACCCGATTCGATTCTGGCGTGGTGCAAAGCGAATGATATCACCATGCGCGGCCATAACCTGTTCTGGAATCAGAAGATGGAGTGGATGCCCGAATGGGCGCAGACTCTTACGGGGAGTGCAGGCAAGGACGCCATCGACGAGCGCATCAGCACCTGTCTGACCTATTACAAAGGTGAATGTGCACATTGGGATATCATCAATGAAATGATACACGGCGAGGCGGGAAGTAACGGAAAAACCGGAACGCTTGAGGTGATGACCGGTGATCCCGGTATTTACCCCTACATCCTCAACGAATCGGCGAAGATCGAAACCTTTTCAAAGTTCACCCTCAATGATTACAATATCCTGTCCCGCTGGTCCAACCTTGACGATTATGCAACCAAGGTAAATTCTCTGATCAGTCAGGGATGTAAGGTCGATGTACTGGGATGTGAAGGGCATTTCGGCGAAGACTGGACGGTCAGTGATTTTACCACGAAACTCAACAATCTCGCCAACAAGGTGGACAGGGAAATCTGGCTGACTGAAGTCGATTTCTCGGTTGCCAATCCGGGAAATGTTATCGGGGAGATGATGGACGCCTGTTTCGCACATGAGAAGGTCGGGGGTATTGTACTCTGGGCGTTCTGGCAGGGAAATCTCTGGAGGGATAACCTTACCAGTTATGTGGTTACCACTGATTTTCAGGAAACTGAAATGGGAAAGGTCTGGCGTGAAAAAATCGCCGGATGGACCACAATCGACAGCGGTGTCTGTGATGCGAACGGGGAGTTCACCTTCAATGGATACTATGGAAAATATGCAGTTGCCATCGAAAATGAAGGGGAAACCTTTCTGGACACCATCTACGTTGACCCTGACAGTGCCAACAAAATTCCTGTTGCGATCGATCAGGCAAATCGCCCGGCAATAGGGGGGATACGGGCGTATGCCAACAGAACGGTACTGGTCGGCAGTAGTGCCATTTCTTTCAGGGTACCGGTTTCGGTCAATGGTCCGTTGTTTCTGACTGCATATTCTTTATCCGGAAGGGTACTTGCACAACTGCCGCTCACGTTCTTCAATGGGGTCGGTGTTGCCGAAGGGATACCCGCCGGTTGCCATGTCTATACGATCGGTACGGCAGACCAGACCATCCATGCGGCAATGGGGCTGATGATCCGCCAGTAACCGACGCGGTTTCCGAATAAATTTAAAAGGGGTGCAGACTGCACTCCTTTTGTATTTTCAGGGTGAATGCATACATTGCGACAAGGAAATACATGAGACCAATAGTACATATTGCCGCATCCGCCATTGTTTCTTCACTACTGTTTACAATCACTCGCTCGGTAACAATCACCGCAGTCTCATTTTTCAGCGGGTTTCTCATCGATATCGATCATGTATTCGACTATCTCCGGGAATACGGCTTCAGGATCAGCTTGAAAGCTTTTTTTGCCGCCTTTTATGGAAACCGGTTTAAAAGGCTTATCCTGATTTTTCACGGCTGGGAGTGGATGCTTCTTCTTCTGCTCCTTTCCTGGCGCTCCGGATGGAATGAGGTGTTGGTGGGGATTTTTTTCGGTGCCGTTTTTCATCTTATAATTGATCAGATGGGCAATGAGGTAACCTGTCCGGGATATTTTTTCTGTTACCGGGTACTGAAGGGGTTCATGGTGAAAGCGATTGTCAGAGGAACCGATGCGGAATAATTGTCGCACCATCGGAATACCACAGGGTGAAATACTGAGGACAGAAGCTTACCGGGTACTATTTTGTTGACTATGAATGTAAACGATATCCCCGATACGGTTGCAGCCATCGACTGGCAAACCTGGCAACCCACCGAGCGAGCGGTGCTCTCCTTCATGCGCAAGGGAACCGATATACTTCTGATCCGCAAGAAAACAGGGCTCGGTGCCGGAAAAATCAATGCTCCGGGAGGTAGAATCGAACCCGGAGAGACGGCGGTGCAGGCAGCGGTACGTGAGTCTCTCGAAGAGGTGCACCTGGAGCCGATAGAACCGCAGAAACGGGGAGAACTGTTCTTCCAGTTCAAGGACGGGTACAAACTCCACGGTGAGGTGTTTTTTTCGGATGCATGTACCGGTACGCCAACCGAAACCGACGAGGCCGATCCGTTCTGGTGTGGTGTTGATGCCATTCCATATCATGAAATGTGGGAAGATGACCGCTACTGGTTGCCGCTTGCACTTGAAGGGACGCCGTTCAAGGCGTACTTTATTTTTGATGATGACCGGATGGTGGATCGGAAGATTGATACCCTGTAACGCCCGTTATACGGGATCCGTTATCGTCCTTCCAGTTTTTTATAGAGCGGCGTTGCTCTGCCATGGTCCCATTGTTCATAGTGCTCCCGTGACCGTTCCACGGAGAGTGGCAGGGTCTTCAGGTTGAATCGCCTGCAGGTATCCGCGATGGAACCGGCGTATTTTTCACAGAGCCAGTCACAACCGGGGGTACGGAACGTGCTGCGCATGCGTCGGTAAATTACCGGAAATTCTTCGTCGGTGATATTTCCGAAAGAGATATTGAGAAATTCGCAGGGTTGCACGTCTCCTTTTGCATTGAGGTAAAACCGGTCGGTTCCTCCGGCGGTACAACCGAAGAGCGCCGCATCCTCTTCCATAACCTGTGCTGAAATGGCCGGGTAGCGCCGGAAACGACCGTCATGATTATACCGGAGCACTTTTCGTCGCAGAATGTTCATGTCCTCGTCGGAGAAAACCGGTGCACCGCCGTCGAGCCATCCTCCCGACGGTTTCGGTTTGATGATCTGAATTATGGCTGCTTCGAGTTCCATCGCTTTCTCCATGCACGCTTCAAAAACACCATTATGAAAATGTTCCGGCAGAAGGCACATGTTCAATGCGACCGGTATGCCGACTTCATGACAGAGGGCAATCCCCCGGTGGATGGTTTCCCAGGCGGTGTCGGATCCCATAAACCGGTTCATTTCTTCTCCGGTAGTATGGTGAAGCGGAAACATGATTGCGGTGACCCCCCGTTCTCTGAGTTCCGTCAGATGTTCACCGATCATGCCGTAGCCGGTTGAATTTATCCAGATCTCCGATCGGGTGTCAATGGCTTCGCATACCGTTTTCAGGCGTTTGTATGCCAGAAAAGGTTCCCCGCCTTCGATATTGAAGAATGCGATACCTGATTCCTGCATCGCCCGGATTGCCGTGATGAGACGGTCGAGTGGAACATCTTTTCCGTGATCGTTTTTCTGATAACAGTGCGGACAGTGGAACGCACAGGCGGAGGTAACGGAAACAAGTACGGTGGTACAGGGAAGCTTGTCGCCGAATACGGCGAATTTATCGCATGCTGTGGTGAATGCCCGTGAGGGAGCCCCCGGCACGTAGAGCGCGATACGTGTTTTCCCGTCAATCGACACGAATTTATTATCCCGCATTTTCCGCAGGAAGTAGTCAAGCCGACCGAGTACCGCGATATAACGGCGCAGCGGGATGCGGCCATGGGTAACCTGCCTGGTGATGTACAGAACGACGGTCGCTCTGATTGACACGTTGAACAGGAGTCGTTGTAATCCGGAAAGGTTGCAGGTCATGAGATCTCTCCAGTTTAAAGATAGCCGTTTGCCGAATACCAGTCCACTGTTTTTCGTATGCCCTCCTCAAGTGGCGTCGACGCGGTAACGCCCAGCAATCGCCGGGATTTTTGTGATGAAAACTCAAGGTTGTCGGTGAACATGTTCACTCTTCCCCGGGTCAGTACCGGCGGGTGACTGCATCCGGAAACGGTGTATAACAGTTCCAGAAGCATTGCCGGGCCGTACATCAGCCACTTCGGCAGCGGGAACGGTTTACGTACCCCTGCGAAACGGCAGTACAGTTCCAGTATCCGGTTCATCCGCTCGTTTACCGGGTTCGACAGGACGATACGGTGTATGCCCTGAAGCTTTTTCCGTACTGCGGCGGCATACCCTTTCGCCAGATCAGCAGCGTAAATAACCGGAAAACGATTTGTCCGATTTCCCGGGGCCACCGGTATACCGTCCCGGGCGGCTTTGACATATTCATAAAAACCGGTGCTGAATTCCCGTTCGCCATAAACGAATGCCGGTTCAAGTACGGTCAGATTGAGGTGGTGTTCACGTGCGAATGAGACGGCTTTTCCGGTGGCGAGCGCTTTACTGTCGCGGTAATGATTCATTCGGCAGGGAAAAACCCGGTCGAAAAGGTAGGGATAATGGGAATTGTCGGGCCACGATTCGTCCCGTTGCCGCAGTGAGTGCGTTTCACCGTACGAGGAAATCGTACCGGTGAGAATAATGTACTTAATGCGATTGGCCCGGCATGCCTCCAGCACGTTCATGGTTCCGTCAACATTGACGGTAAGCATCGCCTCCCGTTTGCTCCAGTCATTGACGAGTGCCGCATTGTGGATGACCGTGTGAAACCCGTTAAACAGGGAAACAAGATGATTTCCTTCCGTTATATCTCCTTCAACCAGGCGTACCGGCAATCCGTCTAAATTGCTGCGGTTGCTGCCGCGGCGGACAAGGCAGGTGACGTTGCTGCCCTGGTCGAGGAGTTCCCGGACGATATGCGATCCGGTGAAACCGTTGCCGCCGGTGATGAGTACGCGTTGTTTCATTGTTTCGTATCAAACTTTCTGAAGACGATGCCGCAGTTATGCCCGCCGAATCCGTAGGATACCGAAGCGGCGCAACCGATATCCGCCTGCCGGTGTTCCAGCGGAAGATTGAGCTCCGGTAGCGGTTCTTCACATCTGTTCCGGCAGACATGCTGGTGATGAAGCGCGAGCAGGCAGTCGGCCGCTTCGATGGCGCCGCTTGCACCAAGGGTATGTCCGATGAGCCCTTTGGTGGTTCCCAGCAGCGGCTGCTGATTTTTATTGCCGAATACGGTGCGGATTGCATCCGCTTCGGTTGCGTCATTGAGTATGGTGCCGGTCCCGTGGGTGTTGAGGAAATCGATTGTGTTATCTTGTGTCAAACGCTTGAGGAGTCGTTGAATTCCATGCCCCTCCGGATCGATTTGTATAATGTTGTATCCGTCACCGGTTTCCGCGTAGTCGGTAATTTCGGCATAAACAGGTGCATGTCGCTCCAGAGCGTGGGAGAGCTCCTCTATAACCAGAATGCATCCGCCTCCCTCGGCGAACAACATACCGCTTCGCTTGTTCGAGAACGGCTGCGGAATGCCATCCGGCGCTCTGGTGAGTACGCCGAGCATGTCGAATCCACGCAGAATTGAACCGGAGTTTTCGGTGAGTGCTTCAACACCGCCGCAGAGCGCCCATCGGTTCATTCCCTGTGCGACACGCAGGTACGCCTGCCCGATAGCGGCGGTTCCCGAGGCGCAGGAGGCGTTGACGGTGCAACTACCGCCGGTGATACCGAAAAAAATGGTTACCCATGCGGCCGCTGCATTCGGCATGAGCATCGGAACGACCATGCGGTTGAAACGTACCTGCGGAGTGCCGGAGTTTCCGGAGAGTGCACTTGCGGTGTGTGCAGTATAAGAGTTGAAGGAATTTTCGAGTCCACCGATACCGATACCGATAATCACACATGCTTGATCACCGTCGGGAACGGTGAATGCGTTGCCGCTTGCCGTCAGTGGAATCTTCGCATCTTCGAGCGCAAGTTTTGCCGCGACCACCGCAAAACGCGATTCATGCTGCATGATGCGATTGTATTTCGCTGAAAGTCCGAACGCCTCCGGCGTGACCGCAGGCAGTGGAACGTAAAAGCCGGTATGGGGGGTATAGAAACGACGGTATGATTCCGGGAGCGGACGGACCGGATGAGTCTCCGCCTGCAGCCCTGCATGAAACGCATCGTTGCCGATACCAACCGAGGTAACCGGACCGATGCCGGTAACAACTACCCTTTTTCTACCGTCGTGATCCATTGTCGCATCGCTCCAAGATAGGTTGCTGTATCGGAAAAATCACGTGCCCGGATTGTAAAAGTGTCTGCATCGATCATTCGCCTGCCCACGGGCAGCATTCGTCCCTCATGCGCAGCGTTCACCCTGCCGATACGTTTGACCGGGTAGTGTACTCTGCGTGCTCCCGCGAGAAAACCCTTCAGCTGGCGGTCGGGTACCGTAAACAGCAGTTCGTACTCACCGCACTCGCCGAAATACAACAGCGCTTCGGGAACACGCAGTACCTTCGCCAGCGCCACTCCCCGTTGTAAAAGTGGTATCCGGTCGATATAAAAGCCTGTTCGGTTCATATCGGCAATAGTCAGGAGCGCATTGCACAGCCCGTCGCTGGTGTCAATGCATGCGGTCGCCCATTGCGCCAGCAGGGGAATACCGGAGGCATGGAGGTGAAAACGGATTGTGCCGAGCCGGGGCACCGGACCGGGAAGCCGATCGGAATAAAGATTAATCGCCGCATTGAAATTACCACCTCCGATACTGCCGGTCACAAACAAATGGTCTCCGGCGGTGGCACCCGCTCTTCCGACAATGCGGTCGGAGGGGATGCCTATAACCGATGTTGTGCAGCGCCATGCATCCGATCTGCCGATATCGCCGCCGATGAAGGTCGTTCCGTAATGCTCGAGTACCTTCCGTATCCCACGACTGTAGCGGGTGCAGAACGTTGTATCCCAGCGATTGTCAACCGTCAGTGCATGTGAAAAGTAGCGTGGAATTCCGCCTGTTGCAACGATATCACTGATAGCGCCGGCGGCGATGTTCCATCCCAGTGTGAACGGATCGTCGGCGGGGAAGTGGTCTTCAGCCGAAAATTCATCGGTGGAGAAAAGCAGCCGGTCACCGTTGAATGAGCATACTTCGGCATCGTGTGTCCCCACACCGCTTATTCTGCCCGGTCCGGAGGGAAGTTCCCGTGAGATGAGAGTGATAATTTCTTTTTCGTTAAGCATTGGCACCTCGGCAGATAAGCGGCAACCGGTCGGGAGCGATCGTGATGGTACACGGCAGATAGCCTGCCGGATCACCGTCGAATTCGACCGCGACCGGCAGATCGCCGGGTGAAGAAACCGTGAATTCCCTCCCGTAGTCCATCCGGAAAACCGCACTTCGCCGAAACGGTTTCCCGGAGTACAATGCTCCGAGACATACGGGAAGCGAACGTAATGAGAGATGGTGCACGGTAAGAGCGTAGAGCCGGTCGTCGTCATCGGAAAGGTCATTGGCTATTTTGATTCCCGATGCGATATGGAAGGTCCTGCCGATTGAGATGTTCACGACCTTCTCCTGAATAACCGGGGTAGTGTTGCTGCGCATTTCGAGTGTTGACGGCCGGTACCGCGTGAGAACGCGCAGCAGCGCCAGAAAGGTTCCCATCGTATCGCCTATAATTCTCCTGATACCACTGTTGGCTGCCGTTGCCAGCGAAGCCCCCAGACCGATATTCGCGCAGCAGCCGAAAAAAGCCACCGGTGAAACGGGAGACGCTGAATGGTGTGACGTCTGTTGTTCATGGTAACGGATCATACCGATCGGCACCTGTCGTATCGATCCGGTCGTAACAGTGCGGCAGGCATCTTCGAGCTTGATGGGAATACCGTAACTTTTACAGAAATCAGGGCTGGTGCCGGTATGGATGACACCGAGTTTGGTGCAGGGAGAGAGCAGCGTTCCTTCAGGAGAGAAAAAGCCGTTGATAACCCGGTTGATGGTACCGTCACCCCCCACGGCAACCACCGCAGCAACCTGCCTGGTACATGCGGTGCGCGTGTATTCCGTCGCCTGGTCGAGTGAATCAGTGATGCCGCATTCATAGTCGATGCCGTGATTATCGAAATACGTTCTGATGGTGCTGAAGGTCCTGGCGCTTTTCCCTCCGTGTGATGCCGGGTTCATCACGAGAAACAACCGATTCCTGTTCAGGTCGTCGCTCATGGATCAATGCTTTCCAGTACGGCCGCCGCTTCGTGGCACGATTCCTCCGATACACCGGCCCCGGGAATGAATCGTACGACCCCGCGACCCGGGGGGACCGACGGTTCCACAAAAGGGGTAGCGACGATTCCGCGCCGGTAACATGCGTGGGCGAATTGTATGGTAGTTCGTTTCGAACCGCAGCGAACCGACAGAATGGGTGCGGAACCTTCACAAAGCGTATGTTCCCGTTTTTTAAGTGCGGTCTGTATGGTGGAACGGTTGTCAAGGAGTTGCCGGTATCGGGACGGAAACTCTTCACCGAGGCGATCGAGCACATGGAGTATCCCGGCGCTGACCGCCGGAATGATACCGGTTGAATACATGCTTCCCGGACACCGGTAGCGCAGCGCTTCGATAACCTCTTTTTTTCCGGCGACAATACCCCCGCTGTTCGCCAGCGCCTTGCCGAGTGATGCCGTATAGAGTCCGTTGAATCCGACGATGGAACAGTGGTCGAGAATTCCAGCACCGTTGGTTCCGATGACGCCGATACCATGTGAGTCGTCGATGATCGGGAGCGCATCGTACTGTTCGCAGAGCTCACTGATACGGCCAAACGGGGCGATTGCTCCTTCCGTGGAGAAAACCGATTCGGTTACCACCGCCGTCTGCCTGAATGTTTTCCTCCTGCTGAGGAGTTTTTCGAGGTGGGTGCAGTCGTTGTGGAGAAACGGCAGTACTTTGCATCCGGTTGCTCTGACACCCGCCACCAGCGAGGCGTGAGCGTAATGATCGATGATGACGCAATCATCGCTCCCTAAAAGGGTGGCGAAAAGTGATGTGTTCGCCTGATAGCACGAGGGGAACGCCATGGCGGCTTCACATCCGACATACCCGGCCAGCCGATGTTCCATCTGCTCCAGTAGTTGGTTGCCGCCGGCGGCGATCGGGGTACCGCAGAGTGATACGCCGAAACGGGCAATGGCCTCGCGGTAGATAGCGGCCAGTTGTGTATCGGTGGCGAGGCCGAGGTAGTCGTTCGAAGCGAAATCGGTGTACCAGGTACCGTCGATCTGCACGCTCCCCGGACGGCGGGCGGCGGTACGGGGATAATAGGGATTGAAGCCCAGCTCTCCGGCGAGACTGAGATCCGTTTCAAGCGTTTTCAGAAGGTCACGCTTCAGGAGTATCCTCCTCCCTTATACCGTACTTGTCACGCAGTATTCTCACGATATCGGCAACTGTTCGAATTGACTGAATATCCGCTTCGTCAATGGTGAGCGAAAAATCATCCTCAATACCGTTCACGATCATCATCGTACCGAATGAATCGATACCGAGATCATCACGGAGATCGGCATTCGGCGGCAGCGCAGTGATATCTTCACTGTTTTCACGGATCACGCGGATTACACGGGCTTCGATTGACATATCATCCTTTCTCTCCTGCTGCAGGAAAACGGCATACCGTCGGTTGTTCACTGCCGGTTGCAACGGCACAGCGGTTGCAGTTGCTGCAGCGTGAGCGGCTGCGGGAAGACGCTTCCAGTCGTGTTGCAAGGTCGGGTTCCGCGATAAACGGCCGGCAGAGCGCGACGAAATCGGTTTTTCCGGAGGTGATTGCTTCGTTCATCTCTTCGACGGTTCTGAATCCCCCAACTGAAATAACCGGTACTTTGGAATACTGTCGGGCAAGTGCCGCATATGGCAGATTATACGCGGGGCTGAAACGCCGGATCCCGGTCCTCAGAAACGGGGCGGCGCCGTATTTCCAGAAAATCCGCAACCATCGGTTGGCAAGACGGTACCGCGGGTCGTGGTCGAGTATCGCATCGAGCGGAATCGAGCTTCCCCGGAAAATGTTGAGCGCCTGTTCCATGGTGCCGTAGCTGATTTCAATGCCGTCAAGTTCCCGCGTGGAAAGCCGTGCAATAAGGTTCGCAAACCGCTCCCGGTTGAATGGTACCGTATCGGTTGCGCCGCTTATTTTGATGAGCACCGCGAATTGACGGTGGCAGGTCTGACGGATGCCGGTGATGATGTCGTCGAGCAGTTGCAGTGAAACGCCGGTGGCGGGATCGGGGCCGTACCAGTCGTCGCGTTTTCTGATGGACGGCAGCAGAAATTCGTGCAGCAGGTACCCGTGTGCCGCATGCAGTTGCACCCCGTCGAATCCCGCCCGGAAAGCACGGCTTGCCGCGGCGATGAACCTGTCGGCGATACTTCGTACCTCGTCAGTTGTAAGTACCCGTGGGCGTTCACGGAAATATCGTGCCGCACCGGGGGTTGCACTGACCACCGGAAGGTTCGTGCATCGGCGCATCGTCTGTTTTCCGCAATGTGCAAGCTGCATGATGATACGACTATCGTACCGGTGAACCGCATCGGTAACCGGTTTGAACGCTTCGATCATAGTATCGGAATCAATTCCCGCCTGCAGAGGTTGAATCGCTCTGCCCTCGCGGGAGACGGAGCAGAATCCGGTAATGATCGTGCCCACGCCGCTGCGCGCGAGCGTGCGGTACATCGCGGTGTATCCTGGTGTCGGAGTACCGCCGTGGTCACACAACCCTTCGTAGGTGGCACTCCGGATCAGTCGGTTCCGAACCGTCAGTGGCCCCAGTTGTGCGGTGGTAAAGAGCGGCATTTCAACTCCGGGGATTCGAGTGAAGGTCAAACAGGAATCCGACGAATACATAGGAGAAAATAAACAGCCACAGAGCGATGTCTGGGTTAAAAATCGCGATGAGGGTCGCCTGTCCGCAGGCGCACGCCCTGAAATTGGTGACCAGTGACGCGTAGGTTTTTATTCCCTCGGGATTGCGGTAATACAGTACCCCGGTCCAGATCTGGAGAAACACGGTGAGTCCCGAAAGAATAAGAAAGGTGGTGTTGAGCGGGGTCGTGTGCAGGCCGCTGATCCGCAGAACAAGAAACAGCAGAGTCGGCAGGAACGCCGAGAGTATTGCCAGCACCCGGCTTTTTTCGATGCCGTATTTGACGACGATCGTTTTTTTACCGGCGGCCTTGTCGCCGTCGTAATCTTTGAAATAGGTATAGAAGGTCATCAGTCCGTTGATACACCAGACGAGCAGAAGTATTGCCACTCGATGCGGTTTGAGGACGGTGGTATCGGTCGGTCCCGATGCGTATCCCCCGTACAATGGTGCCATGGTGATCATCAGCCCGAAAATGATATTCCCCGCAATACCATGTCCTTTGGCATATTCGTAGATGATATTGAGGACGACACCGGCAAAAAGGAATATCAGAGCAAACGGTTCAAGGTAGAACCAGGTTATTCCACCGGTAATAAGCAGCAGCACCCCGGTAACCGCCATCGCCCCGATGGGATTGAGTTCCCCGGTTACCATCGGGCGATGCGGAGCGTTGATCCGGTCCTCTTTGAGTCCGAGAAAATCGTTGATGATCTGGTTGATGCCCCAGCTGAGAAACAACAGGAGCAGGATAACGAATTTCTTTTCAGGAGAAGGGGCGATTTCGGAGGTATGTTCGGTGGATGAATTCGCCAGATATTCGTAGTAGGCGACACCCAGCCACCCTGCTATTCCTGTTATAAAGGAATAGTAGAGACGCATCGAACGGATATATGCCTTTATGAATCTGATCATTGCGTCCTCGAAAAAATACGAACAGACATGCTGAGATGCCCGGGGGGTATTTAATCAAAGTAGAATAGTTTTTGATGAAGCGTATTCGAAAAAAAACTACATCGTGCATTGGTTCGGATCAATACACCGGCTATGGTTTACCAGTGTTGCGAATAAAAGAGATCTGTCGTGTTTCTGCACATTGAAAGACTGAGCCGGTGGTTCTACCGGGGCCGTATCAGTCAGAATCAGCTTCCTTCTCCCCGAAATAATTCTCCAGTACCTGCCTTGCGGTATACGAAAGCAACGGATCCTTGAACCCGAGTTCCGCCGCACTCTGCAGCGGTTCCACTGCGCGTTTGTCGCCGAGTTCTCCGAGTCGGGTTGCTGCCCTGGTGCGGGTACGGACGCTTCCCGCATGCTGCATGTCGAGGGTATAGACGGTTACTGAATCAACCGGCAGTTTCAGATGCTCCGCAAGGTGAACCGCATTCCACCGCTGCCAGTAAGCAACGGAGGCTATCCATTGTGGTACGGAATCGGCGAACCAGGTACCCAGATACGCCGCGCAGCCGGCTATGAAGGCGCTGTCGCCGCGTTCCTCTTTCAGTCGGTGCGAGCAATCGTCAAGAAGTGCAGGGAGCATTTTTCTTTTGTTCCGGTGCCAGGCAACGGTGCCGACTGCTCTGCCCAGTTCGTCAAGAGCATCTTCATCCTCCTCTTCACGCAGGGCTATGCGTGTGAGAATAATCCGGGCAGGTACTTCGGTACGCCGGAGGTGGGTGAGTTTCGTTGCAAGTTTCCTCGCTTTTTCGATTTTGTCGTGCTCAAGAAAGTCGGTACAGGTATCGATCAGTGCCCGGTAATTGCCCCGGTAGCCGTCACTCTTGAGTTCCCGCAGCAGCTTGCGTTCCTGTGGAGTGGTGGTGGAGAGCGGCAGCACCACTGCTGCGATCAGCAGACAGAGCACCAGCCCCACGGGAATGAGAAGACGCATCGGTATTCCGCGGTGATTTGACGTCTGCTGGGTGGTGAGGGTATGTGTGAGCCACCGCCGGAAATCTTCCATCCCTGCGCGCAGGTTTTTAACCGCAGACACTACTCCGGGCGAGTTGGAAAACGCGTGTACCTGTCGAATCCCCTTTTTTCCCATTGATTGCAGTGCGTACGAGATGCGGTGGAGCCGGGTGGTATTGCCGAGAAATGCCTCCTTATCGAAGGCGTTCGGGCCGGTTGATCCACCGGCGGAGCGTGAACCCTTCCGCAATTCGTGCAGCAGCAGCGCGGCACTCTGGAACCGCTTCTGCGGATCGTGGACGAGCAGTTTGTTGACAATGGCAACAAGGTACTCGGGTGCGTCAGGGCGCAGGCTTTCGATCGGAGGGCAGGTACTGTGGAGGGTGGCGTAAATGGTTGCGGGGATGGAATCGCGCAGAAACGGGTGTTTTCCGGTGAGCATCTGGTAGAGCACGATGCCGAGCGAGAAGAGGTCGCTTCGCTCATCGGCACCGCTTCCATCAAGCTGTTCCGGCGCCATATATCCGGGTGATCCCACGGCGGTGCCGTCCTGGGTGAGTGCGACCCACGGCGCCTTCACCACGCCGAAGTCGGAGAGTTTGGCGATCCGGGTTCGTTTGTCGATAAGAATATTCGCCGGTTTGATGTCCCGGTGGACAATGCCGCTTTCATGCGCGTGGTGAAGTGCGGCGGCGATATCGAGTACTATCGCCGTGATCTTCTCTACCGGTAGCATCCCTTGGGTACCGAGAAGCGTTTCGAGCTGATCGCCGTCAACGTATTCGAAGGCAATCCACGGAACGCCCGCCTCTTCTCCCGCATCGAAAATTGCCACGATCGACGGGTGGTTGAGACGTGCACCGGCACGTGCTTCAAGCTCAAAGCGTTTGAGGTACTCATCGCGCGTTCTCTGGTCGGGCTGTTTGTCGATAGCGATCACCTTGATGGCGACCGGCCGGTCGAGCACCGGGTCGTGGGCGAGATACACCCTGCCCATGGCACCTTCGCCAAGCAGCTTGCCGACTTTGTACCGTCCGAAGGTAAGTGACGATTCCTGACGCTGATTCATTGAAGATCCGTTGAAGTCCTCTGTAGCCTGTGTCGTGAAAATAGTTAATCTCAACCGGTGGAACACAGTGAAAGGGTGAATTCCTGCCGGTGGTATGCATCGTACCTGTCCTGTCAGTATTTGCCCACTCCTGATTGAAATAGTCCGGGTCGGCATCGTCTTTTCTTCACTCAGGTCGTTTTTGATACTGATGGCGAAACTGACCCCCCATAAGGAAGAACCCGTGCTGTCTGTTATGACAGGAATGGTGGTTGCATTCTTATTTTCCCGGAAACAGGTTCTCCGCAGGATTCACCTGGTGGACCGGAAGAATCGGATCGCCAACTGTTGCCTCCGGGGTATGCGCCCTTACTATCTTTTGTGTGCTTCCGTCCTGAACGGTACATTTCCGACTTCGGACCCGGGAAGCGAAAGGAATCATGCCGTATGATCCGTGTTCTTATCGGCGACAATGATCTCGACTCGCTTGAGCTGGTTGATGATCTTATCGAGATATATTTCCAGGAAGCCGCAATTGTGCGGGCATTGACAAAAGATGCATTTTTCAGAAAGCTCGAGCAGGCGGAAAAACCGTTCAATCTGATTCTGTTCAATGTTGACCTCGAAGATGCAACCGGTGAGCATGCCGTGGAACGTCTGAAGAACAGTCACGCTGATCTGCTTGATCGACTGGTAATACTCACTACGGGACCGCTGCCTGATGATTCACCGTTTGCCGCCTGGCCGGTGCTCATCCGTCCCTTTTCCATGGATCTGTTCGGAGAGGTGGTTACCCAGGCCTGTGTCCACTGATACCCGTCAACAAGCCCCTCTTCTTTCCGTCTGCATGATCGTTAAAAACGAGGCCGCACTGCTTGACCGCTGTCTGGCAAGTATCCGTGAAGCTGCCGATGAGATTGTGGTGGCGGATACCGGTTCAACGGATGCAACGCCTGATATTGCGCGAAAATGGGGCGCGAAAGTGGTGTCTGCACCGTGGCAGGATGATTTCTCTGCAGCCCGAAACAGTTCCATCGAACACGCCACCGGCAGCTGGATTCTCTGGCTCGATGCCGATGATGTTGTCCCTTCAACCAGTTTGCCGGTTATCAACCGCCTGAAAAAAACACCGCCCGACCGGGTGTACGGCTTTATTGTCCGAAATGAGCGGCCCGGCGGCACCGGTACCGAATTCAATCAGGCGCGTATGTTCCCCAATCGCAGGGAACTGCGGTTTGAGCGGCGGATACATGAACAGATCATGCCGAGTGCGCTGCGCATCGGAATGGAGCTTGAACAGTGCGAAGCAGTGGTGGAGCATCACGGATATGTAGAGCCGGGGCAGGTGAAACAAAAGGCGGAGCGTAATGTACGGCTGCTGCTGCAGGAGAATGCCAACGGGCAACCTGATCTGGTCACCGCTGTTGAAATCGCCGATTCCTGTACCCTCATGGAAAATGAGCAGGAGGCGTCCCGCTGGTACCGGTATGTGATGGAGTTACCCGGAGCGGAAAATGACAATCCGGTACTGGTCGCTCATGCCGGATATGGTCTGGGTGTAATCGAAAATAAAAACGGCAACTTTTCGGCTGCTCTCGAGTACTTCCGGAGAGCACTCAAGCTGACACCGTGGCGGACCGATGTTCTCTACAGTATGGCGGTTGCCGCCGAGGGAGAAGGGAATACCGCCGAGGCGGTGGAACTGCTGCGGAAAATATTTACCGTCACCCCGCAGGTTGGGCAGGTTGGTGTCGATTTCCGTTCTGCCGTGATTAAAGCGTACCTGCGCCTCGGTCGTCTGCTTGTAGAACTGGAACGATTCGATGAGGCGGTTGCCCTGGCGCACGAGGCGGTGAGTGCGGTGCCGCAACGTCCCGAAATTCACAGCCTGGCCGGGAAAATACTCCTTAAAACCGGCAGCCTCATGGAAGCGCTTCATGCGTTTGAAAAGAGTATTCAACTCCATCGTGAGGGTAATACCGAAGCCTTTACAGGGCTCTGTATCATCTACCGTCGTGCCGGACGCGAAGAGATGGTTGGAGAGACACTCCGTGCGGTTGAACCGCTGCTCGGCGGTGACCGCCGGTACCATGTGGCTCGTCGGCTTCTGACCGGTTCGTATGATTCCGCCACTTTACCTCCTGAGGAAGATCGGGAGTATCAGGAGGAGTGTGCCAGCTTTCGCCGGGGATTTTTCGGGTTACTGTAAGTACCTTTTCACTTCCGCACAGACCAGGCTTCCTTCGACGACTTCGGGCAGCGCTTTTGCATTGCATCCCCCTCTGCTGTAGGATATACTTTCGGTGATCACCAACCGACCACCAGCAATGCAGATGCAGCTGATTGTACTCCTGTCCGGTCCTTCTGAGAATCGCCGTTTACCGCTGCCGGACCTGACCGCTGCACCCCGCAGGGAGGAAAACCATGGCCGAACCTCGTCAGGAACCTAAGAGCGCCTACATCGGATTGACTTCAACGGAAATCCGGTCGACCCTCACCACCATCACCGGTATTCATACGCTGCTGCTTGAAACCACCCTTACTGCCGAACAGCGGGCGTATATCGCCTCGGCACAGGAGGCGACGAACGGCGTACTCTCGCTTGTTAATGATCTCGCCGATTTTTCGCTCATTGAAGCCGGAGAGTTTTCCTTCGATACAATACGGTTCGATCTGAGAACTGCCATTGAGGAAGCTATGGAGAGTATCGCACGGAAGTCAGCCGACCGGACCTCAGAGATTCATACGCTCATTCATGCCTCGGTGCCGGATCTTGTTTTCGGAGATCCTGCCCGTATCCGACGGATACTGTCGACGCTGGTTGAAACCGCCGGTGCATTCGCGCCTGCCGGAGAGATTGTTCTCTCGGTGAAAACCGTGGAGGAGGAGGGAGACCGGATCGTTGTACGGTTCGACATCAATGAATCCGGTGTCGGATTGACCGGTGAGCAGCTTGATAATCTGATGCGTTCTTTCAGTAACCCGGCAGACGTTGCAACACTGCAGTACGGCCGCACCGGCGTGGGACTTGCTCTGGTGAAACGTCTGGCACAGCTCATGGGAGGGCAGATTGGTCTTTCAAATACCGGGGGAAGAGGCTCCACCTTCTGGTTCTCGATCGGCCTTACAAAGTGCCCTGATCAGCAGCGTGCGGACGATGATTACCGTCAGTCACTTGATGGTATGAAGGTTCTCGTCGTTGATCCGGGGACGACGGGCAGGAGTATCCTGATACAGTATCTCGGACTGGCAGGATGTACCTGCAAGAGTTATGGGCACTGGGAAGAACTGCTTGATGATGCCGGGGCCGGCCGCATTGCAGCGGAAACATTCGATGCGGTGATCCTGTCGATGCCGGAAGTGGGGGAGGACGGGAACAGGACCGCGGCACGCCTCAGGGCGTTTGCTCCGCTTACACACCTTCCGATGGTGCTCATCACTGCTATCGGTCAACGCGGTGACGCACGGATGCTGCAGAATCTCGGCGTGGCTGCTTATCTCACCCGGCCGCTTAAGCAGCGGCAGCTTGTCGAATGTTTGCGGCTGCTGCGCTACGGAGGAAAAAAGGATGCCGCCGCAGGGAAGAATTCGGGAATGCGTTCCCTGATCACCCGGCATACGATCGCTGAATCGGATGCCAATCGTAAAGTACGCATTCTGCTTGCCGACGATAACGCCGCCAATCGTAAAAAAGTCCGCAAGATGATCAGTGCTGCCGGATTCGGGTGCGATGTGGCGGAAAATGGTGTCGATGCAGTCGGTTCCTTCGGCAGAAAATCCTATAACCTTATTTTGATGGATTGTGAAATGCCTATTCTCAACGGCTACGATGCGACCCGCATTATACGGAAGGAAGAAACCGCGAGGGGGAGTACCATACCTATACCGGTCTGCGGAATGATTGCGGGCGGAGGTGGTGATGAAACGGCGCGGTGTCGCGAGGCGGGAATGGATGATACCATTACAAAACCACTCAGTCCTGAACCACTGCTCGCCCTTTTGAAAAAATGGGTGCGTTCCTCACCGTCGTAATTATCGCGGATATACAAAGACTGGATTCGAGTAGAACCAGAGATCGTTCCAGGCGATCTCTTCGGTGTTCCCGGCAGGATCGATCAACGGGTCGCCGTTTGTATCAATCTCATCTGAATTAACAGGATTGTTTGAACCACGCAGTCGGAAAAAGGTCGGGTGATCGCAGACTACGGTCGTCCTGATCGTATGCCATTCGTTGTCCCTGTTCCAGTCGCTTTTTGTAAACCGGTCCAGGACAACCGTGCCGGGATGTGCCGGATAGGTGTACCGTGCATCCCCGGAATCGATTCTGCCGCTTACCGGTCCTGTTATCAAATCAATATGATCTACCAGCGGTGTGTTGCCACGGCCGTTCCGTGCGGGGCTCCTGAACCTTATGGCTATAACGAGCGTGTCGGAGTAGGCATGGAAATCGGTTCCCATGCCGGCGGCATGAATTCCGTCGTCAACCGTCAATTCAAGATCAGAAACGAGATCGCCCAGTGCAATGAACATATCACCGCGTCGCATTCCGTCGAGCCACGCCTGTGCACCGGTATCGGCAACCGCCACCCGTGTTTTTGTATACTCACCGGGCCAGTGGTCGTTATAGGCGTCATGGTAGTCGCTGTTGACAATTACCCAGAAATGGCGTCCTTCTCCCAGAAGCGCATCCCACACGCCCCCCCGTTGCGCGAGAATAAAATCGGCCCCTCCCCAGGTACGGTTCCGGTTATCGTTGCCGTAGTAGTATTTCCCGCGGGTGGGTGACTTGTGGTGTCCGGGCATGCCTTCAAAGGCGAAGCAGATGTCGGGTGCAAGGTTGTGGAAATCGCGGAATGCATCAATCAAATACGGACCGATAGCTTCGCGTGAGGGATGGTTGATGAAAAAGTAACTGGACCGAGGATACAGGTTGTCAAGCCACCGTAATCCGGCGAGTGCATCGTCGTGTGCATTCCAGTTGTTCCGCTTGACCAGTTCCGGCCGGCTGGTATCGCGGTCGTTGCAATCGAACCTGTACTCGAAATCACTCACCGCCTCCGGCTGGTCTGCATCATTGACGAATCCGACACTGGCATGTTCATGTCCCGGTACGTTCCACTCGAGTCCCTGCAGCAGAATTTTATCGGGATAAACGGTCCGCTGCCCCAGAATCTTTGGCCAGGAATACTCACTGAGCGTGTACCAGCGTGGGATTGCCCAGCTGTTGCTGTCGTGCGGGACCCGTGAGTATGCCAGTGAATCATCGGCGATATAACCACCGAGAGTGTCGTAAGCGAAGAGCCCGCCGTGTTCGGAATCAGTGCAGAGATCAAGCCCGTTTCTGGCGAACGCATGGTGGAAGAGTGAATCCTGCGTAGTCTCTCCATCGGTCAGGACGGTATGCTGGTGAATGTCAAATGCTATCCATTGCTTCTTCCGGAGGCTGATTGTCGGTGCGGCACGTACCATGGAAACCGGCATAGCGACAGGCCAGTATCCTGCTCTGCAGAAAAAAACAGTATCCCCGGAGGGGCAATTCGGGAGCCGTATCCGCTGGAGTATACGCTCGGATCGTGAGAAGGTCCCTTTGAACCGGTTGCTCGCGACCAGGATCTTTTGCGGATGAAATCCATTGATACTCAGAAGGTATAGGCCGGGAGTAATACCACGATCCGGAAATTGACTGGAACTGTTTGCCGATGGCGGTTCCAGTGCCATGCTGCGTCCGCGAAGATCGAACAGTCGTGCGGGAGCTCCGTCAACCGGGCTATCGGTTACCAGACGGTGGACCGTCTGCTGATAGGAAACCATAAGGGAATATTCGGTACCGGTATCAATGATCTGCGTATCAGGTCGACAATTGATCCGGTCACTCAAGGGAAGAGAAAACGATCCTTCAGAATCACTGTAATCAATTGATGAATAGAGCGACGATGCTATCCGTACCGAGTCGAGTGGGTGGAGTGTTTCGGCATCAATTACGGTGCCGGAAAGGTAGGTGTCAGCCACAGAGAAATGCGGTAAAATTGTTGCCGGAATGTACAAACCAATGAAAATCCGTATTTTATCAGCAAATCCTAACATGTTCCAAATATAGCTAATAAACGGGGAAACCTCTTTCACGATTTTATTTCTATTGCGTCACCACCGTTAAAAATGAAATACTTATAGTACTAGGCGTCGTCCCGAAGTTGGTGGCAGACTTGTTTTCAAATAGAAAAAATGGTTCGAACATTAATTTGATAAATTACTATCTGTATTTCTCAACCCCCACCCCTGCCCCTCCCCCGTTTACGGGAGAGGGGAACAGAAACAGAGTAAAATCAATTTCCCTCTACCGTAAACGGGGGAGGGATGCCAGGGAGGGGGAGAAGT
>JBNLDC010000010.1:0-15771 GCA_050304135.1 Chitinispirillaceae bacterium | reverse complement strand
CATACCGTTTTTTGATGCCTGTAAGGCTGTTTTTCTACATTGTTTGATGCATTTTTATAGTGTGTTTGTGGAAATCCCGATGTGAAATCGGGACACCAGGAGCGCCGCCGATGGAAGTACAGCCCTCCCCTCAACAGCCTGTCGGGCCGATACTCGACTTTGAGTTGTAGTCACTGCCGTTTTCCAATGTGTGTTCAACAATAAATTTATAATTTGTATCCCTGATACCAGTGTAAACAAATATAGAAAATGAAGCAGAGGTACATAACACAGCGTGTACACCAATAGATCTATTACGGGTATTCCTGCTATCGGTGTGAAAAAGGCCATAAAACGATTTAAAAGTCCAAAACACCAGGCGATTTCTACCGGATTTACCGATTGTAGCCCCTATCCCGGTGTAAAGCCTCTTTCACAATGATTCTGAAGTATGCAACACAGTGTATTCAGTAATAGCCCTGCTATTGGTATCCCTTCTAACCGGTGCAAACAAACATATAAAATGAAACATAGGTACATAAACCAGCGTGTATACCAATAGATGTATTATCGGGATTCCTGCTGCCGGTGTAAAAAAGTCCACAAATAATTCAGAGGTCCAAAACCCCCGGGCATTCCGGACCGGATTTTCATTTGTACCTCAAATTCCGGTGGTAATTTCCCTTCATAATGATTTTGTGGTACACAACACCGTGCGTTTTGTACCGGATTTATAATTTGTATCACAAATGCCGGTGTGTTTAGTACCACCTTATGATTTTCTATGCAACGAGGCACTGTAATCAGTGTTTACAAGCAATAATCTGTCGCGCGAATGGGGGATGAGCACATTTTATTCACAACCGGAATACCCCGTCCTTTGTCATACCTGAAACTGAGCGGTTTTTCACACAAAACAGCTCCGCATCCGCAGGTTCACTTCGTTTCGAGAACCGTTCTGAGGTCCTCCGCAGTACCGGTCGGAAGATCACACCGGCAGTCACGGCAGACATACGCGGTAGCCTTCCCATCTATCGGGTGTATGGTTTTTAAAAAATCATTATACGAAGCCAGTGTTTCCTGACCACTTCCGTCATCGGCTAAAAGAAGTATCGCATTCGGAAGGAAGTGTGAATGCACCTCCTTGAGCAACGCACAGGTATCCGCATTACCGGGAGTACCGGCAATGATGATCTGCCGGGGTGGGCCGAGGAGAAAGTTGACTGCCACGAGCATTTGCGGAACGGCGGAAGGGACCGATTGCAGTCGGGTACTCATGGAAGCGAACAGCTCGTCTGCACCGGTGCGATAGTTATCGTCTCCGGTTATTTCCGAAAGTCGCAGCAGATTCAGCGCCGACACCGAGTTGGCCGACGGCTCGGCGCCATCATAGTCCTCTTTCATCCGCAGCAGAACAGACCGGTCGCCGGTGTCGGAATTGAAATAGCCGCCATGGGTTCTGTCCCGGAACAGCTCATCCTGAAGTTTCTGTAACGCCACCGCCCGGGTCAACCACCGGGTTTCGAATGATGCCTCGTACAGATCGAGGAGCCCCTGCACCAGCGATGCGTAATCATCCGCAAAGGCGCCTATGGCAGCCTCGCCTGCCCGGTACCGTCGCAGCAGTCTGCCGGTTTCCTTGTGTACCATCCTGTTTTCAATGAACGATGCGGCTTTCCGTGCGGCAGCAAGGTAGCGCGGGTCGTCGAGCACCTGGAAGGCACGGGCAAAGGCGGAGATCATCAGACCATTCCATGCGGCAATTGCCTTATCGTCAAGATGGGGCCGCGGACGCTTCTTCCGCAGGGCATGGAGTCCGGATCGTGCTTTTGCAAGCAATCCGTCGATTGCATCGGTTGCCATACCGAATTTCGCAGCGGTCTCTTCTATAGTATGCCGCACAATGAGAATGTTTTTATTCTGGAACTCACCCTGCGGATCGTTCTGAACATTACCTCCGGGTTCCACCCCGTAATAATAATTGAACACTTCCGCAGCACTCTTGCCGAGCGCGTCAACAATCTCCCGGTGCTCCCAGACATAGAACGCACCTTCGGCATGGCCCCCGCCGCTGTCGCCGGGCAGCGGACTGTCGGCATCCTCGGCGGCATGGAACTGCCCCTCCTCGCCGGTCATGTCGCGGAGCACATAATCAAGAATATCCCGCGCCACATCGGCAAAAAAACGGTCACGGGTGATCTGCCGGGCATCAAGGTACGAGCAGGCGAGCTGCGCCTGATCATAGAGCATTTTCTCGAAGTGCGGAACATGCCACGAAGCGTCTACACTGTACCGGTGAAATCCGCCGCCGAGGTGATCATGCATACCCCCGTCAGCCATTTTCCTGAGCGTAAAGAGGCTCATGGTAAGGGCATCTTCCACCCCGGTGCGGGCGTAATGGCGTAACAGAAAATTGAGGGTTACCGGACGGGGAAATTTCGGCGCACCACCGAAGCCTCCATACTGCGGATCGTAGGACGATTTGATCTGCTCATAGCACGTTTCGAGCATCGTGGTATCCACCGTGCCACCGGTATCGGAACGATACAAAACTGATTGCTGCAACTGCCGCACAATCTCATCCGCCGATGCGACAATGTCCTTGCGATTCTGCTCCCACACCTCGGTTATTTTAAGCAGCACGGAGGAAAGCCCCGGTCTCCCCCACCGGTCCTCAGGAGGGTAATAGGTCCCGCCGGCAAAGGGCTTGAGTTCCGGCGTCAGCCAGACGGTCATCGGCCAGCCGCCACTGCCGGTTGTCGCCTGGACAAAGGTCATATAGACACGGTCGAGATCGGGACGTTCCTCCCGGTCAACTTTAACCGGTACGAAATGATCATTGATGATCTTCGCGACCTTTTCGTTTTCAAACGACTCATGCGCCATCACATGACACCAGTGGCAGGTGGAATAGCCTATCGAAAGAAATAGCGGTTTATCCTCTTCACGCGCCCGCAAAAAGGCCTCTTCACCCCACGGGAACCAGCCTACCGGATTGTGTGCATGCTGCAGGAGATAGGGGCTTTTTTCATTGATGAGCCGATTGGCGTGGAGGGACATGGCGGTTGCACCCGGTTTGAATGTTTGTTTATGGGTTGTTGCTGTACCGGTGTCCGGTTTTTATACAGATTCGTTCGAACCGTTTACTTCCTGCTTCGGTAGAATAACGTAGTTTCGGCATTTCTTCATGTCGCCTCACCCCATCACCCCGTCACTTCGACGGGCTCAGTGCATCGCCTTCGGACACCCCTCTTCCCCTCTCCATGCATGGAGAGGGGAAGAGGGGATGGGGAGTTGGGGTGAGGCGATGAAAATAGACTGGTATCGGTAAAAATGTTTATCTTACCGAAGTAGAATTATTCATGTACCAACAATCAGCCCGTTTTCTCCCGACCGGATCACTATTCAGTTACCGACAGTATCGCATCATACACATAATCCCGTGCAACCCTGCGAACAGTTATGTTCAACCCGTGAGCATGCACTTCGACATTTTCGGTCAGCGGACGATCGCCCAATTCAGCTATCACCAGTTCATTAATTGTCTGAGGGATATCCGGTATGTTTTCTGACAGGATTTTCCGTAATTTACTCATCGGCACGCCGCCCCCCGCCCGCAGTCGTTTTTCGGACATACTGACGATCATTGCAGGCGGTTCGTCGTATTCGTCTTCTATTTCACCCACCAGTGATTCAATGACATCTTCAAGAGCAACGATACCTGTGGCATTCTTTTGCACGTCATTAACAACCGCAATGTGATGATGCTCACGCATCATCTTCTTGAGCAATTCGTGCAACGGCATATCTTCCGGGACAAAGAGCACCGGCCGGGAAATACCGCTGAGCGTTGGATCCGATGGGGCTACATGCAGAGCGGTGACGAGATCCTTGAAATTGACATATCCAAGTACGGTACCCCAGGTGTTCCCCTGCATCAGGGGATACCTTGTATGGCGATGGATATGCGCCGCCAGAAAGGCTTCAGTAAGATTCATTGAGTCGCTCAGGAACAGCACATCATTTTTATCAACCATTACTTCGCGAACGCTGTGCATACCCATTTGTATACTTTTTGAGATAAGCGCGGCCTGCTCAGGGGTAAGCGACTTGTCGTATACAGCGGATCGTGCGAGCAGGGATATTTCAGATACAACGGAACTGTTATCCTTTTGATCCTTTACCTCAAAGGGGCGGTTGAAGAATTCAATTAAAGCGGTAAGCGGCAGAAAAACCTTAATTAGAACCCGAAGGGGCAGTGCACTTATTTTTGCCAGATAAATATTGTATCGTACCCCTAATGTTTTAGGGAGGATTTCCGTATACTGGATCATAAAGAGCGAGTAGGCAACGGAGAATAACCAGATCCATTTCGGCCCGTAGAGCTCATCAAACTGTGCTCCGGATATTGCCGCACCAATGGTATGTGCAAGGGTGTTGATAATGAGGATTACTGCAATCGGCTTCTGGATGTTACCTTTAAATTTCTTCCAGACCCCGGCAATCCCCGGCGTCTTTTGATTGATTTCAGCAATATCCGAATTCGATATGCTGAGAAGGCACGCCTCCATCAACGAGCAGAAAAAGGAGATACTCAGAGAAATTGAAATAACAACGACAAGAAGTAGCACACAGCCTCCTCAATTTGATTATCAACAACTGTCAACCGGTTCCCGGACTTTGGCAACGCGCTGGTCGGCGCGGATTTGTGCCTGCTGCGTTGTATGGTATACCCGGTAACGAAAAACTATACGGTACCGCTTTTAACCCGATCAGTAAACAACTCCACCCTGATCGGTATACAGGATAAGGATTATTATTCCGGCAATTAAATATTACCCATAACTGTCGGTCATACTTCCCTTCGATAGACTCAGGGTAAACTTAAGCTCAGCAACAACGGTATTTTTCCCGCTCATTCTGAGCATCGTCGAAGAATCTCTGAAACACGAGTGAGGTATATTTAATCGCCGGAGTAATAATTACCCTTCACCTCGTCATCAAAAAGCATATCCGATATGGCCGATTCCCAAAAAACGCCAATGAGTATCATACTTTACCGTTCGCTTGAACAGTGGTCCTATTCCGAGATTGAACCCCAGCGAAATACCGACAGGGGTTACCCAATTATATCCGACACCGGGAATGAGAGGAACCCGGATCTCACCATCATAGCTTTCAACTCCCAAATGGGTGGTAAGCCACAGCCCTTTGAAATTATCCTTAAGGAAGTAATTGTAGTTGATATATGCCCCCAGTATATCAAGCTGGTTGAACTGGTATGATTTACATTCAATCAATACTCCGATTGCATTTTTATCCCGCACAATTCTCTGATAGCCCAATGCAACGTCGTAGCGGTAAAGACTGTAACAACTCAAATACGTAAGGTTTTTAGTGTTTGAGTGCGATACTCCGATCAGTATAAACAGTAGCAGTAGAAATGGTCTTTTCATGTACGATCTCTTTTAAATGGTATGTTCCTTGAAGTAACTATGTAAATTGCAGGATTCATTGTAGTAACGACCTTTTTACAACAAAAGAATGTTCACTCATGAGCATGCCTGAGTGTGCTACGATCAATGTTTTGAAAAGTTTTATAGTTCTACTTTGGTACAATAAACATTTTTCCCGATATCCACCTATATACATCGCCTCACCCCAACTCCCCCATCCCCTCTTCCCCTCTCCACACATGGAGAGGGGAAGAGGGGTGTCCGAAGGCGATGCACTGAGCCCGTCGAAGTGACGGGGTGATGGGGTGAGGCGACAGAAAGAAATGCCGAAACTACGTTATTCTACCGAAGTAGAACTATACATGCATAAAATTACTATATGTTGTAACTGCTCAGGTATTCTGAGTCAATGTTTTCAGTACGCTCATGGCGGCTGAGCTTACCCTGTCTCCCCTCCGCTGCCTGCCAGCGCGAAACCGTCCACCCTCCGCAATGCTATGGAGGACGGGCTACGGAGAGGGCTGGTACCTGCTACCTGCCTCCCCGTAGCCCGTAGCAGTTACTGCAAAGGATAGATGTACAATACTTCAGGAAACGGGCGGAGGACGGGAGCAGAACCGAAGGGACTATTGACAATCAGGGACCGGAGCAGTTACAGAGAAAGTTTCAGGTAACCTGATGCAAAGGACAACATCATTCTTTCGCAGCTACTTCCTGATCTCGGTCAGTACACTGTATCCGGCAGGTTTTTCCGGTTTATCGGGATCATAGGTTTCCTGCCTGATCACTCCCTGGTTTTCAGCATACCAGGTAACCGTGCGATAGGTGGTTTTAACAAACACGATCTGAAGATCCACATCCTCGGTTATCTTGACACACTCAAATGTTCCTGCCGGAGTGGTAACACTTTCCGTTCCATTTACGGTTCTGTTTGAAACTGCAACGTTGATTTTCAACGGCATCCCCATATTCACGGTAGCGGTGATTTTGCCATCGTTCAATTTCTGCCCTGCGGTGACATCTTTGGGCATTTCAAGTTCATCGGCATCCACTGTCATCTCCATATCCTGATATGCCTTCATTTGTGGCTGATTGAGAAACAGCTTCATATCGACATAAAAACTGCCTCCGCGACAGTTGAACTGATAGATATTTTCACGAGGGTTTCCGCCTTTTTTATCAGTAATAGTCTGGTGCATATGAAAAACCGTTGTATCTCCGACAGTTTCCACTTTCGTCAGTTTCCGATGCACTATCGATTCCGGTTTATCCCGTTTATTGTAGTTTGTGGTCACGTATTCCGCGCCTTCCTGCGTCGGAATGAATACTTTACAATCAAATGCACTGACCGTTACAGTCAGCAGTAACACCATTGTTCCTGTAAGAAATAAAGATTTCATTGTGCCTCCCTTGCAGAAAAAAGGCAGGTGAAAGAAAGGGGCCGGTTAAAGTGTAAATATAGTAATTGGCTGTAATTCCACTTCGGTACGATAAACATCTTTCCCGGTATCGGTCTGTTTCCTCTGGTATCCCGGTACACCTGTATTTGCTTCTCGAAACAATTCCAATCTCATCTGCATTTCCAGATACTGCGAAGAAAACAGACGGTTTCATCCCATGTCCCGAACTATCTTCCCTGCTTGATTCTGTTTAGTTAAACTGTATGTATCACCTATGGTCCCGATGAGTACGGAGAGAAGCTCAAGGGCAATAATGTCTTCCGCAGGAAGTACCGGATGACGCTTGTGGTGAGCCCGTCGACCCATGGGCAGCTCTGATTGAAGCGGTAACAAAAGAAACATTGTTTCACGCTGCAGGAACAGACGTGATACAGCGGTATAATAGAAACATTTCCGACGCGCCGCCGTTGGAACAACGGCATTCATACCCGGTCTCTGTTGATCCGCATCAGGTAATTGATTAATTTTCTTCCTGTTATCTGCGTTGACACCTTCTCGTAAAAGTTACCGTTACGGCAAAGGACCGACAGTGCCCCGAAAGAAATCACCCGTAAAGAACGCGACCGGCATGACCGGCAGCAGACTGGTCACCGGAAAAAACTTCGCTGATATTGTTATTATCGGTAACAGCAGTGCCGCCGCAGGTGCGATAGCACGTTTCAGGGAACTATCCGCCGCAGCACCTTCAGGCAGCTCTCCATCGGTGCTTGTTCTCGAAGCCGACACCGAAGAGCAGATCGCATCACGCATGCCTGAGTTCAATGCACGTGTTTCCTTTCCGGATGACCTCGGGCTCACCTCTCCCGGGGAATGCACCATCACCACTTATGACAAGGTGGCATTCTACTCTCCGAGGATGGAGGTCAGGAAAAGTCTGCCGGTGGGAAAAGTCGTTTTGCTCGATGTCAACCGTCTTGTCAGCAGCCTTGAAAAAGATCTTCCCGCGAATATAACAATAAAGTACCACAAGCAGATTTTCAATGCCGCCTATGTTTCCACGGGAAATGACACTTTTATTGAACTGTCGGTGCAGTATCCTTTCAGTGACGGGAAGGTTTTCGAGTGTACCGATCGGATTTATTGCCGGGGTGTGATCGACTGCTCTGGAACGGCATCGGTGATGCTTGACAAAATGCAGGGATACCGGAACGATTCGGCGATCGTCTGCGGGGTACTCGGGTTCAAGGTTATCGGCGCGACGATTCCCGACACCGGAGAGGTATCGCTCGCTCTGGACGATGCGATCACCCACGGTGCCGGTGCATGGTCGTACCCCAACAGCACCCTTTCACCGGATCTTGCATCGTATATCGACCGCTGGTTCGCCACATCGTCAAACCGGCGCGTGAAAGAGCTTATCAAAGGCAAATCGGCTGCAGATTTTTCCGGAACCATAGCCGACGTGGGTATCAGCAGCATATCAGCCTATTCGAACGTCCACCATTACCGCGACAATCTTGAACGTCAGGCGGAAGATCTGTTCAGCCACCTTCCCGCCTACGAGAAAATGTTCCGCGACTCAGCCGTCATTCCCGGTTCGGCCTTTTACAAACCGTCTCCGGTTCTGCAACCGGTCTCACGAATGGCCGGTTACCGCTATATTCTGGCCGGTGATGCGGCAGGCCATGCGACACCCTATATCGGAGAAGGTGTCCGCCCTGGAATCGAGATGGGTCGGGCGGCGGCCGACATATTCACCGAAGCATGCAGAACCGGCGACTTTTCAGAAAAATTTCTTCGGGGCAGCTACGAGAAAATCTGGTGGGAACGCTACGGCATCTATGACATCTGGAGCGATCTTTTCAGGCACTTCTCCTCTACCTGCTTCAGTGACCGCCAGTGGGACGCATTCATGGCCAAACTGCAGAACCTCTCGGATGACGAGTTCTACGACATTCTGAAATCCGAATATTCAACGGCAATCGTTCTCAAAATGTTTCCGGAAAAGCTGGTACCCTACTATTTCAGGTATCAGCTGCGACGGTTGGTCACCTTTATTTCGGGCAGACTGAACCTCAGGCAGATCTCCTCATGGATAAAGTAGAAAAAGCGGTCAGCTGGCACGATGGGAAAAACATCGGCCGTATCGGCTTCAACGAATGGGTCTATTTCTATTTCTCCTCACCGGTTCTCCATGGCATCATCATCTACGGATGGGCCTGGCGGCATCCGGGGGTCATGTCCGTTCAGCTGTTTCCGGTGAACACCGGGGGAGCCATTGGTCCGGCGGTGTTGGTTGACGATTACCATATCGGTAAAAATGAGGTGGAACGGTCGGCGACCACCTACAGTACACGTCTTGACAGTTGTACGCTGATGGATACACCTGAACGATTCCGTATCGAAGGCAGACTGAACGGTAACGGCAGCTCTCTCCGCTGGGATCTGACCTTTACCCGGACACTTCCTCCCGTTGAGTCATTCGACATACCGTTCGGTTCATTACCGTTTGAACAGATCGGCTGGAAGATACTCTCGGCCCGTTCAACTGTTGAAGGAACCGTGACGGTAAACAACCGGTCATTCCGGGTCGGCAGGGGACTGGGGTACGTTGACACCAATTTCGGCCGGTGGCTGGTGGCATGTGATCCCGCAACCGACTGGAACTGGCTGACAGTGCTTGACCCGCACACCACCCATGCGGTTGTCGGGATGAATATCCGGTCGACGCCCCGCAAGGGTGCACTGCATTACATCACGCCCACCGCAGCAGTCCGCTTCCCGGTAAACCACCAGACATTTCACCACCGGGCTTTTTCTGAGGATTCACGGACCGGGCTGATGAAGCCGGTCCGTACCACCGTCAGGGCTTCAAACGATGAAGGATACCGCTTGAACCTGACGGCGGAAAACTATCATGATACCGTCTTCGACCAGGAGTTTCCGCTCAGCGAAGCAGGCATACCGCTCCCTTTTTCGCTTCGATGGCCACTTATCGAAAACTTTGTGAAAGTTAACGGAGAAATCATCACTCCGGATAACCACTCCGTTGCAGTGGATGCCATCGGCATGAAGGAGTATGGCGTAACCTCGTTTATTCCCTATTGCCTGAGAAAACGGTTGAACCGTTTATTGCCTGTATCCGGCCGGCACTCCTGCTGAGCTGAAAACGCCTTTGAATCAATGTATCGAATTTGAAACCGGAAAATCAGACTTTTAAGGAATTGAATATCAGGAATAACTGCGGATTTTGTTGAAAAGAATGAATATACGAATAAATAGTTTCTGTTCAGAATACAGTAAAAAAGGCCGTACATACTTCGACCAGGCTCAGCATGAGCGGCCTTTTCAAGTGAATTACGCACATTTCGCTCATCCTGAGCTTGTCGAAGGATGGCATATTGCTACATTCTGAACAGGAACTAAATAATATGAAGGTTTATTACTCTGTACTTGTTTTCTTAAGAACGATTCCCGCGAAAAAAACACTAAAGGATAAGATCCATTCTCAATTTAATAAGGAAAATTCAATGATAACCCGACTGTATTTCTTAACTGCATTCATACTGCTTATCGCAGCTGAGACCGTTTTCTCCTGTTCGCACCTTCCGCTTGAAAACGGGTATACCGGGGGAGGAACGCTTACTGTTTTCAAGAAAACAAGTGCTGGTGAGTCGCTCAATCTGAGGATCTTTAATCCACCCGACTGGAGCAAAACAGACAAGCGGCCGGTAATCGTTACGGTTTTTGGAGGGGGGTGGCAGTTCTGCTGTGTGGAACAGTTTGAACCGTATTGGAAATATTTTACGGAGCAGGGTTTTGTTTGTGTTGCGCCTGACTACCGGTTTGGCCAGTATATGGAGGAGCGCTGTATTCCGGATGTTAAAAGCGCCTTTCGCTGGGTACGCTCTCATGCAGATTCACTTGGGATTGACCCTGATCTTATAATCGGTATGGGAACATCGGCTGGAGGGCATCTTAGCGCCTGCGCCGGCACACTCAACGGCATGGAAGATGCGGCAGAGGACAAAACAGTCTCTTCGCGGCCTAACCTTCTTGCCCTGTTCTATCCGGTGCTGATTTTTGACAATGGTTCTTCCGGTGCGGTATATCGAGGGCTGGCCCACGATCCGGCGGCAGTCGCTCCGGCATATCATTTAACCGACTCAACTCCACCTACGCTTCTGATGTGGGGTGACCGGGATGATTATCGCGATGGCGACTCAGTCTTCATGCTCAAAGCTGCAGCAACAAAAATGGTAGCAGTCAAAAAAGTTTTCCCGAACGCAGGGCATGATTTCGCGATTTACGGCGCAGGCATAGATTCGGGAAAAGTGTGGTGCACGAATTTTTTCAAGTCACAGGGCTTTTGGCCGACCACAACCGGTGCGGTTGCGCATAAAAGGCCCGGACCTGTTTTGGTCAGTTCCGTCAATAAACAAACACGAATATTTACCATTTCGGGAAAAAGCGTACAGGCTGAAGTAATGGGCACCAATGGCAGTATTTTACATCGGGGTATATATATTGTCCAATCACCAGCTTCAAAAGGTGGCTCTTTCCACAAGCTACTCTTAAAAAAGTAAAAACACGCATGCCCTGATTTTTATAGTCAATATCACTACCGTTTCCTCAAAAACATCAGGAATTCGAACCTGATTTAATGGTTTTTTATCCACCATACAAATTTACAGATTCCATATTTGGCTTCTTCCCAAATAATCCGATGGAACGGATGTGACGACGAACGGGAGTCTGTCTTCCCGACGCGACAGCGCCGAACGCCACCGCCATTTGTACCAGGGAATGATTCTTTGAGCACAGACACTCCCCTACATGACAACCCTACCGGTTCAACGGGGCGACTGCGGTTGTCACATCACGCTTTTTCTTTGAAATTCACTTTTCTTATTTCCATGAAAAATATCCTTCTATAGAGTGAAGAAGCGTTTTCCGATACTAACCGCTTTTGCTTTTTCGGTGGTAGTACACCTATTTTCTACGGATAAGGTTTTCGTTCAGGGGGGAGCGAAACATCATCAGCCGACCATGGAGTCCTTAGCAATTTCTCTTTAATCTTCCCCCTGCAATAATAAGCGAAATACCTGTCGTTGCAGAAAAAAGGAACCGTCCGTGAAAAAAGCCGCATTGCTCTTACTGGTGACATCGGTTATGTCTATTGAAATTTCCGCCGCGGTCACACTCACCGAATCGCAGATTGACTGGAAGACCTACGGCGTTACCGTCAATCCCGACTATTCACTCCAGAATGATACCTTCAGTACGAATATTGTCACGCATACCTACACTACACTCATTCTCGAAAACGAGTATCTGAAAGTGACTCTCGTACCTGAATACGGCGGTCGTATACTTTCAATGATCTACAAACCAACCGGTCACGAACAGCTCTACCGGAATCCGGTCGGCAGGCCGTACGGACCCGAGTGGGACGTATTCTATTATGACTGGCTCATGCTCTGGGGTGGAATTTTCCCCACCTTTCCCGAGGCGGAGCACGGAAAAACATGGTGCCGTCCGTGGGAGTACGAGGTAACAAGTAATACGGACCAGAAGGCTTCGGTGAAAATGTCGTTTACCGATGATATCGACTTTCCCACTCCCGCGACAAAGTTCGTTTACGGTGTCACCAATATCACCTGCCACTTCGAAGTAACACTCGAGGCGAACAGCTCGGCGCTGAAAACGTCGGTCACCCTCGTCAATCCGGGCGCCGGAGAGATCCCTTACGAATACTGGACAAATGTCGGCGTTTCTCCGGGGTCGGCGCCGGAAAATCCGCAGTGTGACGATCAGACGGAAATTATCGGCCCGGTAAGCAATGTAAAAATTTACGATGACTGGTCCGCGATTCAGGACGTTGAGCAGAACGTCGATGGAAACCTCTACCGGTTTGACAACCTGCGATGGTACAAAAACTGGGCGGACGACGGTATCGCGTATGCATGGCCGGTTGAAGGCAACTTCTGGGGAGCGATCAACCATGCCAACAATGAAGCTATTCTGCGGATTTCAGAAAACGTTGCCACCCCCGGATTGAAAATATGGGGGTTCAGCTACAACCAGAGCCGCGGGTTCAATCCCGAAACCAGTTTGGAATACCGTCGCCCCTTTATTGAACTATGGGCCGGAGCATCAAAGGAGTTCTTTACTCCCGCACGGCTTCCCGCGAATGCACCGTTACAGTTTGACGAATACTATACCCCGGTTGCCGGTCTCACCTCCTTCACTCATGCGAGTGAATACGCGGTAATCGACCTTTCCACCGACAAGTCGAGTTACCATGGCGGCAGCGACGATACTGTAGCCGTGTCGTGCAAGTACTTTCTTACCCGCCCGGCAGAACAGGTAACACTGCGCCTGCAGTTCAGAGGAAGTGATGATGCGGTTACCGTGCATGAAGAGACAGGTGTTCATGACGGAAACGGTCCCTTTGACATTCAGAAATCGGTTCCGGTGCAGGACCTTTGCGACGATATCGATCGTCTGGTATTCGAACTGCAGTCTGCCGATCAGACGTTGATGCGTGCAGAAGTTCCGGTGTCCTTTACCAATGCCGGAACCTGCGCAACCTCGCTGATGCCCGGGTCGCAACGGCTGCGCCCTGTGCGTTCACGGTTCGGAACAACCGGTACCCGGAAGCTCTTTTCGATCAACGGAGCGTTTATCGGTGAGGCGCGCGGGTATCATGCGAACAGGTACGGAAAAACGGGGGTTGTTCTTTCGGTTGACGATCAGGGAAAGTGTGCGCGGGTTGTGGGTCCGGGTATGACGCGTAAACAGACACCGTAGCGGACGTTGTTCGATACCGGCAAGATGTTTTTGCCTGTTTTCCTGCTCCATATACCTGACCGGCAGTGCTGAAAGTTCATCTATCCTTAACGGCTTGCCGAGACTTGCCGTGATTCCGTTACCCTTACGGAGATTCCAATAACGTCCATTATTATTCCGGCAAATAAATATTACCCGTAACTGTCGTTCATACTTCCCTTCGATAAACTCAGGGTAAACTCAAACTCAGCATGAACGGTATTTTTCCGCTCATTCTGAGCATCGTCGAAGAATCTCTGAAACACGAGTGAGGTATATTTAATCGCCGGAGTAATAGTATGAATAGGCAACGAATGGCGGGGTGCCTCGTGCTGCTGTTTAAAAAAAAGTTCACCTGCTGGAGGGGGACTCTGGGAGGTAGAAATCCGGTCTAGAGCGAACATATACATGGGAATCAATGGGGAACAACATACAATATAAAGAGAGACGTGGCACATCTCTGCTGATGCAGGAAAATCAGTTAACCTTGTTGGCAATAATGCTTTTCGTAAACCCGGGGGCAGCTGTTTTTATGATATACATTCCATTCTGTACACGCGGCAACTTCATATCTATCGTACAGAAACCTCTCTGTTTTTCTTCCCGTATCTCTTGTAGCATTGTACCTGAACAGTCGAACACACTGACCGTTACACTCCCTGCAGCAGGCAGGCAACAGGAAACTCCGGCATGAGCGTTTCTGATAACAGCGGAAAGAGCAATTCCACTTTTTGCAGTTGCTTTTGGAGGAGTTGCAACTGCAATTTGCCAGTGTGGTTTCCACCAGTTACCTGATATAAACAGAAGGCACAGCAGACCGATACTGTCACCATAGTAATCTCCCTGTGGATCCTTGATAATCTCCCACCCTGCATTCAGAAACTCCTGATGTGTAGCATCAACAACGCATGCAGCAATAAACGGGGCAGTAAATGCCATATCCGGATAATCAATAACGCCATCAGCATCCCTCCCCCGGCTTCCGTCGAGATGATACCCGGCATAGATTTGACGCGGGTTGTCGTTCGTTGTCGTTTTCAACCAGGTTAGAATTTTATTCAAGCTCTGTTTCGCTTCCGCAGTACCATAGTGTGCATAATCCATTGCTATTCTCCAGGGAAATCTGCATGCATTCCATGCATAATCGCCATCAGTGATATCCTCAAGGAAATTCGGATCTGCAGGTTCCGGTATCCGGCCGACAATAAAGTCAGGCATCAATCCGGTAGTTGGAGAATAGTGAGAAGAGATTTGTGCTATCAGGGAGTACACCGTATCAGCGGCCTGAAGCCAGAACGGGTCTAGTGTAACGTTAAAAAACGTACGTAGATGGTCTGTAATCCAGTCTGAAGAACGTGAAGCATACGGATCATCATCCCAGTCACCTAACGTAGTCCGTTTTGAACCGGAACTTCTGACATCACTTCCTTTTATGCCACCGTTAAGCATGGAATCCGCTTTTGCACGATAATGTATATCTCCGGCCGATCCCCATTGTTTATCTGCCAGAAGCAGTGCATACGCAATATCCATGTCTCCGTCAGTTGCTCCATCACTGTTACCGTTTACCGGATCGATTATCCATGACATGAGATGTTTATTGCCAGTGCTTCTATGCATATCAAAAAGATTCACCATTCCATCAAAGTAGATTTTTGCTGAATCATCAAATCCTGCCATCAAACTGAATGTTATCATACCATACCCGTGTGCTTCGGAGGTGGTAACCTCCGTTCCCGATCCTCCGGTTCCGGTCATGGCAATATAAAATCCCCTCCCGATTTTTTCTTCCTCAGACTTTTTAAGGTACTTTTTTTTCCACCTTGTATAATAATTTATAATAGTAGAGTCCATCGAACCTTGCGTTACATGATTTGGTTTAATACATCCTGAAAAAGTACTATTCTGAGGAAATGGCCTTCTTTGTGGAAAAATCCACAGTGGCAAGGTAACAAGAAACATAAGTAGTGTCCGTCCGAAAACCCCTGGTTTTTTCGGCAGCGCTGGCACTCCAGCAGGCCTGCAAGTTGACTGATAAACGTAATTCGACGCCAGTCGCAGAAAATAGTTGACTAAAGGTAACACGTGGGTGTATTCTGCCCGGC
>JBNLDC010000009.1:0-94669 GCA_050304135.1 Chitinispirillaceae bacterium | reverse complement strand
GTCCTTCCTTCCTACTCCTGCTCGTGCAGCCACCGCTCCGCTTCAATCGCCGCCATACAGCCGCTTCCCGCAGCAGTAATCGCCTGACGATAATTCGAATCCTGCACGTCACCTGCAGCAAATACTCCGGGCACATTAGTCGCGGTTGATCCCGGTATGGTTTTCAGATACCCCATCTCACCGGTTTCGAGTTGACCCTTTAAAAACCCGATATTCGGCACATGACCAATCGCCTCGAACGCTCCGACTACCTGCAGATCAGACAGACTTCCATCAACCGTATCTTTCAGCCGCAAGCAGGAAAGCTGCTCGTCACCACAGAATTCATCCACGACTTTGTTCCAGAGAATTTCGACCTTCGGGTGGGTTTTGATCCTTTTCTGCATCACGACGCTCGCCCGCAGTTCGTCGCGACGATGAATCAGATAGACCTTCGAGGCGAATTGTGTTAAATGAAGAGCCTCTTCAAGCGCCGTGTCACCACCCCCGATCACCGCGAGCTCCCTGTTGCGGAATACCGGAAGCGCCCCGTCACATACCGCGCAGGCACTCACCCCCCGACCCCAGAGCTTTTTCTCCGATTCAAGCGGCAGACGGCGGGCCGTTGCTCCTGAAGCCACAATCAATGACTCGGTGGTGTAGGTATCACCTCCGGAAGAGGTCAGGGTGAACGGCCGCTTGCTGAGATCCGCATCAGCGATATCATCCATAACCATCCTGGTACCATGTTTTTCAGCCTGTTCACGCATTTTGCCCATAAGTTCTGGTCCCATAACCCCTTCGGGAAACCCGGGGAAATTTTCCACGACACTCGTGATCATGAGCTGACCACCGGGGATCCCTCCCGCCTGAAACCCTTCAAAAAGCAGAGGGTTGATATTCGCCCGTGCCGCGTAAATTGCTGCTGTGAGACCGGATGGTCCCGATCCGATAATTACCAGTCGTTCCGCCATTGTTCCTCCTCATCCGGTGCATACCGACCATTTGCCCCCATTATCAGCAGGCTTGTCACGGTTGCAGCGGCCATGATATGATATAATGATCTTATAGACTCATAAATATAGGAAACGGTGCCGGGCGGGAAACAGATCTTACCGCATATTGTGCGCCGCATCACACTCTTTTTTCCGGAACAGGTGTATCATTTACCGAACCCGGCAAATTCCCGGTTCAGTATACGGAACTTCACAGGGAGGCAGTAGCATGATTGGTGATCGAATCTCACGCCAACAGTTCCTTTTTTCGAGCTTGGTAATGCTTACGCTTTGCTGCACGGTAACCGTAGTTCAGGCGATGCCGCTTACGGGAGTTGTCCGCGACCCGCAGAACAATGGCGTTGCCGCAACCGTCGAACTGCATAAACCGAAAGACGGCACGCTTATTTACTCCATTCAAACCGATGACGCGGGGGGTTTTCATTTCAGTGAGGTTATGGAAATGGATTATACCATCCGTCTTACCAACATGACCTCATGGCCGGATCAGTGGTACTCCCACTGGGGAAATACCCTCCTCCCGCTCTATGGAACACGGGTCGATGTTGCCACGATTTCCGATACGCTCAGAATGTCGGTGGTTGCCACCCCGGAAAACAATCCCTACACTCAGTCAATAACCGTTTCATTGACCGATTCAACCGGTACGCCACTGACCAGTTACAGTGATCTCTATGTCACTATCATCAGAAGAATGGATTATTACGAATTTCCGGCAAAAAACCTCTCTTCCGGAGCAACCGCAACGTTCGATTCACTACAGGCTGCGGAATACTACATCAGCGCCTGGAGTACCACCTTTCCGCGTCAGTTCTATGATCCCGACCGCAATACCTCGTTCCCCAAAACCTTTCTCCCGCTGAATGACAACGCGAATCTGACGCAAACCGTCCGCATGGTCGATCCTCCCGCCGGCAAAGCGGTATTAAACGGATACTGCCTTTCGGAAACCGATTCCCGCCTCGGCAACATCGAAGTGGAACTCTGCCAGCCGAGCGACACGTTCAGGGTTCTCTACCGCCAGGTATCCGATGCGAACGGCGATTTCTCCTTTATTAACATACTGGATACGGATTATTACATCAGACTTGGCGGAAACGGCTATCCTGACCAGTGGTTCTCCCAAAGCCGCAGCGCCACTACGCTGTACCCCGACGATATGCTCTGGCCGATGCACTACGCCGGGGACACGGTCGCGATCCGGCTTGCCGCCGATCCTATTGACAATCCGGCAACGGGATCGATAACCATTGTCGCGCTGGATTCGAGCGGAAAAGTACTGTCTCCTCCCGGAACCGTTGATCTGATCGATGAAAAAACCAACCTCAGCTATACCCCCGGATATGATTCATCAATCAGCAGCTTTGTCGCCCGTGATATTCCGGCAGGCAGGTATGCCATTAAACTTAATTTCATCCCCTATCCGCTACAGTATTTCACGTTCGGCGGTCCGAGTACAACTCCGGAATATATGGTCTACATCAATCCCAATGACAGCATGTTCATTGAAGCCAAGGTGAAAATGAACCCCTCTCAGAGTAGTTCCACACTTACCTACGGATTCATTCAGGGTCTGATCAGCGATCCGAACGGTCCGGTGGCGGGCGCGATGATCACTTTTCTTGACCGGGCTCAGAATGTTATCCAATCCACCGTCTCAAGCACCGATGGTGAATGCAGTCCACTGCGTATACCGGCGCAGGAACTGTTTATCGCTGTTCAGGCAGCCGGGTATCCCACGCAATTCTGGTCACCCGGAGGAATGACGCGGTCAATGAATACCGACAATGCGGTCCATGTCCCCACCGCCGATACTTTTTACTTTGATGCCTTTTTGCAGCAGTCTCCTCCGGACAATTCCGGCGATACCACCTCCGGAGCAACGACACAGCTATCGGGAATGGTATACGATAAATCAACCGGTAATCCGCTCAGCGGTGTCAGGGTCGTTCTGATTGATCCTAATCAACCCGATGAATTCACCGCGCGGAATTTCTGGTCACCCTGGATCGGCTACACCACCTCCACAGGTCATTATACCCTATACGGCATACCATCCGGTGATTATCGTATTATCGCCGAAGCAGACTCTCAGAACTACGTGGCACAGCTCTATCCCGATGCCGACTTTATCCGAAACAGTCGGATCATAACGCTCAGCTCCACGTCTTCGTCAACCAGTATCGATTTTCACCTTCGTAAAGGAGGAATTCTCACCGGTTCAGTCAAAACCACCACTGGAAAGGCGATTGTCGATGTCCGCGTTGAAATCCAGAACAGCGACAACAGCATACGATTTGAAACCTGGAGCAGAGCCGACGGCTCCTGGAAGATTACCGGTATTCCCCGGGGAATCTGGCATGTATGGGTACATCACGAAAAGTATATACCGGTAGATGAGAATATAAAACGGGAATATGATGTCATTGAGAAAAGTACTGTTTCCGTTGAACCATTTACCCTTGAGGCGGGTGGTTATATCACCGGGTCGTTTTCTTCACCCGTTTCCTTTCATGATACCGGTTTCGGCAACCTTTACTGGGGAAACTGCTTTCTTTACAGTACGACCACCAATGATGACAGCAAAACCCGCTGGCCGGATTTTCATTCCGGAATACAGTTTATTCCCGACACACTGACACCTTATGATGGTTACTTCAGATCCGATGCCATCAAAGCGGGTACCTACCGGATCTGTTATTCTCCGCAGCCGCAGTACTGGGAAAAACGGGAAGCAACACAGAATAAAGCACTTCTACCCGGTCTGGGCTACCGGTTCATCACCAATGGAACCACTTCTTCTTTACCCCCGTTCTTTCAGATCTCGACGAACGATTCCATCGGAAATCTTTCACTGCCATTGAGGAAGGGTTTCTCCATTTTCGGCACCCTGGCCGATGAGAACGGTGCACCACTTACCGGCAATTACGGCGTTGAGGCTCTGGTACAACAGGACTCTCTGCTGTTTCAGATCTCCTACAGTACCATTACCGATGACGGACGTTTTGAACTGCCGGGACTTATTGACGGTGAAGAGTATTATTTCGCGGTCTGGGCCGACGGCTATCCGCACCAGTACTGGTCACCGGAAGGAAATTTCGCCAACCCCCGAACCCCCTACCGGTTTTCCGCCGGGAGCTATTCGCCTCTCCAGCTTAAGATAATACGAAACCCGTCAGGGATGGATCCATCACAAATACCCGGTCCGATATCGCTCTGGATTGAAAATGATTCGCTCGGATTTCCACTGCTGCGCTGGAAAAGTGAACCTGCGCTCGCCATCGATACATATACTTTGTATAGTACCGACCGGACGGGAACGGTTACTCCTCTTGCCACGCTCTCCCGTTCGACCGACGCCGCAGGTGAACTATCATACCGTGACAGACGGGTACTGAGCGGCTGGCGTGATTATGTTGTAGTCGGGAAAGGCAACTCCATCACGGTTCGTTCCAACCGGCACGGTTTCGACCTTCGCAGTAAACAATTAACCTCCGACAATGCTGTCTGGATTGAAGCCTATACCACCCGGTGGGGAATCGAGATGGAGTGGGGTGTGCGTAATGACACCGGATTCGCGGCAACTGAATCCGTAACCGTCTACAAAGCGATCGGCAACGACCCCTTCAGGCTGCTGTACCGTCGTCCCGCAGTGGAATTACATCTCCACGACGGTTCCTGGGACCGTCGCGACTCGGGCAAGACGTATACCTACTATGTGGAACTCCCTTCACGAAAAGCCGTTTCGCCGAAAATTTCGGTTACCCTAAACGCCGCTTTTTTCGCCCAACTTTCAAAAGTACTGATGGTAGGACCTTACGACCGGTATCAGCGCATCAATGATGCTGTTGCAGCCGCCTCGGATTTCGATCAGATTGAAGTCCGACCCGGTACCTACAAGGAATCCATCTCCCTCAAAGGAAAACTGCTCACCATAAGCGGCAACTGGGACTACGGAAACCCTCCCGTGATCGATGGCGGCGGAACGGTAGCATTCACTGTCCCTGTATGCTCAAGAGGAAATGAATGGGACCGGGTGCGGATTACCGGATTTATTATCCGTAACAGCTCCACAGCAGTGAAGAGTATGAACAACATCGAGGTTTCCGAGTGTCTGTTCGACAATGTATCGGTCGGCCTCTCAATGACTATCGACAGTACCGCACTGCTGCAGCAGATCACCGCTAATCCTTTCAGGCCGAACATGATCGACGGACAGGTGAATCACTGTACCTTTATCGCCCGTAAATCTGGAAGTCTGGTCGCTTCGGCAACCGCCGTGGGTAGTGCCGAACAACCGGGATACACCGGACAGTACTCGGGTACGGAAACCTGGTACATCAAACCGGCGGTGAGCCTGAGTTCCCGCATACACATCAGTCACTCGAATATCGCCTTTTACCAGTCCAGTGCACTGCAGACCGCACTTCCGGTATCCCTGCAGGGTACTACCACCAGAATTGAGTTCGACCGGTGTAATCTCTGGAAAACCGCAAGCGGTATACGTACCAACGGCATTGAACTGTTTAACAACAACCGTTTTCTGGATCCGCAATTCGCCGATTCAGTGCAGTGGTTCGTATCCGCAACATCACCATTGCAGGGAACCGACTGGGATTCCTGGATTGGCTACGATATCAGAAGAAACAACTTTGGTGATGGTCCCAATAAAGAGATCCGGCCATCCGCAGTAAGTGGTCTTGTCGCAAAACCGGTAGGACTCAATCAGATTTTTCTGAAGTGGACGGCATTGCCGGCGGTGGAAAATATCAATCGATACCGGATATACCGCTTACCTGGTGATCCATCCCTTTTCTTCATCAATCAGAGTTCTCAATGGGAACCGAAAATTTCCGAAGATCAGATGTTTTCGGTAATTGATTCTTTTTCTACTACTGCTACAACACTTATTGATTCCACCGTTGAATCCGGTAAACCATACCTATACGTAGTTGCCGCGGTAAATAACGACGGCATTGAAGGAGAAATCAATCTTCCCGCCCCGCCGGACATTTCCGCATATTTTGTCAACAACTATGTTACGCAGATCAAGCTCGCGGCGGGTATCTGGAAAATGATCGGTACATCGGGCGGCTCGGATCTTTCACTGCCGGCAACCACCAGACATGCTCTTTACGACTGGGATGACAAACGTACTCCCGATAAAACGTTTGCACAGTACGGACGCGGAACACAGTTGAAAGCAGGATCCGGCTACTGGTTCAAGGCAGCCGCCGATACCGTTTTGAGTATGACTTCCGCCTCACTTACTGCGCTCAAATCTGTTGAGTCTACTATCAAGATCCGGCTAAAAAAAGGTACCACCGGATGGAATCTCGTGTCATCGCCGTTCCCGTTCAGTACCACTCCCGAATGGCTGGGGACCTTCACCGCATGGGAATGGAATCCGGACTCTCTCGGTTACCGCAGGGCAAACGCTTTGCAGCCATGGAAAGCATACTGGGTATACACCGCCAGGGATACCGCCCTGACCGTATGGAAAAAGCAACCGCTCTCGTACTATCAGTCGCGACCGCTGGCGAAAAAAGCTTCCGTGCAACCCCTCTGGAAAATCCGCCTCAGCCTCAACAGCGGAAAAAGTTTCGACACCGACAATTTCATCGGCGCGGTCGCTCCGGCGCTTGCCAAATCAGCAATAGCCCGTTCTCCGAAACCACCGGCACCGTTTGAAGGCGCCCGACTTTACATTGTGGATAACTCCGGATCTGCGGCCGGGGGCAGTGCCGAATCCCGGCAACTGGCGCAACTTTTCAAGCCGCTTTCAGGCACCACTACCCGCCTGGAGTGGCTGATCGGCATCAACTCAACCGATGTGGTTTCTCAAATAACCGTTGATGAAATCGGGTCACTCCCTGAACATCTTTACGCCTTTTGGGTGGAGGAGAACCGGGTAATTAATCTCCGCGAGCAGCAGAGCATTACCGTTGCACCAAACAAGGCTGAAACGTTCGGTTATGTCGTGATAACTTCGAATCCGGCGGACCTTGCACTCTTTACCGGAAAGCTCACTCTACGCAGTCCCTTCCCCAACCCGTTCAGAGGCGCGGCAACCATTGAATACACTCTTCCCTACACTTGGTCAAACGGCCGTTCATCACAGGAATCGGTTCCGGTTATCCTTTCCATTTTTGACATCATGGGCAACCGTATCGTGAAACTCATCGACGATCACCGCAAACCGGGATTCTACCGGACAATCTGGAAAGGAGAAACCAGCAGCGGTAGGCAAAGCAGTGCCGGTTTGTATCTCGTCAAATTACGCTACGGTAACAATCAGCGTTTTACACGGCTCTTTCGTGTTCACTGAGAAACTATCTTGAACATCACTTCCCCCAAGGGAAGCAATAAAAAAACAAGGGCACCAGAAAATTCCTGGTGCCGTTATACTTTACAGCTATTAAAAAAGCTGTTACACTTCTGAATCGTATTCCGCAGTAGTCAGTGTATCCCAGAATTTCACAAAATCATCCTTTTCAGGAGTTTTCCGCTGCGCAATCGCCACACGTGGATGCTCATTGAGTGTGCCGGTGATCATATAGGGAATAATGTATCCCCACTCGATTTTCTCCTGCAGAGGAAGATAGTGTTCCTGAATCAGTTTGAGCGCCGGACGCAGATTGTATTTGGGATTCTGCAGAAACGTGAGCATCAGTTCGGTACAACAGTTCCCCGGCCCGCGGCCGATACCGTAAACCGAGGCATCTACAAAATTGGCACCATCAATGATCGCCTGAATTGAGTTGCTGAATGCCAGCTGACGGTTGTTATGGGTATGAATACCGATCGTTTTTCCGGGAAGTGCCTCACGGTACTTTTTAACCAGAAACGTCACGTCTTCACAGTACATGTTGCCGAAAGAGTCCACCACATACACGAGCGGAAAATCGGTTTTACTCAGATCATTAAGCCCCTCGTCAATTTCACGCTCACTGTTGGTGGAAACGGCCATAATGTTGATCGAGAGTTCATAACCACGATCCATGATCAGCTTACCCAGCTCAATTGCTTTAACGATATCTTTACAGTAGCAGGCAACCCTGATAAGCGAAAATGGTGATTCCGCTTTCGGCAGAATATCCTCATCCTCAACTCTGCCAATATCGACCATAGTAGCAAGTTTGCTCTTCAGATCCATCCCATCAACGATTTTTCTGATATCCTCATCAAAACAAAAACGCCATTTTCCATACTCTTTCGGGTCGAACTGATGTTTCGATGCCTTATATCCCACTTCTATATAATCGACTCCCGCCTGGTTGAGCTGGTCGATGGTCGATCTGACGAATTCATCACTGAACTGCCACTTGTTGATCAGTCCACCATCACGGATTGAACAATCCAGCAGTTTTATTTCCTCGCGATACATTACTCCTCCTGTATATTGAAACAGTGCTTATTTCTGTAATTTAGAAACTACCACAACTCATTTTATTCTATAGCAGACGTAAAAATATGAAAAGGGTCCGAAAAGTACCATCTTCTCATCAATAAAAAAAATGTTTCACTGACATACCGTTGTATTTGAATTTGAGCAGATGCTGTTCACAAGTAGATCGGTTTTTCATGCAAGACTATGAATATTTTTGAAATACATCTATTTATTATCCGGCGGAAATGCAGCCTGGAAGATCCTCTCAATAACGGTAATAGCCCCTGCAGCGGTCACCAATCCCAGAATCCAGATCATTATGTGAGGCCCGGCAAGCAGTCCGACACAAAACAGAATCAGTCTCTCCGGACGCTGCAGTATTCCCCGGTTACACGATATGCCTGCAGCTTCACAACGTGCCTTGATATAACTCACCAGTACAGAAACGCAGAGCGCGGCAAAACAGAGCATTGTCCCGGGAACCGATTCACAGTTTCCCTGCTGTATATAGAAATAAGCCAGTCCACCAAGGAGTACCATTTCAGTAATACGGTCACAGGTGGAATCAAGAACTCCACCGAACACTGTTGTTTTTCCTGATTCACGAGCTAGCACGCCATCCAGACCATCCATCAGAGAGCCGAGAATTACCAGAACAAGTGCGCTGTACCATCGGGATGCAGCTGCCATCAGTGCTGCGGCAACAAATAACATACAACCTAAAATCGTGACATGATTCGGATGAATACCGATCCGGAGCACAAGTCGTGCCGCAGGGCGAAGTGTTGTGTTGTAGAATGGTTTCAGAGATTCAAGCATGGGATGTGGCTCCAGAACTGGGTGGCTTTTGGCGGAAAAAAATTATTTAGCCGTTCCGGTTTTGCAGTTAAAAACAAAGGCTAGTTCGGGAAGAAAAATACTACCGCGCATATCAAATTATTGCCAGACTTGTACCGAATTTTATTTTATTCAGGAAATCAAGACAAACCGTTCTCTCTCGTCTTCAGAAAGAAGTCACGTGAAAACATCCGGAATATTAAAAGTCATAGGTCGAGCCTATTCAGTGCTACTGTTTCTCGTCGGATTTTCGCTAACCACTCAGGGGGCCTGGCTAACGATTCATAACGATTTTTATCAGTACGACCAGAATGGAAACTCCATTCAAACCCGGAGTGGCTGTCTTCAAAAATTCAATGGTGTCTATTACTGGTACGGTTGTATCGGTAAATTTGGCGCTCCCGGTTTTTTCAACGATCAGACCTGTTATTCCTCGACCGATCTCCTGCACTGGACCAATGAAGGTATCGTGCTCGAAGCATCGGGAACAAACAGAATGGATGTCCTCTACAACGATTCGACCGAACAATACGTGATGTTTCTTAAAACCCAGGTAGGCGACAACTGCGATCTGGGGATCGCAACCTGTTCCACACCAAATGGAAAATTTGAATTCAAGGAGAACAAAAAGGTTTTCGGTTATCAGGTAGGCGACCCGTCGGTATATAAAGACGATGATGGTAAAGCATATTATCTGTTTGTCTGGGACAGCATCCCCAATGCGAATTCAGGCGGTATCTCTGAACACGCCATTGCTTTGCTCTCACCGGATTATCTGAGTCCGGCTGAAAAATTATTCGTTTGGCACCGGGGATCACGCGAAGCACCGATGATGATGAAACATAATGGTCTTTATTACTATCTGACATCACTTACGCTCTGGACCGAATCAACCGCAACGCAATACTATACCGCACCCAAGCCGGCCGGCCCATGGACAACTGAACTGACACCTATGATTACCCCCGGTTCAACGAATTCCTGGGATACGCAATGTGATTTTGTTTTCCCCTTCAAAGGTACCGAAGATACCGTGTATATGTACTGCGGAGATCGATGGGAAAAACCGGATCCTTTCAGAGAGGGTGATTACGCATGGTTACCAATAACCTTCAGTGATCGCGATTCGGTTATTGTTAATTACTACCAGGATTGGGAAGTGGAGCCTGATCTGGGGCTCTGGCGGCCGATCGATGAAAAGAGAAATCTGGCACTGCGCAAAACGGCAACTGCCTCGTCGGAAAATGGTTCCAATACTGCTGGCAAGGTGACGGATCCGTCTACCTGGGAAAATTATCTCAACAGTAAATGGGTAAGTGCTTCAAGCGATCCGCAATGGATTACGATTGACCTCGGTTCCTCAATCGAGGTAAACCGGGTAATACTCAAGTGGGATTCAAGCTACGCAAAGTCCTTCAAAGTTCAGGTTTCCACTGACAACTCAACGTGGGATGATGTCTTCAGTACCACCAAGGCTGGGGCACGTTCGGTAACCGACGAAACCTTCCCCACCACCACTGCCCGTTATGTGCGGATGTACGGCACCGAGCGGGGGAATTCTGCCGGTGGTTATTCGCTCTTCGATTTCATGGTACTTAATGATTCAGTGCCTACGGCAGCAAAACCATCTCCCCCCCGGAAGGTATCCACCTCTAATGACCTGTCTCTTGCCTTCAGACAAGGTTCGATTTACTATTATGTTCCTTCCGGCAGTGCAGTCACACTCGATATCGTGGATTGTCGCGGAAAACTAATCACCGTGCTCGTTAACGGATTCAGGCATGCCGGAAATCATGAAGCCGTTTTTCCCGGATCCCTGGTCGGCGGCGCTTATCTCGTTCGATTGACGGCGGGTGAAAAACGGGTGGTTACCATGCAGATCAAGCTGTAACCCGAATTTTGAAGTTGATTTGCAGCAGTTATTTCGGCAACACGTTTCCTTGAACAACCGATTACCCACGGGTCTCCCCATCGGGATTCAATAATTATCCTGCGGGTAAATCGGTCACCGTTTTTCCACCTTCTTTTTTGTTTCTGCCAGGCTTACTTCTCCTCTTCCATACATACATAAAAAAACAGGAAGAAAATGAAGAACCCTTTGCCAGGTAGTACGATATTCGCTATTACTTAAAAATGCTCTCGATTCTCCCGAAGACCTCGTCGATCGATCCGATACCGTCGATATCCCTGACAATCCCCTGCGGACGATAATACGTCAGACACGGTTCACTCTGATTTTTGTAGGTATCAATCCGGTTCTGTATGACCGCAGGATCGGCATCATCCGCACGACCTTCTATCGCAGCACGTTTCGCCAGCCGTCCACGGACCTCATCGTCGGCAACCTGAATATTCACCACGTGTTCAAGTTTCATATTCAATTCTTTGAGAATACCGTCAAGAGACTCCGCCTGCGGCACACTACGCGGAAACCCGTCGAGCAGGAATCCAGACGCCATATCCGGTTTGGAGAGCCGGTCGCGCACCATGGCAATGGTCACTGCATCGGGAACCAGTTTGCCCTGATTCGAGTATTCCTTTGCCGTTTTCCCCAGATCCGTATCGTTTTTAATGTGATACCGAAACATATCACCGGTAGATACATGCGGCACCTCAAGAAGATCACGCAGTTTGGCAGCCTGGGTACCTTTTCCCGCACCCGGAGGACCGAACAATACGACATTTTTTCCGGACATCATTACTCCTGACGTTAAGTTATTAAATGAAAATATGTATGTTCATGTTTTCAAGACTTCCCTGAGAAACCTGCCGGTATACGATTTCCTGCTTCGAGCGATCTGTTCAGGGGTACCCTTCGCAACGAGGGTTCCTCCCGCATCACCGCCTTCCGGCCCCAGGTCAATTATATGATCAGCGCATTTGATGACATCGGTATTGTGTTCAATTACAATGACGGTGTTTCCTTTATCAACCAGTTCCTGCAGCACCGCGAGCAGCATCCGGATATCCTCGAAATGAAGACCGGTGGTTGGCTCATCCAGAATATACAGCGTCTGTCCGGTAGAGCGTTTCGAGAGTTCTGCTGCGAGTTTGATCCGCTGCGCCTCACCGCCGGAAAGCGTATTGGCCGGTTGTCCAAGCCGGATATACCCCAACCCCACCCGGGAGAGTACCTCGATTTTCGATTTGATCACCGCGATTTTCGAGAAAAACAGCAGTGCTTCATCAACCGTCATCGCGAGAATATCGGCAATATTCTTTCCCTTGTAGGTAATCTCGAGTGTTTCGCGGTTGTAGCGTTTTCCCCCACAACTTTCACACTGCACGTACACATCCGGAAGAAAATGCATCTCGATCCGCAGGAGTCCGTCACCCTCGCAGGTTTCACACCGCCCCCCCTTGACATTAAAGCTGAACCGCCCCGGCGCATATCCCCTGATTTTACTCTCCTGCAGCTGTGAAAAGATATTTCGGATCTGATCAAGTGTTTTGGTGTAGGTCGCCGGGTTTGACCGTGGCGTTTTTCCGATCGGCGACTGATTGATCGCAATCACTTTATCGATGTTTTCGACACCGGTCAGTTTTTCGAACGGCAGGATGGTAACCTTCGACCGGTGAAGTTTGCGCTGCAGAGCCGGATAGAGGGTCTGGTTGACAAGAGAGCTTTTTCCCGAGCCACTCACGCCGGTTACACAGATCAGCGTTCCCAGTGGAAAATCGACCGTTACCGACTTGAGGTTATTGCCGCGGGCATCATGTACCCCCAGCACCGGACCGTTCCCGATGCGACGTTTTTTCGGAACCGGGATACGCTTTCGTCCGCTCAGATAGGCACCGGTTAAGGATTTCGGATGTCGCGCCACCTCTTCCGGAGTTCCCTGCGCAACAATGGTACCGCCGTGCACTCCCGCACCCGGTCCCACATCGATCAGGTGATCCGCAACCATCATGGTTTCACGGTCATGTTCGATAACTATAATAGTGTTTCCCAGATCCCGGAGATTTTTAAGGGTACCGATCAGCTTTTCGGTATCACGCGGATGCAGACCGATACTCGGTTCATCGAGGATATACATAACCCCGGTAAGCTGCGAGCCGATCTGGGTAGCAAGCCTGATGCGCTGCGCCTCCCCACCGGAAAGTGTTGCCGCCGCTCTGCCGAGCGTGATGTAGGAGAGGCCGACATTATTGAGAAAATCAAGGCGCTGACGGATCTCCTTGAGAATCTGTCGGGCGATTATAGTCTCTTTTTTTGAAAGAGCAATCTTCGCGAAAAATTCCCGTGTACGGGAGATCGACCACGAGGACACTTCGGCAATGTTTCTGGATGCCACCAGTACAGCAAGCGATTCCGGCCGGAGCCGGGCTCCTTTGCAGTCAGGACATACCTGCTGCGTCATGAATCCTTCGATCCAGCGGCGGATCTCTTCAGAAGACGTTTCCCGGTACCGCCGTATCAGATTGGGAATCACCCCTTCGAACGGACGTTTGAAAACTCCTTTTCCCTCGCTAGAACGGGCCTCCCACTGCATGGCGATCCGTTCGCGGCCGGATCCGTTGAAGAGAATGGCTCGGTGTTTCGCACGTAGTTTTGAAAACGGCACCTGAAGGGGAATGGAAAAATGATTGCACACCGACGTGAGAATCTGGCTGTTCCAGCTTCCGACTGTCCCCGCACCGTTCCATGCGACAATCGCGCCTTCTTCAAGTGTCAACGACGGATCGGGAACACAGAGCACGGGATCAATCTCCATGAGAAACCCCAGGCCGTTGCATTTGGCGCAGGCTCCGAAGGGATTGTTGAAGGAAAACATCCGCGGAGTAATGGTTTCAAACGATATGCCGCAATCGGGACAGGCATTTTTTTCGGAAAAGAGCATCTGTTCACCGTTGAGCCGGTCAATCCGCACGGTACCGTCAACACTTATTTTCAGAGCGGTCTCGAGTGTTTCCGTCAGGCGTGAACGCAACTGTTTTGCCGCCACCAAGCGGTCCACAATCACATGAACGGAGTGTTTTTTATTCTTTTCAAGAGGAATATCCTCATCGAGGGTAAACTGAGCACCATCAACCACCACCCGCAGAAATCCGTCTTTCCGGAGTTTTTCCCAAAGATCCCGGAACTCCCCTTTACGACCGGTTACTACCGGTGCAACCACCATGAACCGATCACCGTCGGGAAGCGCCATCACTGTATCGGTGATATCCTGAATGCTCTGGCGGGAAATAATTCTTCCGCACTTGTAGCAGGTTGGTGTTCCGATCCGGGCAAAGAGAAGACGGAGATAGTCATGAATTTCAGTAATGGTTCCGACCGTTGATCGGGGATTGTGACCGGTGGTTTTTTGCTCAATCGCGATTGCGGGAGAAAGTCCTTCAATCGCATCGACATCCGGTTTCTCCATAAGTCCCAGAAACTGCCGGGCATACGAGGAGAGTGACTCAACAAACCGCCGCTGCGCCTCGGAATAGAGCGTATCAAATGCGAGGGTACTTTTTCCCGAGCCGCTCAGTCCGGTAACCACCGTCAGAACATCCCGGGGAATCGAAACTTCCACATTTTTCAGATTATGTTCTCTGGCACCTTTGATGTGAATCGCGGAAAAAGACATACCTGAAAAATAATTATTATTTCAGACAATACATAGGCAAGAAACCAGTCCTTTAAGAAAGTTTCTGCAGAACAGTTAACCACCAGGGCAATTTGCAGCTTCCTGCAACATTTGGAGCGGATATTTGGAGATGCCGCACAGTTTTGACTACCCGGACAGGGCGTGGAGCAATGGCAGAAGGAGCACAATCACTGGGTAACGGAAATCCCGTACTCCTGAGGGGTAAATCCCTCGGGCAGCAGACCCGTGTGGTATTCAGTCCAGGCATGCAGAACCGCTTCTGAAACCTTCACCCTGTTGAAAGGTTTGAACAGACAGGGATAGCGGTTGGTTTTATAAATTTTCACCAGGGTATGTTTCGGATTGTAGCCGAATCCGGTCATAAGTGCCAACCGGGAAGCAATCTCACGGTCTTTGATCTGGCTGATGAATTCGTAGCCGTCCATATCCGGCATGGCGATATCCGTGAGCACCAGAAAAAACATCTGCTGCTCAAGTACCTCGAACGCTTCGGCGGTGGAATTGACGGTAGTCACTTCCCATCCGAGTGATTCAAGGAAGATTTTCAGAAAATCCAGTACGTCAACTTCGTCGTCGACAACCAGAATGCGTTTATTTGTCTCTTTTTTCGAATAACTCATAGGTTCTGTCGATCAGTTCCTGCTTCCCGAAAGGTTTCGTGATATACGCGTCGGCTCTCTTTACATGCAAGATAATCATTTCATCAAAATCCTGAGAACGGGCGGTCAGTATGGCGATCGGTATCTTTTCAAAAGATGCATCCTTGCGGATAAGATCAAACACTGCCCATCCGTCCATTTTCGGCATTGATAAATCAAGCAGAATGGCATCAGGACGATAGGCAACAGCCGTTTCGTATGCCTTCTCCGGATCCAGCACCGTCGTGACCTCAAACTGACTGGTCGTCTCAAGCACTAATTTTACCAAGTCGGCAATGTCCCTGTCATCCTCAATAACCAATATTTTTTTAACCATATTCAGATGATCCTCAATGCTTGAAAAATTCTGAAAATACCCATATCCAGTACCGCAGAACAATGCCACAGGCAACGATACCGGCAACACAACGGATTATAAGCGAAATTCGCATCATCGAAGGAATACCGATGATGCCGGAAAGAACATCCAGAACCGATGCGAGGATAATCATGACAGTGGTGACATAGAGCGTTTTGTAGAGTGGTGGAATTTTAAGCGCATCACCCAGACGTCCGCTCAGATACGCCAGAACGAACATGAAAATGATCACCGATACATCGAAAAAGAAAATTCCCTGTATCTGTATCATTTATTTCCTGACACTCCTCATGGTGAAAAAAAGCATGAGCACGCTGTAGGATGAAGCGATTCCATATCCAAGCAGCGAGATAACCGACAGCACCGCAGTGACAACCGAACCCGATGTTCCGAAAAAGAGCAATCCTATATAGAGAAATGAAAAAATAACCGCAATAACAAATCCCGCAAGGGGAGAAGACTGATGCAGGCGGTGCCGGTAGAACGAGGAGATGAACAGTGCCACGATATTGAGCAGACTGCTCGAGATCACATAGCCGGCCAGCAGCAGATTGTCAATCGTCAATGTTGACGCAGTGTTCATTTCTTCTTTCCGAATACGTTGACAAATGCATCCTGCGGCGTTGAATGGGTGATACCGCTCATGATCCCTTCCCGCCCGCTGAACTTCGCATCCACTTCAATACCCTTTTCGGTAATCCGGAAACAGCGTATGTCCTTATGATGGTCACTGCCCCGCATTTTCAGAATACAGAGCGCCTTGGCGATCGAGCTGTCGATCTCAACGTACCGCAGCAGCACATACGAATCAACAATGAACGGTATTTTACTTGAGACATGTGAAACCTGGCCAAGTAGATTGTCGTTTTCCCGAAGCAGCAGACTTGTGACCCCTTCGCGTTTGAGGGCATTGATCAGACGGGTTTCGAGATCCCGGAGTTCAAAGGGATCGGCCGCAATTGATTCAAAATGAGTCATACTGTCGATGAGCACCCGTTTCACGTTGAGTTTCTCGACAAGAGCCACCATTTCTCCGTCCATTTTATCAAATTCATCAAGCGTGGTATGCGGATCACTGAAGATTATTTTGAGCTTCTGCTGCTCTTCAAGTTTACGGAAATCCCAGCCGAACTGCAACGCATCATGATAATACTGCTGGGGAAACTCTTCAAAAGTGATGATAAGTCCCGGTTCATCATATTTCATGATTCCGTTGTAGATAAATTCCATACCCAGGGTTGTTTTACCGGTACCGGGGGCTCCTTCGACCAGCACCGCCGATCCACCGAGCAGGCCACCGGAAAACATCGTATCCAATGCATCAATACCGAACGGAACTCTGTTTTGACTCATAGATTGTGCCTCGTCTGACTACATTTCCATTAATAAAAATCTACCCGTTGACAGCCCGTTCATTTTATGAGAACAGGTGAACAATTACCGCTTTCTGAACATGTAAACGGTTTTCCGCCTCATCAAATGCTACCGACCGCGGGGAATCAAGTACCTCGCTGGTAATTTCCTCCCCCCGGTGAGCCGGAAGGCAGTGCGAAATAAACACCTCCGCGGGTGCGTGTGCAATAACATTCTGATTGATCTGAAAGGGGGCGAAATCATTTTTACGGCGATCGGTTTCATCTTCCTGCCCCATACTGGTCCAAACATCGGTGTAAATGAACGTCGCATCCTTGACGGCAGAAAGAAGATCCGGTGTAACCGCAATCTTCGCTCCGCTATCCCTGCCGAGTATCCGGCACGTTTCCACCAGATCTGCGGGCGGAGCATATGCAGCGGGACAGACGAGCGTGAAATCATACCCGAGTTTCGCGCATAACACCATTATGGAATTGCATACATTGTTTCCATCACCCACGAACACCACCTTGGCATGCTCCTCATCGCTGATTTTTTCCAGCACCGTTTGAGCGAAAGCCAGCGCCTGGCACGGATGAAACCGGTCGGTAAGCGCATTGATCACCGGAATTGAGCTGTATGATGCCAGCTTTTCCACCGTTGCATGACTGTATGTTCTGGCAATGATCAGATGGACCCACCGCTCGAGATTTCTGGCAATATCTGCAACCGATTCACGCTTGCCCATACCAATTGCATCTGCCGGCAAATTGATCGGATGTCCGCCAAGTTCATTAATAGCTGTCTCAAAGGTAATCCGCGTGCGCAATGACGGTTTCTCAAAAATCATCACACCGGTTTTATTCACGAACGTCGTCGATCGACCGGATAACCGTTCGCTTTTCACCTGCCGGGCAATTGACAATACGGTCCGCAGCTCATCCGGAGAGAATTCAAAAAGTGAAATCAGGTCTTTTTTTCTTCCTGCCATGGTAACTGTACCTGTTTCCGTAAAATACCTGCGTACAATTTAACAATTAATTAAGTAAAATAATTGTTTCACAGCTGATTTCAACAATTCTTGCTATCTTTTATCTTCCTGAAGCATAAAAAAATCACCGGGTTGTTGTCAGCAGATGGTTTTTCAGAGTAACTTTACCCGAGACGGCCTTATTACAGCACCTTTTTTTAAGAATAAAAGGGCCTGTAGTAAGTAAAAGAAGGCGTGCCCCGTGTCCTGAAAAAATCTCTCTTTCATCGGAAAACAGCTCCACAAAAAAAAACCGGGAAATCATTTGATATTTAACGTTTAAGTTTGCATACAGACTAATTTCAATTATATTTATTATCATCATCATTTCATCATACCTATCATCTTTCAGGAGGTCTACCGTGGAGATCACCGAGGTGAGAATAACACTCAAAGATGAGGCTAAGCTTAAAGCCTTTGCCAGCATTACCTTCGATGACTGTTTTGTTCTCCGGGGCCTAAAAGTCATCAGTGGTTCTCAGGGGTATTTTGTTTCAATGCCCAGTCGAAGAACCCGTTTGGGAACTTTTCAGGATATTGCCCATCCAATCACCAATGAAATGCGTAAAAGAATCGAAACGGCAATTCTTGATGCATTCGAATCGGAACTGGCGAAATCGCAACCGGAGGCCCTTGCCACCGCTGCTGCTGTACCTTCCTGACGCAATCAGGGTGAACCTTCCAGTTTTAAATTTTTCTCTCAACTCACGAGGGAAGAGGGTCATTGCTGTTCCTCAAAAATAATTTCACCTCTTGAACAGATTGCTTGTAATGATATATATTGCAAGATTATCATTTTTTACTGGGGCGTCGACAAGTGGTAAGTCACGAGGTTTTGGTCCTCGCAATCGGAGGTTCGAATCCTTCCGCCCCAGCTTTAACAATTAAAACAATCAGGTTAGTCCGAAAATATCGGGCTATGGTTTTTCAGGAGGTCCGTTTTGGAAATTATCAAGTTGAAGACAAGAACCCGTACCGGTACCGGTAAGTCATACACCAGAAAAACCAGAGCCAATGGTTGGGTTCCGGCAATTTATTACGGGAAAACAACCGACCCGGTCTGTATTGAAGTCGATGAGCATGAATTTACGGCAATTGTCCGCAAGCGTCATCTGACCCATCTGATCGATCTCGGACTCGGCAAAACACAGGAAGAATCCATCGCGGTCATCAAAGATGTTCAGCGCCATGTGATTAAAGACAATTTTTTCTACCATATCGATTTTCAGCATGTCGCGCTGACAGAAAAAGTCACGGTTCATTGCCCGGTTGAAATCATCGGGACCTCAGTTGGTGTCAAGGATGAAAACGGCGTTCTCGGCAACCCGGTCAAGTCACTGACCATCGAGTGCCTGCCGATGAATATTCCGGACAAAATAACCATTGACGTTACTGATTTACATGTGGGAAATTCCATTCATGTGCGTGATCTGGCAGTGCCCGACATTACCATTAAGGATGCTCCGGAAGAAGTAATCGCCGTTGTCACGCATGCTACCCGCGAAGTTGCAGATACAGCAGCTGCCGAGGGTGAGGATGCAGAGGCGGCGGAAGCCGGGTCGAAATAATTCGTCGTTCTTTCATGCAGTTCTTCCGTTTTTTCAGGAATTTTTTTTCCAGCGGCAGCACCTGCCTGAAAAATGCCGATTTCATCGTGTTCGGACTCGGAAATCCCGGAGAAAAGTACGCACACACCCGACACAATATAGGGTTCCGTGTTGTCGACCGGTTCTCTTCATCGTTCGCGGCAATCGAAAAAATCAGGACACCGAATGCCGAGGTGATGCAAGGTACACTGGCTCCGGCTTCGGTTGTCGCAGCAGTAAAACCGACGACCTTCATGAACCGTTCCGGGGTGGCAGTCGCCGAGATCTTGAAAAGGTGTGACTATTCGGTAAAAAAACAGACGTACATAATCGTTGTTGATGATATCAATATCCCTTTCGGTACGTTCAGAATACGAGGCAAAGGGACACACGGCGGTCACAACGGCCTTCGTTCAGTAATCGACACGGTTGGAACCGGATTTATCCGTTTACGGGTAGGAATCGGACCACGTGACAAAAAAACCGGAATGATCGATTTTGTTCTGGGAAACTTTACCGGAGAGGAAGAAGTGCGCCTCCCTGGAATCATAACAAAAGGAAGTGAAATACTGCATCGATGTGTATCTGAACCCATTGATGCAATTATGAATACAATCAATTAATCCTGCCCCGCACTTCCGTTGTTGAACGCGGGGCCTAACGACCACAGGAGGTATTTTTATGAAACGGCCATACGAAACAATGGTTGTTTTCGACGGGACACTCCCCGATGATGTTCTTCAAAAAGAACAGAAAATGTTTGAAGAACTGCTCTCCCAGAACGCGGAATTTGAAAAAACCGATGTCTGGGGTAAAAAGTCACTTGCCTATCTGATCCGGAAAAAACGGACAGGGTATTACTGCCTTTTCCTCTTCACCTGCGATCATGATATTGTTCCCGCTATCGACAAACATATCAAGCATAACGACAATATCCTTCGCCATCTGACCGTTGTTCGTGATCTGAAAAATGAAGCAGCCCGCCTGAGCCTCGCTCAACGTAAGGAGCGTGCAGCTGCCGATTCGGAACAGAATTCCGATGACAGAGATTCCGCACCATACAGAAAAAGATATGATCGGGACAGAGACTAATCATCCACGTAGAACTAATTTTGAAATGTAAAAAGGAGTTTATACAATGGCAATGCCTCGAAAAAGAGCAAAAAAAGTCTGCTGGTTTGAACAGAACAAGGTTGAACCTGATTATAAGGATATCAGAATTATCGGTCGTTTTGTAACCGAACGCGGAAAAATTGTCCCCCGTCGTCTCAGCGGTGTAAGCGCCAAGAATCAGCGTAAGCTTGCAACGGCAATTAAGCGGGCTCGTCACCTCGGGCTGCTGCCCTTTGTTTCTCAGAATATTAAATAAATATTCCGCGTAACCATTTTTAAGGAGTAATAGGATATTATGGAAGTTGTACTCATGAAAGATTACGAAAACCTGGGAAAGGCACTTGATGTCGTCCCGGTTAAAGACGGCTATGCACGTAATTTTCTCATTCCACAGAAAATTGCGGTTCCTGCCACCGAAGGAAATAAAAAACGGGTCGCGGAAGCAAAACATATTGCGGAAATCCGCGAGGGTAAAAAAATTAAAGAGTCGCGTGAACTGGCAGCTAAAATCGAGCAGATTCCCTGCACGATTCCTGTTAAGGTCGGTGAAGAAGAAAAAATTTTCGGATCAGTCAGTGCACAGGAAATTGCCGATTTTCTGAAAAAAGAAGGGTTCGATATCGAAAAACGTCACGTTGATCTTGATGAACCGATAAAACAACTCGGCGTGTACACGATTACAATCAACCTTTACCGGACCGTTTCCGCTAATTTGAAGGTGTGGGTAGTTAAAGAAGAGTAGCAGAAAAACAGGCTGACTCTTTTTTCTGTAATTCCGGATCGGAAAATATCTGTTTTTACCTCTGGTACTGAGCGGATATTTTTTCGATCTTTTTCACATATATATAGAGCTATTTTCCTCCAGGGTTTATTTTATCACTATTCGGAGCATACATAACCGGGAAAACCCGCGGTGCACAGATTCCGAAAAGGTGTGTCCCTGCCGGATTCAGGAAAACGGTTGATTCTACATTCCCTTTTGAAAGGAACAATCCGACATGAACTTAAAGGGTTGTTTTGTCGCCAGTATTACGCCTTTTGACAACAACGGACAAGTTAACGAAGAATCACTGCGGAAGCATCTGGATTTTCTTATTAATCAGGGTGTTGCGGGAATCGTTCCCTGCGGTACCACCGGTGAATCAGCAACACTGTCCTGGGAAGAACATAACCGTGTTGTTGATATAACGATAGAACAGTGCAAAGGTAAAGTTACCGTCATTGCCGGTGCCGGATCAAACAACACCGCGGAATCGGTTACTGCCGCACAGCATGCGTATGATAAAGGAGCAGATGCAATACTTTGTATTACTCCTTATTACAATAAGCCCACTCAGGAAGGGCTTTTCCGTCATTATCAAACAATCGCCTTGAAGGTTCCCATTCCGATTGTCGTGTATAATGTACCCGGAAGAACCGGTATTAATCTTAAACCTGAAACCATGGAGCGTCTCTGTGAATTTCCGTCGATTGTCGCCGTCAAAGAGGCGAGCGGGGATGTTCACCAGGTTTCTGAAATTCATCGACGCTGCGGCAGTCGACTTTCAATCCTTTCGGGAGATGATGCTCTTACTCTACCGCTTTTATCGGTGGGTGCCACCGGCGTAATTTCAGTGGTTGCAAATATTCTTCCTCAAAAAATGGTGATGATGATCGATAGTTTCCAGAATAGCAAATTTTCTGACGCCCTGGCTATCCACGAGGAATTGGTGCCTCTCTGCGATGCAATGTTTATTGAAACCAACCCGATTCCTGTAAAAACCGCTTTGAATTGTATCGGAAAAAATGCGGGTACATTGCGTCTGCCGCTCGTACCGATGGATCAGAGCAATAAAAATGACCTTGTTACCGTATTAAAAGGGTATAATCTTTATATAGAGGAGTAACTCGCCTGTGTCTGTCGGTATTACTATTATTGGTGCTCTCGGAAAAATGGGTCGTGAAATAGCAGAAATAGTATGTGCCGATCCAGAATGTTATCTGGAAGGGGCTGTTGAATATCCTGATCACCCCCTTCTGGGAAAAGAATATTCTGCCGGTACCGGTGAATCAGAGAATACCATTCACGTTACAGATTCGCTCACCACGCTTTCCGGATCTGAAGCGGTCTGTATTGATTTCTCTTCTCCAGCCTCGTTGCAGCACTATCTTCCGCAGGCCGCCGAAAAAAAACTGCCCGTGGTAATCGGTACCACCGGTCTTGCAGAAAACGATCTTGAGTTTATAAAATCATTTGCTTCGGCAATTCCAATTATCATCAGTCCGAATATGAGCCTTGGTGTAAATCTTCTTTTTCTGCTTACCGAACTTGTAGCGGAGCGTCTCAAAGAATCGTTTGATATTGAAATAATCGAGGCACATCATCGGTTTAAAAAAGATTCTCCCAGCGGAACGGCAAAACGGATAGGCGAAATTGCGGCAGCCGCCCTCGGACTCCCGTATGATTCCTGTATCGAAAACGGACGTGAAGGAATCGCTCCCGATGCACGGAAACCGAAAAACATCGGTATGCATGCCGTTCGTGGCGGAGATATAGTCGGAGATCATACCGTTCTGTTTGCCGGCATCGGTGAACGTCTTGAATTGCGTCATGTCGCTCACAGCAGATCGAATTTCGCCCGTGGTGCGGTTCTCGCGGCAAAATGGCTCTCAAAACAGCAACCCGGATTGTATACAATGCGGGATGTACTGCAACTGTAAACTCCCTGCACAACGGAGTAGCAATGCGAACAGCAGGTTTATTATTTCTCGTTTTATCGGTAACCGGGACGGTTCTTGCACAAACTCCGTCTCCTGCAGCACCCGCAGACTCAACCACGGTTGCCAACGATCAGGTCACGGAAAAACAAATACCTCCCCCCCTCACCGAACCGGACCCTGTGTCTACCGGTGAAGTCACCGACATCTCGGTCGTTTCCGAACACGGTGATGAAGCAACAGTCAAAGACTCCGGCACGGACAGCATAGCACCTGTCGATTTAAATACAACTGATACCTCTACTGCACAAACGGAAACCACTCCCATCATAGAAGAAATTGAAGAAGATCTTATTTTAGACGGAGGAGAGGAGAGCATTCTGGCCCCGGTTGCAACAGAGCCGTCGATACGGCAAAATCAGGATAGCTCCGATTCTGGTGCCGCTCCCCAGCAGAGTGCGGAAATCGCCGACTCTTCGGCCGTTCCTTCAGACGCGCAATTAAATGCCCGCAGTAAAATGATTTCCAGGATTCCCACTACCACCGCAACCGAAGAAACTCCCAAGCCCCTGCTTATCGAGAAAACACAATCTATTAATTTCGCTAAAAATTACAAGGAATACCGTTCACCTAAAGTTGCTATCTTACTATCTCTCCTTGTCCCTGGTGCAGGTCAGGCATATTCACACAATAAGCTTAAAGCAGGAATTTTCGGGGCTGTTGAAGTAGCCTTTATTGCAGCCGGCGCAATTGTGGGTTACAAGGGAAATCAGAAAATTAAGGCGGCACGATCGTTTGCCAACGAACACTATTTTATTGATTCAATGGCGACGTATTATGAGTATCTGATCAAAAAAAATGAAGGTTTTGATACCCTTATTTTTTATGGCGAATATGAAGATTTTCTCTCGCAGGAATCAAAAAAGAGTCAACGCTTTTATAACGATATAAGCGATGATAAGCGTCCCTATGTTCAAGGTTGGGATGATGTTGCACCCCGTTTCGACAGTAATTTTGATCCTATCAATCCTTCGGACAGCGGAACATATATCACTAATCAAGAGGAAGACAGCACCTACCTTGTTTCATTTGTTGACAGCAACGGCGATACATCTGATGCAGCCTTCGGCTTTTCAGAAAATCAGAAAACCTTTTCAAAGAAGCTTTCCAAAGCCAATGTCTATTTCCGCTGGTCAAAAGGTCTTTTCTCAATGCTTTTAGTTAACCACATCATCAGCGCAATTGATGCGGGAATCACCGCAAAAGCGTATAATGACCAACTTCTCGGTAAAACCAGCCTCTGGCAGAAAATTAATATACGGGAAAATTTCGTTCGTACTCCCGGCGGTACTGCTCAGGGCTATGCATTAGAGGTTCGATTTTGAAATTTCTTATTATTTTCCTTTTTCTTCTATCAACAGGAATTCAGGCACAAATCAGTGTTGATGCCATAACGACCGATACCGTCGATCTATTCAGCAGTAAACAGCAGCTTACCGATCAATACCCGACAGGTATATCCTGGATTTCCCTCCTTGTACCGGGAAGCGGTCATCAGTATGTCGGTAGTGCGCGAAAAGCGCTCGGCTATATTTCCCTCGATGTTGTTGCAATAACCGGCGCTATTTTTTTCCGGCAATACAGTAAGCGTCTGGCTTCCAATTATAAAGCTTACGCATTGCACTACGCCGGTATTACTTCATCGATTTCGAACAATTTTTACTGGCAGGTTATCGGCGGTTTCAATGACTATTATGATTATCACCAGACTATTGATCTTGTTCGCGAGCCGGAGCGCCATTTCAGCGAGCAGGAATATTTCTGGCAATGGCAGGATGAATCCTATCGAAAAGAGTATGTCTCCTTTCAGAAAGTTGCCAAAAAGTTCAATACAATCTCTTCGTTCTGCATAGGTGCACTGATTCTGAACCGGATTGTCTCCTTTATTGATCTTCGCACCATGCTTAAAAACAAACGTTTTCAGAGCACTTCTGTTTCATTTAAGCCCGTTTCCCTCAGCCCTTCGGCAGATGGAGTTGTTCTAGAAACAACATTTTGATTTTTCCCCTTTCATCAAAGTGAGCCGTTCATGAGATGTCCATTTTGCAGTCATGGAGAAGACAAAGTTGTTGATTCCCGGTCAAGTAAAGAAGGCCAGGCAGTTCGTCGTCGGAGAGAATGTCTCCGTTGCGGACAACGTTTTACCACCTATGAGTATATTGAAAATGTTTCTCTTACCATTATCAAAAATGATCAACGCAGAGAACCGTTTGATCGGCAGAAACTTCTTGGAGGTATTTTCTCCGCATGCAAAAAGCGTCCCGTCAGTATGAAAAAAATTGAGAGCATCGTCGATAAAATCGAGAACACCATCGAAAAAACAGGAAAATCTGAAATTCCAAGTTCCGATATCGGTAAACTGGTAATGAGTGAACTTTATGGAGTCGATGAAGTTGCCTATGTCCGCTTTGCATCTGTATATCGAAAATTCAAAGATATCAGCGAATTCATTTCCGAAGTCAAGGAAATTGAATCAAAAACTGATTTCCCCTTAAAAGAAAAGTCCAGTTGATAGTACGTATTTTTCACTACCGGAGATTCCACCAATGTACAACAAAAATGATGATGATTTTTTCAAGGAAAATACTGAGTCCAACCAGGCCTCCCGAAAGCTTATGGAGATGATCTCCGATTTCAAACCCTCGACGGTTTCAGATTTCTCTACCGGCTCAAAAGTTGAAGGTCCCGTTTCCCGTATCGGTACCGAGTTCATCCACATTGATGTCGGGAACAAACTCGAAGCCCTTATGAACATCAGAGAGTGCCGGGATGATTCCGGAAATCTGACAGTCTCAGTTGGAGATATCCTTTCCGGTTATATAATTTCCGAGAAAGAAAACGAGCTCGTAGTCAGTAAAAAATTAACCAGCAATAGTGCTGCCAAAGAAGAGCTTTACCACGCTCAAAAAAACAAAATTCCCGTACAGGGGAAAATAACCGGTGTCAGTAAAGACGGTCTATCTGTTAAGATTTTCGGCAAAAGAGCGTTCTGTCCCATTTCACAGATAGAAATCCGCTTTGTTGATAATGTCAATGTTTTTCTTGGCAAAACTATGGATTTCGTCATAACCCGTGTCTCTGAAGGTGGCAAAAATATAATCCTCAGCAGGATTCCCCTGCTTGAGCAGGAACTTCTCTCAAGAATAGAAGAACTTGAAAAAACAATTGAGGACCAACCTGTTCTTCGTGGAACAATCACAAAAATTACTGATTTCGGCATTTTTGTGGATATCGGAGGTATTGAAGGACTGGTACATATTTCCGAACTCTCCTGGGAACATGTTGATAAAATTGACGATCGATATACTGTCGGACAGGAGGTACAGGTTATCGTACTCCAGATCGTACGAAAAAGTCCTCTTAAAAATTCCAAAGTATCACTATCAATTAAACAGGTAACCGATGACCCCTGGAATTCAATTGAAAAAAATTTCACGCTCGGACAATCAGTTTCAGGAAAAGTTGTCAGACTGACCAACTTCGGTGCTTTTGTTGAATTACTTCCCGGTGTAGATGGACTTATTCACATATCAGAAATGTCGTGGATTAAAAAAGTACATCATCCCTCTGAAATCGTATCCGAGGGCAGTCAGGTGAGTGCAACAATTCTCGCTATCGACCCCGTCAAAAAAACCATTTCACTGAGTCTCAAGGATCTTTCAATGGATCCCTGGCGTGACATTGAATCAAGATTTCCTTCCGGTTCCGAGGTTGATGGAACTATTGCCAAAAAATCACGTTATGGTTATTTTATCGATCTGTCGGAAGGAATTACCGGTTTGCTTGTATTTTCCAAAATTGCACCTGAAAAAAAGGAGCAGCTCAAAGAGCAGGATACCGTAAAAGTTACCATAGATTCTATTGATACGGAAAACAGAAGAATTTCACTTTCCTACGGAATTGTCGAATCCCGTTCTGATCAGGAAGAGATTCTTGCGTACACAAATAAAAAACAATCCTCAGAATCATCTTCAACCGAATTCGGCGCAGCGCTTATCGCTGCACTCAAAAGGAATAAATGACCTATGAAAGTACTGGTTATCGGCGGAGCAGGATATATCGGAAGCCATGTTGTTCGTGAACTTATTGATAAAAAATTCACCGTTACTGTTTTTGACAATCTTTCTACCGGTACAATGGACAATGTTTTCAATGATACCAAATTTGTCGAGGGAGATATTCTAAACACCGCCGATTTAAAAAATGTCATGCAAAAAGGTTTTGACGGCATTTTTCATTTTGCCGCGTTCAAGGCTGCTGGCGAATCAATGATCACCCCTCAGAAATACAGCATCAACAATATCAATGGCACCTTGAATATTCTTAACACCGCTACCGAATTCGGAATCGATAAATTCATTTTCTCTTCCTCGGCGGCTGTATATGGCGATCCCTCCTATCTCCCGATAGACGAGGCACACCCTACTAATCCGCTTAATTACTACGGGTTTACCAAACTTGAAATTGAGCGGTTTCTTCACTGGTACGATATGCTGTGTAATATCAAATTCGCCGCCTTGAGGTATTTTAACGCCGCAGGCTATGATATTCATAACCGCATCTCCGGACTTGAAAGAAATCCTCAGAATCTTCTTCCCTGTGTCATGGAGGCGGCGATTGGTATTCGAGAGCAGTTGAACATATACGGTAACGACTATGATACCCCTGACGGTACCGGAGTGCGTGATTATATTCATGTCAATGATCTGGCGACAGCTCATGTGAAAGCATTCGATTATCTTGCAGAAAATCGTAAAAGCTGTATTTGTAATTTGGGGAGTGAAACAGGAATCAGTGTTCAAACCGTGATCGACACTGCTCGGGAAATTACCGGAAAGCATATTCCTGCCGTTATTACCTGTCGTCGGGAAGGTGACAGTGCCTGTCTCTATGCAAGCTCAAACTACGCTGAAAAACTTTTAAACTGGAAAGCCGAATACAGTGATATAAAGACGCTGATTGAAACAACCTGGAAGGTTTATACAAAGCAGAGCAGGTAAATCCTCTCGGTGGTAAAAACTCATTCTCACCGGTATTGATCCGAACACAGTGATTTTATGGCTTTATAGAGAGATTTTAATTCCGGCGGGGCATAGAGTGAATTCGCATATTTCTCGATTCTCTCTTTTTTTGAAAATCTACTGAAAACATTGTACATAAAGGGTCTGCGACTTATTCCCTCAGCAGCAATACGAAATTGATTTTTACCCTCGTTATTGAAAATTACCACTTTGATTACCGTTTTCAACTCTGTTTCTTCCGGACGCTCGTAACTTGGTCCGAAACGGTTGTTACGCCAACCCGTTTTCTGAATAATCTTTTTTGTTATTGTACAAGATGCGGGAACCACGTACCAATTGCAGGAAGCATTATTTAAAATTGCACAAATTGAATCAGGATTATTGAGAGAGATTGGATCCCCGGTGGAGGAATCTTCGGTGAAACTGATATTTTTTTTACTAAGTTCAACTTCCAGTAATTCCTTGAAGGTGTTCCGGTAATATTGTTTGTTTTTTTCTTCAGAAGTGAAACTTCCCTTAAAAGTTACGCTCGAAAGATCTGCAATCAGATAGTTATGCTCCCCGTCAGCTAGAAAACACCGGCCGTGATTAACAGTATCCGTATTTTGTCCATAAACCAGGCGCTTGTGTCCGACCATTGCAAATAGAATAATTATAACCAGTATAAAACGGAAAATACTCCTTTGCAGTAATGACGTATGGTTTCGGAATTTGATAGCAGCATTAGGATTAATTGACAAAAAGAATGTTGATCTCGTTGTTAGCGTTCTTGTATACGATTCATGCACGCTCAGGTGGTTTCCAGTCATTTTTTAATTTTATTATTATCGAGCGGCACTTCCACCGGCTCCACATTCCAGATATCCTTCGTATATTCTTCGATGGTTCGATCCGACGAGAAAAATCCCATATTGGCTACATTTAAAATCGATTTTTTCACCCAGGTTTCAATATCATCTGAATAGAGCTTTTCAAGATTGTTCTGACAATCGACATATGATCTGAAATCAGCCATAACCATATATTTATCACCGAATTTCAGCAATAAATCTACGATAGGAATAAACAGATGTGGTTCCTCGGGACTGAAAAAACCGGACGAGATGAGATCAATAACTTCCTTTAATTCCTTATCGTTTTCATAATACGTAAAAGGATTATATCCGTCATTTTTCAATTTTGCAACCTGTTCCGTTGTCAAACCGAAAATAAACATGTTTTCTTTTCCTATCGCTTCCGACATCTCGATATTTGCCCCATCCATAGTACCAACCGTCAATGCACCATTGAGAGCGAACTTCATATTGCCGGTACCGGAAGCTTCCGTTCCTGCTGTAGAAATCTGTTCAGACAGATCAGTCGCCGGAATAATGTATTCAGCCAGGGTAACCCGGTAATTGGGTAAAAAATGCATCTGAAGATATTTATTCACTTCAGGATCGTTATTTATTACCCCTGCAACGTTATTAATAAATTTTATAATCAGTTTTGCCAGAAAATATCCCGGTGCTGCCTTTCCACCAAAAAGCACCGTTCTCGGAACAATCGAGTGCCCATTTCCTTTTTTAATCATTTTGTAAAGATACACACAGTGCAGTACCTTGAGTAATTGCCTTTTATATTCATGTATTCTCTTGATCTGAACATCAAACAGCATGTTTTTATTGAGGGAAATTCCCTCCCACTTGTATACTTTATCGACGAATATCTGTTTGGCACTGTCTTTGGCTTTTTTCCACTGCTCCCTGAACGACTCATCATCAATGAAAGATTCCAGTTGTTTCAATGCATATAGATCCGTTACCCAGGTTTTTCCGATTTTGGAGCAGATAAGATCTTTCAGCGGACGATTTGATTTATACAACCACCGTCGCTGAGTAATTCCATTGGTTTTATTATTGAATTTTTCAGGCCACATTTCATAAAAATCACGCACCAATCCGGTTTCAAGAAGATGGGTATGCAGATTTGAAACGCCATTGACCGAATGGCTCCCGACAAGAGCTAAATATGCCATGCGCACCTGCTGCTCCCCTCCCTCTTCAATTATTGACATTCTTCGCAATCGATCGGTATCGCCGGGAAATTTGTAGGAAACGATTCTCAGAAAACGGGCATTGATTTCAAATATTATTTCCATGAGCCGGGGAAGGAGATTTCTAACCATGCTGACCGGCCATTTTTCAAGCGCCTCAGGCATCAGTGTATGGTTGGTATAGGCAAACGTTTTTGTTACAATATTCCATGCAAAATCCCATTCCAAAAAATATTCATCGATTAAAAGCCGCAACAGTTCAGCAATAGCAATAGCCGGATGGGTATCATTAAGCTGAATCGCCGCTTGGTCCGGCAGCGAACTGAAGTCGGAGTTACTTGACCTGAAACGTCTGATAATGTCCTGCAGCGATGCGGATGAAAAAAAGTACTGCTGCTTCAGACGAAGCTCTCTACCGGAAATATTATTATCGTTAGGGTAAAGTACTTTTGAAATATTTTCGCTCGATAATTTTTCATTACATGCTCCGATGTAATCACCGTTATTGAAATATTGCAGATTGAATTCCTCCGCCGCCCGTGCAGACCACAAACGAAGTGTATTAACGGTATTGACACCAAAACCCGGAATCGGAATATCATAAGGAAGTGCAAAAATATCTTCGGTATCAACCCACTTAATTCGTACTTTTCCATTATTATCGGTGTAATAAATTGTTTTCCCGTAATACTTGATCGCTACTTTGTATTCCGGTCGTTCGATTTCCCAGGGATTACGGTGTTGCAGCCAGAGTTCCGGCAGTTCCTGCTGATACCCGTTTACAATTTTCTGATTGAAGATACCGAAATCGTACCGTATACCATATCCGACCGATGGAAGCTTCTTTGTCGCCATTGATTCAAGAAAACAGGCAGCCAACCTTCCGAGCCCCCCGTTACCCAAACCTGCATCATGTTCCTGGTCGTAAATATCTTCTATGGATAGATCAAGCTCCTGCAGAGCTTTTTCTGTCTGTTCGGTGAGTTCCAGATTCATAATATTATCGGAAAGCAGCCTTCCGAGAAGAAATTCCATTGACAAATAGTATATCCGCTTTGAGTTCCGGTTATGATACTCCTGTTGACTCGCGATCCAACGCTCGATTAGTCGTTCACGAATCGTATACGAAAGACTCAGAAACTGATCATGCAATGTAAGAGTATACTTATCTTTTGCGATATTGTATTCAAGATTATTCAGAAAACCTTTTCTGATATCTTCACTTGACATTCCTTTATAATGAATATGCCACTTCAAAAAAGTGCTCTTCACGGTATCTTTCTTTGACGTAATCGATTTCGTTGAATTCATTATCCTTTTTCCGTTTCTTGGTATTTGAAATCAGTTCTGCTATCAGAATAATAATTATTGCTGACCAGTAAAAGAAGAATTCGTTTTTTAGATACAAAATACTCAGATTTTATACTGTAAATGCAATTGTGATAATTATACATCATATTTGCAATGAATGACTACTCAACAATACAAATTGTGGCATTAATCTGAAATTATTGATATCTACCGGAATTAAATAAAAAGATTTTAAGCAGCAGCAGTCTGAAGCGGATCAGAATAAACTGAATTCATTTTTTCGTACCAACCCCGGCACGAATAACTATTTCAAAAAGCAGTGATTACGTTTTAAGATTCTACTGAAACTAAACCGAGTCACCCTTTATCTTGTCCATGGAACAATTACCATGAAAAACGGCACCTTCATTTATAACAAGATCCTTGGTTCGCAGATCACCGATCAAAGAAGAATTGGCCTCTAGTTCCACTCGATCATCAACGGTAACATTACCGATTACTTTGCCGCCAATTATTGCACTTTTTGCGATTATATCCGCTTCAACAACACCGCTGTGACCGATGGTGATAATTTCACTGGTTTCAATTTTACCCTTAAACGAGCCATCAATACGAACACTGTGCGGTACTGTCACTGAACCTTCAAAAACGGTTCCTTCTCCAAAAATAGTATAGAGTCCTTTGTGACTTTTTTCCATCAGACTATCCCTTCTCAAGTAAATTAATTTTTACTGACTAAAAAATGTTTGGAAGGATCAATAAACTTACCGTCTTTTATTACTTCATAATGAACATGCGGAGCCGTTGAACGACCGGTATTTCCAACAAGTGCTATTGTTTGTCCTCTGTTAACCCGCTCATGCTTCGCAACAAGAATTTGAGAACAATGTCCGTAGCGCGTAATAAAACCATGATCATGATAAATAGTAACAATTAAGCCAAAATACTTATCGTTTTCAATTTTTCCAACAACTCCCGGAGCAGTTGCTTTGATGGGTGTACCGGTAGCTGCTGCAAAATCCAACCCCTGATGACCGTTTCCTGAAGTAGTTGAATCAAGATCAAACTGACGGGTTATCCATCCATCAACCGGATAAATATTCGGAAAAGATGCGACATTTTCCAGTTTCTGGTTGTGTTCCGACTGCACCGATCGGTAAAAAGAGTAATTCCTAGCATCAGAAACTGCAGTGTCTTTTAAATTGCTGGTTTTATCATTGCCGCTCTGTTCAAATCCGGGAGTGGAGAGAAACCGGCTTAAATATCTGGAAATATTATCGAGTCTGTTAATTTTTTCTGTAATCTCTCGCAACTGATAATTTTCTTTTGATAATTTTTCGTTTTCCATCCTGATAAATGAAAGAACCTGAAGTTTGGCCGCTATCTGACCCGATTTAAATAACAACAACACTAATCCAGAAAATAGAATAACAACAAAGACTATTAGAGAACGAAAAAAGTATTTTGGAATACGTAAGGTGAATGTCTTCCCATTATCTTCGGGAACAAACATTAACGTGAAATATTTATTTTGCTTTTTCATTGCAGCAGTAAGTCAATAATTCTTGATAAATCATCTTGTCCAAAAAATTGAAAAGAGAGTGTACCCTTCTTTTTTAATAAATCACTGATCAACACCGATGTTCCAAATTTGTATTGCAACTTTTCGATTACCTGAGCGGTATCCGGATCCAATGCTTCTTTTTTTGCTTTTGAATCACTTTTTTTTCTTACTTTTCGGGTGGGTGAATCAATATTTTCAATATCTCTTACTGAAAGATTCTCTTCAACAATTTTTTTTGCCAACGCTTTTTGCTCATCCGGACCAAACGAGAGTAACGCTCTCGCATGCCCCATCGACAATTTATTTTTTCGAAGAAGAAGTTGAATTTCTTCAGGCAGATTTAAAAGCCTTAGAGTATTTGTAATTGCTGTTCTGCTTTTTCCGATCTGAACGGATAATTGCTCATGAGTATAATTATATTCCAATAAAAGTTTCTGATATGCAATCGCTTTTTCTATCTCATTAAGTTCTTCGCGCTGGACGTTCTCTATAAGAGCCAACTCCAACATTTCCCTGTCGGTAACACTGTTTTTAACGATACAAGGAACGGTATCTTTTTTTAAAAATTGAAATGCACGGAACCGGCGTTCACCTGAAATAATTTGATAAATGGTATCTTTTTTTCGTACCACAACCGGTTGCAGCAAGCCTTGAGTCTTAATACTTTCAGCCAATCCTTTAATCTCTTCATCATCAAAATCCAGGCGTGGTTGAAAAGGATTAGTCTCAATACGATCTATAGCAATCTGATGAATTTCACTATTAGTGTCAGGATCATCAAATTTGGCGGGAATGAGATTTGATAATCCTCTTCCCAAGGCTTTTCGAGAATTTTTTTTATCCATTGTGCATAATTTCCTTGGCTAAACTCAAATAATTATCAGAGCCTGAAGAAATGATATCATATAAAATAATAGGCTTGCCGAATGATGGCGCTTCACTGAGTTTTACATTTCGGGTAATAACTACCTCAAAAACCTTACCGGAAAAACAGGTGCGGACATCTTCGGCCACTTGTTTGGAAAGGTTGAGCCTTCCATCATACATCGTTAAAAGTGCACCCTCAATTATCAATTTTGAATTGAGATTTTTTTGCACCAAGTGAACAGTATTAAGCAGCTCAGCAAGTCCTTCAAGTGCATAATATTCACATTGAATTGGAATGAGTACCGAATCTGCGGCTGTCAGTACATTTACGGTCAGAAGCCCAAGTGAGGGTGGAGAATCTATAATAATGTAATCATAACGGTCTCTTACTGAAGACAGAATTGAATCGAGACATTTTTCCCGGGCGAAAGTATTGACCAGTTCAATTTCAGCACCAGCCAATTCAGGTGACGATGGTGCAATATCCAGATAATTAATTTCTTCAAATGAATGAATAATATCGGTGATAACTACCTGTTTTGAATTATGTGATTTGTTGGTGATAACATCATATATCGATACCTCCAAATCATTTTTATCTATGCCAAGACCTGTTGTGGCGTTTGATTGTGGATCCATATCGACAATAAGCGTTTTTTTTTCGGCGGCAGACAAACATGCCGATAAATTTATTGATGTTGTAGTTTTTCCTACTCCACCTTTTTGATTGCATACAGCGATAATTTTAGCCACAAAAATCCCTTTTCAACAACTTATCAACAGGTTGTTACTACTTGGATAATAAACCTATAACAAGTATAGAATCAATAGGTAACACAATAATAAATTACATTAATTCTAGAGAAACAAGATTTAATCCAGATATTTGGTTTCCTAAATCATACTCAGCAATTTCACTGATTTTTATGCCATCTTTTTCCTTATTTGTAGTTATAAAATCAAGCTCGGAAACAAATTGCTTAGTCTTGAAGGTGTACATATGACCATCATTGGTAAGGTACGGTTTAGCCAGTTGAGAAAATTTCTGTAGTGATCCAACCCCACGACTTATGATATAATCATATCCTATTTCCGGTACTTCCATTTTTTCTACACGACCATTGTGAATTTCAAGATTATCAAAATTAAGTTCCTTTTTAACTTCTGACAGAAAAGATGCTTTTTTTCTATTTGATTCAGCTAAAACAAAGGTCAGATCCGGACGAAAAACTCTTATAGGGATTGATGGAAAACCACCACCGGCACCAATATCAAGGATTCGTGCATTCTTTTTAAATCCAAACAGCAACAAAGGCTGTAAGGAATCACAAAAATGACGCAAGAAAAAAACATCCTCATCATTTTTAGAAATCAGACCTGCAACATCATTCCACTTAAACAGCAGACATGAATATATCAGAATCAGCTCTCTCTGATCCAGATCAGGAGTTAAGCCCAGTCTTTCAAGCTCTTTTAATTCGTAGGCAGCTTTTGCTCTTGATAAAAAGGATCGTAATTGCTTGTTCATTGATTACTTCCCTTTGTTTCACGTGAAACACTTTTTTGATGAGTGGATATATAAATTGCCAATGCAGTAATATCTGAAGGTGTTATACCAGGTATTCTTGTTGCCTGCCCTATTGTTTCAGGTTTGCTTTTTTCCAGCTTTTTCCGTGATTCTAATAAAATACCATCAATTTTCTTATAATTAATATTTCTTGGGATTACTATTCCATACATCCTTTTAATAGCTTTTATTTTTTCATTTTCTTTGTTCTCAAAACCCTTATACTTTATATCCGCCTCAATTGAAGTTTTAAACATCTCGTCATCTTGTATCTTGTACTGAAAATCTTCTTCTATTTTTTTCAGTGAATATTCGGGTCTTTTAAGAAGTGTATATAAATTGCTACCAGTTTTTTCGTTACCTTTATAGGTAAAAACTTTTGTTTCTTTTAATCTCTTTATTTCCTCGGTTTTTTTATCCCATCTTTCTTTTCTTTTTTCAAACACTTCCTTTTCCAGAAATCCCATCGAATATGCTATCGGCATTAATCTCTCATCTGCGTTATCCTGACGAAGTAATAATCGGTATTCCGCTCTAGAGGTGAACATTCTGTACGGTTCTTCTGTTCCCTTTACTATAAGATCATCAATCAGAACACCAGTGTACGATGTTTCTCTACCAAGAATCAAATTTTTTTCACCACGAATATTTTGTGTAGCATTTATTCCTGCTATAATTCCTTGGGCTCCGGCTTCTTCATATCCTGATGTCCCATTTATTTGTCCAGCAAAAAAAAGATTCTTTATTTTCTTTGATTCAAGCGTGTTTTTCAATTGGTTCGGAGGGAAATAATCATATTCTATTCCATATCCGGGTCTCAGTATTTTTGCATTTTCCAGACCTGGTATACTGTTAACAATTTCTATTTGAACATCAAATGGAAGAGAAGTTGATATGCCATTTATATAAATTTCTTTATAGTCAGAGCTTTCCGGTTCTAAAAATAATGTATGTCCTTCTCTTTCTCCAAACCGCACTATCTTATCTTCAATTGATGGGCAGTACCGGGGTCCTATACTACTTATTTTTCCGGTATACAATGGTGATCTTTTTAGATTTTTTAAGATAATTTCATGTGTCGCATGTTCTGTTTTTCCCGTAAAACATTTTACACTATTTTTTAATTCTGTCTCTGTAGAAAATGAAAATGGCCACGGATGATCATCACCCTTTTGCTCTTTAAACCTTTTAAAATCTATTGTTCTTCCATCAATCCTTGGGGACGTTCCTGTTTTTAATCTTCCATATTTAATTCCATTTTTTATCAGATCTTCAGTTAGATCCTTTGATGGCGGTTCTCCAATTCTACCTGCTTCAAAGGAATGCAAACCTATATGAATTTTTCCATTGAGGAATGTTCCCATTGCTAAAATTACCGCTTTGCATTCAATCACCTCACCAGAATCAAGTTCTACCCCTTGTACACAACTTTTCTTCACGATCACTTTTTTTGCAAAACCTTGTAATAGTGAAATATTTTCGGTATTTTCGAGAAAATCTTTTGCTTTTTTTCTGTATAGCTCTTTATCGGCCTGGGCTCTGTTACCCCATACGGCAATACCCTTACTCCTATTAAGCATTTTGTAATGTATACCGGTATGATCGATGATTTTTCCCATCAATCCTCCCAAAGCATCAATTTCTCTGACGATATTTCCTTTTGAAATGCCTCCAATCGATGGATTGCACGACATCTGCCCAATAAGATCCAAGTTACCGGTAATAAGAAGAACTGAAAGATATTTTTTTGCGGATATATTGGCGGCTTCAACTCCAGCATGTCCACCACCAATAACTATAATATCTGTTTTCATTTTATTGTTTCACGTGAAACATTATTTGCCAATACAAAATTCATCAAAAATTTTGTTTATTATCTCTTCGTTATCAGCTACACCAAATAGTTCTTCAAATTTTTCCAATGAATGCTTAAGGTAATACGATGCTATTTCTTTTTGGCTCCAGTTTGTAATAGCTTTCTTAATATTTTCATTGCACCGCTCTGCCATCTGTATTTGACGCTCATTGATTAATATTTCACTTGAATCATTCTTGTTTTTTATGGCTTTTTCTATCGTTTTTATAACTATATCGAGATTTATTTTTTTCTCGACACTTATAGTAATTTTCTTTCCTTTAACGTTCCTGTAATAGTTTTCTTTTCCAGAATTCTTGTTTTTTTCACATTTATTAAAAAGAATAATTTTTTCTTTTCTTTGAAGTTCTTCAATGGTTGTTTTTTCACTTATCTCTAACTTTTCACTACTATCAGTTATCCAAATAACAAAAGAACATTCTTTTAAAATGTTCTTCGTTTTTCTTATTCCTTCTTTTTCGATTTCGCATTCTGTCTCTCGAATACCTGCAGTATCTATCAGTTTTATTTCTTTATCATTCAGTTGAATTTTTTCGCTGATTATATCTCTTGTTGTTCCTTTAGTTTTGTTGACGATAGCTCGATCTGTTCCCAGCAAATAATTGAATAATGAAGACTTTCCTGCATTGGATGGCCCGGCAATCACAATTTTTAATCCTTCATTACTTTTTTCTATCGCTTTTTCTCTTTCGATTTCTTCCTGGATTTCTTCCTGGATTTCTTTTATTACTCTTTCGTTTCTATATTGCACTTCATCTTCTTCGCCAAATTCTATTTCAGCTTCGATAAATGAAATTTCATTTTCTATTTTTTCTTTCCACTTTCTTAACTTTTTCCCCTGATTAAAATAAGACAACATTGCCTTTTCATATTTTTCTTCTGTTCTGCTTTCAATAATACCTTTTATTGATTCAGCTTTAATCAAATCGATTTTTCCATTTAAAAATGCTCTTTTTGAAAATTCTCCTCGTTGTGCAATTCTCGCTCCATTAACTTGTAATTCTTTAATAATATTTTTTACCGTAAATACTCCACCATGTGCAATTATCTCAACAAGATCTTCCCCAGTATACGATTTAGGATTTTTATATTTTATTATGCTTACTTGATCTATTACTTTTTTACTTTTTATAAAGGTAAATAGTCCTACTTTTCTTTCATTCTGTCCTTTAAACTTTTCTTTTTCCTTAATTGATTTTTCAACAACTTTATATGCTTTTTTACCCGATATTCGAAGAATAGCCAACGCACCAACACCGTTCGGGGTTGCTAATGCGACAATAGTTTCATCTTTATTCATTTATTCTTTATTTTTTTTGTTGATCAGCAATTGTTGAATTAATTGTAATGCACTTTGAAAAGTCCAATACAAAACCAGCCCAGATGAAAAACTGTTGAAAATAACCAGCATAAAGATCGGCATGAAATAAATCATCGCTTTTTGATTAGGATCTTTAATGGTCATTTTCTGGGAAAAGAACGTTAATACTGCATTAACAATGGGAAGTAGAGCAACATTGGATCCATACATAGGTATTCCGTTAGGTACTATTTTATCCAACGAAAAAAGTACTTCTGCCTGAGATAAATCTGATATCCATGGAATAAGTGATGTAGTTGCACCTCTGATTTCAATTGATTTTCTTAATACTACAAAAAGCGATATGAAAACCGGCATTTGAAGAAACATAGGCAAGCATCCGGGATTAAGTGGATTTACCCCTTCTTTTTTATATAATGCCATTATTTCTTCGTTCATTTTTTGCGGGTTGTTTTTATGTTTCGTACGGATTTTATTAACTTTTGGCTGGATATTTTTCATCTTTTCCATCGACTTCATACTACTCATTGTCATTGGAAAGGTTATAATTTTTGTTATAATGGTTAATATCAGAATTGATAATCCCCAGTCTTTGAAGATTTTCTGAATTCCAATAAGAAGTGTTAATACAATTTCAGCAAGCCAGGGAAACCATTTTTCAGACCAGAAGAATATTTTTCCCCAGCTCATAACCGGAAACATTACTTTTTCATATTTTAAATTAAATTTCTTTAATTCATCTCTTTTTGTTGGACCGGCATATATGAAAAATGTTTCTTCGTTACTATCAGCAATTTTACTCATCTCGAGCTTATAATTATATTGCTTCTTTTTATTATCTTTTTCTTCTATAAATGATTCTATTTTCAAATCTGCATCATCATTTTTTTCCTGATTTATGGCGATAAAGAAATATTTGGAGGTAATCCCCAACCATTTATACCGTCCAGACGGTTCTTCTTTTGCTTCCTTTTTCATTACCAAATGTTCTACTGATTCACTATTGAAATAGTGTACTGCCTTTTTATTGTACATATTTTTTTGTTGCTGTTTTTCACTCTCCTTTATTCCACAAAACCATCCGAACCCTATTCTTTCTCCCGAAAGTTGTTCTTTTTCAATTTTCACCTCTATTTTGTATCCATCCGGATCAATCAAGTAACTTTTTGCAACTTTTTCGCCGTTTTCATTTTTATGCTCAAAGGTAAGTTTTTTTCTTTCTTTATCGGCATAAACGTTTTTTTTAGTTCCTGTATAGTTAAATTTCTTTTTATCATATCTTTTATTTCCAATTATAAGCTGTGATCCCCCTCCATCATTCTCCTCTAATAACTCAATTTTCCCTATATTATTCTTTCCTGTTTCTTTATACTCTTTCATCACAATATTGGTAATTACTGCACCCTCTTCTGATATTCCTACCCGTATTTTATTATTTTCCATCCATATAGTATCATATTCTTCAGTAACGGTATCTTGACTCTCTACTATAGAATCTTTTACTACTATATCTTCTTTTATAACTACTTGCTGTTTTTCTGATTGTTGCTCTTTATCTTTCTGTACTACTTCTCTAATCTCTTTTTTATTCGGCTTATATTCTTTTTTCAGTATTTTTTCTGTATAAAATTTTTGATAAGTCGGACTGGTAAAAACCAGCATTGTTCCCAAAATGATTACAAATGCCATAATAGTATTTTTATTCACTTTTTTCTCTCTTTCTTTCTATCTTATAAAGACTTTCTTCAATTTCTTTTTTAACAGTTGCATATCTATTTTTAATAATATTTTTTTTTACTTTTATTAGTATGTCGACTTTTTCAATTATTTTCGTATTTCTATATATTTCTTTAATTCTTCTTTTTATTTTGTTTCTTTCAACTGCATTTTTTGTTCTGCCGCTTAACACACCCATTCTTTTCTTTTTATTTCCCATATAAAAAATGTCAATATAGTGACTTTTTATTTTGTCGCCACTATATATGACATTTCTTATTTCGTTCTTTTTTTTAATGGTGTCTTTTTTTTTAAAAGACATGTTTGGAAGTAGCCTCATCTTTGTCTTCGACAAATTTGAGGTAGAGGATTGCTAGCGGGAAGCGTTAACAGTGAGCCTTTTTCTTCCTTTAGCTCTTCTGTTTTTCAATACTTTTCTTCCGTTCTTTGTAAGCATTCTTTTCCTGAATCCGTGTTTATTCAGTCTTTTTCGTTTTGATGGTTGAAATGTTCTTTTCATTGTTTCTCCTTTATATAATCTATAAAAAATGGTTTTTTATTCAATATTAAGTCAAATTTTTTTTTATTTCTTTTTCATCGGCCGTTTTTTTATTTTAAGTATATGCACACTTCTCTTTGGCAGAATATACTCAATAGATTATCCTCTTCAATTGATTCACATACGTTTGATTCATTTTTCCGCCCTCTTTCATCAAAATTATCTCCAGATTACTCTCTTCTCACTCTTCATTGCCCAAACCATTTTATTGCAGATTTCGTATCTAAAAATTTCAAATCTCTTATTTTATCTATTTCTAAGGACCTTGGATTCTCTTTGAAAGATGTAATTATTACTTCATCAAGTCCAGTTTCTTCTTCTCCTTCTTTTACTTCCTCTTTTCCAAATTTGAATAAACGTTTTACCCTTAATTCTTTTGTTGTAGGTTCCGGAAATCAGTTTGCTCGAAGCGCTGCAATGGCTGTCTCTGAATCTCCCGGTAAAACTCGTTTTAATCCTCTTCTTATTTATGGTGGTGTCGGCTTAGGAAAAACGCATTTACTACAATCCATTGGAAATTTTGTCCTCTCACATCTTCCTGATTTGAAAGTAACGTACATTACTTCCGAGGAATTTTGCCTAAATTTTATTGATGCTATAAAAAATAATAATACAAAGAATTTCACTTCCCGTTTCCGTTCATCTGATCTTTTACTTATGGATGATATTCAGTTTTTTGCAGGGAAAGAGAGTACTCAGGAAGAGTTTTTTTATATCTTCAATACCCTTTACCAGGAAGGAAAACAAATTGTTTTAACATCTGATCTTCCTCCTTCCTCCTTGAAAGGTCTTCATGATCGTTTGATTTCAAGATTTCAGTGGGGCCTTTGTGTTGATATTCAGCCCCCCGATCTTGAAACGCGTGTAGCAATTTTAAAAAAGAAGTCAGAAGAGGACAATCTTAGTATATCTCAGGAAATTCTTTACTTTATTGCTGAAAATGTTTCATCAAACATCCGGGAACTTGAAGGCGTTATAATTCGGCTACTCGCTTTTGCCTCAATTACAAAATCTGATATTTCTCTTGATCTCGTAAAAAGTATTCTCAAGGATACTTCTAAAAAAGAAATTGGCAAAATATCTATAGATAAGATAATCGAAAAGGTTTCAGAATACTATAAAGTGCCTGTTAATAATATTCGTGAAAAAAACAGAATGAAAGAAGTAGCTCATTGTCGCCATATTGCTATGTATATTTCAAAGCAGGTTACTGATTTTTCTTTAAAAACAATTGGTTTAAATTTCGGTGGTAGAGATCACAGTACCGTTATTCATGCAATAAAAACTATTGAAAAATTAAAGGAATCAGATTTTTCAGTTTTGAAGGATATTAATACAATTATTTCAAATATTTCTTCTTACTGAATTTTTGTTAATTATTTTTTAATAACGCTTTTTCATTGTTTATTACAATGTTATCCTTTTTTTCTTATTTTTTTATTAACACTTTATTTTTTCTAATATCAATGACTTGTAAATAATTAACCGTTATCCACACCCCTATTTTGATTATTATTTATTTAATAAAGGAGTAATAAATGCCTTTATCTATCAACAAAAAGGAATTGTTTGAATTACTTCAGAAATCTTTTCCAATAATTCCTTTTAAAAGTTCTCTGCAGGTGTTATCAAATTTCCGTCTCTGTTTTTCTGAAAATGTGCTCGAGGTTTCGGTAACTGATCTAGATCATTTTTTGCGCGTTTTTTCTTCTGCTCAAGGAAATGATTTTTTTGATATTACTGTTAATGCGAGAAAATTTTTTGAAATAGTCAGAGAGTTGCCCGACGGTGTGGTTTCACTTGAAGTGATTGAAAATGTACTTTGTATAAAGTGTGAAAAGGGTTTTTCATGCAAAATAGCAGTTTCAGATGTCAGAGATTTCCCGGGTTTTCCTGATGAGAACGGTTTATCATCATTCAAAGCATCTTCACTTTCTCTTAAAGATTTGATTATCAAGAGCAGTTTTGCAGCGGCAAAAGATGAGTCCAGAGCAATTCTTTGCGGTGTGTTTTTTGAAATTGGCGAAAATAGAATGGGAATGGTCTCGACAGATGGTCATCGTTTGGGAAGTTCGTTTATACCGACACTACATACGGTTGATGCTGCAACATCATGTGTGCTTTCTCCAAAGAGTTTGCTCAATCTTCATAAAATTATTGATGCAAAAACTGATGAAGAAGTCTCTGTTTCGGTTGGAGAAAAATATATTGTATTCTCAACATCTCATTTCAGCATGTATTCCAAACTGCTTGAAGGGTCGTATCCTGATTATTCAAAAGTTATTCCAAAGAATAATCCCAAAAAAGCAGTTATTAAAAAAAGCGATTTGCAAGTTGCGGTAAAACGGGTTTCAGTTCTTTCAAATCAGAAAACTCATCTTATAAAATTTTCGTTTTCCTTTAATAATCTTGAAATTGTTGTTCTGAACAGAGATATTGGTGGCGAGGCACGGGAAGAAATACCGGTGGAATATGAGAATGATAATCATACTATCGGTTTTAATAGTCAGTATTTTCTTGAAATTCTCGATATTATCAAAACCGATAAAATCCTTCTGGAGATGAATACTCAGATCAGCGCCTGTCTTCTTTATCCGCATTATTCAGAGGATAAAAAGGCGGAAAGTGAAGATCTTTTTCTTATTATGCCTTTGAGAATTCTTGATGAAATGTAAAAAAGGTCAATCTGGTAGTATTTGAATTAATGAAAGCAATGTGAAGATTAATAAAACAATTTTAAAAATATTATATATTAAATAGTTAATATTTATGCATTTTTCAATATATTTGAAAAATGCATATTTTTTGAGATTAATGAATGTTTATAAAATTTTTAAAACTTCTCAATTTCAGGAACTTTAAAGAGGTAAGTTTTGATTTTCCGGATTCACTTATAGTAATTGAGGGAAGGAATGGCATAGGAAAAACCAATCTGCTTGAGTCTATTTATCTGCTGTGTACAGGAAAATCTCAGAGGAAGTCCACTCGTTTGGAAATGATCAATTTTAAGGAATCTAACTTTTTTGTTGAGGGAGAGTTTTCCGGTAATAATTCATCTCTTGGTGTAGGTATTGGCTACAGCAGAGAAAAAAAGATTTCTCTTCTTTTAAATGGTAGTAAAAAGGACTCATTACTTGATTGGTTTGGCAACAGAACTATTATTTCTTTCAGTTCAGAGGATATTCTACTTATTACCGGAGGTCCTGAAAACAGAAGAAAATTTATTGACCTTTTCGGCAGTTTCAGTAGCGGTGCATACCTTCGCAACCTTGTAAGTTATCGATTTTATCTTCAAAGGAGAAATATTCTTTTACGGAGCAATAATTTTGATAAAATTCAATGTGATGTTTATGATGAAAAGCTGGCTGAATTAGGAAGCGAACTGGTTTTTTTGCGTTTTTCTCTTATCGATCAATTAAATCGCTTTTTTTTAAGGGTGTATCATGAAATAGCCGATAATTCGGATCAAGTGAAAATTGAATATGATTCGGTTTTAGATGCGCGTAAATATAGTAAAGATACGTGTAAAAATGTATTTTATGATAAACTGGCTGCTATTAGAAAAAAGGATATAGATGCGGGTTTTTCTACATTTGGTCCACATCGGGAAGACCTTAAAATATTTCTTAATGAAAAAATTTCCAGAAAATATGCATCACAAGGTCAATGTAGAACATTATCTCTTTCCATGAAACTGTCTTCAAGTTTTTCTTTGGAAGAACAACAGAAAAATCGGAGTATTTTCATCGTTGATGATACCGTTTCTGAACTGGATACGTATCGACTTGAGCGTTTTATTTCTCTTGTAAAAAACAGAGGACAGGTTTTTATCGGTACACCACTTGGAAGGCTTTCAAATAAAGAAGACTGTGTCAAAGTGGATATACCTGAATTTTTTTAATGATTGTTATGGCTTCTCCTGAAAAACTCAATTCTATACTCAATTCATTTTTATCATCTAAAGGATACCTTTCTTCATGCAAAGAGTTTTCAGTTATCACTCATTGGAAAGAAATAGTAGGTGATTCAGTAGCGTCGGTAAGTTATTGTGAAAATGTTGAAAATGGAATTTTGTATGTAAAAGTTTCTTCTGCTTCCTGGAGACAGGAATTGAGTTTTTTAAAAAAGAATATTTTATCCAAAATCGGTTCAACTACCGATTGTCATTCGATTACTGATATTGTTTTTCTTTAACGGGTAGATGGTGTAATTATGAATCAGGATTATTCAGCCAATAGTATTAAAACGCTCAAAGGTCTTGATGCTGTCCGAAAAAGACCTGCTATGTATATCGGCAGCACCGGTTCAGCTGGATTGCATCATCTTGTGTATGAAGTGGTGGATAACTCAATAGATGAATCTCTGGCAGGTTACTGCGATACAATTTCCGTTACGATACATTCCGACAATTCGATTACGGTAATTGATAACGGCAGAGGAATACCCGTCGATTTTCATGAGGAAGAGAATATGTCGGCATTGCAACTTGTGCTTACTACCCTGCATGCCGGAGGAAAATTTGATAATTCTTCTTATAAAGTTTCCGGTGGTCTTCACGGAGTCGGAGTTTCATGTGTAAATGCATTATCAAAATTTTTAAAAGCGGAAGTATACCGGGACGGTAAAATATTCTCAATGGATTTTATTCGTGGATTTCCCCAGTCTGAACTTAAAAATATCGGACCAACGGATAAACGCGGAACAAAAATAACCTTTTTACCCGATGATCAGGTTTTTGAGATAAGTGAATACAGCTTTGATATTTTATCAAAAAGGCTGCGTGAACTCGCTTTTCTGAATAAAGGTATCACCATTTCAATTGCCGACGAGAGAAGCGAAGGAAAAATTCATGAATTCTGTTACCCCGGCGGGCTTGTATCGTTTATATCATTTCTGGATGAAAACCGTGTTCCATTGCATACCGATCCCATCTGTTTTACCCAACAGAAGGAAGATACTGAAATAGAGATAGCATTGCAATATAATGATTCCTATGCTGAAAACATTTTTTCGTTTGCAAATAATATAAATACCGTTGACGGAGGTACACATCTTTCCGGTTTTAAAAAAGGACTTACCAGGGCGATTAACAGTTATATCTCTCAGAATAATCTTCTTAAAAACAACAAAGTTGAAATGCGCGGTGAAGATCTTCGTGAAGGTTTAACTGCGGTCGTCAGTGTTAAACTTTCCAATCCTCAATTTGAAGGTCAGACTAAAGCGAAACTAGGGAATTCCAGTATTCTCGGAATTGTCGAGGCTTCGGTATTTGAAATGTTGAATACATTTCTAGAGGAAAATCCCGCGATCGCGAAAAAAATAATTGATAAATGTGTCAATTCTGCAATAGCCCGTGAAGCGGCAAGAAAAGCACGCCAGCTTGCACGAAGAAAATCCGTAATGGATGGAGGTGGACTTCCCGGAAAACTGGCTGATTGTCAGGAAAAAGATCCTCAGAAGTGCGAAATTTTCATTGTTGAGGGAGACAGTGCCGGTGGGAGTGCGAAAATGGGCCGTGATAGAAAATTTCAGGCCATTCTGCCGCTGAAAGGAAAGATACTCAATGTTGAAAAAGCACGTATCGATAAGATTATATCTCATGAGGAAATTCAGATAATTGTGCAGGCGCTTGGAACCGGTTTCGGGAACAGTGAAGAAGAAGATGGATTTTCTATCGAAAAACTGCGGTATCAAAAAATAATTATTATGACTGATGCCGATGTTGATGGTTCACATATACGAACACTGCTGCTGACGTTCCTGTTCAGGCATATGCGAAGTCTTATCGAAAATGGAAATGTCTATATAGCTCAACCTCCCCTGTACAAACTTAAAAGGGGAAAAGAGGAAAAATACGCCTTCAACGATGAGGAAAAGGATTCAATTCTGGTGGAATGGAGTGAAAAAAGAAATGTTTCCCTTCAACGGTACAAAGGTCTTGGAGAAATGAATCCGGATCAACTTGCAGAAACAACCATGAATCCGGAATCTAGAAAATTACTGCAGGTAAAACTTGAAGATTTTGTTGAAGCAGACCGGATTTTTACTATGCTTATGGGTGAAGAGGTTGAACCCAGAAGAAAATTTATTGAGGCGAACGCAACAAAAGTGCAGAACTTAGATATCTGATATGAAGAAAACCGTTTTGTTGACAAATGACGATGGTGTAGCCGCACAAGGGCTTGAACTGTTGTATAATGTTCTTCGAAAAGATTATAATGTCATAATTGTAGCACCGCATATAGAGCAGAGCGGGGTCGGTCATTCCTTTACGTTTCATCAGACACTTTATGTTACCAGACACACCGATGGTTTTGCTGAAAATCTCTATTCACTCACCGGTTCACCGGCTGACTGCGTAAAATTTGCAATCAGTCAGTTACTGCCGAAGTACCCTGATCTGATTATTTCCGGTCTCAATTTCGGTGAAAATTCCGGAATATCCTCGTATTATTCTGGAACGGTAGCAGGAGCGCGAGAAGGTGCATTCTGGAGAATCAGAAGTTTCGCTTTCTCACTTTGCAGTGAAGCTCAGGAATATGCGGAAGCCTATTTGAAGTTCGTACCCGAAATTATCAGATGTATTAATGCTCCGTCGGTGGTTAATGATGATAAAGTGTATTTTAATATCAATTTTCCTCCTGTTGCGCCTGATACTGTCAACGGAATAAAATTCACCCGTCAGAGTATGGCCTATTTTCAGGATAATTATAAAAGTGTCACCTCTGAAGATGCGGATGGTTATCGTATCTTTGGTGAAAAGGTGAATATTGAATCTTCGAATGAGTATGATTCACGGGCACTTCTTGATAGATACATAACCATTACGCCTCATTCGTTTGATTCAACCTCCTATGAATATTACACTGCGCTTAAGGAATTAGAAGGCGTATTTTCCATAAAAGGTGAGTACTATGATTGAAAACGACCAGCTGAAGCATGTCTTTATCGAAGACGAAATGCAGAAATCGTACCTCGATTACTCGATGAGCATGATTACATCAAGAGCATTGCCCGATGTCCGGGACGGTTTGAAACCGGTACATCGTCGTGTTCTATTCGGAATGAATGAACTCAATCTTGAACATAATAAACCACCGAAGAAAAGTGCCAGAGTGGTTGGTGATGTAATTGGAAAATATCATCCTCATGGTGACAGTGCAGTATATGATTCACTCGTTCGTATGGCGCAGGATTTCTCGATGCGCTATACCATGGTAAATGGACAGGGAAATTTCGGTTCAATCGATGGTGATCCTCCGGCGGCAATGAGGTATACCGAGTGTCGGATGACTGCACTTGCGGAAGAAATGTTACTGGATCTTGAAAAAGATACAGTTGATTTCGTACCGAACTACGATGATTCTATGAAGGAACCGTCTGTTCTTCCTTCCAAAATACCCTTTCTGCTGGTAAATGGATCCACGGGAATCGCAGTTGGTATGGCAACCAATATGGCACCCCATAACCTCGGTGAGGTTATTGACGGAATCAATGCCTATATTTCCAATCCCGATGTAACGATTGAAGAGCTGCTTGCCATTATTCCGGGCCCCGATTTCCCAACCGGTGGTATTATTTATGGAAAAAATGGAATATACGATGCATATCGAACCGGTCGTGGAAAAGTAATAGTTAGAGCAAGGGCGGAAGTTGTTAGAAATGCCAATGACCGTGAGGAAATAATAATTACGGAAATTCCGTATATGGTCAATAAAACAACACTGCTCGAAAAAATAGCTGATCTTGTCCGTCATAAAACCATTGAAGGTATCTCCTATATTCACGATGAATCTGATCGTCGTGGTATGCGAGTTGTTATTGGAATAAAAAAAGATGATTTCGGTGAAGTAATTCTCAATAAATTATTCAAATTTACAACAATGCAGACAACGTTCGGGATAATTAATCTGGCATTGGTAAATTTGCAGCCGGTTCTGCTCAATCTTAAGGATCTGATTCATCATTTTGTAAATCATCGCCATGAGGTTATTGTACGGAGAACAGAATTTGAACTGAAAAAAGCTCAGGATAGAGCTCATATTCTGGAAGCTTTGAAAATAGCGATCGATAATATTGATGAAATTATCGCTATTATAAAATCCTCCTCTTCAACAGAAGAGGCACACACACGGTTGAAAGAGCGCTTCGAATTTACGGATGTACAGGCCAAGGCGATTCTTGAAATGCGCCTGCAACGATTGACGGCGCTTGAAAGAGATAAAATAGAGAATGAATATAATGAGCTTTTGAAACTCATCGAACAATTGACAGAAATCCTTGCAAGAAAAGAATTACGGATGCAGATCATCAGTGATGAGATGACTGAAATAAAGAATCGGTTCGCGGACCCCCGTAAGACGGAAATTGTGGAAGCAACCGGTGATGTGGTACTTGAAGATATGATTGCTGTAGAGGATATGGTTATCACCATGACCCACGAAGGGTATGTGAAAAGAACCGCGGTTTCAACCTACCGAAGCCAGGGTCGTGGAGGAAAGGGAGTAAAGGGAATGGAATCCAAAGAGAATGATTTCATTTCCACACTTTTTGTAGCCTCAACTCATTCCTACATTATGTTTTTTACCAATACTGGACGTTGTTACTGGTTAAAGGTATATGTGATACCTGAAGTTTCCCGACAATCAAAAGGAAAACCGATCGTCAATCTTATCAATCTTCGACCTGATGAAAAAATTGCATCTTTTGTTGTTGTCAAGGAATTTGATTCTGAACATTTCATCATAGCGGCAACCGAAAAAGGAATTATTAACAAACAGCCGCTCACCTCCTATTCCAATATTCGGCGTGACGGTATTAATGCCTTCCATCTTGATGAGGGAGATAGTGTCATAGAATGCAAACTTACCAATGGAGATAATGATATTATTCTTGGAACCCTTCTTGGGCAGGCTGTGCGGTTTCATGAAAGTGCCGTCAGGGAACTGGGGAGAAACACCAGAGGGGTAAAAGGAATAACCTTACGGAAAGACGATTCTGTTATCGGTATGATAATCGTGAATGAAAATGACGATGTACTCTGTGTTACGGAAAAAGGATATGGTAAACGGACACCGGTTGGTGATTACCGGAAAACGAATCGCGGCGGTTCAGGTATTATTAATATTAAAAGTACCGAAAAAAATGGTAAGGTAGTTGCTTTAAAAGGAATCAGTGGTGAATATGATTTATTAATTATCACGAAAAATGGCATTATAATTCGGACAGATATCAGCAGCATATCGGTAATTGGTAGAAATACACAAGGCGTAAAAGTAATAAGTCTTGATGAAAGTGATTCAGTAATTGACATTTCTCTTTGTGAACGCTATCAGGAAGAAATAGAAAACACCGAAAAAGAAACAACCGAGGAAGAATCCCCGGATACGACGAAACCGGAACAGGAATCGAAAACTGAATAGGTGAACCAACGCACATTTTATTAAAGAACAGCGTTGCAATTACATGAAAGGTGGCTTCTTTTTATAAAGAAACCACCTTTTCTACAAGGTACTGATTGTAGGTAAATATTTTGTACTGTTCGGTAACCGGTGCAGTCCTGTTTTTAAAGAAAAGATTATTTAGTTCCTGTTCAGAATAGGTTAAATTCGGACACTAAGCGGAGTCGAAGTGCCCGAATTTGTAAGGAATCGATCATTTCGACTCCGCTCAACGACCGAATAGGGAAATCCTGAACAGGAACTATTTAAGACTGTTTATTGCAAGAATCAGTGTTACCAGGTTTCCAAGAAGCATTGATATTTTAAAAACTGCATCAACAGAATCGACGAATATTTTATGTGGATTTGAAAATCGTATTTTTTGCGGTACCACCACGGCATCTCCCGGGGAGAGTGCGTAATTCTGTACTCGTTGACGTTTATTGGTGACGATATTTCCATTTGCTTTAATTATATACGTATGTTTAACATCTGCAGATGTTTTAGCTCCACCGGCAGCCTCCAGATAGTGGGTAACAGTATTACTGGCGGCATCGAATTTGAACGTAGATGGATTATAAACCTCGCCGATAACGGAGACGGTATTCTGGTTTCTCGGTATAAAAAGTTCATCTCCATCTTCCAGAATAAAGTCATTGAAATGTTTGGAATCCTTCATATCAATTACAATTCTCCCGGTAGCCTTCATGGAACGACGGCTGTTTTTAAGTGCAAGTTGCTGTTCAAGAATAGCCTGCGCCTCGTCGGGGTTTTGTTTCGAAGAGAGTTCCGCGGATAAATTAAGCATATCGGTTTCGAGTTGTTGACTGTAATCGATATTTCTTTTTTCTTCAAATTGCTTTACCGATACTCGAGAAAAAACGGCGGCGGCGAGATAGGCATCTTTTGCAAAACCACCAGCCCGTTCTATAAGTTCACCAAGAGTTTCCCCTTCAAACAGCACATAAATTCCCGGATAGTTGAATTGGCCGCGCAGGGTTACTTTTCGCTCTTTCTCCCACCCGAGTTTGCTTCGAATCAACACACGGTCAAGTCGGGTAAGTGTAAAATTGTGTTCAGGATCATTTTTTAAAGCACATTCAACACAAAAATCAATTTTGACAGTTGCAACCTGATCCTGATTTTCATCTACTTTTCTTCGATACAGTTCGCCTCTGGTTGCACTTGCGTCATCTCTCAAACCTCCTGCCTGAAGAATAAGATCTCGAATCTTCATGTTTTCCATCAGTTTATATTTACCGGGATTGGTAACGGAACCATCGATTTCGATAGTGCGGTCTGGTTCAAAATAATCCAGTTTATAAACAATAATATAATCGCGTGCCTGCAATGCTATATTGTTTTCCGAATCAGGATTATCGATTGCCTCTTTCAGGTTGAATGTTTGAATACGGTTGAGGAACCGGGGGGGATCCTGTCGGATAATGATTGCATATTCAAGATACGTTTCACGAAGAAGCGAATTGTAATCAGGGATGATATCGTTGAGCCTCATACCCTCCTTGAATTCATACCTTCCGGGACGCACCACATTGCCGGTAAGAAATACGGCGTTCTGGTTCTCATCGAGAACGGGGAAGATTTTGATAATATCGCCATCGGCTACCGGAAGCGGAGGAATTTTTGTAGCGGTGGAATCAATATCAACGAGAATTTTTTTATTATCGAAAAATCGCTCTATCTGTAGAGTATTTGTCCAGGCGGAGGGAGCAATCCCCCCGGAAAGTTCAATGACATCGTCGAGACGTTCATCTTCGGTGATCTCATATATTGCACTCCGACGGACATTACCGGTAATGGCAACCATTTTTTTTACTATAGGGACATGAATAACATCTCCGGGTTCGAGACGCAAACCAGTTGCATCTTTTCCTTCAAGCAAAAAGTCATAGAAATCAATGGTGGCCACTGTTTTTTTATTTCGTTTCAACTGTATATTTCGAAGAGACCCGTTTTTTGTCGGACCACCGGCTGCAAAGAGTGCGTTGGTTATGTTTGAAAGTGCACTAAGCGTATAAAATCCGGGAACAGCAACTTCGCCAACAATAAACACATCGATTGTTCGCAAGGTTCCGACGGAAACAGAGGCATTCACCCCCTCAATTTGATTGATGCGGTTGAGAATGTTTTCTTTCATGGTTGTGAAAGGAAGCCCACCAACATTTATAGGGCCGATTCGGGGTATAGAAATTTTTCCATCGCGATCAACTTTCAGACGATGTTCTTCATTGATCCTCCCCCAGATATAGATAAGGATTTCATCGTCGGTATTGATGATATAGTCTGAGGGAATGGAAAAATTATCCGTCGGGGCAAAGGTTGATGGTTTTGCGTTGGTGAAAAAATTATGACCGAATAGTGAAAGCGTATTCAGCATACTGTCGGGATTGAGCGTATCACCCCTGAATATTTTCTCGTAAGTGGAAAGTGAGTCGACCGGAGGAGGTGCGAGTGAATCTGAGAGTGCTGTAGTATCTTCAGGTTTTTCTGATTCCGATTGGGTTTTCTGTTTTTCAAGTTTTTCCATATCGAGCTTGGAAAAATCCATCGATTCGGTTTTCTGAAGCAATTGTTTCTGGAGATCCGGAGGTAAACGCTGATCAAGCAAAGCCTTCTTACTCTGCTGTGCGCCAGCTACAGAAAAGATAAAAACAATTCCGGATAAAATGAGGGAACGCATCATTGAAGAGCCTCTTTTATGTCGTAAATAATTCCGTTTTCTTTGGTAAGTAACGATAAACCGGTAGGGTTTTTTTCGGTGAACTGCTGATGTTTTACTGCCAGAAGTACCACGTCATAGGTCTGAGGGGCAGGTGAAGTGATTAAATCAAAACCGTATTCTTCCTTGACTTCATCTTTGTCGGCTACCGGATCCCAGATCTCGGGAGTGACACCGAAAACGTGTAATTCGTTGATAATATCAATAACGCGTGAGTTTCGGATATCAGGGACGTTTTCCTTGAAGGTTATGCCGCAAATGAGCACTTTGCAGCTTTTTACGGAAAAATCCTGATGAATCATTCTCTTGATAAGTTCACGTGCGAAATATTTACCCATCGCATCGTTAATCCTTCTTCCGGCTCTGATAATTTGAGGATGGTGACCGATCTCTTCCGCTTTATAGGCAAGGTAATAGGGATCAACACCGATACAATGTCCTCCCACGAGACCTGGTTCGAAAGGAAGAAAATTCCACTTTGTTGAAGCTGCTTTGAGGACATCGCGAGTGGAAATATTCATTTTATCGAAAATGATTTTAAGCTCGTTCATAAGTGCGATATTGATATCACGCTGAGTATTTTCAATCACTTTCGCCGCTTCGGCTACCTTGATGCATGAAGCTTTGTGAACACCAGCCTTAACGGCAGTATTATAAACGTGTGTAACTGTTTCAAGGGTTTTCGGCGTATCACCTGAAACGACCTTGACGATACTCGCGAAAGTATGCACTTTATCGCCGGGGTTAATACGTTCCGGCGAATAACCAACATTGAAGTCTTTTTTCCATTTTAAAGAAGAAAATTTTTCCAGTACCGGTACACATTCTTCTTCGGTTACTCCTGGATACACGGTGGATTCATAGACAACGATACTACCGGGAGTAAGATTTTTTCCGACGGTTTCAGAAGACCGGTAGAGCGGAGTAAGATCTGGGATGTTATGGGAATCAATTGGGGTGGGAACGGCGATGATAATGAAATTAGCCTGACTGATTGTTTGAGGATCAGAAGATAATTGCAATGATGTGTTGGCAAGTGTTTCAGAACTGACTTCACCGGTGGGATCAAAACCGCTTTTTAAAACATCAATACGGGACTGTTTGATATCAAACCCGGTAACCGGAAAATATTTTGCCATTTCGATGGCTAGTGGAAGACCGACATAACCTAAACCCACGACACAAATTGAAACGGTGCTCATGTTCTAATCCTTTTATGCAATGGAGTAATATTTTTTATACCAGGTAATAAATTCAGCAATACCCTCGTTGATATTTGTTGAAGGTTCATAACCGAGACTTCGAATTTTATCAATATCCGCAACGGTAACTTTCACATCGCCGGGTTGCATCGGGAGATAATTCCGAATCGCTTTTTTACCCAGACACTGTTCTATTCTATCGATGAAATCCATAAGATTTTCAGCTCTGCTGTTGCCGATATTATAAATTTCGTACGCGTTCGGTGTATCGAGTACACGGATAATTCCGTCAACAATATCGTCGATATAGGTAAAGTTACGCCGCATTTCTCCATTGTTGAAAATATCAATCGGACGGCCTTCAATAATTGATCGAGTAAAAATAAAAAGCGCCATATCAGGACGTCCCCAGGGACCATAGACAGTGAAAAAACGCAGTCCACTGCATGACATTCCGAATAGATGACTGTAGGAAAATGCCGTAAGCTCGTTTGATCGCTTGGACGCCGCGTACAGAGAAACAGGGTGGTCAACCGAATCGGTTTCCGCAAAGGGCAATTTGGTATTCATTCCATAGACCGAAGAAGAGGACGCATAGACGAAATTGCTGCAGTTGTTTCTTTTGGCAAGCTCGATGATGTGGAGAAATCCCTCACCATTAGATTTCTGATAGGCAAACGGGTGCGTAAGTGAGTACCGTACTCCCGCCTGTGCCGCAAGATGACAGATACGGTCGATGGAAGTATCTGCGAAGAGTTTTTCCACTGCGTCAAAATCACACAAGTCAATTTTATGAAATGAAAATTCCGGAAATACGGAAAGTTCCTTCAATCGGGCATGTTTCAACTCCGGATCATAATATTCGTTAATATTGTCAAGACCGATGACCGGTTGACCTGAAGAGAGCAGTTTTCTGCAAAGGTTAAAACCGATAAATCCGGCTGCGCCGGTAACAAGGATCATCAAACGCTCCATGCGGTTTTAGGTTTAAGGGATATATCATGTCCGGCGGTGAGTTTTCCTTGCGAGAGAATAATATGCCGGTAATGATACGGCTCAATAAGGGCAAGATCGTGGGTGGCCATTATTACGGTGGTTCCCCAGCTGTTGATCATCTGCAGTAATTTGAAAATTTCATGTGATATTGACATATCAAGATTTCCTGTCGGTTCATCGGCAAGAAGGATCCATGGATCATTGATAATCGCACGTGCTATTGCCACCCGTTGCTGTTCACCACCTGAAAGTTGCTGAGGAAAATGAAAACATTTATGGCTCAATCCGGTAAAAGAGAGCACTTCGAACACTTTACGCTTTATTTCATGTTCTTTCTTGCCTATAACCCGAAGGGTAAAGGCGACATTTTCAAAAATATTCCTGTCTTCAAGCAATCTGAAATCCTGAAATACAATTCCCAGTTTTCGGCGCAGGTAGGGCAGCTTCTGGGCATTCATTGTTTTGGAATCGTAACCGCAGATGAAAACCGATCCGGTTGTCGGTAATTCTTCCATGAAAATAAGTTTCAGCAGGGTCGTTTTTCCCGCACCACTGACACCGGTAAGAAAAATGAATTCAGCCTTGTCGATTTTAAACGAGATATCATGTAACACATGAGAAACGGGATCATACGATTTTGAAACATGCGTGAATTCAATCATCGCTTTTTTTCTGAAGGAGGAAGTGAATTCGTTCCGAGACTGCAGTATGGGGTTGCATGGTACATCCGTCCCAGATACCCCGACAGGAAAACGGCGACTGCGGAATAATTTTTTTCAACTGCTCTACAGAAAAGACCTTTTGTGAGTGGGTTTCAAAACGTTTCGTATAAAGATTGTTTTTATCATCTACCGGAGAAAAAAACAGGAAGTCGTTTTTCTGAATATTTTTTTGCGATAGAAAATAACTGTGACGCAGAACAGAGGTACCACCAAGCTCCTGATAATCAAAAAAATCGTAAAAATGCAGAAGTGAATTTTCCCGGGTGGTGATGTCAAAAAGAAAAAATCCGTTTGGTTTCAGACACCGGGAGACGGAATTGAATAATTGACGGTAAGCCGGAAGAGATTGCAGGTAATTGATACCGTCATATAAAAAGATTATCATATCAAATGATTCTTTCACGGGCAGAGCGCAACCATCGGCACAAAAAAAAGCGAGATTTTTCTTTTGTGCTTCAACAGCCATTTTTCGGCAGATATCAGAACCGAAATACCGGAACAGCTTTTTATTACCGGTGAGCATTCGTCCGAGCGTTCCGGTTCCACCGCCTATTTCGAACAGAGAAACAGGGGTTTTCATCCGGTACTTTGACACGACGGAGAGGATAAGATCATACCATTCGGTATAATCAACGTGATCCATTACCTCGTCGTAATACGGAGCAATAATATCGTAGCTCATGGGTGTTATAATCTTTTGTCAATAAATATGTCTTTTCGCCACTTTGAAACGAGTGCGATCATTTTTTTCTGTGAAAAGATATCCGATGCCTTTTTTTCAAGAATAAGGTAATCGTCTTTAATTGTGAGTGTCCGTTCGCTTACTCGTTTCTCGACCCGGTATATCGCAATGGTTTTGTCGGTTTGAACCGGTCGAGAGATTGCTCCCTCAGGTAATGAATCAATTGCCGCTTTGATTTCTGATGGAAGTTCGAGCAGAGAGGTCCATTTCAGGTGTCCGTTGCTTTTTTTTGAAACCGGATCCTGACTAAACTTTTTAACCGCTTCCGCAAATGCTTTTTCGGTAGAACAATTGGTGCGGATGGAATCGAGTGTGCGGGTGATACGCTCAATTTCCTCTTTCGGTGGTTCGACCTTGATGAATATCTGTCTGATGTGCACTTTCTGATCACGTTTTTCAATAACATTAATGATGTGAAATCCGAAACGGGTTTCAAACGGTTCACTGGTCTGTCCCTGGGAGAGATTGAACGCTTTTTCTTCAAATGCCAGTTCACTGAGGGTACCCTTTGCAATGAAACCGAGATCGCCGCCTTCGGAGGCTTCGGGACCTTCTGAAAACTGTTTCGCCAGTTCTGTAAAGTCGGCTCCGTTATCGAGTCGCTGTTTGAGGGATTTGATTTTATCGAATGCATTCTGCCTGATTGATTCCGAAGGGGTGATGGAAATGGAAAGTTTTGAAAGCAGAACACTTTCACCCATTTTCGGAAGACTGTCGATGTACTCTTTATAAAAAAGTTCAACATCTTTTTTGGTGATTTTAATACCGAAAAGATAGGTCTGCTGTACTTTCTGTTTAAGTAACTGTTCCCGGATCGCTTTTCGAGCATCAGCCTTGAATTTCGCGAGAGTGATTCCCTGCTGTCGCTGCAGTTCAACCTCAAGGCTGTCGAGCGTAAGATTGTTCTGATTCAGCAACATCGCAATGTGATTGTTGGTTGCCTGTTCTACTTCGTCGTCGGAAACGGAAATGGTGGTGTCTTTTTTACCATAGGCTAAAAGAACCTTACCATCAATGAGTTCGTCAAGAAACTGCTCCCGGTATTTTTTTAAATCGACGGAATCTTTCCGGAGTCCGAGACTGTTGAGTCTGAGCATGGTGTAAGCATCGAGTTCAGAAAGTAGTATCGCTTCATCACCGACAACAGCCACGATGCCATCGATTTTTTCTTCCGCCAGAGAAGAGATGGCTAAAGAGGATAACAGCAGGAGCAGTAGTACCAGATATCGGAACATTAATAAGTATCCTTTCAATTTATTTGTAAGTCATCGGAAACCGGACACCACCACCATTTCTTCCGGAACAGTCACCGCTCGGTAGAAACAGGGAGGTTGCGGATCACAATCGGATTGTTTGTTTTCGTGTATCCGGAATAGTTATTGTTTTTTTTCGCGGCTATCCGAGTGATTACCAGGTTTTATGAGATCGGAATTGAATTCCACATTTGTTTTCAGACGGAGATCGGCAATAAGCTGCTCGACATTTTCCTTCTGGGATTTTGCCGTGAGTTGGTTGACAATGTCCTCCCAGATTTCATCTTCTTTGCATATACCACCTTTTTCCAGTTTGTCGATTACCCGGATGATGTGGTATCCCAGATCACTTTTCACGGGTGCGGAGGTGGCATCGACCGGTGTCGCGATTATTGCCTGCCGTACTTCCGGTTGTACATCATCAAGGGCACTGTAGGGAACATTGATGGACTCGGGATACGGTTGTTGCGAGTATTCAGCGGCCAGTGTCAGGAAATTATCGGTAGTGGCGTTTTTACTGATGTACCAGGCGGTGCGACTGTCGGTAACAACGATTTCCAGATATTTTGCAACATCCCTCTCCCTGATGAACTTTTCTTTATTGAGTTCATAGTAGTCATGAATGGATTTTTCGTCTATGGATGCACTTTTTTCCATAACGGAATTTCTGCTCATCATTTCTGCGGCAAGGAGGTCTTTTTTCATTTTCTTGAGACGATCTCTGATCTGCGGTTCCCGGTCAATTTTTTTTCTCATTGCCTCCTGGAAGAGCAGTTCCGTGTCAATCCATTGTCTGACGTAGTTGATATTCTGTTCCAACGTGAGTTGATCACTGTATTCAGGAGGAATACTGTTGTTGAAATCATCTACCGTGAGAACCGATTTACCGACACGAGCGATCACCGGACTTGCGGGTTTCCGGGAACAAAAGATACCAATGCACACGGTTACGATAGTCACGTACAGAACGGAATAAAATGATGTCATGGTATAGTCCGGAAAGAGGATTCGGGTTTTTGTAACGGGAGGAACAATAGGAAAAAATGCCTTGGAGTATAGATCATTGAAAAAAAATAAATAATGGAGAAAAGTAAATCCATTTCTCTTCTATATTACTGTATTTATCCTGTTGTGCAGAAATAAGCATGAGCAACTTTCAGGAATGCGAAAAACAGTCCTCGGCAGTGAATACCGGAAAGAGAAAATCAGTTTTCACCTTTAAAAAAGTATCTGACGGAAAACGGGAGGAGTTTCTGGAATCGCACAACATAAAGAGTTGTTGGCGGGCCGTATTATCCGGATGGACCTGTTTCCGCTACCCGTTCGAGTATCCCGGCAACTTCAAGCGAATATTCCACTGGAGAAGAAGATTTTAGCGTCGAAGAAAAGGAAATCGGTTCAGAAAGTGCGATTTCAAATGCATAACGGACATCCTGCATGAAGCGTTCAATCACCGGTTTGATATCGTCTCCGGAACTTTTCAGGTAAAAGGTGCATTGTCCTGATCCTGAAATTGCCACTTTGGAAATACCGAGAGAACTCGCTAAAACCTTGATATTCATAATTATAAAGAGCGATGCCACCTCCTGCGGCAGCGGACCGAACCGGTCGGTGACCGATTGCTGCAGTGCAGAGAGCGCAGGAAGTGTTTCGACGGCGGAAAGTTCCTGATATACGGCAACCCGGGTCGGACCATCGGGAATATATTCCGTCGAAATGAAAGCAGGAAGGGCAATCTCACAATGTGTTTCACCTGGCTTCGGCGCTGGGGCGGTCCCTTTAATTTCATCGATGGCTTCTTTGAGAATTCTGCAGTAGAGTTCAAAACCTATCGCTTCGATGTAACCGTGCTGCATGGTGCCGAGAATATTTCCGGCTCCCCGAATCTCGAGATCACGCATTGCAATCTGAAATCCGCTGCCCAATTCAGTGTACTGTTCAAGTGCTTTGAGCCGTTGGAGAGCGATATCGGTCATTTCCTTGAATGAGGGGGTAAAAAAGTAGGCGAAAGCCTGCTCCGAGGAGCGACCGACTCTTCCGCGGAGCTGATAGAGCTGGGAGAGTCCCATCATATCAGCCCGGTTCACAATGATCGTATTCACATTGGGAATATCAAGTCCGTTTTCGATGATAACCGTGGAGAGCAGCACATCGAACCGTCCGGCAATGAACTCTTTCATTATGCGTTCCAGAGACTCCTCATCCATCTGACCGTGGGCGGTTACCACCCGGGCCTGAGGAACGATCTGTTCGATCGTGTCTTTCGTCTGCTGGAGCGACTTGATACGGTTATTGACGTAGTATACCTGTCCGCCGCGTTCAAGTTCATTTTCAATTGCCGATTTGACGATCTCTTCGTGATATGGTGCCACGACGGTTTCAATCGGGAGCCGGTTCTGCGGAGGAGTGTTGATAATTGAAAGGTCACGCGCGCCGATAAGTGAAAGATGCAGCGTTCGCGGAATTGGTGTTGCCGAGAGGGAGAGAACATCGATTGAAAATCGGAACGTTTTAATTTTTTCCTTGTGGTGAACACCGAATCGTTGCTCTTCATCGATAATGAGCAGACCGAGGTTTTTAAACGCGATATCGCCGGAGAGAATCCGGTGGGTACCGATCAGGATATCGACCTCTCCCCGGCCGGTCCGTCCGATGATCTCCTTCTGCTGTGCCGACTTTACAAAACGGCTCAGGGAGGCGATTTTCACCGGAAAATTATTCATCCGGGTCGAAAAAGTGGAAAAATGCTGTGCAGCGAGAATTGTAGTTGGCGCAAGCACCGCCACCTGATATCCCGACATAACTGCTTTGAAAGCAGCCTGCATGGCAACTTCCGTTTTTCCGAATCCGACATCGCCGCATACCAGCCGGTCCATCGGGCGTGAGGACTCCATGTCCTGTTTGATCTCCCTGACCGCCTTGAGCTGATCGGGGGTTTCCTCGTACATGAAGGCATCTTCGAATTCCTTCTGCCAGATCGTGTCTTTATCAACGGCGATTCCTTCAAGATACTGGCGTTTGGCATAGAGCGCGATGAGCTCAGATGCCATTTCCCTGAGGGATTCTCTTGTTTTTGTTTTTAGTTTTTCCCAGGAACCGGTTCCGATTTTTGAAAGAACGGGATGATGGGCATCTTTACCGATGTATTTCTGTACTTTGTAAAAATCATATACCGGTACATAAATTTTCGTGCCGCCGTCGTAGAGCAGCACCATACAGTCCTGGGTGACATCACCGGCTTGTATCTGTTCAATTCCGAGAAAACAGGCGATGCCGTGATCATCGTGTACCACATAATCGTTGGGTGAGAGTGCATCGTATCCGGTGATGGGTGCACCGGAGGATTTTTTCTTCGGCCTGGTTGCCCGGGCCGCCGGTTGCGCGAGAAGGCGGGATTCTGAATAAAATACCGTTTTCTGCCCGGGATCAGTGAAACCGTTGGTGAGATACCCGATGGTGAATTCGATTTCCGGTGAGTATGGATCAAGCAGTTCCTTCATCCGTTGCACATGTCCCTCATTGGGACATATCAGGATACAACGGTATCCGTCGTGTAGAAGTGCGGTGAGGTGTCGAGATATGACCTCTATTTCCGGAGTGATTCGCGGCTGTTCCTGAAGAGCAACCGTAAATACCTCCGCATTGTCAACCGATGTCACTGAGGCAATGTGGAGCGTATGAAAGCAGTCAAGCATCTCACGGATGGCTTCGTTGGTGAAAAGAAGCTGCTCCGGGGCGGAAAGCAGCGGCTGAAACTGGGCCGGAGCACGAATAAAATGGCGAAGGTAATTCTGCCTTACCTCGTTCAGCCGGTTTTCAACCGGAGATTCATCGTCCCACACGACAACCGTATCGGAGGGCAGATAATCAAAAAGTGAAACAACCTTCTGCGGAAAGCGGTGCAGGTACCACTCGCATCCCTCAAAATCACCGGTTTTCCACTGGTGAAGCAGTTTTGCGCTGCCGCCGGGGTCTACGGTTCCGTTTTCGGTTTCCCGCTCGATTGTCGCACAGGCACCGGTGATCTGCGAAGCCGAAAAACAGAATTCCCTGATGGGGGTGATCATCGCACTGTTGGTGTGATCGAGCGATTTCTGTGAAAAAACATCGAATTGACGAATGGAATCGATGCTGTTTCCCCAGAATTCGATACGCAGGGGATGCTCGGAAAGAAATGGGTAGATATCCACAATGCCGCCGCGGATACTGAACATACCGATATCGGAAACCTGATTTTCCCGGTGAAAGCCGTTATCGACAAGCCAGCGGGAGAGTTTATCGATGGGTACCTCATCGTTGCAGTGCAGGCGGATGATTTTCCGGTACAGTTCTCGCTGGGGGGGCAGTTTCTGCAACAGTGCCGCAGCGGGTGCAACGATTATTTTTCTGCTGCCGTCAAGCAATTGATGGAGAACGCCCAGTCGGTGTTCAACGGTTGGGCCGAAAGGTGATTTGAAATTGTACGGCACGGCATCACGGGAGGGAAAGAACAGTACCTCTTCTTCGCTCAGCAGCGACCGACATTCTTCGACAAGCTGCTCGGCACGCTTTGCGGATTCTGTTGCCACAAGAATCGGCAGTGCCGAAGTGCGGAAAAGATCTGCACAAAGCAGCGCATCGGATGATCCGCAGAGTCCTTTGAAAACGGCTGTTAATGGACGGCTCTTCAGCCAGCTTTGAATGTGAGGAAACGGGTAAGATGACCGTAGGGAGGCGAGCGTGTTTGATTCCATGATATCGAATTGATAAAGCCGGGAGTGCTGAAATCGGAGGAAGGAAAGTGAGCTAGGAAGGATTCGAACCTTCGACTCTCGCCTTAAAAGGGCGATACTCTACCGCTGAGTTACTAGCCCGATTCAAACAATAGCAAACAACAAAAATAATTATTTAATCAATTTAAAGCAATTATTGAGGAGCGAAGCATGAAATAATTATTCCGGTGACCGGGTACGGCTAATTGTAAGTCCGGTTCGGGAGTATCCACCTCCGGCCAGCCCGAACGGCTTTTCTATTCCGCAAAACTGCATTCATACGGGCTCCGGCCTTCAGAAGATGCTTCAAATCCAGACGGCAAAAAGGTGTGGAAATTATTTTTTGCGGTAACGATCGATACGGTTCATTCGTCGATAGCCTGTTCAGGAAAGCAGCAATGTAAGCTCGCGGGCGACACACTCTTCATCGTTGTTCCATGGGGACACTTTTTTTGCCGCGTGCTTCACTTCGTCGCAGGCGTTCCCGACGGCAATGCTCTGCCCGGCGTATTCAAGCATGGGGATATCGTTCATAGCGTCACCGAACGCAACAATGTTTTCCGGCGGGATTGAGTAAAAATCGGCAAGTGTTGAAAGACCGGATCCTTTATTCGCCTCCGGATGAAGAAACTCGAGGTAGTAATCCCAGGTGCGGCAGATATAAACGGCGTTGCTCCATTTTTCATTGAAAAAACGCTGGTGCTTATCAAGTAGTGCCGGATCTCCAACAAAGATTATTTTCGACGGTGTTTTTCCCTTCATGGTCTGTAACGAAGGTATAAACGTATACTTCGATCGTGTCTGTTCAATATAAAGGGCTATCCAGGGAGCATTGTCTACATTGCTAACAGCGTAAAGCTGATCTTCATAATAAAAGTTAAGAAGGATATTCTCGCGGAGAGTGAAGTCGACCAGAAAGTCAGCATAGAGTGACGGGAGCATGGCGGAATAAATTTTTTCTGAACCGGCAGCGCTGTCAGTATAAACGGAAGCCCCGTTAAGTGACAAAATGGCAACGGGAAAGGGGCATTGGGCGGAATACTGTTCAATGCTGCTTTTAATTCTACCGGAAGCGAAAACGATTTTAATATTCTGATCGCTGCATTTACGCAGTAACTCGATGGTTGCTCCCGGCAGCTCTTTTTTTGACGTCAGAAGTGTACCATCGAGGTCAAACGCGAAGAGCCGTGGTTTTGATGAAAAAGTTGCACTCATTGCTATATCAGTATCATATTACACATTTTTTGTTTCTGCAGGGAACTGCACCATTGAACCTTTTTTGTAACTCATCATTCAAAAATTCTTTATAGAGGTGAAAAATGCAACAACTCAAAACAGAACTGAAAAATTATACCGATGTACAGCTGGCGGAACAATTGCTTGAACATCATGATGAATATACACCCGAAGCACTTCTTCTGTTGGAAGAAGAGGCCGGCAGGAGGAATCTCGAAATTGAAAAACAGCGGGAACTTCTGGCGCAGAGCAGTGCCGAGCCTACGATACTGCAGCTGGATAAGGAAGATTTCAAACCGTTTGATCATCTGTTTACCCGGGTTGATCTTGAACTGGCGGCGGTGATACTGCGTGATAACGAGATTCCTTTTTATGCGGACAATCCCCGTTCGACCACAACCATTCCACTTGAAAGTGAAGCCGCGGCACAGTTTTCCATTCACGTTCACAAAAGTGGTATAGAGAAGGCGCATGAACTTCTCGATGAACATTTTGAAAAGATCGAAGGTAGTTACCACCTGAAAACAATGAGCATCAAGGAACAACTTAAGCTGTTCAGTTTTCATGAACTGCAGCTTTCCGAATATGATGCGATGGAAGAGGTTGAGGTATCATTGAGCAACCAGGAAAAAGAGACGATACGCACTTTTGGAAAAAAAGTACTGGAAGAGAGTGATCAGATTGAAAAGAAGCAGGATCGGGTTCTTTTCTATTATGATACTGTAGAAACCGTTATTGAACGACTCTCCGAAGGAGACACTACGTCGTTTTCAAAATCCGAGCTGCTGACGATACTTGAAATTCTGCAGGTGACCTGTGATGAACCGGAGTTTCCTCAGTTCATGAACGAATCCATATCCTCACTATTGGGCTTTTTTCGTCCACAAGAGCAATGATACTTGACCTGTCGCTGCAGCAGGAATCATATTTATCAGTCTTGATATTTTCCATTTTTGAAAGGAAAAAGTACGGATGGCAAGCGTTAAAAAAAAGCGGAAATCAAAAATAAACAGGCATAAACGTAAAAAACGTCGTCGCCTGAACAGACACAAAAAGAGAAAAGTCTAAATAAAGGTACACTTTTTCCGAAACGACTCGGAAATAATTCCTTTGCAATATTCAAGGGTGGCTTTTGCCGCCCTTTTTTTATCTTCGCCGGTTGCAATAAAGTACAATCACTCCTCCCGCTCGTGTCGGATTTCTGCTGCCGCAATTATATTTCAAACCATGGATTTATCTGACGGCAGCGTGCTTTCGGTCACCTATCAGAATGAGGACACCGGTTTTTCCGTTGCCAGAGTGCAATTCAGGGAACAGAAGGTACCGGTAACCTGTATCGGAGTGATGCCCTCCATTGCTCCCGGGAGAGAAATCCGTGTTACCGGGCATTGGGAATCGAATTCACGCTATGGTCGGCAGTTTGTTGTTGAACAGTACGCATTCTCCACTCCCGTTTCGAAAGAGGGAATCATCGCGTTTCTCTCATCAGGGGCACTCCCGACGATCGGTCCTTCCCGCGCCCGACAGATTTATGATGCTTTTGGTGACGAGGCACTGACCGTTCTGGAAAACTCCCCGGAGCGACTTCTTGAAATTCCCCGGATAGGAAAAAAATCGGTAAAAAGCATTAAGGAGAAATGGCAGCAGGATGAAAAACTGCGTAAACTGCTGCTTTTCCTGCAGCAATTCGATGTATCATACCGGATGGCGGTCAAGATATTCAAAGTGTACGGGGAACAGGCAGAGGAAAAAATAAGCAGAAATCCCTATACCCTCTGTGAAGATATATGGGGTGTCGGGTTTTTCAAAGCTGATCGGCTGGCACAGAAGCTCGGATTTTCTCATGGCTCCTACAAAAGAATCCGTGCCGGAATCATTCATCTTATGCATGAGGCTTCCATGGAGGGGCATACCTGCCTTCCTGTTTCAGAGGTAAAGAAACGGGCGCTTGAGCTGCTTGAAATCAGTGAAGAACAGTTTGTTTTTTCACTGGATCATGCACTCTCGATCGGTATGGTGATCAAAGACGGCGAGAGGATCTATCTTCCCTATCTTTTCTACGCAGAAAAAACCGTAGCGGAGAAAATCCTGCAGCAAAGCGGCAACAGTACTCTCACTAATCCGGATCTCCGTTCCGAAACTCCGGGTAATCGTCATAGTTTATCTATACGCCCCGATGACCTGCAACTGGTGATCTCCGGCAACAGGGGTGAAAAAATTCCTGATGAAGCCACGCTTGATGCCTGGATACATACCTATCAGAAACAACACAACTGGCAGGCGGATCGTGTTCAACATCGTGCGATAAAAACGGTAATCAGTACGCATCGGGTACTTCTTACCGGCGGACCGGGTACCGGAAAAACTACGATTATCAGAGTGGTAGTGGAATATTTCCGGGAAAAAAACAGCAGAATACTACTTGCTGCTCCCACGGGAAGGGCAGCGCAGCGCATGTCCGAAGTGACCGGTCTGACGGCCCAGACAATTCACCGGCTTCTGGAATACCAACCGAACAGAACGATGGATGGAAATGTGTTCCGCCGGAATGAACAAAATCCTCTCGACGCCGATATTGTTATAATTGATGAGGTGTCGATGATGGACATTCAACTTATGTCCTTTCTTCTCAAGGCATTGCGACAATCAACACATCTTGTGCTTGTGGGGGATCCCGACCAGCTTCCTTCGGTAGGACCGGGGAACGTTCTTGGTGATTTCATTGCGAGTGGTGTTGTTGCTCATATCCATCTGAGTACGGTATTCAGACAGGCTGCATCGAGTCGGATTATTACTGCTGCCCACGAGATAAACTCCGGGGAAGTACCTGCATTTCAGAACAGTAAATCAGATGACTGTTTTTTTATTGAAACTGATGATCCTGAGAAAACGGTTACCCGGCTGTTGGATATCGTTGTACGGAGATTGCCGGCATCGTACGGATTTGATCCGATTCGTGATATTCAGGTGCTTTCACCTATGCATAAAGGGGTTTTGGGTACAGAACATTTAAACGAGCGGCTGCAGGAGCAACTTCGCCGATCTACAAAAAAGCTGGAAACGGGAAAACATGTTTTTTTTATTGGTGATAAAGTAATGCAGGTAAGGAACAACTACGAAACGAATGTATTTAATGGTGATATCGGGTACGTCCGCGATATTGATGAGGATTCAGGACTTGTAGTTGATTTTCACGGACACAGAGTTGTTTATACCAACGGAGACATCGAGGAGCTGCTCCCTGCTTTCTGTATAAGTATTCATAAAAGTCAGGGGAGTGAATTCAAGGCGGTGGTACTTCCCCTTATGACGCAACATTTTATAATGTTACAAAGGAACCTGATTTATACTGCTCTTACCCGTGCAAAGCAGATCTGCATTATTGTCGGCAGCAATCGGGCGCTGAGGATCGCAGTTGCAACCAATACCGTGGCGGTCCGGCATTCCGCGCTCAGGGAGCGGCTAAGTGCCGGGAAAACATTATTATCGTGATTATGTAATGATCTTGAATGCGGTTTATACTTCTTTATATATTTATCTAACATTATCAGCGCCAGTAGCTCAGTTGGATAGAGCGTCGGCCTCCGAAGCCGAAGGCCGCAGGTTCGAATCCTGCCTGGCGTACCATTTATTTCGTATGCACGACAGATATCAATCCGGTATGTACCGCAAATGTCCGGTGGTGGTATATACTCATTATTAACGGTACCGAAACAATCTACAAGGGAGGTTATTATTAACTTCCGTACTAAAACACAGGGTTTGTACGAAATTATTGAACCGGTATTGGAAGAGAATGAAGTATTCGACTCCACAATGCTCAAGGAGACCATCAACTCTCTGATAGCATCCGGAAAAAGAAATTTCGCAATAGACATGTCGCCGCTCGACTATATCTATTCCGATGTCATCAATATGCTGATGGCTCTTAACAAAAGAGTACTTGATGTTACCGGACGACTGTCTCTGATGGCTCCGCAGCCAGAGGTGATACAGATTCTCAAACGTGCCGGCATCCATAACATTTTGCGTATTTTTGACACGGAAGCTGAGCTTATCAGAAGTTCTGAAGACATGATTCTTCAGACGACAAGTATAAAAATATCCGATGTTGATGCGGCATTGAAACAACCCCCCCAGTCGGAATTCGACCAGCTGCGCAACGAGATCGGTACGGCGTTCGGCGAGTCCGACGAAGCTCCCGCAAAGCAGCAGGGACCTGCCGGCAGCGGCGATGACTTTGATCAGATGTTTCAACAGTTCCAAACGAAGCCGCAAACGACAAATCGGGGTGGACCGGGCAGAGGACCGTCATATCCTCCCCAGGGGCAACCACCCGCAGCACCGCAGCCGCCGAATTTTCAACCTAAACAGTTTACACCGCCACCGGCTCAACCGATGCCGATGCGACCGGCTGCACCGATTCAACCGCGGCAGCCCGCCGCCGATATTCCAAAGTATCAGGCGGATTACCCGGTACGGTCTGAAACGCAACGTTTTACCGTTGCTCCGGGAGCTCAGTCCTTCCAGGAACAGCGCATGCCGCCTCCGGCACCGGAAGATTCATATGCACCGATTGAAGACGATGAAACCTTCGAAGCTCCGCCGGTCAGAAAGAAACCGGAACGGAAGCCTCCGGTCAGACCGTCTTTTGACGATGATGATTTTCAGGATGACGAATTCAAGAAAAAATCCGGTATTCCCGTGCTCGTTATTATTCTTCTGATCGTTGCTCTCGGTGGTGTCGGAGCATTGGTAGTTTATATGACGATCGGCAAGAAAAAAGCGGAACCTGCCGTTACGGCAGTGACACCGCCCAAACCAGCGGCACCCGTTGCCCCGCAACTTCCGGTTGCCTCACCGGATACATCCGTAACCGACAGCAGTGCCGGTGAAGTAGCGTCGGAACCGGTAAAAGAAATTGTTGAAAGTAAACCGGAAGTGAAAAAACCGCCGGTGAGAAAAGCTCCCGTTGCGCGGCGTTCCACTCCACCCCGGCGTAAAAGAACTCCTCCGCCGCGCAGAAAACCGGCTGCACCCAAGCAGAATCGGGTGGCGATCAGTTCATCACCAAGTGGTGCAAACCTGCTGATCAATGGTCGGAAAGTGGGAACCACTCCCTACACCTGGACAACTCCGGTGTTCGGAAAAATTTCACTTAAAGTTTCCAAAAACGGTTACAAAGATGCCGAAAAATCATTTGAATTTACCGGCGGGAGTATTTCTGAATCTATAAAACTTGAAAAAGAGACCGCGGCAGCAGCACCTCCGCCACCACCGGTAAAGAAACAACCGGTAGTGAGTGCACCACCGAAAAAAGCACCGCCCCCGCCAGCACCTCCGGCGGACGAAGACGATATAGACGATCCATTCGCCGATATCGGCGACGAAGACGATGATTTCGCTCTGGAACCGGAAGAACCGGCCGCGGCACCGGCTGCAAAAGCACCGCCGCCTGCAGCAGCATCACGCTCAAGTGGCGGCGAAGCGCTGATTTTCATCGCGTCAATTCCTCCGGTTGCCGATGTCTACATCGGCAGTAAGCTGATCGGGAAGACCAATGTTTCAGAACTGAAAATCCCGGCGGGAGTCCAGACGTTGAAATTTGTCAAGGGTGGAAAAGAGATCACCAAACAGATAACTCTTCAGCCTGGCAAGAATCCGTCGCAGATGGTTCGTATTCCATAAGTATTCAATGGCGCTTTCAGGAAACAGGTTCAAACCGGAAAAAAACACCAGCCTGAAACGGAATAAGCGGGGTTTCCCGCTTATCCGTTTACTGGGAGGGTGTATGGTCATCTTTTTCATCGGAAAACAGTTTTTCAGACCCGCAGCCACTGAGTCCACCTCTGAATCCGGCACTATTCAACTTGCAATGGTATTGCCCGAGCTTCCTCTTTCGAAAGTTCAAGTCCCCCACCATCTACAGTCCCCCTCAGAAAAAATTACCGGTACCCATGTGGTTAAGTCGGGCGATTCGTTTTTCGGCATCCTTTCCGGGTTTGATTTAAAGGGTGATGAGAGTTCTCTTATTATTCAGGCATTCAAAAAATTCGATGCCACCACGCTGTTTCCAGGTGATTCAATTGTACTGAAAAGAAACCGGGACAGTACCTTTTCGTCAATAGATTTTTACCGGGGTTCACTCAATAAATATGCGGTTATCAATCGTGACAGCGTTATTGTCGCGCGCAGGGAGAAGCTTCCGGTTACCGGGTATACCTACCTTCTTAACGGGAGCCTGGAAACATCGCTTTCAGAGGCAATGTATCTGCAGGGTGTCAGTGATGTCATTACTGCCGGTATTGCCGATATCTTCGCATGGGATATCAATTTTTTTATCGATCCCCGGAAAGGCGATACGTTTCAGGTTCTTTTTGAACGGGAGGTAATTAACGGAAAATTGTGCGGGTACGGTGCAATTCGGGCCGCAAAATATACCCTGAGTAATCAGAAGCAGTTTTATGCTTTCGGACTTCGTGATACTGCCGGGAATATGCACTATTTCGATGAGAATGGAAAAGCACTGCAGAAACAGTTTCTCAAAGCTCCGTTGCGTTTTTCCCGGATCTCGTCTAAATTTACTTACCGGAGAAAACATCCGATTTTGGGGATCGTCAGGCCGCATCTCGGGGTTGACTATGCCGCGCCCTACGGCACCCCTGTCCACGCTGCAGCCGACGGCAAGGTGCAGTTTGCCGGGAGAAAAGGTGGTTACGGCAATATGGTGATTCTTTCCCACGGTGGTATATATCAGACATATTACGGTCATCTGCAGCATTTCGCAAAAGGGATACGAATTGGTCGCTATGTACGGCAGGGTGATGGTATCGGAACCGTTGGAGCTACCGGTCTGGCGACCGGGCCGCATCTGGATTACCGTATGAAGAAAAACGGCAGATTCGTCAATCCGATGACCTTCTCTTCACCACCCTCTCGGAGTGTTCCGGATGATCAAAAAATGGAATTCGCTGCTGTAAAACAGCGCTATCGGGCTCTTTTTGAAAAGCGATTCAATGGACGATCAGGTTGCTTTCTGGTTGATATCACGCTTCCGGATCCCGAAAATCCACAGGAGATCGTGATGAAAAAACCGTATCAACACAACCGCGATAATTAAATCCGGCGAAACGGATACAATCAGGAATACTATGGCTACACAGGAACTACTCGAGCGGATTCAGTCGGAACTCATCCAAAACGGCAACGATACGCGCTATCGCCTGGGTGGTTATGAATTTGTTCTCAATGGTATGGAATTCTATCTTACCAGTCTTGGTGAAAAACGGCATGTTTCGGGTCAGGAACTCACGAAGGGACTGTTGCTCTTTGCTCAGAAACAGTTTGGGCCAATCGCGAAAACGGTTCTGCAGTACTGGGGAATAGAACGAAGTGATGATCTGGGAAACATTGTGTATAATCTGATCGGGCTGGGCGTCATGAGCAGACAGCCGGAAGATTCCATAGATCACTTTCATGATATCATGGAATTCACGACGTATTTTGGACAGCAGACTACGTTTAAAATAGACAAAGATGTCATAAAAAGAGTAAAAGGAGCTTGAACTTCCTGTCCCAAGGTTATATTTTTAATAACTTTGAAAAAATTTGTGTGCCGCTTTAGCTCAGTCGGTAGAGCAAGGGACTGAAAATCCCTGTGTCCGCAGTTCGATTCTGCGAGGCGGCACCATTAAAAAAGGCATTCTTTCCGAATGCCTTTTTTTATAAGAAAAACAGATTAAACTATTTAGTTTCCTGTTCAGGATTGACATTTTACATGATGAATGTCATTCCCGCGGAGTCGGGAATCCAGTCTTTCCGCTTTTTTCGAAGATGGATACCCGATAAAACAACTCGGGTATGACGGAGTTCCCCTATTGTGAACAGGAACTATTTAGAGGAAGCCGTACCACCAGGTGTCGGATAAATGACCCGATTCCACTTGTTTTGGGGATTTTTCAGTTTATCGGAACAGGTTTCCTGTATCATTTTCAGAAGTTGATCTTCCAAGCGTGCCTTATAGAGTGTGGCAACAGCCGGGAGGTTTTCCATGGTAAGACCCTTTGCCGTACTAAGATTCGCATGGTGAAAAAAAGCACCGCGGAGATTGGCGGTAGAGAGATCTGCACCGGAAAAATCAGCATTTTTACAGTATGCGTTTTCCAGATTGGCTCCTGAGAGGCTGGCGTTTTTCAGATTGGCTCCGCGCAAGTCAGCTGATTCGAGATGCGCCTTGGTCAAATCTGCACCGGAAAGGTCGATATCCTTGAGATCAAATCCCCGCAGGTCGGCATAAGCAAGATTTTTTTCTCCATGGTAGACGGCATCCCACCTCCGTTTTTTTGCCGCCTTTTCCTTTTCACGGGCGAGACGAGCGTTTGCCCAGGCTACCCGAAGTTCATATTCCGTCATGCAGGAGGTTTTTTTTCCATTGATATACCCGTACACGAGTTTTGGCTGGGGTGTTCCGGAATGTTCTTCTCTGGTTGATCGAGTGGAACCCCCGGTGCAGAGAAAGATAGAAAGACTGTCTGAGTCAGCATGGATAGATGAATCAAGCGCGAAAAATACAAAAATCGGCAGTAGACATAATCGGTACAACATATGGTACAACCTTATCTTTTTGGCTAAACATGAAAAAGAAGACGGAATTATTTGTGGAATTTTTAATCAAGGCAATCATTAACAGGTTTGTATACTATTTCGTTAAAAAGGTTCGAATTGTAATTTAACCTGCCTTCTGTAGTTGTATTTAGTCGGAAAAAGTGATCAAGGATGGTCCCTGATACCGAAAAACCGTATGTAGAATAATATATTGTATAAATCGACAAGTTATTGATTTTTTACTTTTTTAATGTAATTATATTACAAGTATCTTCGGATCTGTTGCACGCGGCAACCTCTGAAGGATCTTCGATTGCAAAATCGAACCGATGCGACAACAAAGAGGTATATCTGAAAAGATAATCCGATCGGAAACTGTTTTCCACAGCCGTGAAGACCTTGTATGATTGCGGATGTGAGGAGTGTTGCGATGCTTCCTCGTCTCTCTTTTGTACCTGTTTTTATAACCGTTTAACGTACTACTCTTTCTGGAATACTTCGGTCATATGTTTGAAAAGGAAAAAAACGCAATACTTTTTTTTCTCAAAAATATTCAGTTTACGCTGCGTACCTGGAAAAATGCCATTGAGATCGCACGTGCCTATGAACCGACTTCCGGAAAAGCGTCCGAAGCGGGAAACAAAGGCGGCAGAGGAAGACGAAGTGTCGTCATTGCAGTGATTGCCATACTCATTGTTGCAGGTACTACCGGCATCGGTGTCTATTTCTCATTTTACAGAAATCCCAAACCGCAGGCACGTACCAGAGTAAAGATCCCTGTGCGCACACCGGTAAAAAAGCCGATGGATCTGGTCAAACCGGTGGTTCCCGACACAAATAAAAGTAACGTTGTCAAGAATACATCGGATACCGCAACTGTTTCAGCTGATACGGTTGTGCAACCGGTTGATACGGTTCCACTGATTAAAAAACCGGTGGTGAAGAAATACCGGCTTCGGATTGCGCAGGATACCGGCGCGTTTTTTTCGATAGTTGCGAACAAGGCGACCAAATCACTCTATGTTCTGCAAAAGCAGGACCAGCAGTGGCGGGTGGTAAAAGAGTATGATATCGCCATTGGATCTCAGGAGGGGAGAAAAGAGACTGCAGGAGACAAGCGAACTCCCGAAGGTTCTTATTTTATCGTCGGACGGAAAGAGCGCAGTGAACTGAACATTATTTACGGTCCGCTGGCGTATGTTCTCGATTATCCGAATGAGCAGGATCATCGTGAAGGAAGAACCGGGCAGGGAATCTGGATTCACGGAACCGACCCCGACAGCGTGCCGGTTGATACCAAGGGGTGTCTTGAAATGAACAACATCGATCTGAAGGAACTCTCCGGTCTGCTCAAATGGGGTATCGGGACCCCAGTAACTATCGTGTACAATGAAACCCTGACCGATCCGGTTGCAGTACCGAATTTCCTGAGCATTACGGAAAAACGGTCGGCGATTCTTCATGAGCATGAACGGAAACTCTCCCGGTTCAGTGAATTTGTTCAGAAATGGAAAACGGCGTGGGAGAATAAACAGATTGATGAATACGAGATGTGTTATGATACACTGCAATTCAGAGGGCAGGGTCAGGACTGGCCGCAATGGAAGCAGCGGAAGTTGCGGACATTCAGTTTATATGATACTATTGCGATAACGATCGACAAGCTGGTGGTAACGGATGAGGATGATTATTCAGCTATTGTGAAATTTCTGCAACGGTATACCACGAATCTCAACAATATTGAGAACGGCAAGAAACTCAATCTTGAAAAAGTAAACGATATCTGGAAGATTACCGGAGAATCGACATGTCCTAAAGAGGAGCTTCTCTTATGATGTTCGCACTTTCGAAAAAGAAGGATTTCAAAAATCCGCAGGAACTGGCAGAGGCTTTGGAGCAGCATATTACCGAGATTCAGGAAATCATCAAGAGTGCCCGTAGTGAAAAGGCTGATCTCCATTCACTTCTCGCATCAGCGGAAAAGGAACGCAGTGAAGTCCAGACGGACCGTATGATGGTTGAAGAGATCAGAAATTCCATGGGTGAACTGAAACGGGATTTCGATTCGGTGAAGGGCAGAATCGATAAGGCGCTCGGTGATGCAGACCGACTCGAATCGGTGCAGCATAAAACGCTCTCCATTGAATCGCGCATGAAAACGGTTGCCGATACGGTTGAGCGGATTTCCGGGGGTGAAGAGTTCATTGATGATCTGGGGAAAAAGGTGGATCTGCTGCTGGAGAAACTCTCTTCGGGCGGATCGGCGGCGGTGACCGACGGACTCGCTTTGATCAAAAATGTCGAGGAGCGACAGGAAAAGACCCTCAAATCCGTTGAGCAGCTGGATGCGAAGGTTGCATCCTGCAACGAGTCGGTGGAAAAAACCCGAACGGAAATGGAGAGTGCCGTCGCGGTCTCCGATACCCTCAAGGAAAAAATGACCGAGCTTGACCGGGAAGTGGACCGTTTCCGTATTATCAAGGAACGCATTGACAATCTCAACAGTCTGTCGGAGTACGTGAAGTCGAAAATAAAATCGCTGGAGAATCAGCGGGTGGTTGTCGACAAAGCCAACGAGGAGGCGGGACGGCTCAACTCGCTCACCTGGCGGATCGATGCCGACCTCAAACAGGTACAGGGAAAACTCGCCTCTCTGGAAAAAACGGAAAAAAATATCGGGCGTATCGAAATGATGCTGCAGCAGAGCCAGAATTCGATTGACGAGATACGCCGGTTCGATCTGCTGAAAGATCAGATCAATAAAAAGATTGAGGATATTCGGCAGCTTGATTCGAATTTTGATGCGAAACTGGTTGATTTCAAACGGTACAGCCGGGACATTGATCAGGTCAGTGAAAAGGTGCATGAGATTCACACCGTGGCGAAAAATACCGATGCAGTGCTCAATACTCTCACCAAACATCAGCAGCTTATTGAAAACACCCGTAATCAGGTGCTTGAGTATGAAAAGGCCGCTGATAAAATCAGGGTAAAAATCGAAGAGGTGACTCAGGAGTGGCAGACGGTTGATGAGATGAGTAACCGGCTCACCTCAATTGAAGGACAGATTGACGAGATCGATTCACGTATCGAAACCGCGGTTGAGAAAGAGAAGCTGGTTGAGGGCTTCGAAACCCGGATCAGTGATCTGCGGCTGCTTATAGAAGATACGGTGAAAAAAGAAGAGCTGCTTCATGATCACCGTGAATCGATGAACGTCAGTAATAAAAACATTGAACAGTATTTTGAACGAATCGCGGAACTTGAGGGGAAGATTAAAGAGCTCAGTCAGAATGAGCAGGAGGTGGAATCGGTTGCCGCGAAAATCGAGGAACTGAAACTGATCTCCGATTCGACCGGTGAACGGATCCGTCAGACGGAGGAAAAGGCCATTATTCTTGCCGAAGTGGAGAAGAAGATCGGTAATCTCGGGAATATGGTTTCGGAGATTGACGAACGGATTGAATCGCAGCTCCAGCGTAAGGCGATGATCGACAAAACAGAGAAGCGACTCGATCAGCTCAATTATCTGCTTGGAGACATCAATATGAAAATTCAGAGTCTCAGCAAGGAGCAGAAGGTGGTCGAGGATGTCACGGAGCAGCTCTCGGCGATATCGGTGCAGTCACTTGAAGTGAAAAACATGATGACACGTTTGACGGAAGAGAAACAGGTGCTTCTGGGCGAAGAGAACAAAATCGTCTCGATGCGCAAGGAACTCGAGGAACTGGTGGGTCAGGCGGGTAACAACATCGACCAGTTTCAGTCAAAAGTGCACGAGATGGATACCACCATGGGAGATCATCATGCCCGGTTCGAGAACGTCAGGGACAAGATCACTGCGGCAATTGATAAAATCGAGAATTACCGTGGAGAAATAGGACAAGCCGAAGATCAGCTCGGTACCGTGGAAAAAACTCTTGAACACCTGCGTGCCGAGATGGAGCAGATCGGCCGGAGGACCAATAAAATCGAACTTATTGATACGAGAATCGGCAATATCGATACCGTGGTTGCCGATATGGAAATCAGGATTGAATCGATCGACAAGGGACGGGATCTGGTCAATACCACCCAGAAGAAAATCGATACACTCAGCGAGATTATCGACCGCTCAACACAACAGATCGAAATGATTAACAGCAGAGCCAAGGAGATTGAAAAGGTCGGCAATCAGGTTGATGATATGAATAAAACGGCGCTTTCGGTCGAAAAACGGATGCGTGAACTCGCCGGAGAAAAACAGATGATCAAAGATGCCGAGAACCGGATTACCAGTCTGACGATTCTGATGGAGGATATCAAGGCGGCGATGTCCAATCTCACCTCCGAGGAGGAGCGGATTCAGCAGGCGGTGGAAAAGACCTCGGAGCTGCGGTTTCTGCTCGGCGAGGTGGAATCGAAACTTGCGGTTTTCAGGCAGCAGAAGGAGACAATATAGCCACAGTTGTATGTGGGTGAAGTACTACAATGTTTATACCCTCTGCTGATTTGAAATCCAGCGGAGGGTATTTTTTTGGCATTGCACCATATTAGTGACCGGTAAACGGAAATAATGTTTTTTTCCGCTGCCGGCAGTAATGAACATCATATCCCGTGGTTTGTACTAATATAGTACCCCCTATTATAAGCACTTTGTCAGATTCGCTGTTTTTCGGTAGTGCTTCCATTCTGATTTGGACGCTTTTAATTAATTTTCAAAAACTGGTCGGATGTGTATTCCGGAAAAAACGTGTTATTTGTTTATCTTTTAATATGTTATAGTTCTAATCAGGTACAATGTATAGCTACTGTTTTTTCTTATTCTACCAAAGTAGAATAAAGTAATAGATAATCAATTTTTTGCCCGAAGGCAGGACTCACCATGACGAATCATCCCGCAGGCAGGATATCGTATCTGTGTATAATCATCGGTATACTATCGTTAACGGTTTCGGCACAGCTCTCTACCGATCCACTTCCGTATGCACCGATTGCCAATCCGCTCCCGGATACCATGGACCAGTTGCCGCGTGATACACTCAATCTGATCTTTTCACCGATTCGGCTTAATCAGGCGGGGTATCGGCCACAGGATACCAAGTATTTCTATTTTCTCGGTTCCGCTTCAACATTCACGATAATCAATAAGGCCGGAACAACGGTCGGGAACGGAACCTTACGTTCCATTGGTCTTTCAACCTCCGGTAAGCTTGAAATCAGGGCATCGAATAATGCTCAGCTGGTTTACGGCGGGGATACCCGCTATATCATCGAAAGCCCGGAATACTCCGGACCGCTTTCGGAAGGGATCATTCCCGATCTTCCCCCGGGTACCTACCGTATCGTTGTGGGAAACGCAACGTCACATCCGTTTGTCATTGATGAGCGGGTATACAGCTGGGTGCGTGATGCACTCCTTAAATTCTACGGTGTCAACCGCTGCGGTGATTCACAGTCGTGGTTTCATCCACCGTGTCACCTGAAGGATGCGGTAACCGGCGGGTGGCATGACTGCGGTGACCACCTCAAGGAGGGTGCAACCATGAGCTATACGGCTGCGGTGCTTGGCCTGGCCGCCGCGGTATTTTCCGACCGTGATGCCGATGTCTACAGTGCCGATCAGGGTATCACTCTGGTGACCGATGGTATACCCGACATTCTTTACGAAGCTAAGCACGGGGCGGATTTCATCCTGCAATCATACGACAAGGCCGGGGGGCAGATAGCTAATATGATCACTTCGATTGGCGGATTCGGAAATCCCGGGTGCGGTGATGACCATTCATGGTGGGGGCGTCCGGAAAATCAGGATATGATGCCTGCGGCACAAGGCGGTCCTCCGCGATGTGCCCGCAATGAGGTGACCACCGATTACCTTGGTAAATATGCGGCGAATCTTGCGTTTGTTTCAAAACGAATCCGCCCGTACGATGCGGCATACGCGGATCGCTGCATTACTGCAGCGAAAGCAATTTATGCGTTCACGAAACCGAGGATGGATGCCACCAATACTTCCGCCTACAGTGGTGCGACGATCGTTGCTGATGATGCGGCGTTCGGTTGTCTTGCACTGCTCTGGGCTACCGGTGAACGACAGTATCTTGATGATCTCTGTTTTGATAAAACCATCGGTGTGAAAGCGAATCCGACGTTTCCTAAACTGTTTCAGGGTGGATGGTTCACCCAGAATGATCCGCTATTTACCAAAACAACGGCAAACACTGACTGGGCTTCCGTTCAGACGCATGTACTCTGGGGATTTTACCGGTTGATTCTTGAAGATGAGGCTCTCTGCACCAATCTGGCTCTTACGGAGCAGGAACGTCTTACCCTTATCGAGCAGACGATGGTCAATCTGATGGCCAATCTCTCGTCGGTCGGTCTCGGTGCACAATCGATTCCTCTCCCCGAGGGAATTCAATGGGTTCCCTCAATGGTGAAATATGACCTTCCGTGGTTTACCATGCATACGCAGATGGAGTGGGTATGGAACCGCTATCAGTCGGGCAATATCACCGATATGTATTACTACTACGATGTGGCAAAGCGCATTCAGGGGCTGGCGTTGCCGACCACACCGGCAACAACTGACTGGAAAGCAGATACCATTAAAACCATTATGGTACGGATGCTTGATTACATGGTAGGTGTGAATCCATGGGATATCAGCATGATTTACGGTGTTGGCGAGAAGAATTTCAATCATCCGCACCACCGTGCCGCCAATCCTGAAGGAAAAAACGTTCCCGGTGCTTTTTATTCGTACCGACCTCCCGTGGGAGCGCTGCAGGGCGGGTACAAGCCGATGCCGGGAACCAATCTTTACGAGGAACAATGGGTCGAATACCATTACTCCGAAACGGGTATCGACGGCACCACCAATATTCTGATGCCGGTGATCGGTCTTGCAAAGGAGGACACCATCGGGGCGCCCTCCGCCACCGTCAGAATCGTGTATGTCGGCTGTGATGAGGCGATCATTGAAGTACGCCAGTCGCGATTCGGGACGGCAACCGTGCGGTACGGCACTGGACTCGCCCCGGATAAGGCAGCGCGGTCGGACACCACGGGGGTGTTTCACCGGTTCACCCTGTCGAATCTGACCAATGGAACCGTCTACAATTTTGATGTGCAGGTTGCTGATCTCTTCGGCAGGGACTCGATCATCAAATATCTCGACGAAGATAAAAATCTTGTGCCCTTTACCTTTACCACACTGCAGAACTGTCCCTCCAATGCGGATATCGCCAATGTGAAAGTCTGCAAGATCACCTCCGACAGTGCTGAAATATTCTGGTACACCCCCAACGGGGAATTTGACAGCAGGGTTACTTACGGCGAAGAGCGCCCGCCCACCACCGTGCAAAGTGGTGATGTTGCGGGGCATCCGGTCAGATTTCACTATGTAAAGATCGGTAACCTGAAGGAAAAAACAACCTACTATTTTTATGTTGCATCCGGCGATTCGCGCGACGACAACAACGGGCAGCTCTACACCTTCACCACACCCGTAGAGCATGTCAATTTTGACGTGCGGACCCTGCGCTACACCTGGTCGGACAAGCCGGCGGTGGGAGTCAATATCGTCAATCAGGATGTCAAAGAGTACGATTCACTCGAGGTCCGGCTCTATTTCAGAGCTCAGGAGGGATTTGAAAACGATCTGGGCGCCCGTATCGATATCATGGTGCTCTACCGTGCCGACGGATTTCAGGACACCATTACCGGGGATCTTCGCCGGGCGATCTGGGACAACCTGGCCACCCAGAAACCCACAAAAATGCCCGATACCTACGATCCCGCCGATGGAACGTACGCCTATTATTTTGCACTGCCGCTCTGGGGAGTACAGATGCGATCCCAGTCCCGGATCCGGCTTGATGTTGTTTTTGTGCGTTGGGAACCGGACCGGCATCAGGATCTTCTCGACGAGGCGCCGCAGCATCAGATAACCGACAGGGACTGGAGTTTCGGACCACACAGCAAGGCGAACGGCGATCCGATGGATTTTCCCGGAGTACCGGTACTGCCGAAAAATGAGGTGGATAACAGTTACTTCCAACAGCCGATCAACTACTATGTTACCATTTACCGGAAAAATGAGTATGTGTGGGGGTACTCTCCCTCACAGGAGGAGCTTAAAACCAAGAAGACGTTTTATTCAATGGAATCACAGGTCACCTCCCCCCTTTCCAATCCCTCCGCTGATTACGTTTTTTACGAGCGGCCGATCCGACAGGTTCCGGTATCGGGGTGGGCAAAAGTAGAACCAACCGACGGTACGCTCAACGATATCTGGGTCAACGGTGTCCGGCAGACGGTGCCCCAGTCGCTCTTCACCTGGAATAAAACCCTCGGTCGGTACGACTTCACGATTCCGGTTCCGGTGCAGAACGGCAGAAACAATGTTGACATCACCCTGTTTTCGGGGCCACCGGCAACCTGTCAGGAGTGCTATGGCTGCGCGGTTTCCAATCACAGTTTTTTTGTCGAATTTCAGGGGGCGAAACAGTATCCATCACTGCTGGTGCTGCGTGATGAGCTGATGCAACCGATAAGTGATACCGCGCGGCCGGATACTACAAAGTTCCATGTGGTGGTAACCGACCGCAACGGTAATCAGGATCCCAAGGCGGTGGATCAGGTAATTGTCTGGATAAAAAATGAGATCAACGATGATTCAATCGCGGTTGTGTGCCGGGAGACCGGTGATTCAACCGGGATTTTCCAGACGGTGCAGGCGATTTCGGTTGCGAACCGTCAGCCCTCGTCGACCGGTCCGCAGGAGATTGCCATGAACGGCGGTGACCGGGTGCGGATATGGTATATCGATCCAACCGACGAGACCGATTCGTCGGAGGTTTACCTTTACAGTAAGGCATCGTATCCCCTCGCCTACCTGGGGTGGCTCAAGGATACCAACGGCGACGGCAGCGCGGATCTGCTGACGGTCCAGTACAACAGTGTTCTAACGGAGGCGGTTGATTCGATCAGCATCGCCTTCCCCACTGCCGCAACAGTAGTAACCGCAAAGCCGTCAACAGCGACCCTCTCTTTTTCGGGTACCGCGATGTCTGCGGTATTTGCGACACCGCTTGCAAACGGAGTGACCGGATTTGCATCATCGCTGACCGGTTCAGGAACCTCCTATCTTACCAGCGGCGGACTGGTACGGACATCACCATTTCAACTCAACGACAGTATCGGTCCGGTACTTACCGGTCAGGCGATCGCAATGGAACGGTTGGGTTCCGGGTACGATACCCTGACGTTTACTTTTTCGGAGCGGATCAAAGCGGAATTTCTTGAAGGAACAGCGCTGCTGCTGCGCAGAGGGGGAAGTGATATCCCGCTGCAGATTATCGGGTTGATGAGTGAACAATCCGGCACCTTCACGGTTATTGTTGATGCGGGAGACCTTCAATTTACCGCCGGAGATTCCCTGAGGCTCAACAGTGCATCAAAACTGACCGATATTTCAGGCAATCTTCCCCATAGCAACAACCGCGGGGTGCCGATTATCATCAGGGCGATTCCACCGCAGATCACCTCAGCCTGGTATCATGATACCGATTACAACGGCGTTGTTGACCGGGTGACTCTTCTATTCAACAAACCGGTTACATCTGAGGGGATGGTGGCCCTGTTCAGATGGAATGATTATCTGCGTGTTACGGTACAGAGTGACCGGATTGCTGCTGCAGGAGCGGCAAACGGTGTTACTGTAGCAGTTGATGAGTCGGTCACCGGAACGGAGATCATAACTGCGGGGACCATGGATTGTTACGTACTGCACCCGGAGTATTCCGCAGATACGGTGTATGCCCCCGCATCCGACAGCGCTGCACCGGTAATCGCCACTGCCCGTTTCAATCTGTTCAACGGCGATACCCTCTCGGGAGTAGTTGATACCTTGCGGATACTTTTTTCGGAAACGGTTCTCATTGATCCGTCAACTCCGATCACAGCATTCAATCTGCGCAGCGGTTCTACCGGTCAGGAGTATACCTTCAGAGTTAGCGGTATGCGGCTGATCAACCAGCGCGAGTATCTCTTCTATGGAAGAGCGGAAGGGGTTTCCTATCCGCAGGCGGGAGACAGTATCTGGTTGCAGCCGGAAGCGATGGTAACCGATTTCAAGGGGAACAGTCAGACTTCTCCGCTGAACCGTCGGGTTGCAGTGACGGTGGGGATACCAGGTCTTACCTTTGATATGTTCCGGTTCACCTTCGGGCCGGTACCGTTTAATCCGATGGCGGCTGAGCAGTTCAAACTGAAAATGACACCGGTTTCACGAATTCCGGTGGCGCTCGATTCCATATCGATTCGGGCGGTTATCTATGATAAAGTGGGAAATCAGATTGCCGTGAGGCTATTGCAGCCGATTACTGGAGTCGGTAATCCGCATTTCGGACTGGAGTGGGATGGAACCAACCGGAAAGGGCGGATTGTTGGTAATGGTACCTACGTTATGTTTTTATACTATAACCAATTGAAAAACAAGCCGATTATGATAGGTGTTCGCAGTGGCAGGTAATAATGGATTGAATGCGTAATTTATAGTAATTCAGTGCTTTACCAGATTATTGCATGGGTTGAAGTGAAGCTGTGCCCTGAGAGGGGATGTTGAAACAGAGTTATACTGAGGGAACGCTTAAACAATCAGCGCTTTCATGTAAACGGTGCCGCATCAACAATCCATCGTGAAATCGCAGAATCTGAAACTGCCGGAGGAAGTGCTAAAAGCACGTTCGTCAGCAAATTACTGTTTTTCACCATGAGTGACCGGTACCGTTCGGGGAAATATTCAGTACTATCAGCATGTTCGGTTATCTCCGGAACCGTTTTCTCCTCCGGTTCTTCAATACTGATTTCACCTGTATCAACTGACGGCTGCAGGGTGAAGTTTGTTCGTATCGTGTTGATAAGTTGTTGAAGATCGGGTAATATCGCCAGCGTTTGCATTGTTTCCGGATCGATGATTCCAAAAAGGAACAGCAGCAGTCCAACAGTATGCTCCTTCGGCGATATATTATGTAACAAATTATCAATAAAATACTTATATCGATTGAAACCTCGGTGAATCATGGTTGGTGTGGTCATTCTGCTCAAAATTCCGCTAGTAGCAATTTGATTGATTATTCGGGTAATCTGTTTTGTAGTAAGATTGTTATCAATAACTTCCAACATTTTTTCAAGATTTGGTGTTGGCAGATAGACCCGATCATCAAACAGTGTGGTAAGGGTTACCGAACCCTGTTTTGCGGTTAATGAGTTATCATATATTGAAATAAGAAAATTTGAAAGAATCTCCGGATCTGCTGCTATTACCATGGATATCGTATCGGAGCACATAAAGTTTTTGATGGCAAAAAGCAGTGAGACCGCCTGTTCAGGCAGGCAGAGATCAATATCGGAAATCGGTACCACCAGAGCATCGAAATTTCCCGCCTGAGCAATCTGATTACCCAGGCTGCGGAACGTTTCGGAAAGATCATTAATCTGCTCACAGGCGGAAAAAATGGAGGAGACCGAGGATTTTTTATCGGGAGGAAATGCCTTGGCGGTGATCGAGACATGTCGCGATTTTTCCAGCCCCAGGGTGCTTCCGGTCCGGGGAAGCTTGTCGGTCAGGGTTGGGAGTGTGACGCTGATTTTTCCCAGTTTATACATCACTTTTTCATCGGCAAGCACCTGCGGCGGGAGTGACCGGTAGATATGCCAGAGCAGGGCGAGGCTGAGATTACCGATGGTGAACATCTCACGGCACCGCAGCGGCGGCAGCCAGCAGAGGCGCCGCAGGTCGCTCTTTTCCAGATTTCTGTCGGAATGTTCACGGCACCGGTTGAGCATTGCCTCCCGCGGGGTGTCGACCGGCGAGAACAGTGCGGTGCAGGTGGAAAACTGTTCTTTTCTGTTGATACCTGCAACAATCCGTTCAATGAAATCGTCGGTAACGAAACCGTCGACAGCTGATTTGTAAAGCGAAAACGGAGGACGCATAAGAAACTCCACATGTTGGTAGTAGGGATTTGTCTGAATAAAATAATGTGTGCGATCGGCAAATTACGTACCGAATCGTAGGGACGTTCAATTGAACGTCCTTACAGTCAGGTGCATCAGGGCGTTGGACCTTTCGAAACAAACCGGAAAAAGAAGATTCCGAGCCAAATTCTACTTCTTTAGGATAAAAATCGTACCGTTTTTATCGGGAATCCAGAGTAAAAACGGTCGAAATGACTGGATTGTCACGCTATTCATCCCAGTGTTGATTATGGTGCTGTATCGTTTTGCAGGCTATTACGCGGAGTTTACCCTGTGCTTGTCGATGAGCTCCATGCTCCCGCCTTGGTTTGATATACTCACCACTTGTCGCGGGAATGACATCGACTTATTTCATTTCTTTTAAACAAGAACAATATAGCAGATTGATTACTTGCTACCGTTTGCCATAGGGAGTATTTTCAGTTTTTAGTGAACATTATAAATGTACATGTTATTTAACCTATGAAATGATATCCCCCCATCAAGCCGGAGGTCTTTTTCTTATGAAACAGTATGGTAAATGGTTCGTTGCAGGAGTGCTGCTGCTTTTCACCTTTTGCGGTATCGGCGGATCTGCCCGTGAGTCGTACGAAAACGGCGTCAAACTGGCTCAGGCCGGTAAGGTGAAGCAGGCATTCAAATCCTTTAAAAAAGCTGCGAAACAGGCACCCGACAGTGCCCGGTATTATTTTGCCGCCGCGCAGACGGCGCCGGATCAGAATTCAGCCTTCATGTACACAAAGTTCGCCTGGGAGAAGGGGCAGAAAAACGCTGTCGTATTTTCGATGCTGGTGAAGCTGTCGTTTCATGTTGACAAAGCGAAGAAGCTTGAATACGCGCTGTCGCTGTTCAGTGAACTGCCCGACAGTGTTGCAACGGATAATTTCAAGGCGGAGCTGTATTTCTCATTCGGAGAATACGCAAAGGCGTATGATCTCTGGAATGGTGAATTTGAAAAGACCGGAAAAAGTTTCCTGTGCCCCAAAATAGCGCAAACGCTGGTGAAACAGGGAAAGGTTGTCGAAGCTGAAAAGTTTCTTTATTCCTGTAAAGATGCAAAAAAACTTGATGCCGAAGGATACAGTTTGCTGGCATCGCTCCTTGCGATGCAGTACAAGTACAACGATGCCGACCGGCTTTTCGCCGAGGTTGCGGCAAGTAACAATTACAATGACCGGCTTAGAATAGAGCAGGCAACCTACCTAATCTTCAATGGACGAGGCAAAGAGGCCGAACCGTTGCTGGCCCGTCCATCGGGCCCGGGAGCCGCGACCACTAAAGCGGTTATCGACAACCGTCTGCATACCCTGCGGATCTACCAGGCACTGGTGACCGGTCGCAAGAAGGGACTCGATTTTCTATTTGAGAATATTCCTGCCGATACCGTTCTTAAAGAGAAGGGTAAAAATATCTTTACGGCTATTAAGTCGTTTCTTGATAAGGACACCGCAGCCTATCGGCTCCTCAGAGAGGCTGCAGCGCAACTACCCCCCGATCCGGTTACCACCGTATTTACCGCCCGGGCCGCAATGATGAAAAAGAAGTACAAAGAGGCCGCTGCTCTCTACTCCCGCCTGCCGGGGGTCGTGCTCTGGTCACCACAGATTGTTGCCGAGCGGGCACGGGTGATGGCACTTGCCGGCAATGAAGACGAGGCGCTTAAAACAATCAGCTTCATGCACAGTAAACGAATTTTTTCCCGGCAGTCGCTTGAGCTGTTCCGCAACCTGACCCTTAAAAAAGATCTCATCGAAAAAAGTGAAGCTGCCCAGAAGCTCCTTGAACAGCAGTACAGTAACGACATCGGGCTCAAGTGGAAAGGACTCCTGCTCGCGATCAAGGGAGAGAAGATCGATTCGGCACTGGCCATTGCCCGGCAGCTCAGCAGCGCCTACCCGAAGGAGGAGCGGTTTGAACTCACCAAACTCACGTTGCTTCTGCTGAAAAAGGAGTACCGCAAGGTGCTCGATGATATAGGAACCTCAATGCTCCCTGAGGTGAAAACCAAAGCAATCGAGGCAACTGCATGGAAGGGTCTCGGAGATACCACTAAAGCGATCGAGGCGTACGAAAAAGCGGTAAAAGAGCGCAATGAACCGCTGTTGAAAATGCAGCTTGCGGAGATGTACTTTCAGTCGGGTAAGTACAAGAAAGCAACCGATATGTATACCGGTATGATCGAAGATCCGGCGGCTGATTCACTCTTCAAGGACAGTCTCCAGATGGCGGTAGTGCTCAACAACAATGCATGGACGATCATGACCTCCGGAGCATCCGACCTTTCACCGGCACTCGAGATGGCGAAAAAAGCCTACGCACTTGCTCCGGGAAACTTGCATATTCTCGACACGTACAGCGCGATACTTGCGGAAGCCGGAAAAGAGAAGGACTGCATAGCACTGCTGGAAAAAAACAGTAAAGCACTTTCGCAGAAGCGGCTGCTGATATATCTTTCGCGTGCCTGGGAAAAGCGGGGCGATGCCAACAAGGCGAAACGGTATCTGGAGGATGCACTGCAGTGCCGGGCCGAAGATCAGAAACTAACGGCTCAACTTACCGGTGACGAGATTAAAAAAGAGATCGCTCGATTGTCGGAGGAGAAATGAAGGGTAGTGGGTAGTGGATAGTGCTTTACTATTACCTATTGCCTATTGTTTTCCTCCACCGCATTATTCAGTGCGGTGAAGCGTCAGAGCAGAATACAGAACCGGGTACCCTTTCCCGGTTCCGACGAGCAAAGCAGACGGCCGCCCATGGTTTCGATGAGAGTTTTGCACTGGTAGAGTCCGATTCCGATACCTTTGTCTTTGGTTGTATTGAAAGGCTTGAAAAGTCGCTGCTCAATGAATTCTGCGGTCATTCCCGGTCCGTTATCCTCCACAACAACAAATACGGAAAATTTTCCCTGATCGGTGTGGATCAGATTCAGGTCGAAGGTATCATCCTGCACCAATTCGGTAAGTTTACCGGTAGTACAGCGTATACTTCCCTGCCGGGTGCCGATAGCTTCCAGCGCGTTTATAATCAGATTTTTAAGAACGTAAAACAGTGCGTCCGCATCAGCCTTGACCGTAGATATGGTTCCGGATTTTTCAGTAAGGGAGATATTCAGCGGGAGCGATGATCCCGTCTGTTCGACAACCCGGGAAACAACCTCGTTGCAGTCACAGTCAGTCACTGCAAGGGTTTCTTTTTTAGGTGGAGACTGCAGTTTAGCAATAAGCGTACTGAGGTTGGAGGAGCAGTTCTCAAGTGACCGGAGCAGTACCGGATGAAATTCGAGGTTGTCGATGTTTGCCCTGGCATTGTTGGTAACAAGGGAGAGCGTTGCCACCTGATTTTTAATATCGTGGACAATGAATGATGCCATGTGGGTGAATGATTCAAACTGTTTCCGTTCGATGTTTTCGTGCTGAATCGAGTCGCGATAGATGGCGGTACCGATGGATTCGCAGAACATTGAAATCAGCATGAGGTCTTCGGTGTCGAATATACGCCTGCCTGCCTCGATACCGAGAATTCCGAGCAGTATGTTCCGGTGACGGATCGGAAAAAGGTGTGATATTGCCGCTTTTTCAAGAATGGTTTTTTCGGCGGTAATAGCCAGTTTGGCCTCATCGATAAGAGGGTTATCTACATCAATCAGCTCGGTGGTATTTTCGCTGAAGAGTTTCGCCAGAGGAGAATGCTGCCGGAAAAAAAGTTTCTCTCTGATCGGGTGATTCGGTTCCTCGAATTGTATAAAAAGGTTTTCATTTTGATTGAGAAGAAAAATACTCGCATTTTTTACCAGAATGGTGAACCGAAGATTATCGATGAACGCCCAGACGGTCTGGCGAATGTTGCCGGTCGTTTGATGGGTCTGATGCAGTCTCAGCAGCTGATCGCGGTAGTCATACTTTGCTTTATACAGGTATTTGCGTGTGAGTCCGGTAATGGTCCTGCGCATCTGAGGAGAAAAAATGGTAATCAGGCTGACGAAAATAAACGAAAAAAGAATTACAAACTCTTCGAACTGTGTAAATATTATTCCCAGAAACCGGACGACAGAGGCGATGATTCCGAGCAGAATGAGAAAAATACCGAAAAAGAGAAAGGTGAATGAGGTATGAATCATCCCCCGGTCGATAACAATCTGCTCCTGCCAGAGCCGGTATTTCACCAGGCCTATCAGCATGCCGGGGAAGAAAATAGCGCACAGGGCCGCATGAATCTGAACGGTTTCAAAATTCACTTCACGGTAAAAAAGAATCCTTACCAACAGGATCATTGATCCGAGGGCGATAAGTGCGGTAGATGCCAGGTAGAGAGTAAAGACCCGTTTCTGCACCGGGGTGGTGTTGCGGAATATTTTTTCGGTGATATAGAGTATCAGCAGATAATAACCGAACAGGACTGTAAACAGTAGTTCTCCGGTATGAGTAATTCTGACAATAATGTTCGTTTCCATTTGCTGGTAGGTGAACCAGGGAGCCCATACCACCGTTCCGATTACAACCAGAATCAGGGGGCGCCAGAGATACCGGATGCGGAGGGGTTCACGGTGGAGCGTGAACCGCTGACCGATACCGTCTTTGCCGAGAAAACTCACGGTAAGTTCCAGCAGATTCCAGGCAATCAGCACGTGCAGAGCAACGGCAGTTCGTAACCAGATGGATTTTACCGTTAAATTTGCGTCAAATGAAGCAAGGTACTGTGTATATGCAGCAGCGTAAAACAGTACGGCAAGTACGGGAAGAATAATCCGGCCAAGCGGCCATTTTGATTTGGCGCCGACAATGAACCCGGCAAGGACACCGATTGAGCCGGTAAGGATGATGAAAAAGAGATAGGTCATAATATATAAGATACAACGGCGCGTTTAAGCGCAGAAGATATTTCTATGGTGTGTGAATACAGGGAAAACTGTAGATTTTGATTACTTAAATCCGGGTTATGGAAGAGGTCACATCTCCATAAATCTCAAGTTACAATTCACTGAGAGTGAAAATGTCCCTCGCCCGGTAGGGTGTATTTTTATGGAAGGGAACTTTTTCTCGAGTATTCCTGCAAGGCGCCTGACCCGGATGGAAAGGTTCGGGGTAAGGGTATCGAATGTACAATCGGTATTCCGAAGCAGTTCCTGATACTCGAATTCCAGGCGGTTGTTCCGGGTAAATTGCATCAGGAGATAGGCGAGGATAGCGGCTGGAACCATCGAGGCGATTCGCCTGTCGTCAAGAGTTATTTTTTTTTCCTTTTTAAAGTACCGCACTACCACCATGGTGGTGATTTCACGAAGGAGTTCGGCATGGCGCCACTCGGCCTCGTTCCAGAAGTCACTGTCATTACTGAGTAGTGTGGTGATAAGCAGCGGGAGCAGCTCCGTTGTCGGTACATCGGTTCCTTGATATCCGGTTCGAAAGATGGTGAGCGGTGCACCATAACAGCACTCTTTCCGTAATCCGGTATTTGCTGTTCCCGGTTGCCGGACATCTTTTTCAATTATTAGTACCGGTGTCGAGAGTAATTGCTGATCCGTTATACTCCTCTCTTCCGGATATCCCCGCAGGCATTCACGAAACGGCACACAGCTTCCAATAGCTTCACCTTTATAGAAACAGGTACCATCCGACAGTACTATGCCGGGCAGCAGAAGCTCCGGCGGTCGCTGGTCGGCTGCAATGGCTACGGAATTGAATGGTTGCAACCCAAACAGGCGAGGCAGATAGCGAATATAAAGGGAGAATAATAGTTCGTTACTGTAATGCTGTCGTTTTGCTGTAGTATCTGAATTTGTTGTATCCGGTTCCCCGATAATCGAGACAGCAGTGTACCGGTTTTTTCCGGACGAAACGGATACGGTCCATCGTTCTGTTCCGAAGGGTGAAGTCGTATCATCCGCCAAAGCCTTTCGGAGAAGAAAATCATGAGCATCTGAGCAGGCGATGAATTGGGGCAGCAGCGGCGCTATCCACTTTGCGGCAACCGAAGGAACTACCGATAGGGTACAGTGATAGTGCTCGAGCAGAACTGAAAGGTAGGTTACATGTCCCTCGTACGCTGCATTTGAGGGAGCAAAAAGCTCGCGTGCAATAGAGTCGATACTGGAGAGATCCGGAGAATGAGAACCATCCCATAGTTGGCGGTATCCATCCGGGAGATTTTCGCCCGGTCCATTTATCTGGCTGCAGTAGGTATCCCAAAAGAGACGTATAGTTGCCAAAGGCAGGGAATGCAGCATAGCGGCATAGATGAATTTCAGCAATTGGCCTGAGATGACAAATTCCTTGTCTGAGGAATCGTTTCCGGGCTTATTCAACAGTGAAGTTCCCGAAGGGTTGTGGTACAAAATTATTTGAAACCTGAGCAACTACCGGTGAGAGCCCGCTCTCCACACCAAAAAAATGACGTGCTTATTGTAATTCGTTCAGAGAAAACAACCTGATTTCAAACCAGTTAAAGATCTGATCATCAATATACTAAAAATGTATCCAAAATGTAATTATGAAAAATCGATCGTTCCGCTTATCTTATGGCCACCTAAATTTGCGAAGGGATTACAATGAAAACATTACAAACCATGCTGCTGGTCGTCTCCCTTGCTGTCTTTGGTTCTATCGCTTCGGTCCAGGCCATGGGTTCATCCGCATTGGGTACCCCTGAGACAACGGCAATTACACTGTTCGTTTGCTGGTTTCTGGTGATGGTGGGTGCCGGATGGGTCAAGAGACGACGGGACCATGTCCGTTAGTTGGTTTCTGTTTAAAATTGCACAGTTTCTTCCAGAACGGTCATTGAGAGGCGGGTGAGGCTCTCGAACCCCTCGAAATGACACATTTTAAGGGGATGTCCGGTCACACTTCGATAAACTCAGTGCATCGCTTCGAGAGTCCTTCGATGTACTCAGAGACCACCTCAGTGTCCGGAAATGACCAATCCTGAACAGATACTAGTTAGTTTGCGGTGAATTTCCGTTGCAATAATTCTGCTTCAGGATACTCTGTTTGACCAGGGCAAAAGAAGTTTCTTTTCTCTATTCTACTAGTTATATTTAAACGACTGTTTCGCTGATGTGTGCATGCCGGCTTTGCCGGTGGTGTACCAGCTGGTTTCCGATACTGCTATTGTAAAAGAGGAACTGTTTCGGTCGGGCAGTCTGATATTATCACTACCTACATTAACCACTATTCGGTAATGTGCTGCAGACCGAGTGTGGTGAGGAATATATGCCATCAGTCGGATTGACAGTCATCACGATATTTCTTGTCGCATTGCTTTTTACTCATTTCAGTATTGTCATTATTTTAAAATCACCGGTGCTGAAGTATTTCATCGACAGGCCGGGAGCACGGCATGTTCATCAGCGTATCACTCCCCGCGTGGGTGGTCTCGCCATTCTGGTTTCGTTTGTACTGCTGTTGTGTTCCTGGAGATTTCTGCTCCCTTTTCTTCCTCAGCTTCCTTCAAACCTGTTTTCGGCACTTATCTTTATTTGCGCGAGTATTTTTCTGATCGGTCTTGCCGATGATCTGGTTTCCTTTGAAATTTCGAATAAAGCAAAATTTATCGGAGAAATAATCATTGCTGTTGAGATTGTTGTACTCCTCGGTATTCATCTTGATCATATACATCTGCTCGGTTTTGATATATCAATCGGCTGGCTGGGTATTCCGATTTCCATCTTCTGGCTGGTGGGTGTCGCCAATGCGGTCAATATCATCGATGGCCTGGATGGTCTTGCCGGATCAGTACTCATGGGGGCGTTCGGCACCATTTCACTGTTCGCCTTTCTGGATCATAACTACCCGATTGTTGTACTGGCGGTGATACTTGGAGGGCTTCTGGCGGGATTTCTCCTCAACAACATCTCACCGGCACGGGTGTTTCTGGGCGATACAGGTTCACTGCTTATCGGGATGATCTGTGCGGTACTGAGTATTTCGCTGGTTTCCGTTGAAGATCATAAAATACCGGTTCTGCTCATTCCGCTGATTGTAGGGTATCCGATTATCGATCTGAGTACCGCGATGATCCGCCGCTTCATAAAGACGTTTCTCAACAGCAGAAGTCTTCTGAGTGCTCTGAAATCAATGACTGTTGCCGACAGCGAGCATATTCATCACCGGTTGATGTATCGGGGGCTGAGCCATACCGAAACCGTGGTTATTCTGTTTCTGTTTCAGAGTGCCATCTGCATGTGTGCGGTGATCGGCTATCTTGAAGGCAGGTATGTAGGTATCTTTTCGATCGCGATACTGCTGATGTTAACCTACTGGTTACTGTATAAGCTCGATTTCTTTGAACGGGTATCTACTATACTGTTGCGTGACAAAATAGAGCCTCCGGGAAACCGCGATGTCATCGGGGTGCTTGTGGCCGGCAACGTACTTCCCTTTGCCCTCAACGCCTATGAACAGGACATTTATCTCTTTGAGCCGGTAACGGAAAAAGAGATCATAGCCGCATCGGTCAATTTCAGCGTGGTGATCATTGAAAAAAAACCGGAGGCGACCATTGAGTCGACGGTAAAGCTTGCAAGTGTGATTTTCAATAACAGCGGGTGCCCTGCGGTGGTCATTGTTGATTCCGGATGCAGGATACCGGAACATATCGCCAACCAGTCGTCGGAAACCTCCTTTCTTCTTTTCCGCGATCCTATTTACGTCCCGGTACTTCTTTCGGAGCTCAAACAGCTGATTAAAAACCGCAGCAGCCGTCAAACGGAACGGATCATGAACGAAACCCGCAGTTTTTACCGCCTGGTAGCATCCGATGAGAAAATTTAACCGAAACCGTACCCGTCTTCTGGTGATCTGCCAGGATGAGGCGCTTTCCAATGAGCTGGTAACCCTGCTTACCGGATACGGGTATTATGTTGATTATGTACCAAATCGTAAAGAGGGTATTCTCAAATTCGCTCAACATAAACAGGCGATTGTTATTATTGATGCGGCCTCACTGCCGAGGTTTCCCCAGCATCTCTTCCACATGTTCAGGTATTACACGCTCAACCCGAAAATCATGATTGCCGCCACGCGTGAAGAGGAGGAAAACATCTACCCCTACCTTGACAAAGGGGTTTACGATATCATTCAAGTACCGTTGCGGTTCGAGTACCTCGATTTTAACCTCCGGCGGCTGGTGCAGTACGACAGGGTATCGGCGCGGTTTTCGTTTCTCAAATTCCTGGTGCAGCTGCTCCTTTTTGCGGCACCTATCTGGGTGCTGTTTCTGATGGCGCTCGGGAGCAGGTTTTTGTAGATTTTAGGCAATAGGCAATAGGCAATAGGCAATAGGCAATAGGCAATAGGCAATAGGCAATAGGTGGCATGTTTCAAGACATCGTGAACAAATCTGTGTCAGGACATCGTGAACAAATTATTTATTGAATACACCTTTGAAGGAGTATTCAGAATGCAAAAAAAAGCTATGATGATGAACGAGAACTCGAAAAAAGAAAACAAT